>NZ_LT629689.1:4835000-5547500 GCF_900102035.1 Pseudomonas extremaustralis
CAGCCCACTGCGGGTGCCCGGCCACCTCTGCAAACTTGCGGAACTGCCCGTCATTACCCACCGTCAGGATGAAATCACCATCGGCAGTGGGGAAGTCCTGATAAGGCACGATATTCGGATGGGCATTGCCAAGCCGCCTGGGTGGCAACCCCGTTGTCAGGTAATTCATGGCTTGGTTAGCCAGACACGCCACCTGAACATCGAGCAGCGCCATATCGATATGCTGCCCACCGCCCTCATGATCCCGATGAGCCAGCGCTGCCAGGATCGCCACGGTCGAATAAAGCCCCGTGAGAATATCAGTCAACGCCACGCCAACTTTCACCGGCCCGGCGCCATCATCCCCCTCGGGTCGACCGGTCAGACTCATCAGCCCACCCAACCCCTGGATCATAAAGTCATAACCTGCGCGCGCCGCGTAGGGCCCCGTCTGGCCAAAGCCCGTGATCGAGCAATAGATCAACTCCGGATTGGCCTCCTTGAGCGACTCGTAGTCCAGCCCATATGCCGCAAGCCCACCCACCTTGAAGTTCTCGATCAGGATGTCGGACTTGGCCGCCAGATCGCGCACCAGCTTCTGCCCTTCAGGCCGCGTGAAGTCGATAGTCACCGACTCTTTATTGCGATTGGCCGACAGGTAGTACGCCGCCTCACTGGTGTTTTCACCGTTGGCATCTTTAAGGAAGGGCGGCCCCCAGGCGCGCGTGTCGTCACCGCTACCGGGCCGTTCGACCTTGATGACCTCAGCCCCCAGGTCTGCAAGGATCTGCCCGGCCCAGGGGCCCGCGAGCACTCGCGATAAATCCAGTACCCGCAGGTGGGAAAGCGCGCCCATGCCCATGCTCCTATTAATAGAACGCCTGAAGACCGGTTTGCGCACGCCCCAGAATCAAGGCATGCACGTCATGAGTACCTTCATAGGTATTCACCACCTCCAGATTGACCAAGTGTCGTGCCACCCCGAACTCATCGGAGATACCGTTGCCACCCAGCATGTCCCGCGCCATACGAGCGATGTCCAGGGACTTGCCGCAAGAATTGCGCTTCATGATCGAGGTAATCTCGACCGCCGCCGTGCCCTCATCCTTCATCCGCCCCAAACGCAGGCAACCTTGCAGAGCCAGGGTGATCTCGGTCTGCATGTCGGCGAGCTTCTTCTGGATCAACTGTGTAGCCGCCAATGGACGACCGAACTGCTGACGATCAAGGGTGTATTGGCGAGCGGTGTGCCAGCAGGATTCGGCAGCGCCCAACGCACCCCAGGAGATGCCGTAACGCGCTGAGTTAAGACAGGTAAAGGGCCCCTTCAAACCACGCACGTCCGGAAAGATGTTCTCTTCTGGCACAAATACATTGTCCATGACGATTTCGCCGGTGATGGAGGCTCGCAGGCCGACCTTGCCGTGAATCGCCGGAGCACTCAGCCCTTTCCAGCCTTTCTCCAGGACAAACCCACGTATATCGCCAGCATCGTCTTTGGCCCAGACCACAAATACATCAGCAATCGGGCTATTGGTGATCCACATCTTGGCGCCGGTCAGGCTGTAGCCGCCATCTACCTTGCGCGCACGCGTAATCATCGCGCCTGGATCGGAACCATGGTTAGGCTCTGTCAGACCGAAGCAACCAATCCATTCGCCCGACGCCAATTTCGGCAAATATTTCTGCTTTTGCGCTTCAGTACCAAACTCATTGATCGGCACCATCACCAAGGAAGACTGCACGCTCATCATCGAACGATAGCCGGAGTCGACCCGCTCCACTTCGCGAGCAATCAGCCCGTAGCTGACATAGTTCAAACCACTGCCGCCGTATTGCTCGGGAATCATCGCGCCGAGCAAGCCGGTTTCGCCCATCTCACGAAAAATGGCCGGGTCGGTCTTTTCATGACGGAAGGCTTCAAGCACGCGAGGTGCCAACTTGTCCTGAGCGAACTGCTCAGCACTGTCGCGCACCATGCGCTCTTCTTCGGTGAGCTGTTGATCCAGCAGCAGTGGATCGATCCAGTTGAAGCTTGCCTTGCCAGCCATGAATAAGTCCTCGTGAAGAAAATCAGAAGTCGTGGATGGAGCCTAGGCCGTACCTACCCATAGAGCAAACGAGGTTTCCGCATAGGCTTGTGCTAATTTGTCACTTCGTAACCATCGTAAAAGGCGCAGAAGCGCTTTATATGTGAGCACAAGGTACATGCGTAGAAAAATCCCCAGCACCACCGCCCTTGTCAGCTTTGAAGCCGCAGCCCGTCACGAGAGCTTTACCAAGGCGGCGCAGGAGCTTTCCATCACCCAAGGCGCTATTTGCCGACAGATCGCCAGCCTTGAGGATTTTTTAAGTGTCGAGCTGTTTCGACGCTCACGGCGCGGAGTGAAACTGACGGAAGCAGGACTGTCTTACAGCCGTCGAGTGGCGACGCAATTGGATGCCGTAGAACGCGATACCTTGTCCGTGATGGGGCAGCAGGGCACGAACGTCATTGAACTGGCCGTGGTGCCCACCTTTGGCACCCAGTGGCTGATCCCACGCCTTAAAGACTTTCAGCGCCAACACCCTGAGGTAACGGTGAACCTCACTAACCGCACCCGCCCTTTTTTGTTTGCCGATACCGAATTCGATGCCGCTATCTACTTCGGTGATGCCGACTGGTCGGGTACCGAATCTCACAGGCTGATGGGAGAAAACCCAGTCCCCGTTTGCAGCCCCAGATTGCTGGGCGCGCGGCCGCACTTCAGCCCACAGGAGATTGCAGAGTTGCCGCTGCTTCAGCAGACCACGCGACCCTATGCCTGGCGCCAATGGTTCAACGCCCAACAGATGAATATCCCTCGCGACATGACAGGCCCTCGTTACGAGCTATTCTCGATGCTGTCCCAAGCCGCCATGCATGACATGGGTATTGCACTGATCCCTCCATTCCTTATCCAACGAGAGTTGGAGGATAAAGACTTGGTGGTCGCCAACCTCGAGGCACTGAGTAGCTCGAAAGCTTATTACTTGATGATTCCAGAGCGGAAAGTCGAATCCGCATCATTGCGCGCATTCAGGGATTGGCTGATCGACCAGTCAGAACGCTACAGCCCCAGCAATTAAAGACCAAAGCGCCAATACTGATCATGTAGTCAGATAATTATTGTTCCTACAGATATATGTTTATGTCGCTTTTAAGCAAACTGTACCGCTTACCTAAAAATTCGGCTAAAAGCCTTATGGATGTTGGCTTGTAGCGACTTTCGCTTACCAATGTCCGACCATTCATGCCGAGCATGGCAAAGGAATCATTATTTGCCGTAAACCCAATAACTCATTGTATTTAAAAAGATTATTTCCTACCGTTGCGGCAATCAGTCACAGGATGACTTGTAGTTAATTTTTCGTCACCCGTCATAATCCCTTGAAGGCCGTAAAGTTCGCCTGCAAAATGCCGCGCCCCGCTGTCATTTCAGCGGGATCGTGCTGATCGGCCGCCCCAGATGCGCCACTCACGGTGCACTGGCCTTTTTACAAGAAGATCAAAAGCAAAAAGATCATGCAGGAGATTTGACGTGCACATTGGTGTTCCTCTCGAAACCCAGACCGGTGAAACGCGGGTGGCTGCCACCCCGGAAACCATCAAAAAGCTGATCGGCCAGGGCCATAAGGTCACTGTACAAAGCGGTGCAGGCATTAAAGCCAGCATCGTCGACAGTGCCTATGAAACGGCAGGTGCAACCATTGGCAGTGCCAACGATGCATTTGGCGCCGAGCTGATCCTCAAAGTGGTTGCCCCCAGCGACAGCGAACTGACGCTGATCAAAAGCGGCACCGTGTTGGTGGGCATGCTCAATCCGTTCAGCAATGAAACCATCGCCAAGCTGGCCGAGCGGGGCGTCACGGCCTTCGCGCTCGAAGCCGCGCCGCGTACTTCGCGGGCCCAGAGCCTTGACGTGCTGTCGTCCCAGGCCAACATTGCCGGTTACAAAGCTGTGTTGCTCGCCGCCCATCACTATCCACGCTTCATGCCGATGCTGATGACTGCCGCCGGGACGGTAAAAGCCGCGCGCGTGCTGATCCTTGGCGCTGGCGTCGCGGGCCTGCAAGCCATTGCCACGGCGAAACGCCTGGGAGCAGTGATCGAAGCGTCCGACGTGCGCCCGGCAGTGAAGGAGCAGATCGAATCCCTCGGCGCCAAGTTCGTCGACGTGCCCTATGAAACCGACGAAGAGCGTGAATGCGCCGTCGGCGTCGGCGGTTACGCGCGCCCGATGCCGACCAGCTGGATGCAACGCCAGGCCCTGGCCGTGCACGAACGCGCCAAGCAGGCCGACATTGTCATCACCACCGCCCTGATCCCCGGTCGCAAGGCCCCGACTTTGCTCAGCGCCGAAACCGTCGCACAAATGAAGCCGGGCTCGGTGGTCATCGACCTCGCTGCCGCCCAAGGCGGCAATTGCCCACTTACGGTCGCTGACCAGGTGGTGGTGGAAAACGGTGTGACCATCTGCGGCCCGACCAACCTCGCCGGTGCGGTCGCCGCGGACGCTTCGGCCTTGTATGCGCGCAACCTGCTGGACTTCCTGAAGCTGGTGTTCACCAAGGAAGGGCAGTTTGAAATCAACCTCGAAGACGACATCGTCGCCGCGTGCCTGATGTGCCGCGACGGCCAAGTCATCCGCAAAAACGCCTAAGCAGGGATTCAGACGATGGAAGAGCTTATCTCCCCCGGTATCTACAACCTGATCATCTTTGTGCTGGCGATTTATGTCGGTTATCACGTGGTCTGGAACGTTACCCCCGCACTGCACACGCCGTTGATGGCCGTGACCAACGCAATCTCGGCGATCGTGATCGTCGGCGCCATGCTGGCCGCCGCCCTGACCGTGACGCCACTGGGCAAGACCATGGGCACCCTGGCCGTGGCCCTGGCGGCGGTCAACGTGTTCGGCGGCTTCCTGGTGACTCGCAGGATGCTTGAGATGTTCAAGAAGAAAGCGCCCAAAGCTAAAGAAGAGGTGCAACCGTAATGAGCATGAATCTGGTAACGACGCTCTATCTGATCGCGTCGATCTGTTTCATCCAGGCCCTCAAAGGCCTGTCACACCCGACTACTTCGCGGCGCGGCAACCTGTTCGGCATGCTCGGCATGGCGCTGGCGGTACTCACCACCGTAGGCCTCATCTATAAGCTGGGCGCTGAGCTTGCCACCGCCGGCATCGGCTACGTGATCGTTGGCCTGCTGATCGGCGGCACCGCTGGCTCGGTCATGGCCAAGCGCGTGGAAATGACCAAGATGCCGGAACTGGTCGCCTTCATGCACAGCATGATCGGCCTGGCAGCGGTATTTATTGCCATTGCCGCCGTGGTCGAACCGCAATCCCTGGGCATCGTCAAACACCTGGGCGATGCGATCCCTGCTGGTAACCGCCTGGAGTTGTTCCTCGGTGCCGCCATCGGCGCCATCACCTTCTCCGGTTCGGTGATCGCGTTCGGCAAACTGTCGGGCAAGTACAAGTTCCGCCTGTTCCAAGGCGCACCGGTACAGTTCGGCGGTCAGCACAAGTTGAACCTGGTGTTGGGCCTGACCACGCTGGGCTTGGGCCTGACCTTCATGTTCACCGGCAACCTCACCGCCTTCGCGCTGATGCTGGCCCTGGCATTCGTACTGGGTGTGTTGATCATCATCCCGATCGGCGGCGCCGATATGCCGGTGGTGGTGTCGATGCTCAACAGCTACTCCGGCTGGGCAGCGGCAGGGATCGGCTTTTCGCTGAACAACTCGATGCTGATCATCGCCGGCTCCCTGGTGGGCTCCAGCGGCGCGATCCTGTCCTACATCATGTGCAAGGCGATGAACCGCTCCTTCTTCAATGTGCTGCTCGGCGGTTTCGGCAACGCGCCGGATGCCGGTGCCGCGACAGGCTCGAAAGAAGCGCGTCCGGTGAAGTCCGGCTCAGCCGACGACGCCACGTTCCTGCTGACCAACGCCGACACCGTGATCATCGTGCCGGGCTACGGCCTGGCGGTCGCCCGAGCGCAGCATGCGCTTAAAGAGTTGACCGAAAAGCTGACCCACCGCGGCGTGACCGTGAAGTACGCGATCCACCCGGTGGCCGGCCGCATGCCCGGGCACATGAACGTATTGCTGGCCGAGGCCGAAGTGCCTTACGACCAAGTGTTCGAGATGGAAGACATCAACTCGGAATTCGGCCAGGCTGACGTCGTACTGGTGCTCGGCGCGAACGACGTGGTCAACCCGGCCGCCAAGAACGATCCGAACTCGCCGATTGCCGGTATGCCGATCCTGGAAGCGTTCAAGGCCAAGACCATCATCGTCAACAAGCGCTCGATGGCCAGCGGCTATGCCGGCCTGGACAACGAGCTGTTCTACCTGGACAAAACCATGATGGTTTTCGGCGACGCCAAGAAAGTTATCGAAGACATGGTCAAGGCTGTCGAGTAACACTGCGCCAGCGCAATACCCGAAACCCTGGCCTCCCGTAGGCTAGGGTTTTTTTATTGGCGCATGAAAACCGACCAAAGGCCCTAATTGACTGCCCGGCATTCGACCATGGTAGCGGGCCGAAAACTTTTGAAATCACTAAACTGCGCACCTTGCCTCCGTATCTCGAGATAACAATCCATGTACCGTGATCGTATCCGCTTGCCTTCGCTGTTGAACAAGGTCATGAGCGCGGCTGATGCCGCCGCACTGATCGAGGACGGCATGACCGTCGGCATGAGCGGCTTCACCCGTGCCGGTGAAGCCAAGGCCGTCCCCCAAGCCCTGGCCGAACGCGCCAAGACGTCGCCGCTGAAAATCACCCTGATGACCGGTGCCAGCCTGGGCAACGACCTCGACAAGCAACTGACCGAAGCCGGCGTGCTGTCGCGACGCATGCCGTTCCAGGTCGACAGCACACTGCGCAAGGCGATCAATGCCGGCGAAGTGATGTTCATCGACCAGCATTTGTCGGAAACCGTCGAGCAGCTGCGCAACAACCAGCTCAAGCTGCCTGACATCGCTGTGATCGAAGCCGTCGCGATCACCGAACAAGGGCATATCGTGCCGACCACTTCCGTGGGCAACTCGGCCAGTTTCGCGATTTTCGCCAAGCAAGTGATCGTCGAGATCAACATGGCGCACCACTCGAACCTGGAAGGCCTGCACGACATCTACATCCCGACCTATCGGCCGACGCGCACACCGATCCCGCTGGTAAAAGTCGACGACCGCATTGGCAGCACCGCGATCCCGATTCCGCCGGAGAAGATCGTTGCGATCGTCATCACCAACAAGCCCGACTCGCCTTCCACAGTGTCGTCGCCGGACGCCGAAACCCAAGGCATCGCCACCCACCTGATCAACTTCCTCAAACAGGAAGTGGACGCTGGTCGCATGACCAATAAGCTCGGCCCGCTGCAGGCTGGGATCGGCAACATCGCCAACGCCGTGATGTGCGGCTTGATCGATTCGCCGTTCGAAGACCTGACCATGTATTCGGAAGTGTTGCAGGACTCGACGTTCGACCTGATTGACGCTGGCAAGCTGACCTTCGCCTCCGGCAGTTCGATCACCTTGTCGGAGCGGCGCAACAGCAACGTGTTCGGCAACCTGGAGCGCTACAAAGACAAACTGGTACTGCGCCCGCAGGAAATTTCCAACCACCCGGAAGTGGTTCGCCGCCTGGGCATCATCGCGATCAACACTGCGCTGGAGTTCGACATCTACGGCAACGTCAACTCCACGCACGTATGCGGGACGCGGATGATGAACGGGATTGGCGGCTCGGGCGACTTCGCTCGGAACGCTCACCTGGCGATCTTCGTCACCAAGTCGATTGCCAAGGGTGGGGCGATTTCCAGCGTGGTGCCAATGGTCAGCCACGTCGACCACACCGAGCACGACGTCGACATCCTGGTGACCGAGGTGGGCCTCGCCGACCTGCGTGGCCTGGCGCCACGTGAGCGCGCACGGGTGATCATCGACAACTGTGTGCATCCCGACTACCGCGATGCGCTGAACAAATACTTCAACGCCGCTTGTGCAATCGGTGGTCACACCCCGCACGTCCTGCGCGAAGCCCTGAGCTGGCACATCAATCTGGAAGAAACCGGGCACATGCTCAAGGATTGATCGATACACAACCGAGCTGATGCCCACACAGTTTCATCAGCTCGGTTGCACCACCCCTCCTTTTTTAAAAAACTGTACTGCTGTACCGGTATTTTCCTACCGAACCCTCCTACAAATTCCTTCCAATCGACCTTTTTTGCACACATTCAGTGCGGACAGGTACAGTTGCCCCATTTCCGTACAGTACAGCCGCCATAAACAGTTAACTGGCCCCTCACAATACAGGTGAACTGTATCTAGAGAGTCTTGTGCGGGAGGAGGATCATTGGCACCAGTTAAACCACTACCTAATCCCGCCACAAGCGGAAGGATGCCATCATGGAACGTACACTCAGTTCCGAACTGTTCTCCGACAAAGCTGTAAACAACCAAGCTGCACTGCCTTTGCGCGTTCTTGCCAACCTGATGTTGTGGCAGCGCCGCATTTCCAGCCGTCACCAACTGGCTCGCCTGGATTCGCGTCTGCTGGCTGACGCTGGTATCAGCGAAGCTCAACGCTACGAAGAGCTGAGCAAGCCGTTCTGGCGCTGATTGGCGCTCGCTGGCACTGACCCACCGGGTCCCCAGCCAGCACTGATTTGTTAAAACAAAGCCCGCCCCGGGAAACCGGAGGCGGGCTTTGTCGTTTCCAGCGTTGACTATTTGGCAGACCAAACGTAGCGGTTCGCGCAAACAGATACAGTTTTAAAAACACAAAATTAAAGCAGTACAATTTAACGTTCCTGAATCTGTATCGGTCATTCCTGGCCGCTCTGGCGTGACCAGGCAGTCAAGAGGCTTTCCGAACGGATAAACGGCGGCTTAATATCCCGCCATTACGTGGCGAGCCTTGCTGGAGACGCGTCTGATCCCAAAGGCTGCCTTGCACCACCCTATTTGTTCATCTACAGGAGTCACCCCATGTCCCGTCTTCGCCTGCTGAGTGCTGCCGCCCTGCTGGTCCTGGCTGCCAATGCCAATGCAAGCAGCTTTCTTGTGACCACTGACTCCATCGTCGGCGCACTGAAGGCTACTTCCGACGCCAGCTCCGATGCCACTTCGTCGCTGCGTGACAACAAGGTCGTGCGTGCGGCCCGTGACGACGCGGCCAGTTTTGTTGCCAGTGAAGGCGCCATCCGTGGCGTGAAACTGGAAAGTGCGCTGGCCCAGATCCGTCAACAAGCTCCGCAACTGAACGCCGCGACCGACACACAGCTGGCCCAGGCCATCCTGGCTATCTGAGTCGCAATGTCATGGGAGCGCCCCCACGCTCCCTGACGCCGCCACTGGCTCTCGCCCGGGCATTGCGCTAGCCTTGGCGCTCGCTTTCAGTTGTCGAGTCCCATGGCTTTTTCACACCGCCTGTTAATCGTTCCGATGCTGCTTACTGCCTGCTGGTCGCCATTGGCTTTGGCTTTTGACCTGACCCTCCAGAGCACCGTCTCGAGTGCGTATGCCACCAGTAAGGTGACCTCCGCACCCTTCGACAAGAAAGTCGTATTGGCCGCTCAGGACGACGCTGCCGCTTTTATTGCCACTGACGGCCAATGGCGCGGCGCACGACTGGAATCAGCGTTCGATTATCTGCGTCGCACCCAACCAAAACTTAACGCCAGCGACCTTGAACTGGCGCAAGCAATTCTCGTCCAATAATCACCTTTGTATTTCGGAGTCATTCCATGCGTAGCCCGCTGATCGCCGCCACCCTTGGCCTGCTGTTGTTGGCCGACGTTGCCCAGGCGCATACCCTGGTGGCCACCAGTAACATCATTGTTCGCGCCTCAGGCCGTACCATTGATTTCACCTCGGACACCACCACCTCCATCCGCGATTCCAAAGTCGTGCGCGAAGCCCACGATGACGCCGCCAGTTTCGTCGCTACCCACGGCGAGATCCGCGGCGCGCAATTGGAAGCCGCATTCGACACCCTGCGGACCCGCTTGCCGGAAGCCCGCGACGCCAGTGACCAGACCCTCGCCGAAGCCATTCTCGCTCTGTGAGGCGCCTTGTCGCCTGGCTCCTGGCCGGTGCTGTGCTGCTATGTGCCAACGCAGCCCAGGCCAGCCTGCAACTGCGGCTCAAGACAGAAGGCTTGAGCCCGGCTGAGCAGCAGGCCAGCCAGGCATTGCTCGATGAGGCGATGCGCGCCTTGCCGCCGCGCTTTATCGAGCAGCTTGACCGGCGCATCGATGTCGGCTGGACCGACAAGATGCCCGACAACGCTTACGGCCAGGCTTCCCTGGTGTCCGAGCTGGACCTCAATAGCAACCTCCTCGCCAGCCTGGCCGACGGCAGCGCTGCCACCCGTAAAACCAATCGCCCCCACGGCACCGTGCGCCGGGAAATGCTCGCCACTGTGCTGCATGAACTGACCCACATCTATGACCGTGCGCGCTTGTGGCCCAACGATGAGCGCGCGCTCATTCGCCGCTGCAGCCGCCAGAACAGCATCACCGGGCTGATCGGCCTGCCGGATGAATGCCGTGGCCAGAATGACCGACGCTTCACCCTCAGCGATGATCCGCGCCTGCTGGACCTCGCCGGTTGGCCGCAATATGTCGGCCGTCGCGGTGAACGCGAACAGCACAACCGCCAGGTCGCGCGCAGCCCCGATATCTACGAAACCAGCAGCCCCCTGGAGTTCGTCGCGGTCAACATGGAGTACTTCCTCCTCGACCCGAGCTACGCCTGCCGCCGCCCCGCGCTGTTCCGCTACTACAAGGATCACTTCGGTTGGGCGCCGCCCAAGCAGGACACCTGCGCCAACACCTACGCATTCCTCAACGCCGGTAACGATTTCGCCAAGACTCCGCTGGGCCACGTCGACCCGGAGCGCGTCTACGAAATCGACTACCTGCTGGCCGAAGCCAACCAGAACCTGGTCAGTCGCTGGGGCCACAGCATGTTGCGCCTGGTGATCTGTGCGCCCGGTCGCCCACGCGGCCCGGATTGCCGGCTGGACCTGGACCAGCACCTGGTGTTGTCCTACCGCGCCTTCGTCGGTGACGTACAACTGTCGAGCTGGGACGGCCTGGTGGGCAAATACCCGTCACGACTGTTCGTGCTGCCACTGGCCCAAGTGATCGACGAATACACCAAGACCGAGCTGCGCGGCCTCGCGTCCGTACCCCTGAAACTCACGCGCCAGGAAATCAACGATACCGTCGAGCACGCCGCTGAAATGCACTGGAGCTATGACGGCAACTATTACTTCCTGTCCAACAACTGCGCGGTCGAAAGCCTGAAGCTGTTGCGCAGCGGCAGCGCCAACCCGCAATTGACCGGGCTGGACAACATCACGCCCAATGGCCTGCTGGAAGTGCTGCAGGCCCGTGGCCTGGCCGATACCAGCGTACTGAATGACAAGCGCGAGGCGATGCGCCTGGGCTATCACTTCGACTCGTTCCGCGAGCGCTATCAAGCGATGTTCGACGTACTGCGCAAGCACCTGCCGATCAAGCAGACCCAGGTCGAAGACTGGTTGTCCCTCAGCGCCGAGGAGCGCCGTCAGTGGTTCGACCAGGCCGACCTGCGCACCAGCGCCGCCCTGTTGCTGCTGGAACAGGCGAGCTTTCGCAAGCAGTTGATGCTGGCCCAGGACGAAGTCAAACAACGCTACCTCGGTGCCCGCGAGCTGAAAAACGGCGGCATGGAGAAAGCCAACGCCACGCTGCAACAAATCCTCGCCAACAGCGGCTTCCTCAGCCGTCCGGCGGAACTGCTGGGCAGCGGCGGCTACGGTCTGCCGCAACCGTCGGAGTCCAAGCGCCTGGAATCGGAAAGCGCCGAACGCCAGAAACAGCTGCAATCGCTTACCGGCGAGCTGGATAAAGAGGTGAGAGCGCTGCTGGACCCTTCCCGCGCCGACGAGATTGCTGCCTGCGAAGCCAACCTCAAGCAGGTGGGCGAGCATCTGCGCAAACTGCACAAAGCAGCGGGCGGCCTCGAATTGCCCTGAAAATGTGGGAGCAAGCCCCCACACATTTTGATCTGTGCATGCCTGAAGACCGTGCGTCTGCCCACATCACCTGTTTTCTCAGCGAAAGCTGGCTGAAAGCTTACGCGTCTAGGATCGCCCCCACTGCCGGCAACAGACCGGCTGTTAACAACAACAATGGTGATTCCCGATGTCCGCCCGTACCCGCCTGTTCGCTCCCACTCCACCCGTAAGCCTCGTGCCTTTCGTTCTGCGCTGACCCCACCCGGTTCGCCATTCCCTAGCCGCGCTACGCCTGGAGTATTCCTATGCTGACTTTCCTTGGCTTTGCCATGGTCATCACGTTCATGTTCCTGATCATGACCAAGCGCCTGTCCGCGCTGATCGCCCTGATCATCGTGCCGATCCTGTTCGCGCTGTTCGGCGGTTTTGCGCCGAAGATCGGCCCGATGATGCTCGAAGGCATCACCAAGCTCGCGCCGACCGGCGTGATGCTGATGTTCGCCATCCTCTACTTTGCGCTGATGATCGACTCCGGCCTGTTCGACCCGGCCGTGCGCAAGATCCTCAAGATGGTCAAGGGCGACCCGCTGAAAGTCTCGGTCGGCACCGCTGTGCTGGCCCTGGTGGTGTCCCTCGACGGTGACGGCGCCACCACCTATATGATCTGCGTAGCCGCCATGCTGCCGCTATACCAGCGCATCGGCATGAGCCCGCGGATCATGGCCGGCCTGATCATCCTCGCCGGTGGCGTGATGAACATGACCCCCTGGGGTGGCCCGACCGCCCGCGCCGCCAGTGCGTTGCATGTGGACCCTTCGGATATTTTCGTCCCGATGATCCCGGCCATGGCTGCCGGTGTACTGGCGATCCTGGTCATCGCGTACCTGTACGGCAAGCGCGAACGTGCGCGCCTGGGCGAACTGCATCTGCAAGGCGACGAGATCGACCATAGCGAGATCAGCGTGTCGCAATTCCCGGACGCTCGCCGTCCCAAACTGATCTGGTTCAACGGCGCCCTGACCCTGGCGCTGATGTGCACGTTGATCGCCGGCCTGTTGCCGCTGCCCGTGCTGTTCATGGTGGCGTTCAGTATCGCGATGATCGTCAACTACCCATGCCTGCAACAGCAGAAAGACCGCGTCGCCGCGCATGCCGGCAGCGTATTGGCGGTGGTCGGGCTGATCTTCGCCGCAGGGATCTTCACCGGCATCCTCTCGGGTACCGGCATGGTCGATGCCATGTCCAAGAGCCTGCTGGCGGTCATTCCTGAAGCCATGGGCCCTTACCTGGCCGTGATCACGGCCCTGGTGAGCATGCCGTTCACCTTCTTCATGTCCAACGATGCGTTCTACTACGGCGTACTGCCGGTCCTCGCCGAGGCCGCCAGCCACTACGGCATCACCGCCGTGGAAATGGCCCGTGCATCCATCGTTGGGCAACCCGTGCACTTGCTCAGCCCGCTGGTCCCATCGACTTACCTGCTGGTCGCCCTGGCCGGTATCGAATTTGGCGATCACCAGCGCTTCACCCTGAAGTGGGCAGTGCTGGTGTGCCTGTGCATAATGTTCGCCGCGCTGCTGATGGGGATTTTTCCGCTGTTCAGCACTCTATAGTCGTACCGACTCACTCACCGCGCGGCGCTGCAGCTTGCGCGGTTTAACATTTGTTCAAAGGAATACACATGGAATGGCTGACCAATCCGGAAATCTGGATTGCCTTCTTCACCCTGACAGCCCTCGAGATCGTCCTGGGCATCGATAACATCATCATGATTTCGATCCTGGTCGGCCGCATGCCCAAGCACATGCAGGCGCGCACCCGGATCTTCGGCCTGGCCCTGGCCATGGTCACGCGCATCCTCTTGCTGCTGTCGATCACGTGGGTCATGCGCCTGACCGACGACCTGTTCGTGGTCTTCGGCCAAGGCATTTCCGGGCGCGACCTGATCCTGTTCTTCGGTGGCTTGTTCCTGCTGTGGAAAAGCTCCCAAGAGATGTACCACGCCCTGGAAGGTGAAGACGAAACCCACGAAGAGCCGAAGGGCACCGGTGGCAAGTTCATCTACACCATCATCCAGATCGCGATCATCGACATCGTGTTCTCCCTGGACTCGGTGATCACCGCCGTCGGCATGGTGTCCCACGTACCGGTGATGATTGCGGCGATCGTGGTCGCGGTACTGGTGATGATGGCGGCGGCCGGCACCATCAGCGACTTCATCGACAAGCACCCGTCGCTGAAGATGCTGGCGCTGTCGTTCCTGGTGGTGGTGGGTACCGTGCTGATCGCGGAATCCTTCGACGTGCATGTGCCTAAAGGCTACGTCTACTTCGCCATGGCGTTCTCGCTGGCGGTGGAAGCGGTGAACATCAAGATGCGCACCGCCATCGCGAAAAAGCAGAAACAGCAGGACCCGGTAAAACTGCGCAAGGACATTCCGGGCCAATAACCCCGTCCCCGCGCCCTCACGCCCCATAGGAGCGAGCTCGCTCGCGAATAACCCAAGGACACCGCATCACCCCAGGCAGTACGCGGTATCACTGAGGTTTTTCGCGAGCACGCTCGCCCCACATATGACAGTTTTGTTTCAATCCCCACTTTAGCTATGCGATGCTGGCGCACAGTCCATTCGCCAACTACAGCTTAAATACAAGACGTAGAACGGCACGCGGCAATTCTCATTGGCTCCTGTGGGAGCCCACCCACACGGGGGGCCGAGCATGCTGACCTTGCTCAATCTGCTTTCCGCCGTGACCCTGCTGATCTGGGGCACGCACATCGTGCGCACTGGCATCCTGCGGGTCTACGGTTCCAACTTGCGTCAAGTCATAGGACAGAACATGTCCAAGCGCTGGCTGGCGTTCGTCGCCGGTATCCTGGTGACGGCCATGGTGCAGAGCAGCAATGCCACCGCGATGCTGGTGACCTCCTTCGTCGGCCAGGGCCTGATGGGGTTGATGCCCGCCCTGGCGACCATGCTCGGTGCCGACGTCGGCACCGCGCTGATGGCCAGGGTGCTGACCCTTGACCTGTCGTGGCTGTCGCCGCTGCTGATCTTTCTCGGGGTGATCTTCTTTCTGTCGCGCAAGCAGACGCGGGCAGGGCAGTTGGGCCGGGTCGGAATCGGCCTCGGGCTGATCATCCTCGCGCTGCAATTGATCGTCGAAGCCGCCGGGCCGATCACCCATGCCCAGGGCGTGAAAGTGCTGTTTGCCTCACTGACGGGCGACATTTTGCTCGACGCCCTGGTCGGCGCCTTGTTCGCGATGATTTCCTACTCCAGCCTCGCCGCTGTATTGCTGACCGCCACCCTGGCCGGCGCCGGCGTGATCGGCTTGCACGTGGCCATCGGCCTGGTGATCGGCGCCAACATCGGCAGCGGCGTACTGGCCTTCCTCAGCACCAGCATGCAGAACGCAGCCGGCCGCCAGGTGGCCCTGGGCAGCCTGCTGTACAAGTTGATCGGCCTGTTGCTGATCATCCCCGTACTCGACCCGCTGGTACGGTGGATGGATGGCCTGGACTACAGCGCCCAAGGCATGGTCATCGCCTTCCACTTGCTCTACAACGTCAGCCGCTGTCTGATCCTGCTGCCCACCATTGGTCCGATGGCGCGCATCTGCACATGGCTGCTGCCGGAACGTGAAGAGGCCAACGGCACAGCCAAACCGCGTCACCTGGACCTCGCAGCCCTTGCCACGCCCAGCCTGGCACTGGCCAACGCCGCACGGGAAACCCTGCGCCTGGGCGACCTGATCGACAACATGCTCACCGCCATGCAGGAAGTGCTGCGCGGCAAACAGACCGCCATCACCCAGGAAATGCGCAGCCTCAGCGACGATGTCGAGGCGCTCTACAGCGCGATCAAACTCTACCTGGCGCAAATGCCCCGCGAAGACCTCAGCGAGCAGGACAACCGCCGCTGGGCCGAAATCATCGAGTTGTCGATCAACCTGAAACTGGCAGGCGACTTGATCGAACGCATGCTGCGCAAAGTCCAGCAGCAGAAAACCTCCCAGCGCCGTCAATTCTCGGAAGTGGGCCTGGAAGAACTCACCGGTCTGCACAGCCAATTGATCGCCAACCTGCGCCTGGGGCTGTCGGTGTTTCTCAGTGGCGACCCGGAAAGTGCCCGGCAATTGCTACGCGAGAAACGTCGCTTTCGCGCCCAGGAACGCCGCCTTGCCCACGCCCACGTCAGCCGTTTGCAACGCAAGATCGTACAAAGCCTGGAGACCAGTTCTCTGCATTTGGAACTGATGGCCGACATGAAACGCTTGAACTCGTTGTTTTGCAGCAGTGCTTATGTAGTGTTGGAAACGTCCGACACCGGCGCGCTCTCCACCGAAGATATTGCCGACATCACACATTCGCCCTGAACGTAAGATGGCCCGTGAAGTCAGTTAAAGCTGACCTCACTCGCCAGGAAGCCAGTTATGCGTCGCCTGTTATTCGCCTGCCTGCTCATGGGCTGCGCCCATGCCTTTGCCTTTGACCGCCTGCAAGTCGAGGGCTACACCTTGCCCAACGGCCTGCAATTACTGCTCAAACCGGGCACCGAGCGGGGGCACGTGGCGATCCGCCTGGTGGTGGGCGTAGGCCTGGATGACTTCCCCTGCGAAGACAAAGAACTGCCGCACCTGCTCGAACACCTGCTGTTCAGCGGCCTCGACGGCGGCGGCGAAGCCGACCTGGAAGATCGCATGCAAGCCCTGGGCGGCGAGTGGAACGCCTACACCAGCAACGCCGACACCACCTTCGTCATCGAGGCGCCCGCTCAGAACCAGCGCAAGGTGCTCGACCTGCTGCTGGCGATCATCACGCGCACTGAGCTGACCGACGCCAATATCAACGCCGCCAAACAGGTGGTCGAGCGCGAAGACGGCGGCCATTACTCCCACTTGCAACGCCTGCTCGACCGCCAGGACCTGGGACCCGCCGCCAGTCATCAACTGGCCGTCGAACTGGGGCTCCAATGCGCCGAACGCGCCGAAGTCGATCACTTGACCCGCGACCAGTTGGAGAGCCTGCGCAAAAACTGGTACGCCCCCAACAACATGACCCTGATCATCGTCGGCGACCTCGACAAACTGCTGCCGGCCTACCTGGAACGCACCTACGGCCAGCTCAAACCGGTAGACCCCACCGAGCACTTGGCCCTGCCGGAAATCCAGCACACCGCCGCCGGCCGCCGCGACCTGATCCGTGGCTGGCTGGGCGACAACGCCAAACTGCACTGGCTGTTCCCCGAGCCGGTGCTCGAAGACCAGCACGACGAGACCTACGACCTGCTCAAGGATTACCTGGACTGGGCGCTGTACCGTGAACTACGCCTCAAGCATGGTTTGTCCTACGGTCCACGCAGCGAACGCGAACTGCTCGGCGGCGTCGGCTTCCTCAGCCTGAATGCCGACCTCGAACGGGAAAACCTTCCCGAAGCCGAACAGGTGCTGCAAGACCTCAGGACCCAATTGCTCGACAAAGGTCTTGACCCCGCCGTCTTCGCGCGCCTGCAACAAGCCGCCATCGCCCGCCAGGCGTGGGCCGTGCAGGGCAACAGCGGCCTGGCCGACTATTACTGGAGCGCCGCGGGCGACTATGACAACGGCCACTTCGGCGACCCGGCCAAACGTATCAAGGCCGTGAGCCTGGCGCAGACCAACCAGGCCATGCGCCAGCTGTTCAAGCAACCCGGCTACTGGCGCATAGAGAAACCGCTGCTGAGTGACGACATGCTCAGTTGGATCGGCGCAGGCGTGCTCGGGCTGATCGCCATTGTGTTGATCGGCGTGCGGGTTTATCGCAAACGGATCGCGTAATGACGCACCGGACCCAGGGCTAAGACGTTATTCTGTCGGGGATTTTTTCCTACAAAGACTGTGAACCGCCGAATGCCGAACCTGACCCACTACATCCAGCGCGTCCTTGAACTGATGAAGCGCTATCCAGGGGTGATTGCACTCGGCGGGTTTATCTCCGGTGTGTGCAGCTTCATTCTGGTGGACCGCCAGCAGGGCATGGCCAGCTGGATCGCGGTGATCATGTTGGTGAGCTGGTTGTGGCTGATGCTGGAAAACAGCTTCACCCAGCTGTTCACCAAGGTTTTCAAGCGCGAAATCCCCGAACCCCTGCTGCGTTACGCGACCCAGATGATCCACCAGGAAAGTCTGTTTTTTGTGTTGCCGTTCTTTTTCATCACCACCGCCTGGAACAGCGGCCAATCGATTTTCACCGGCTTGCTCGGCGCGGCCGCGCTGGTGTCGATCATCGACCCGCTCTACTACAAGTGGCTGGCGCCCAAGCGCTCGCTGTTTCTGGCGCTGCATACCCTGACCTTGTTCGCAGCGCTGCTCACCGCGCTGCCGATCATCCTGCACCTGACCACCGCCGAAAGTTACAAACTCGCCCTCGGCGTCGCCATGGTGCTGTCGATTCCGAGCCTGGCGGTGAGCTTGCCGCTGCGTAGCCTCAAGGGCTGGGCCATGCTGCTGGGGGTCACAGCCACCATCGGCTGCGCCGGTTGGTTCCTGCGCAGTTGGGTGCCACCGGCCACCTTGTGGATGACCGAAGTGGCCATCAGCACCCAACTGCAAGACCGCACCCCTGGCGATGACCTCAAGGAAGTCAGCGCCAACCAGTTGCGCGGTGACGGGCTGTACGCCTACACCGCGATCAATGCCCCCCGCGGGTTGGATGAGCGGATCTACCACGTGTGGAAATTCAACGGCAACGAGGTCGACCGCATCGCCCTGGATATCCATGGCGGCCGTAAAGAGGGCTACCGCGCCTGGACTCACAAGCAGAACTTCCCAGGCGACCCGGTGGGGCGCTGGCAGGTTCAGGTATTGACGGAAGACGGGCAGGTGATCGGCGTCCTTCGCTTCAAAGTGACTGACGCAGCACAGACGGACAACCCAAAGTAGGCCGGATCGTGCTATTACGTAGGAATTGTGGATAGCCAGACAAGCTTGGAGCTTATGACCAGTAGTCCGACGGCCGGCGCCGCCCACCTCGATACGTCCACCGCTCCTCCGTTACTCAGGATTACGGGGGACTGGACGCTTGCCCACTACGCCAGCCTGAAGAAGCTGTCGGACAAGCTCGATGGAAAATACGACGCGGGCGCGCGCATCGACCTCAACGGCCTCGGCGCCCTGGATACTGCCGGTGCCTCGCTGCTGGTGGAACTGCTGGGACCGACCCGTATCGAGCAATCCGCCGAGCAGACCGATTGCAGCCTGTCCGCCGCCGACCGCGCCCTGCTCAAAACCGTCTATCGCTCACTCAATGATTTCTGCGTACCGGAGAAAGCGCCGGAAGAAGCCGCCGGCATCCAGTTGCTCGCGCGCATCGGCCGCGCCGTGGACGCCGTCTGGCAGGACAGTAAACAACTGCTGGGCTTTATCGGCCTGATCCTGGAGACCTTCGCCCGCAGCATTTTCCGGCCCAAGCGCTGGCGTGTGACGCCCATGGTCGCCCATATCGAGCAGACCGGCCTCGACGCCGCGCCCATCGTCGCCTTGCTGACCTTTCTGGTGGGCGCCGTGGTGGCATTTCTCGGCGCCACGGTGCTCAAGAGCTTTGGCGCGACGATTTTTACCGTGGACTTGGTAGCGTTTTCCTTCCTACGGGAATTCGGCGTTTTGCTGACGGCCATCCTGATCGCCGGCCGCACCGCCAGTGCCTTTACCGCACAGATCGGCTCGATGAAGGCCAACGAAGAAATCGACGCCATCCGCACCCTGGGCCTGGACCCGATGGAGCTGCTGGTCTTGCCCCGCGTGCTGGCGCTGCTGGTGTCGCTGCCAATGCTGACATTCCTGGCAATGCTCTCGGGGATCGTCGGCGGCGGGGTAGTGTGCGCGCTGACCCTGGATATCTCGCCGGCGATGTTTCTCTCGCTGCTGCAATCGGACATTGGCGTGAAGCATTTCCTGGTGGGCATGGTGAAAGCACCGTTCTTCGCCTTCCTGATCGCCGCCATCGGTTGCCTGGAAGGCTTCAAGGTCAGCGGCAGCGCCGAGTCGGTCGGTGCCCACACCACCTCCAGCGTGGTGCAATCGATCTTTGTGGTGATCGTGTTGGACGCCGTCGCCGCGCTGTTCTTCATGGAGATGAGCTGGTGAGCCGCCTGCCCCGAGCGCCCAGCGAGGCGGTGATCGAGGTGCGTGGACTGTGCAACCGCTTTGGCAGCCAGAGCGTGCACGAGAACCTCGACCTGGATTTGTACAAGGGTGAGATCCTCGCGGTGGTCGGCGGCTCCGGCAGCGGCAAGTCGGTGCTGTTGCGCAGCATCGTCGGCCTGCGCCGGCCCAGCGCGGGCGAGGTGCGGGTGTTCGGCAAGAACCTGTCGAACCTGCCGGAGCAGGAGCGCTCCCTGGTGGAACGACGCTTTGGCGTGCTGTTCCAGAAGGGCGCGCTGTTTTCCTCGCTGACCGTGACCGAAAACGTCGCACTGCCGCTGATCGAACACGCCGGCCTGAGCCGCGCCGACGCCGAGCACCTGGCCGCGGTCAAGCTGGCCCTGGCCGGGTTGCCGCTGTCGGCAGCCGACAAATACCCGGCGTCGCTGTCCGGCGGCATGATCAAGCGCGCCGCCCTGGCCCGCGCGTTGGCGCTGGACCCGGACATCCTGTTTCTGGATGAACCCACCGCCGGCCTCGATCCGATCGGCGCGGCGCAATTCGACCAACTGATCCTGACCCTGCGCGACGCGCTGGGTTTGAGCGTGTTCCTGGTCACCCATGACCTGGACACGCTGTACACCATCACCGACCGCGTGGCGGTGCTGTCGCAGAAGAAAGTGCTGGTGGCCGACGCCATCGATGTCGTCTCGGAAACCGACGACGCCTGGATTCACGAATACTTCCACGGCCCCCGTGGCCGCGCGGCATTGGATGCCGCTCAATCGCTCAACGAGGTATGACATGGAAACCCGAGCCCATCATGTGATGATCGGTTTGTTCAGCGTGATCGTGGTGGTCGGCGCGATGCTGTTTGGCCTGTGGCTGGCCAAGTCCAGCGTCGACACGGCCTTCCAGGATTACGAAGTGATCTTCAACGAAGCGGTCAGCGGCCTGTCCCAAGGCAGCTCCGTGCAATACAGCGGGATCAAGGTCGGCGATGTGATCAGCCTGAGCCTGGACCCCAAGGACCCGCGCCGCGTGCTCGCACGCATCCGCCTCTCCGGCCAGACACCGATCAAGGAAGACACCCAGGCCAAGCTGGCCCTGACCGGCATCACCGGTACGTCGATCATCCAGCTCAGCGGAGGTACGCCGCAAAGCCCGAAACTCAAGGGTAAGGACGGGGCACTGCCGCAAATCATCGCCTCGCCATCACCCATCGCGCGCCTGCTCAATAACAGCAATGACCTGATGACCAGCGTCAACCTGCTGCTGCACAACGCCAACGAGATGTTCTCCCCGCAGAATGTCGAACGTCTGAGCAACACCCTGGACCACCTGGAACAGACCACTGGCGCCATCGCCGACCAGCGCGGCGATATCAAGGTGGTGATGCAACAACTGATGCAGGTGAGCAAACAGGCCGGTGCCGCCCTGGAACAGACCACCGCGCTGATGCGCAATGCCAATGGCCTGCTCAGCGATCAAGGCAAGCAAGTGTTCGGCAGCGCCGAGCAAGCGATGAAATCCCTCGAGCAAAGCACCGCAACCATCAACACCTTGCTGACCAACAACAAGGACTCGGTGAACAGCGGCATGCAGGGCCTCAACGAACTGGCGCCGGCCGTGCGCGAACTGCGCGAAACCCTCGGCTCGCTGCGCGCCATCTCTCGCCGCCTGGAAGCCAACCCCAGCGGTTACCTGCTGGGCAGCGACAAGAACAAGGAGTTCACGCCATGAAGCGTGCTTACCGACTGATTGCCCCTGTGGCGCTGGCGGCGCTGGTCAGCGCCTGCTCGATCTTGCCCAAAGCCGAGCCCTCGGACGTATACCGCCTGGCGTCCGCCCAGACGACCAGCCAGGCCACGCCAGTGACCTGGTCGCTGCGCGTCAACAAACCCCAGACCAGTGAGTTTCTCGACAGCCCGCGTATCGCCGTGGTGCCCAATGGCGACCTGATCAGCAGCTACGCCAGCTCGCGCTGGAGCGATCCGGCGCCGGTGCTGCTGCGCAACCGCTTCATGGATGGCTTCCAACGCGATGGCCGGGTGACGCTGCTGAGTACCGACGACACCAATCTGCAGGCCGACTATGAGTTGGGCGGACAATTGCAGGCGTTCCAGAGTGAATACCGGGGTAATGCGCTGGAGGTGGTGATTCGCCTGGATGCACGCCTGGTACGTGGGCGCGATCAGCGCATCGTGGCCAGCCGACGCTTTGAAATTCGCCAACCGGTGAGCGATACCAAAGTCCCGGCGGTCGTGACCGGGTTTGGGCAGGCAGGGGATCAGTTGAATAAACAGGTAGTGGATTGGGTGGTGGCGCAAGGCAACAGTGCGTCGAAGGGCTAGGGCCTCATCGGGAGCAAGCCCCCTACCACAGTTGAGCGTATTCATCCTGACGGAATGCGCTCAAGTGTGGGGGGGCTTGCTCCCGATAGCCTTCCAAGCCTTAACCAAAGAACCAGTAACACACCGAAATCGCCGCCACCACACCGGCAAATTCCGCCAGCAACGCACACCCCACCGCATGCCGCGCGCGCTGAATGCCCACCGAGCCGAAATACACCGCCAACACATAGAAGGTGGTCTCGGTACTGCCCTGAACCGTCGCCGCCACCAGCGCCGGAAAGCTGTCGACGCCCTGGGTCTGCATGGTCTCGATCAACATCGCCCGCGCCGCACTGCCAGAGAATGGCTTGACCATCGCGGTCGGCAGCGCGTCGACGAAGCGCGTGTCCAGGCCGGTCCAGGCCACCACATGGCGAATGCCTTCGAGGCCGAAATCCAGCGCCCCGGATGCACGCAACACGCCCACGGCACACAACATCGCCACCAGATAGGGCAGCAGGTTCTTGGCGACATCGAAGCCTTCTTTGGCACCTTCGACAAAGGCCTCGTACACCTTGACCTTGCGCAACGCGCCGATCAGCAGGAACACCATGATCAGCCCGAACAGCGTGAGGTTGCCGAGGATCGACGACAGCCCGGCCAGCGCAGTCGCCGACAGAGTCGCCAGCAGCGCCATGAACCCACCGAGCACCAGTGCCCCCGGAATCAGGTACGCCAGCACCACCGGGTCCCACAGCCGCAGGCGCTGCATCACCGCCACCGACAGCAAGCCCGTCAGGGTCGACGCGCTGGTGGCCAGCAGGATCGGCAGGAACACCAACGTCGGATCAGCCGCACCTTGCTGGGCGCGGTACATAAAGATGGTTACCGGCAACAGCGTCAGCGAAGACGCGTTGAGCACCAGAAACAGAATCTGCGCGTTACTGGCGGTGTTGGGGATCGGGTTGAGTTCCTGCAGCGCTTTCATGGCCTTCAAACCGATGGGCGTGGCGGCGTTATCCAAGCCCAGGCCGTTGGCCGCGAAGTTGAGAGTAATCAGGCCGATGGCGGGGTGGCCGGCGGGCACTTCCGGCATCAGGCGACGGAACAAGGGGCCAAGCGCCTTGGCCAGCCATCCGACGATCCCGGCCTTCTCGGCGATGCGCAAAAAGCCCAGCCATAGCGTCAGGGTGCCGAACAGCAGCACCATCACTTCCACCGACAATTTGGCCATGGCGAAAATACTCTCCACCATTGCCGCGAAAATCCCAGCGTTACCGCCAACCAGCCATTGCGCCAGTGCTGACACCATTGCCACGACAAAGAAGCCAAGCCACAGGCCATTGAGCATCAGTTGAATCCCCCGAAAGATGGGCCGAATGATAGCGGGGTCGGCAGAAACGACAAACCCCGGATTTCCCGGGGTTTGTTCGCATCACGCCAGCATCAGCCGCGGCTGGTCTCACCGACCGGCAGCGCTTCCTTGCTGCGCCAGTGCGGCAGGGAGTTCCAGTAGCGCTCGCCCTTGGCGTCGTCGTACATGCCTTCCCAACGGGAGATGATCAACACTGCCAGGGCGTTGCCGATTACATTGAGTGCGGTACGCGCCATGTCCATGATGCGGTCGACACCGGCGATGAACGCCAGGCCTTCCAGCGGAATGCCCACGCTGCCCAGGGTAGCCAGCAGCACCACGAAAGACACGCCCGGCACACCAGCGATGCCTTTGGAGGTGACCATCAAGGTCAGCACCAGCATCAGTTGCTGACCGATCGACAGGTCGATGCCATACAACTGAGCGATAAAGATCGCGGCGATGCTCTGGTACAGGGTCGAACCGTCGAGATTGAACGAGTAACCGGTCGGTACCACAAAGCTGCAAATGGCCTTCGGCGCACCGTAGGCTTCCATCTTCTCGATCACACGCGGCAGCACGGTTTCGGAACTGGCGGTGGAATAGGCCAGCACCAGCTCATCCTTGAAGATGCGCATCAGCTTGATCACCGAGAAGCCGAACAGGCGGGCGATCAGGCCCAGGACCACAAAAGCGAAGAACAGGATCGCGACGTAAACCAGGATCACCAGCTTGGCCAGCGGCAGCAAGGAGGCGAAGCCGAAGTTGGCGACGGTCACCGCGATCAGCGCGAACACACCGATAGGCGCGTACTTCATGATCATGTGGGTGACTTTGAACATGCTTTCGGACACGCCCTGGAACATCGTCACCAGCGGTTCGCGCAGCTCGGGCTTGAGGCTCGACAGGCCGAGGCCGAACAGCACGGAGAAGAAAATGATCGGCAGCATCTCGCCACGGGCGACGGCGGCAAAGATGTTCGACGGAATCAGGTTGAGGATGGTCTGGACGAACGCATGCTCATGTTGCACTTCCGCCGCGGTCGCCTGGTACTTGGAAATGTCCACGGTACCCAGGGTACTCATGTCGATACCGGTACCCGGATGGAAGAAGTTGGCCAACAACAGGCCGACCACGATCGCGATGGTGGTGACGATTTCGAAGTAAAGGATGGTTTTGACGCCGATGCGCCCGAGCTTTTTCGCGTCGCCCACGCCGGCAATACCAACGATCAGCGAGGAAATCACAATCGGGATCACGATCATCTTGATCAGGCGGATAAAGATATCGCCCGCGGGCTGCAACACATTGCTGATCCACCAGGCCTTTTCAGCACTGAAATGGTTGAGCACTGCCCCGATTGCGATCCCCAACACCAAACCGATGAGGATCTGCCAGGCGAGGCTTAGCTTTGCCTTCTTCATGTCATTACCCTTACTTCAAGTGGACCTAAGGCAAATGCGCCAGCTGCAACGCTCGTAAGCGAAAAAGTGTGTGCATCTGCCTCCATGGAAGGTCACCGCAGCGTGGCCGAAATGGCTTACTGGCAGGCGAAAAAAGGCGCAACTATTCCCATGCAAGGGAGCGACGTCTAATGCCGTAAACGCCTACCCTATGCCGAATCGGCATGAGTTTTTTTGATAATAACTGTCCGAATGGTCAGTTCAAATGCGACATTTTGCCTGGCAGAAATGCCGTTAACCGGCCATTTCAGGCTTTCGCAGAGATTTTGTGGGACTTCGGGCCATTGGCAGAAATGTCTGGCAATTCAGGGCCATGGCGTCAGAAATGTCCTATGGCGCGGACAAAACTTTCTCGATAGATGGTCGCGTGGACACACCAGGTAATGGTTGTGAACGTGCGAAAAGCCAATTCTGGACTAAGAGCGGCATAAAAGGCGGGAGGGTAATTTCATAAGCCCGCCGCAAGTTCAGCAAGCTTGAGGACTTGTGAACTTGCGTCGCAGCTTTTTGCCTGACCCGGCCCTTGCGCAGGTACTCCCTGTACCCGTAGGTCACGCCGATCCCGATTGATCAGAGCAACCCGGCCCCCTGGTCATGCATCACCCTTGGCGAGCGATGCAGACAGAAAGAAGCGAGGGGCTTCTTTCTATAGAAGCAGGTGCCGTTGATGACAGACGTATCAGACGGCACCTAGTACCAATTCGGATCTTTCTTCAGTTGCTCCATCAGCAACTTCTGCATGCCTTCGTCCGGCTTACCGATAAAACGGTAATCGGCGTGCCGCGTGGGCGACTTGTCCGCCGGCAATCCCGCAGGAACTTCCACCAACATGGCGTAGGCATCTTCCTTGTCGAAGCTGAAGGCGACGATCAGGCGCTTGTTCAGGCACGTGTCGGCAGTCTCGCAGAGTGGCCCGACCAAATACTTGTCGCCATCTTCTTCCACGGCATTCATTTGCTCGGCCGTACCCGACAGGTTCATCACCCATTCCGGCAGGCGCTCTTCTTTCTTCACCACGCCTTGCCAGGTCTCGCGGTATTGCGGGTCCGCACTGAGCAGTTCGTTGGCCCGCGATTGGCCGTCGTTGGCGGCCATCGCCAGACCGCTGCCGCCCACAAGCAGGGCGGCAACCATGGCTTTAAAGGAAGGGGTCATGTTCAGCCTCGGCCGCGACGACCGAAGAAGAACGATGCGATAAACATCACCAGGAAGACGACAAAGAGAATCTTAGCGATACCCGTGGCGGTGCCCGCGATACCACCGAAGCCCAGGACAGCAGCCACAATGGCGATGATCAGAAATGTGATTGCCCAACTCAACATGGTGATTCTCCTTACGCTTCTATAAGAGGTAACAGCGGTAGTGCTGTACGAACGCTCAACACAAGCGCCCGATTTTGTTGCCTAGAAAACCCAACGTTCTTGGGTGGGCAGCTCGCCCAGGCTCGAATCCTGGTCGGCCACACGTAATTGCTTGGCGGCTCCATCGGCAGAAACGCTGCCGATGGAACTGAAATGAGTCTGGGTCGTCACCGGGCGTTCGAACGACGGGGCTTGCTGCGGACTCTGCTGCCAATGCTGCAGTTGCTGACCGGCAATCAGCGTGACCATCAGCGCCAGGCTGGCAAACAGGCCTTGCTGCAAGCGTAGTGGCGATAAACGCAGTTGGCTGAGGCTGTGGCGAGTCATGCTGAAGTTCTCCCGCGTTCTGATTATTCGTTGGGAAAGCTATTGCAGAGCGCATGCCAGCTTTTTTGTAAAATAAATATCAATAAAATCAATAAGTTAAATATAAGCGTTTTGCCAATCACCCAGCATCCTGCACGATGCCCCCCTGTGCGCCGTGCGAATTGCACGACGGCCAGTGGTCGGATAAAGGGACATAAAGCGGATATCGAGTTGCCGAAGTGGCAAGAAGGCATGAAAACGCCAGCAGGCCGGGCTTTGTAGGACGTATGACAGATACGTGCACGACGCTTCTTTTTATCGATCAGAATCAACCATGCAACTTGCCCGATTATTCCGGGACTAAACACCATCATTCATAGTTAAGGAGCGCGGGACAGATGGGATCAGCCAAGGAACTTCAAGGCCGCATTCTTTTAGTGGATGACGAATCCGCAATCCTGCGCACCTTCCGTTATTGCCTGGAAGATGAAGGCTACACCGTCGCCACCGCCAACAGCGCCGCCCAGGCCGATGCGCTGATGCAGCGCCAAGTGTTCGACCTGTGCTTCCTTGACCTGCGCCTGGGTGAAGACGATGGCCTGGTGGTGCTGGCGCAGATGCGCATCCAGGCCCCCTGGATGCGCGTCGTGATCGTGACGGCCCATTCGGCGGTCGATACTGCGGTGGACGCGATACAGGCGGGCGCCGCCGACTACCTGGTAAAACCCTGCAGCCCCGACCAACTGCGCCTGGCCACCGCCAAGCAGCTGGAGGTGCGCCAACTCTCCGCGCGCCTGGAAGCCTTGGAAGGCGAAGTGCGTCAACCAAAAGACGGCCTCGACTCTCATAGCCCGTCGATGATGGCGGTGCTGGAAACCGCGCGCCAGGTGGCGGGCACCGACGCCAACATCCTGATCCTGGGCGAGTCCGGTACCGGTAAAGGCGAACTGGCTCGCGCCATTCACGGTTGGAGTAAACGGGCGAAGAAATCCTGCGTGACCATCAACTGTCCATCGCTGACAGCAGAACTGATGGAAAGCGAGCTGTTCGGCCATAGCCGCGGCGCTTTTACCGGTGCCAGCGAGAGCACCTTGGGCCGCGTCAACCAGGCCGACGGCGGTACATTGTTTCTCGACGAGATCGGCGATTTTCCCCTCACACTGCAACCTAAGTTGCTGCGTTTTATCCAGGACAAGGAATACGAGCGCGTGGGCGACCCGGTCACCCGCCGCGCCGATGTGCGCATCCTCGCCGCCACCAACCTGAACCTGGAGGACATGGTGCGCGACGGCCGCTTCCGCGAAGACCTGCTCTATCGCCTCAATGTCATCACCTTGCACCTGCCGCCGCTGCGCGAACGCAGCGAAGACATACTGACCCTCGCCGACCGCTTCCTGGCGCGCTTCGTCAAGGAATACGCGCGACCGGCACGCGGCTTCAGTGATGACGCCCGCGAAGCGCTGCTGAACTATCGCTGGCCGGGCAATATCCGCGAGCTGCGCAACGTGGTGGAACGCGCCAGCATTATCTGCCCTCAGGAAAAAGTCGAAATCATCCACCTCGGCATGGCCGAGCAACCGACCAACAACGCCCCGCGCATCGGCGCCGCACTGAGCCTGGACGAACTGGAAAAAGCCCACATCGGTGCGGTGCTCGCCACCAGCGATACCCTGGACCAGGCAGCTCGCACCCTCGGTATCGACGCGTCGACCCTGTATCGCAAACGCAAACAGTACAACCTGTGAGCGGCACCTTATGAAGCTAGCGATGACACTGCGCACTCGATTGTTCCTGAGTATCTCAGCGCTGATTACCGTCGCCCTGCTCGGATTGATCCTCGGTCTGGTGAGCGTCATGCAGATGGCCAAGACCCAGGAGTCCTTGATTCGCAGCAACTTCACCACCCTGGACCTGGGGCTCAAGCTGCGCCAGAGCCTGGGCGACCAGTTGATGATGATGCTGGAGCAGCGCCCCGATCCTGAGGCGCTGAACGTCGCCAAGCAGCACTACTTCGACCTGCTGGACCAAGGTGTCGCCCACGAACAGCGCAATGGGCAGGGCATCGGTTTCAGCCAGGCCCGAGGCGAGTACCAGAATCTGCTGGAAGCGTTTGACCAATCCCAGCAACCGTCGCCGCCACCGGGCAGCAAGGAAAAACTCACCGAAACCTTCAACGTACTGCGCAACAGCCTGATCGACGAACACAAGCAGGCGCTGGAAAACATCAGCAACAGCGAACACAAGTCCCGCGAACGCGCGTTGCTGATCGCCGGTCTGCTGGGTTTGGTGGGGCTCGCGGTGCTGATCATCGGATTTGTCACCGCCCATGGCATCGCCCGGCGGTTTGGCGGACCGATCGAAGCGCTGGCCAAGGCCGCGGACAAGATCGGGCAGGGCGACTTCGAAGTGACGCTGCCGATCTCTTCGGCGGCCGAAATGAACCAACTGACCCGTCGCTTCGGCATCATGGCCGAGGCCCTGCGCCAACATCAGGCGACCAATATCGATGAACTGCTAGCCGGCCAGCAGCGCCTGCAAGCGGTGCTCGACAGCATCGATGACGGCCTGCTGATGATCGACCGCGAAGGCCGCCTGGAACACCTCAACCCCGTCGCACAGCGCCAACTGGGCTGGGATGAAGATCGTCTCGGCCAGGGATTGGGCGAGGCACTGGTGCGTCCGGAACTGGACGAACAACTGCGACTGGTGCTGCGTGGCGGTAACCTGGAACGGGCCCCCGATGACCTGGAAGTGGAAGTCGAGGGCGAACTGCGCTTGCTGACCTACAGCCTTACGCCCGTCAGTCATACCCAGGGACATATTCTCGGGGCGGTGATGGTGCTGCATGACGTCACCGAACAGCGCGCCTTCGAACGGGTGCGCAGCGAGTTCGTATTGCGCGCCTCCCATGAGCTGCGCACGCCGGTGACCGGTATGCATATGGCGTTCGGGTTGTTCCGCGAGCGGGCGAAGTTCCCCGCCGACTCCCGTGAAGCGGACTTGCTGGATACGGTCAATGAAGAGATGCAGCGCCTGATGCAGTTGATCAACGACTTGCTCAACTTCTCGCGCTACCAGAACGGCCTGCAGAAACTGACCCTGGGGCCGTGCGACGTCATCGACCTGCTTGAACACGCCCGTGCGCGCTTCCTGGAGCAAGCCAACACGCAACATATCGAACTGCTGGTAGAAGCCCAATCCGACCTGCCGCGGCTCTATGCCGATCAGCCGCAACTGGAACGGGTACTCGACAACCTACTGGGCAACGCCCTGCGCCACACCGCCGAAGGCGGGCAGATTCGCCTGCAGGCGCGTCGCCATGGTGAACGGGTGATTATCAGCGTCGAGGACAACGGCGAGGGTATTGCCTACGGACAGCAGGGACGGATCTTCGAGCCCTTCGTCCAGGTCGGTCGCAAGAAAGGCGGTGCCGGCCTGGGGCTGGCGTTGTGCAAGGAGATCGTGCAATTGCACGGCGGCCGCATGGGCGTGTATTCGCGGCCGGGGCAGGGCACCCAGTTCTATATGGCGCTGCCCCTTTAGGAACCGCCTTTTGTGGCGAGGGCGCTTGCTCCTGCAATTAACGCCGGTTCAATGCCCGCAAGATCGCAGCACTTTCGGCATCCGGCGTGCCATCAAACAGCGACGGGCGGAAATGCATCTGGAACGCGGCAATCACGTGACGCGTGGCAACATCCAGCTCACCGGTCTGAGGGGTCTGGTAGCCCAGACGGGCCAACTCTTCCTGGAACCAGGTAATGCTCGGCAGCTCCGTGGCGTACTGCGCCTTGAAGCGCGCAACGGCCTGGGCCTCGGGCCACATGCCCAACCCTTCGGCAGCCAAGCGTTTCCAGGGGAACAACGGACCGGGGTCCAGCTTGCGCAGTGGCGCGATGTCGCTGTGACCAATGATGTTCTTGGGGTCGATGCCATTACGCTTGCTGATGTCCTTGAGCAGCACCACCAACGATTTCACCTGCGCTTCTGAATACGGGTACCACAAGCGCCCGGTCGGGGTGTCCTTGTAGCCAGGGTTCACAATCTCGATACCGATGGAGCTGGAGTTGAGCCAGGTGCGGCCCATCCACTCGCTTTCCCCGGCATGCCAGGCGCGCTGGCTTTCATCAACCAGCTTGTAAATGGTGGCGGAGGCGTCGTCGCCGATCAGGTAATGGCTGCTGACCTGGCCATGGGTGAGCAGCGCCAGGGAGCGGTCGAGGCTGGCCGAGGTGTAGTGGACGACCACGAACTGCACGCGGTTGTCGTAGTTCACCGAGGGGTGGCGGGTATCGAATCGAGGGCCGCTGGCGCAGCCCGAGAGCAGGAGAAAAACAAAGGCGAAGTACAAGGATTTCATGGCGGAAGGCAATACACAGAAGAGAGTAATGCAACAGTGTAACGTACCGTTTATGGCTCGGCGGTCAAATTACAAAATGGCACATCTTTTAAGCCGCCTGCACTTGGTTGCGCCCCGCAGCCTTGGCCCGATACAACGCCGCGTCGGCACGCTTGAGTGCCACATCGCTGCGTTCTCCCGGCTGGAACTGCGCCACCCCCATGGACACGGTGATCGTCACCGGCTCCCCCTTGAAGTGAAACGGGCACGCTTCGATCGCCGCGCGCAACACCTCGCCCGCGGCCAGCGCATCCGTCAGCGATGAGTTGGGCATCAACATTACAAACTCTTCACCGCCGAAGCGCGCAATGAAGTCGCTTGCGCGCAGACGCTTGCGCAGCACGCTGGCGATAATTTTCAGCACCTTGTCGCCGGCCAGGTGGCCATAACCGTCATTGATGCGCTTGAAGTGGTCCAGATCGAGCATCGCCAGCGACAGGCTGTTGCCGCGCTGGTGCCAAAGGTTGACCTCCTGATCGAGGCGCTCGCTCCAGGCTGCGCGGTTTGGCAGGCCGGTGAGCGGGTCGAGCAGTGCTTTCTGGCGTTGTACCTCCAGGTGCTCGCGATAACCCTGGGCCTCCTGCTCCATGTTGGAAACGCGCTCGGCCAGCCCTTTCAGGCGCGCCGCCACTTCCTGCTCGCGCTGGTCTCGTTGCTGCTGGTGCTCGTCCATCGTGCCGAGCAAGCCTTCCAGATGGCTTTCCAATACATGCTTGAGGCTGTCCAGGTCGGCAGCCTCCTGCACGCTGCTTTGCATGCCATCCACCTGTTCGCGGATCTGCGTATCCAGCTCCCTGGCGGCGGAACGACTGTCGGCATGGTCGTCACTGGCGATCTGCAAGTGCCCCTGGAACGCTTCAAGGCGCTCGTTGAGTTGCTTGAGATACGCCTCGAACTCATGCTGGCCGCTGTCGGTGACGGCCAGCATCAACACCGCCAGGTCATCGAGGATCGGCAACAATTCGTACCAGTTCAAACCATGGGCCAGACGCTCGCGCATGGCTTCGGCCTGGGGCCGATGGCGCTCAGGCAAAGACAGGTCTTCCAGCAAACCGAGCAGGGTACCTTCGATGTGCTTGGCCACGGAGCTGTAGGAAGGCTCCGGCGAATCGGGCAAAGAATACAGGCCACCGGATAGCAGCTCATCGGGGTCAGGCTCCTGCGCCTCAAGCACAGGAGGCAGTGACAGGCTGCCGATGACCGTCTCATCGGGCGTATCACGCTGAACCACAGGTGCCTCGATAAAGGCGGCGAGGGCGCTCTCGGGCGCGGTTTTCTCTGCCTGAGGCTCGGGCTTCCCGGGCTCGACACCTGCGACGGGAACCTCAACCGGCGCCACCTGAGCCGGGGCCTCGTAGACGAACGTTTCGCTGGCAACCCCGACATTGGCCGGTGCTGCAGGCTCAGGCTGCGGGGTAACCGGCGCTTGAGGCTGTGGCGCAAAGGCACGCAGCGCGAGTGCCAGTTCCTCGGATTGTTCGGGCGCCTGAGGCTCGACGACAGGTTTGGCCGCGACAGGTTGCGGGGCCGGGATGGGAGCCGGCTCACTTGCCGCCGTCTCAGTCGCCACTTCCTTGGTCCCAAACAGGCGCTGCAAGAGCCCAGGACCGGGGCGCGTGGTTTCGCCGTCCGGTTCCAGGTTATTCAGCGCCTGCCCTTGCAGACCGCTCAACTCGCTGAGCAACAGAGGGATCTCGCGGGCCTGGCTGACTCGCCCGTCCAACTGCTTGGCAAAGGTTTTCAGCGGCCGCGCGACCTCACGTGGCAGCGGCAGTTTTTGCAATTGGGTGACCAGGGCGGTCAGCGCGGTGTTGATCTGCTCCACACGGGTTTCGCGACGCTGCTCCGAATCCAGCACGGCTTTTTCCAGGCGCGGCAGCAAGGCGGTAAGGGCCGCATCCATATCATCCGTGCGGACAACTTCACGCATTTCCTTCATGCATTGATCGACCGCGCGGTCGGTCCCTTCAGCCGCCAGCGTGCTGCGCACCAGACCACGGCGCAGCAGGTCGAGCCGGGCAGCCCAACGGCGTTCGAGCTTCTCTTGTTGCTCGATACTTTGCAGGTATTTTTCTTTCCAGCGCTGGGCGTCGTCGCTCATGCAAGGGGTCCGCGAGGGCCTGGGCTCAACGCGGGCAATGCATCAGCCGAGAGCGAACCCGGCAGACGAATCTCTACCGCGACCGGCAGGTGATCGGAGATGGGCTGCGCCAGAACCTGCACGCTTTCGAGCGTGAGGGTCGGGCTTAGCAGGATATGGTCAAGACAGCGTTGCGGACGCCAGCTGGGAAACGTGGCTTCGACTTGCGGTGCCAGGAGCCCAAGGTCGCGCAACGGGGAATTCAGCAACAGGTCGTTGGCATGGGTGTTCATGTCCCCCATCAATACCTGGTGCTTGTAATTGCCAATCAGCTCGCGGATGTAGGCCAGCTGCAGGGTGCGGGCACGTGCACCCAGCGCCAGGTGCATCATCACCACCACCAAGGCTTCAGGGCCTTCGCCAAAACGCACGAGGATTGCCCCCCGGCCCTTGGGGCCTGGCAAGGGATGATCCTCGATGGCCGATGGCTTCAAGCGACTGAGCACGCCATTGCTGTGCTGCGCCAGGCGCCCGAGGTTGCGATTGAGTTGTTGGTACCAATAGGGGAAGGCACCCAGTTGGGCCAGATGCTCCACCTGGTTGATATAGCCGGAGCGCATGCTGCCGCCGTCGGCTTCCTGCAGGGCAACCAGGTCGAAGTCATTCAACAGGTTGCCGATCTTTTGCAGGTTGTCGGCACGCCCCTGGTGGGGCAGCAGGTGCTGCCAGCCACGGGTGAGGTAGTGCCGGTATTTTTCGGTACTGATGCCTACCTGAATATTGAAGCTGAGCAATCGCAGACGACTGTCCTGCGCCAGTCCCGTGGATTCCAGGTGATGTTCGTTGACCTGCGGATCACGCAGGCCGACAACGCGTTCGGTACGCCAGCGGCGCATGGCGGGCCCCTTACTTGGCTGCCCGTTCTTTGGCGATCAACTGGTCGGCGACGTTGAGGGTCTGCTCAGGACCACCGGAGGTGCCCAGGTCGAAACGGTATTTGCCGTTGACGATCATGGTCGGTACGCCTTGCACGCCATACTTCTGCGCCAGCTCCTTGGCTTGCTTGATCTGGCCTTGGATGGCGAAGGAGTTGAAGGTGGCCAGGAACTTGTCCTTGTCGACACCTTGGGTAGCGACGAAGTCAGCCATATCCTCAGGCTTGGTCAGACGCTTGCCTTGTTTCTGGATGGCGTCGAATACCGCGTTATGGACCTTGTGCTCCACCCCCATGGCTTCCAGGGTCAGGAACAACTGGCCGTGGGCATCCCACGCGCCGCCGAACATGGCAGGGATACGCTTGAAGTTCACGTCGGAAGGGAGTTTTTCGACCCATGGATTGATGGTCGGTTCAAAAGCGTAGCAATGCGGGCAACCGTACCAGAACAGCTCCACCACTTCGATCTTGCCCGGTACCGATACGGCAACAGGGTTGGCCAATTCAACGTAGGTTTTACCGGCTTCAAGCGGCACATCGGCGGCTTGTGCGGTGATGCCGAAGAGGCTGGCAGTGACGAGAGCGGCGCTGAGGATCAGATTACGCATGCTTTACTCCTAGACAAATAAAGTCGCCTCACGCGACCTTTGTTGTGACAGGTCCACGGGGGCATGAGTTCGTTAGTGTAACGGCACCGGCCACAAAAAAGGGCGGCCTGGGCCACCCTTTTTATGCTTGCATCACGGGATTAATCGAGTGTTAACGTTGCGCCTCGATCAGTGCAGGCCCTGGATGTATTGGGAAACAGCTTCGATATCTTTGTTGCTGAGCTTGGCCGCGATGCTTTGCATGATTTTGGTATCGCCGTCGTTGGTGCGATTACCTTCACGGAAGTCCGTCAGTTGCTTGGCGACATACTGCGCATGTTGCCCGCCCAAATGCGGGAAGCCTGCTTCGGCAAGACCTGCGCCGTTAGGCGAGTGGCAGCCGATGCAGGAAGGCATGCCTTTTTCCAGGTTGCCGCCGCGGAACAGATCCTGGCCACGTGCGACTTGTTTCGGATCAGCAGCTCCCACACTGCCTTTCTGGCTGGAGAAGTAAGCGGCGATATCCGCCAGTTCCTGGTCGCTGAGGTTGGTCAGCAAACCGGTCATTTCCAGCACCACACGCTTGCCACTCTTGATGTCGTGCATCTGCTTGGTCAGGTAACGCTCACCCTGGCCGGCCAGTTTAGGGAAGTTCGGTGCCGGACTGTTACCATCCAGTCCATGGCAGGCACCACATACGCCGGCTTTCGCTTGACCGGCAGTGGCATCACCTTTAACAGGGTCCCCTGCAGCGACGGCAGCGCCGGTGATGCCCAAGGTCAACAGCAGACTCACGATCAGTTTGTTCATCAGCTAATCCAACTACGGCTAAGGGTTTAAGAGTTATCAACCGGGTTTACTCACCATCATTTCAATGACGGCCTGGTAATCCTCGGTCCAGCAGTCCATGCACAAACCACGCGGCGGCATTGCCTTGAAACCCTGAGTCGCGTGTCGCACCAGCGTCTCCATGCCATGCGCCAGTCTTGGCACCCAGGCTGCCTGGTCACCCCGTTCGGGGGCGTTCGGCAGTTGGCCGGCATGGCAAGCCACGCAAACTCGGTTGTACACCACTTCCGGATCCTGTGTAGCCTGAGCGCCGAAAAACGGAATCAGGACACCGAAGCGAGCAACCATCTGGTCATACATCGACCTTTTCAGGGTTTGAGAGCGTTTTGCGTTCTAATGCGCAATAAAGGTCTATCGCTCCCGTGAACTCCGTCCTTCGCTGGGACAAAGCACACACAAAATCTGCGGCATTATATACTGGCGCTACTGAAACGGAAACGACACCGCTTGCCGCACCCTTTCTCGGCACCGCCCACATCGGAAATCTCATGCAACTCAAGAACCCCATCCTCGGCCTGTGCCAACAGTCCACCTTCATGCTCAGCGCCGCCAAAGTGGACCAATGCCCGGATGACGAAGGCTTTGAAGTCGCCTTTGCCGGTCGCTCCAACGCCGGTAAATCCAGCGCACTGAACACCCTGACCCACGCCAGCCTGGCGCGCACCTCGAAAACCCCGGGCCGCACGCAGTTGCTCAACTTCTTCAAGCTAGACGATGATCGGCGTCTGGTCGACCTGCCGGGCTACGGTTATGCAAAAGTACCTATCCCGCTGAAACTGCACTGGCAGCGTCACCTGGAGGCTTACCTCGGTGGCCGGGAGAGTTTGAAGGGGCTGATCCTGATGATGGACATCCGCCATCCAATGACCGACTTCGACCTGCTGATGCTCGACTGGGCCGTCGCCAGCGGCATGCCGATGCACATCCTGCTGACCAAAGCCGACAAGCTGACCTACGGCGCGGCCAAGAACACGCTGCTCAAGGTGCAGGCGGAAATCCGTAAAGGTTGGGGCGACACGATTACTATCCAGCTGTTCTCGGCTCCCAAGCGCCTGGGCCTGGAAGAGGCTTACACCGTGCTGGCCGACTGGATGGAATTGGCGGACAAGGGCGCGCAAATCGCGGAATGACTTTTCTGCGGGCAAAAAAAACCCCGGACTTCGTATGGGGAGGGGAAGTTCGGGGTTCAAGTTCCGGACCGCTAGGGCGGGGTCCAGATATCTGCCAACACTTAACACAACATAGGAGCATTGAAGGGCTTCACCACCCATTCAGTAACTCTGAGTAGCGATTCACGGGTTAAGTTCCAGCAGGCTAAAAAAACTATTGGGAATAACCGACGTCGATTTCCGGACTAAAGCACTCTGCCACCACGCCACGTGGTGGCAAAACCCCGGAATCAGTGGGCTTCGTCCCAGTTATCCCCCACGCCCACGTCAACCAGCAGCGGTACATCCAGTTGCGCTGCCGCACTCATGTGCTCGCGAATCTTCGCGCTGACTTCTGCGACCAGATCCTCACGCACCTCCAGCACCAGTTCGTCGTGTACCTGCAGAATAACCTTGGCGTCCAGGCCCGACTCGGTCAGCCAGTTGTCCACACGCACCATGGCTTTCTTGATGATATCTGCCGCAGTGCCCTGCATGGGCGCGTTGATCGCGGTGCGTTCTGCGGCCGCGCGCTCCTGAGGCTTGTTGGAGTGGATATCCGGCAGGTACAACCGGCGGCCGAAGAGGGTTTCCACATAGCCTTGATCGGCAGCCTGGGTGCGGGTGCGCTCCATATACTCACGAACCCCGGGATAACGGGCGAAGTAAACATCGATATACGCCTTGGCCGTCTTGGTATCGACGCCGATGTCCTTGCCCAGCTTCTGCGCGCCCATCCCGTAGATCAGGCCGAAGTTAATGGCCTTGGCGCTGCGGCGCTGATCAGAGGTGACCTTATCCAGCTCAACCTTGAACACTTCGGCCGCCGTGGCCGTGTGCACATCCAGGTTATGGCGGAAGGCATTCATCAGCCCTTCGTCCTTAGACAGGTGCGCCATGATTCGCAGCTCGATCTGCGAATAATCCGCCGCCAGCAGTTTGTAGCCCTTGGGCGCGATAAATGCCTGGCGGATGCGCCGCCCTTCAGCGGTGCGCACCGGAATGTTCTGCAGGTTCGGGTCGCTGGAAGACAGGCGCCCCGTAGCGGCCACCGCCTGGTGATAAGACGTGTGGATACGCTTGGTACGCGGGTTGATCTGTTCCGGCAGACGGTCGGTGTAGGTGCTTTTCAGCTTGCTCATGCTGCGGTACTGCATCAGCACCTTGGGCAGCGGATAGTCATCTTCGGCCAGCTTGGCCAGCACTTCTTCGGCCGTCGAAGCCTGCCCCTTGGCGGTCTTCTTCAGTACCGGCAGGCCCAGCTTTTCGTAGAGGATAGCGCCGAGCTGCTTGGGCGAACCGAGATTGAACTCCTCACCGGCGATCTCGAAGGCCTGGCGCTCGAGTTCAACCATCTTGTTGCCCAGCTCAATGCTCTGCACGCCGAGCAACTGCGCATCCACCAGGGCGCCCTGGCGCTCGATGCGCGCCAGCACCGGCACCAGCGGCATCTCGATGTCCGTCAGCACACTGGCCAGGCTCGGAATGGCCGCCAATTGGGCGAACAGCGCCTGATGCAAGCGCAGGGTCACGTCGGCGTCTTCGGCGGCGTAGGGGCCGGCCTGTTCCAGCGGGATCTGGTCGAACGTCAGTTGCTTGGCGCCTTTGCCGGCGATGTCCTGGAAGCTGACGGTGTCATAGTCCAGGTACTTCTTGGCCAGGCTGTCCATGTCATGCCGGGTCGCGGTGGCATTCAACACATAGGACTCAAGCATGGTGTCGAAGGCAATGCCGCGTACGGTTATGCCCTGGGCAGGGTCGCCGCCGATGGCGCAGTTCGCGAGAATGTTCATGTCGAATTTGGCGTGCTGGCCGACCTTGAGCTTGGTCGGGTCTTCCAATAGCGGCTTCAAGGCCAGCAACACGCTGTCGCGATCCAGTTGCTCCGGGACGCCCATGTAGGAATGGGTCAGCGGGATGTAGGCTGCTTCATGGGGCTGCACCGCGAACGAAACGCCCACCAATTGCGCCTGTTGGGCGTCGATACCGGTGGTTTCGGTGTCAAAGGCGAACAATTTGGCGTCGTTGAGCTTCTTCAGCCAGGTGTCGAAGGTCGCCTGGTCGAGAATGGTGGTGTATGTCGCCTCTGCGGGCGCGACGACCACTGGCTCAGTGACCTCTTTAACGACCGGCGCAGCATCGGTCGACGCCTTGAGCTCCGCGCGCTTGGTATCGCGTTGAATCTCTTCGTACCAGCTCTTGAACTCCAGCAGCGCGTACAGCTCCAGGAGTTTTTCACGGTCCGGCTCGATCAGATGCAGGTCGTCCAGACCCACGTCCAGCGGCACATCGACCTTGATAGTCGCCAACTGATACGACAGGAATGCCATTTCCCGATGCTCTTCAAGCTTGGCCGGCAACGTCTTGGCGCCCCGGATAGGCAAGGTCGGCACGATATCCAATTGTTCATAAAGCTCTTTAAGGCCGCCATTCACACCCACCAGCAAGCCGGAAGCCGTCTTGGGACCAATGCCCGGAACGCCAGGGATGTTGTCGGACGAATCGCCCATCAACGCCAGGTAATCGATGATCTGCTCTGGTGCGACGCCAAATTTCTCCTTTACGCCCTCAACATCCATCGAGCTACCAGTCATGGTATTGACCAAGGTAATGTGCCCGTCGACCAGTTGCGCCATGTCCTTGTCGCCGGTAGAAATCACCACCGGCCGGTTGGCGGCCGCGCTGCTGCGGGCCAGGGTGCCGATCACGTCATCGGCCTCCACGCCTTCGACACACAGCAACGGGAAGCCCAAAGCGATCACGCTCTGATGCAGCGGCTCGATTTGCAGGCGCATGTCGTCGGGCATGCTCGGACGGTGGGCTTTATATTCGGCGTACATTTCATCGCGAAAAGTCCCACCCTTGGCGTCGAACACCACCGCGAACGGGCTGTCCGGGTACTGCTTGCGCAGGCTTTTGAGCATGTTCAACACGCCCTTGACCGCACCCGTCGGCAAGCCTTTGGAAGTGGTCAGCGGTGGCAGCGCGTGAAAGGCGCGGTACAGATAAGAAGAACCGTCCACCAGGACGAGGGGTGCTTGGCTCATGAGCAGGATCAACCTTTTCGGCGGGTCTGGCGCTAGAATAGCCGGACCATTGAAAACAAAGGGACAAGGTTATCATGCGTACACTTAATCGCCTGCTGTTGACCGGCCTGATCGCACTCGCTCCGATGGCTGCCATCGCGGCGGACAGTGCCCCATCGGGTGATCCGGAAGTTACCATTCGCACGGAAGGCGACAGAACCATTCAGGAGTACCGCCAAAATGGTTTCCTGTATGCGATCAAAATTACGAAGAAAGGCTTTCCACCGTATTTCCTGGTGCGCGCGGACGGAACCGATGCGAACTTCATCCGCTCTGACCAGCCGGATATGCTGATCCCGTCATGGAAGATCTTCGAATGGAAATGATTTCTTAACTTCAATTGGCGCCGCGCATCGCGGCGCCCGTACCTGGCAGTTTTAACCATGTCTGTGTTCACCCCCCTGGCTCGGCCCGAGCTGGAAACCTTTCTCGCCCCTTATGGCCTCGGCCGCCTGCTTGACTTCCAGGGGATTGCCGCCGGTAGTGAAAACACCAATTTCTTCATCAGCCTGGAGCAGGGCGAGTTCGTCCTGACCCTGGTTGAGCGCGGCCCGGTCGCGGAAATGCCGTTCTTCATCGAACTGCTCGACGTGCTCCACGACGCCGACCTGCCGGTACCTTACGCCTTGCGCACCACCGATGGCGTGGCCTTGCGTACACTGGCGGGCAAGCCGGCGCTGTTGCAACCGCGCCTGGCCGGCAAGCACATCAAGGACGCCAACGCGCAGCATTGTGCTCAGGTCGGTGAACTGCTTGGCCATCTGCACCTGGCGACTCAAGGCGAGAAGGTGCTGGAGCGCAAGACCGACCGCGGGCTCGATTGGATGCTCAGCGAAGGTGCGCAGTTGATTTCGCACTTGAACGACACCCAGCAACACCTGTTGCAAGACGCATTGACGGAAATCGAAGCCCAAAAGGCTGACATCCTCGCCCTGCCACGCGCCAACGTTCACGCCGACCTGTTCCGCGACAACGCGATGTTCGAAGGCACCCACCTGACCGGCCTGATCGACTTCTATAACGCCTGCTCGGGACCGATGCTGTACGACGTGGCGATTGCGCTGAACGACTGGTGCTCGGATGCCGATGGCATGATCGACGCGCCACGCGCCCGCGCACTGCTGGGCGCCTACGCGGGCCTGCGGCCGTTCACGGCCAAGGAAGCCGAGCTGTGGCCGACGATGTTGCGCGTGGCGTGCGTGCGGTTCTGGCTGTCACGCCTGATCGCGGCGGAATCGTTCGCCGGGCAGGATGTGTTGATCCACGATCCGGCCGAGTTCGAACACCGGCTCGCGCAACGACAGCAGGTCGCCGTCCACCTGCCGTTCGCCCTCTAAAGACCTGCTCGGTCAAGAAAGTGGGAGCGGGCTTGCTCGCTCCCACAAGGGTGATGCGTTGGCGGTCAGAGGGATTCCAGGCAGCCCGCCAAGTCATTACCCAACTTTTCCAATACCTGCTCGTAACCCTGGGCCGTGGCCGGGGTGTAGCCGCCCAATGCGTCCAGCTCGGCCAGTTTCACCGGCAGCCCGGCGACCAACGTCTCGGCCAGACGTGGACGCAGCGGCGGTTCGCTGAACACGCACGTCTTGCCCACTTCCTGCAGACGCGTGCGCATCGCCGCCACGTGCTGGGCACCTGGCTGCACTTCGGCGGCAACGCTGAACACACCGGTGTGCTTGAGGCCATAAGCATCTTCGAAGTAATCGAAGGCTTCGTGGAACACGAAGTAAGGTTTGTCACCGATCGGCGCCAGACGGGCTTTCAAGCGCGCATCGAGGGCGTCCAGGCGCTCGTCGAACGCCTTCAGGTTGCTCTGGTAACGCGCGGCATTGGCCGGATCGGCGCCAGCCAAATCGGCAGCCATCCGCGCAGCAATCACACGGGCGTTTACGGTCGATAGCCACAAGTGTGCATCCAGGCTGCCGGGGCGGTGATCGTGGTCGTGTTCGTCGGTATCGTCGGCGTGGGAATGGCTATCTTCGGCGAAACGGCGGAGTTTCATGCCCAGAAGGTCCTGCACCGCCACTGTTGTCGCCGTACGACCTTTGAGCACGCGAGGCAGGAAACCTTCCATGTCCGGCCCGATCCAGTACAGCAGGTCCACCGACTGCACGCGCCGCACGTCGGATGGGCGCAACGCATAGTTATGCGGCGATGCACCCGGCGGCAACAACACCTCCGGGACCGCCACACCGTCCTGCACCGCCGCCGCAATCAACTGCAACGGCTTGATGCTGGTCAGCACCTTGACCTCGGCCTGAGCGGCGCCGGTGACAAGCAAACTGGCGACAAATACGACAAAAACGGGAAAAAGTCGGGACACGATGACCACTCAATGGCGTAGGAACGGGTAACATAATAACGTCTCTATCAAATATCTGTCGCCGCTCATGCCTATAACACCACTTGCCAGCCGTCCCCATGACCATTCTCACTGCGTGCATACCGCGCTGTCGGAGGCCGACACTCTGTGCGGGCAAAAGGGCTTGCGCCTGACTGCCTTGCGTCGTCGGGTGCTGGAGCTGGTGTGGCAGAGTCACAAACCGCTGGGCGCGTACGACATTCTCGGCGTGCTCAGCGAGCAGGACGGGCGCCGTGCGGCGCCGCCCACGGTGTACCGTGCCCTGGATTTTCTGCTGGAAAACGGCCTGGTGCACCGCATCGCTTCGCTTAACGCCTTTGTCGGCTGCAACCACCCGGAGCACGCACATCAGGGCCAGTTCCTGATCTGCCGCCAATGCCACGCCGCCATCGAACTTGAACAAAAAAGCATCAGCGACGCCATTATCAAGAGTGCCGCCGATGTCGGCTTCCAAGTCGAAGGGCAAACGGTCGAAGTGGTCGGTCTCTGCTCGGGCTGCCAGGGGGCTTGATGAGCAACGCGTTAATCCGCCTGGAACATGTCGGGGTCACATTCGCCGGGCAAAAGGTGTTGGATAACATCGCACTGAGCGTCGAACCGGGGCAGATCGTCACCCTGATCGGCCCCAACGGCGCCGGCAAGACCACCCTGGTGCGCGCCGTGCTCGGCCTGCTCAAGCCCGACACCGGCAGCGTGTGGCGCAAGCCCAAGCTGCGCGTGGGCTATATGCCGCAGAAGCTGCATGTCGATCCGACCCTGCCACTCTCAGTGCTGCGCTTTTTGCGCCTGGTGCCCGGCGTGGATCGCGCTCGCGCCCAGGCAGCCCTCCAGGAAGTCGGCGCCCAACAGGTGATCGACAGCCCGATACAAAGCATCTCCGGCGGCGAAATGCAGCGCGTCCTGCTGGCCCGCGCCCTGTTGCGCGAACCGCAATTGCTGGTGCTCGATGAACCCGTCCAGGGCGTCGACGTCGCCGGCCAGGCCGAGCTGTACAGCCTCATCACCCGCCTGCGCGACCGCCTTGGCTGCGGCGTGCTGATGGTCTCCCACGATTTGCACCTGGTGATGAGCACCACCGACCAGGTGGTGTGCCTGAACCACCACGTATGCTGCTCCGGCCACCCGGAACAGGTCAGCGGCGACCCGGCCTTCGTCGAGCTGTTCGGCAAGAATGCCCAGAGCCTGGCGATTTACCACCACCGTCACGACCACGCCCACGACCTGCATGGCGCCGTGGTCGACGATCCCGCTGCGCCCCACACTCACGTTCATGGAGATAGCTGCAAGCATGGCTGATTTTCTGCTCTACGCCCTGCTGGCAGGCTTGGCTCTGGCGCTGGTGGCGGGCCCGCTGGGCTCGTTCGTGGTCTGGCGGCGCATGGCGTATTTTGGCGACACCTTGTCCCACGCCGCGCTGCTGGGCGTGGCCCTGGGCTTCTTGCTGGATGTAAGCCCGACCATCGCCGTGACCGTCGGCTGCCTGCTGCTGGCGGTGCTGTTGGTGACCCTGCAACAGCGCCAGCCGCTGGCTTCCGACACGCTGCTGGGCATCCTGGCGCCGAGCACCCTGTCCCTGGGCCTGGTGGTCCTGAGCTTCATGCATGAAGTGCGCATCGACCTGATGGCCTACCTGTTCGGCGACCTGCTGGCGATCAGTCCGACGGATCTTTCGTGGATTCTCGGCGGCAGCGCAGCGGTGCTGGTGCTGCTGGTAACGCTGTGGCGCCCGCTGCTGGCAATCACCGTGCACGAAGAACTGGCCACGGTGGAAGGCTTGCCGGTACCCGCGCTGCGCATGGCCCTGATGTTGTTGATCGCCGTGGTGATCGCTGTCGCGATGAAGATTGTCGGCGTATTGTTGATCACGTCACTGCTGATCATTCCCGCCGCCGCCGCCCAGCGCCACGCCCGCTCGCCGGAGCAGATGGCGATCGGCGCCAGTGTGCTGGGGATGCTGGCAGTGTGTGGGGGCCTGGCGCTGTCCTGGTTCAAGGACACGCCAGCCGGGCCGTCGATTGTCGTCGCGGCCGCCGCCCTGTTTCTGCTGAGTTTTGTCCTGCCCCGTCGAGGGGTGTAGACTTGCTCGCTTTTTGCGCAAATAGAGAGTCGCAGGAATGAAGCTGTTCACCTTCCGTTATCTGCTCCTTGCCGCATTTTCCCTGCTGCTGGGCGCCTGTCAGAGTACACCGCCCGCCGCCCCCGAAGCCCCGGACGCCCGTGCTGCGGCCATCGCGCAGCTGGAACGAAACCTGGCCAGCAGCGAGCTGGCCACCGCCGAAGACCAGTTGGCCGCCTTGCAGGCTCAATCGCCCAACGACCCGGCATTGGAGGCTTACCAGCGCCAATTGGCCGAAGCCTATCTGCAGCGCAGCCAGATCGTGCTGCAAAAAGGTGATGTCAACGCCGCTGCCACTGCCCTGAGCCGTGCCCGCGCGCTGATGCCCAAGGCCCCGGCGCTGACCGGTGGCGTCAATAGCGCCATTACCCACGCCCGCAAAGCCGAGCTGGATAAAGCCGAGGAAGCCCTTAAAGCCGCTGAAGCCAAGCCCGCCGCCAAAGTCATCGACCCGACCGCACAAAGCACCACCGTGGCACTGAACCTCACCGACATCGAAGCACTGCGTCATCAGTTGGATGCCATCGCCACCGACGTGGTGAATTACCAGTGCGATGTGAGCATCCAGGCGCCACGTACCCAGGATTACCCATGGCTGGCCACGTTACTGAGCAAACGGGTGAAGCGTATCGATTCGGGGTATGACCTGAAGATTCACCGGCAGATTCTGAAGAATATTCCGGCGCAGATCGTACTGATTCCGCGCAAGGCGGAATAAAACCATCGGGAGCAAGCCCCCCCCACATTTGAAATGCATTCCAAGTGTGGGAGGGGACTTACTCCCGATAGCGATCTGAACAACAACCAATGACTTAAGCCGGAATCGCCTTGGCCTTCGGCTCCCGATCCCAGACCCGATGCTGTGCAATCGCGGCAAAGAACGCCTTGAATGCTTTGGCATCCGATCCCACGATCAGCCCCGCATCCGCTTCAAGCTTGAGCAGATCCAACAATGGTTTGGCATCACTGGCAAGCGCGATTGCCTTCAGGTGCTTGTAGGCTTCCAGCAGGAAGTGCAACGCAACCCCGTCACCGCTCAAGGCCTTCACCGAATCCTTCCCGCCAGGGACAAACACCGCATCAAAGGCAATCGACGGCATGCCTTCCATCGAGGCATCCACCTTCAAGTGCTTGCCATCGGCGGTCGTCACCGGCGCCGAGGTCGGCCCCAACAGCTTGGCATGCGCACCCTCGGCTTCCAGCGCCTTCTTCAAGGCCGCAATCGCCGCACCATCTACGCCATCGGCTACAAGAATCGCCACTTTGCGCGTTTTGATATCGCCCGACAGCAGGTTCACCTGGCTCAACGCCGGCGACGCTTTCAACGACGTCTTGCGCGGCGGCACTGTGCCTTGGGTCGGCGCCGGCAAGCCCAGGTTCTGCGCAACGCGCTTGGCCAGCTCCAAGTCGATATTGGCCAGAATCTCGTTGACCTGACGGACGCGGATAAACTCGCGCTCCACCTTGCCCAACTCGAAGCTGTAGGCCGCGATGATGTGCTCCTTCTCGTGGTGGCTCATGCTGTTGAAAAACAGCGTGGCCTGGGAGAAGTGGTCGCCAAACGACTCACTGCGTTCGCGCACCTTGTTGGCATCGACGCGCTCGTAATAGGTTTCAAAACCACCGCCCTGGGCCGCAGGCGGCGTTTCTTTCGGCCAGCCGCCGTCAATCGAATTCGGCTCATACGCAGCTCGGCCCTTATCGATCACGGTGCGATGCTGGGCATCACGCTGGCCATTATGGAAAGGCACTACGGGCCGATTGATCGGCAGCTCATGAAAGTTCGGCCCACCCAGTCGGCTGATCTGGGTATCCGTGTAGGAAAACAGCCGGCCTTGCAGCAGCGGATCATTGGTGAAGTCGATACCCGGCACGATATGCCCAGGGCAAAAGGCAACTTGCTCGACTTCGGCGAAGAAGTTGTCCGGGTTACGGTTAAGCACCATCTTGCCCAGCGGCGTAATCGGCACCAACTCTTCAGGGATGATCTTGGTTGGATCGAGCAGGTCGAAATCGAACTTGTGCTCGTCTTCTTCCGCGACGATCTGCACCCCCAACTCCCACTCCGGGTAATCGCCGCCCTCAATCGCTTCCCACAGGTCACGACGGTGGTAATCGGTATCTTTGCCGGCCAGCTTTTGCGCTTCGTCCCACACCAGGGAACAGGTGCCGACTTTGGGATGCCAGTGGAATTTCACAAAGCTCGACCGACCTTCGGTATTGATCAAGCGGAAGGTATGGATGCCAAAACCCTGCATGGCGCGCAGGCTTTTTGGAATGGCACGGTCAGACATTGCCCACAGCACCATATGGGCCGATTCAGGCTGCAGCGAGACAAAATCCCAGAACGTGTCGTGGGCCGAGCCGCCGGTCGGAATTTCGTTATGGGGCTCGGGTTTTACCGCGTGGACGAAGTCGGGAAACTTGATTGCATCCTGAATGAAAAATACCGGCATGTTGTTGCCCACCAGGTCGAAGTTGCCTTCGTCGGTGAAGAACTTCACCGCAAAACCGCGCACGTCGCGCACCGTGTCGCCCGAACCGCGCGGGCCCTGCACGGTGGAGAAACGCACGAACACCGGGGTTTTATGCGCTGGGTTACACAGGAAAGCGGCCTTGCTCAGGGTCGAATGGTTTTCATAAGTCTGGAAATACCCATGGGCGCCTGTGCCACGGGCATGCACGATGCGCTCCGGGATACGCTCATGGTCAAAGTGCGTGATTTTTTCACGCATGATGAAGTCTTCCAACAACGACGGCCCACGGGCGCCGGCTTTCAAGGTGTTCTGGTTGTCGGAAATCTTCACGCCTTGATTGGTCCGCAAGGCCTGGCCGGTGGCGTCGGAACGGAAGGCCTCCAGGGCCTGCAGCTTGGCGTTGGTGTTGCCACGGTCAACGGTATCGGTGCCCGCAAGCTCACTCTTCGTCGGGGTGGCTGGCTTCTTGGTACTCATCAGTCAAAACTCCTTATCCAAAGTGGCCAGAGCGGTCCCCGGCTCGTTTGAGCAAAACCCCAGGCACGGCACCCGGGAAATCGCGTTGCCTAAGTAGTGACTGACACAGTTTTGCGCCGTTCCTTTTTTATGACCTTTGATCGCGTTATTGCCCAATCGCTGGATGAATGCGAAATAAATGCTAAGAAACGCTAAACGGACAGGCTAAAATGCGCGCCCGGCTAACCGCTGATCCCTTTTCAATGCGCCCCACAAGGTTCGCTACGTGATCGAGTTTCATAACGTCCATAAAACCTACCGCGTCGCCGGTAAGGAAATCCCCGCGCTGCACCCCACCAGCCTGCGCGTCGAGAACGGCCAGGTGTTTGGCCTGATTGGCCACTCCGGTGCGGGAAAAAGTACCTTGCTGCGTCTGATCAATCGCCTGGAACAACCCAGCGGCGGACAGATCAATGTCGACGGTGAAGAAGTCACCGCACTGGACGCCAACGGCCTGCGCCGTTTCCGTCAGCAGGTCGGGATGATCTTCCAGCACTTCAACCTGCTGGCCTCCAAGACCGTCGCCGATAACGTGGCGCTGCCGCTGACCCTGGCGGGCGAACTGTCGCGCAAGGACATCGACCGGCGCGTTGCCGAACTGCTGGCCCGGGTCGGTCTGTCGGACCATGCCAAGAAGTACCCGGCGCAGTTGTCCGGCGGCCAGAAGCAGCGCGTCGGCATCGCCCGCGCCCTGGCGACCAAACCCAAGATCCTGCTGTGCGACGAAGCCACCAGCGCCCTCGACCCGCAGACCACCGCGTCGGTCCTGCAACTGCTGGCCGAGATCAACCGCGAATTGAAGCTGACCATCGTGCTCATCACCCATGAAATGGATGTGATCCGCCGCGTGTGCGACCAGGTGGCGGTGATGGACGCCGGGGTGATTGTCGAGCAAGGCTCGGTGGCGGATGTGTTCCTGCACCCCCAGCACCCGACCACCAAGCGTTTCGTCCAGGAAGCCGAGCAGGTCGACGAAAACGAGCAGCACGATAATTTCGCCCATGTCCCCGGTCGCATCGTGCGCCTGACGTTCCAGGGCGAAGCGACCTACGCGCCGCTGCTGGGTACCGTCGCCCGTGAAACGGGTGTGGACTACAGCATCCTGGCCGGGCGTATCGACCGCATCAAAGACATTCCCTACGGGCAACTGACCCTCGCCGTCACCGGCGGCGACATGGATGCCGCATTTGCGCGCTTCACCGCCGCCGACGTCCACATGGAGGTGCTGCGCTGATGGAAGTCCTGATGAGTTTCTTCGCCAATATCGACTGGTCCGAGATCTGGCTGGCCACCGGCGACACCATGATCATGCTGTTCGGTTCGCTGTTCTTCACCGTGCTGCTGGGCTTGCCCCTGGGCGTGCTGTTGTTCCTGTGCAGCCCGCGTCAGTTGTTCGAGCAGAAGGGGTTGTATGCGCTGCTGTCGCTGGTGGTGAACATCCTGCGTTCGCTGCCATTCATCATCCTGCTGATCGTGATGATCCCGTTCACCGTTCTGATCACCGGCACCTCGCTGGGTGTGGCGGGGGCGATTCCGCCGCTGGTGGTGGGCGCGACGCCGTTCTTTGCACGCTTGGTAGAAACCGCCTTGCGCGAAGTGGACCGCGGCATCATCGAAGCCACCCAGTCCATGGGCGCCACGACGCGCCAGATCATCACCAACGCCCTGCTGCCCGAAGCCCGTCCCGGCATTTTCGCGGCGATTACGGTGACGGCGATTACACTGGTGTCCTACACGGCCATGGCCGGCGTGGTCGGTGCGGGCGGCCTGGGTGACCTGGCGATCCGTTTCGGCTACCAGCGCTTCCAGACCGACGTAATGGTGGTCACGGTGGTGATGCTGTTGGTGCTGGTGCAAATTCTGCAAACCGTCGGCGACAAGCTGGTGGTGCACTTTTCTCGAAAATAACGGCCATTGCCGGCCACTGGCCGGCAGATGCCCGAACAAGGAGCTTGCTGGATGAAAAAACTACTGGTTGCCTTCGCTGCCGTCGCGGCGTTTTCCGCCCACGCCGAAACCATCACGGTCGCCGCATCGCCGGTGCCCCACGCCGAAATCCTCGAATTCGTGAAGCCTGCGCTCGCCAAAGAAGGCGTGGATCTGCAGGTCAAAGTCTTCACTGACTACGTGCAGCCCAACGTACAAGTGGCTGAAAAGCGCCTGGACGCCAACTTCTTCCAGCACCAGCCGTACCTGGATGAGTTCAACAAAGCCAAGGGCACTCACCTGGTGAGCGTCGGCGCGGTACACCTGGAACCCCTGGGCGCCTACTCCAGCAAGTTCAAGAAGCTGGAAGACCTGCCAAGCGGCGCCAACGTGGTGATCCCCAACGACGCCACCAACGGCGGCCGCGCATTGTTGCTGCTGGCCAAGCACGACCTGATCACCCTGAAGGACCCGACCAACATCCTGTCGACCATCAAGGACATCACCGCCAACCCGAAAAAGCTCAAGTTCCGCGAACTGGAAGCCGCCACCCTGCCGCGCGTGCTGACCCAGGTCGACCTGGCGCTGATCAACACCAACTACGCGCTGGAGGCCAAGCTGGACCCGTCCAAGGACGCCCTGGTCATCGAAGGCAACGACTCGCCTTACGTGAACATCCTGGTGACCCGCGAAGACAACAAGGATTCGGACGCAGTGAAAAAGCTGGTCGCCGCCCTGCACACGCCTGAAGTGAAGAAGTTCATCGAAGAGAAGTACAAAGGCGCGATCCTGCCGGCGTTCTGATCCGACTCGATCTCCAGCACACCAGCGATCAAAAAAAGTGGGAGGGGGTTTGCCCCTCCCACTTTTTTTTGCCTGCTATTTACGCTGCAACAACCCCGGCAACTGCGCAATCAGCTTCTGATTGTTCAACGGCGCGCGGATAAACCCACGCTGCGTACCATCCGGGCCGATCAGCGCGAGGTTGCCGCTGTGGTCGACGGTGTAGTTGGGCTTGCTGGTGTCCGCCGGGATGAACGGGATGCTCACGGCGTTCGAGAGCTTTTGCACATCGTCCACATTCGCGCCGGTCAGGCCCTGGAACTGCGGATCGAAGTAGCCCAGGTATTGCTTGAGCTGGGTCGGGGTGTCGCGGTTGGGGTCGACGCTGACCAGGATCACTTGCAACTTATCCACAGCCTCTTTGGGCAGCTCGCTCTTGATCTGGCGCAGCTGGGCGAGGGTGGTGGGGCAGATGTCCGGGCAGAAGGTGTAGCCGAAGAACAGCAGGCTCCACTTGCCTTTCAACTCATTGACCAGCACCGGCTGGCCGTCTTGGTTGGTCATGCTCACTGGCGGCAACTGGCGGCTTTGCGGCAGCAGGATGATGCCAGCATCGATGAGCGCGGCGGGGTCGCCCTGGCCTTTGCCCGAAAGCACTTTGTTGACGGTCAGGCCCATGATCAACGCGACGATGGCGACCAGGATAAAGACGGTTTTTTGAGTTCGAGTCATAGGTTCAACAGTAGGTAGTGATCTACGAGCAGGGCGATAAACAGCAAAAACAGGTACGCGATAGAGTACTTGAAGGTGCTGATCGCCGCGTGCGGCTGAGCGCCACGGTACAACACCCAGGCCCATTGCAGAAAGCGCCCGCCCAATACCAGCGCGCAGACCAGGTACAGCAGGCCGCTCATATGGATGACGTAGGGCATCAGGCTCACCGCCAACAGGGCGAAGGTGTAGAGCAGGATATGCACCTTGGTGTAGTGCTCGCCGTGGGTGACCGGCAACATCGGAATGTCCGCCTTGGCGTATTCCTCCTTGCGATGAATGGCCAGGGCCCAGAAGTGCGGCGGCGTCCAAGCGAAGATGATCAGCACCAACAGCAACGGCTCGGCGCTGACATGACCGGTGACAGCGACCCAACCCAATAACGGCGGCGCCGCGCCGGCCAGGCCGCCGATGACGATATTCTGCGGCGTCGCACGCTTGAGAAACCCGGTGTAGATCACCGCATAGCCGAGCAGCGAGGCCAGCGTCAGCCAGGCGGCCAAGGGATTGGTGAACGCCAGCAGCAACGCCAGGCCGGCAACCGCCAGCACCAAAGCAAAGGTCAACGCCGCGATGGGCGACACCCGCCCTTGCGCCAGCGGGCGTTTGTGGGTGCGCGCCATCAGCGCATCGATGCGCCGATCCACCACATGGTTGACCACCGCCGCGCCGCCGGCGCACAGGGCGATCCCCAGGTTGCCGAACACCAGTACCGTCCACGGCACCCCGGCGCGGGTGGCGAGGAACATGCCCACCAGGGAGGTGATGAGCATCAGCACCACCACTTTCGGCTTGGTCAGCTCCAGGTAGTCACGCCAGATCGCCTGGCCGTGACGCGCGCCGATCAAGGTCGCCATGGCATTTCTCCTTTAAGGGTTACAAGGCCCGACGCCGGCTTGCGCGGGCTGAAGCGCCAGCCGAACGGCAATTGATTGCGCACCCGGACCAGGCTGGTGCGGGCGTGGTAATTGACCAGCACCAGCGTCAGCAACAGCGCGGCGCCACCGGCGTTATGAGCGACGGCCACCGGCAATGGCAGGCCGAAAGCCACATTGCTCACACCCAGGCTGATTTGCGCACCCAGGGCAATCAGCAGCAGACCCGCGAGCCGCGTCATGCCCACCGCGCGCAACTGCCAGGCCAGCCCCAGCAGCACCAAGCTCACCAGCACCGCACCGATGCGATGGGTCAGGTGAATGGCCGTGCGCGCCTCGCTGTCGAGCTGGCCGCCGAGATAATTGGGGCCGATGTGCTGGGTCAGGTGAAAGCCGTTGGCAAAGTCCGCCGCCGGCCACCACTGGCCATGGCAGGTCGGCAGGTCGACACAGGCCACCGCCGCGTAGTTGGAACTGACCCAGCCGCCCAGCGCGATCTGACCGATCACCAGCACCAGCCCGGCAGTGGCCCAATATTGCAGGCGCTTGGGCACGATCAACGCGGGGAGCACGCCGGACAGACGCAGGGTCAGCAGAAACAGCAGGCTCAAGGTGGCAAAACCGCCCAGCAAGTGCCCCGTCACCACTTGCGGCCACAGCTTCAAGGTGACCGTCCACATCCCAAACGCCGCCTGGGCGAACACCACCGCCAACAGGAACAGCGGCAACTTCAGCGGCTGGCCGGGATCACGCCGATGCCGCCAGGAACGCGCCGCCAACAGCACAATCAGCAGGCCCAGGGTGCCGGCGAAATAGCGATGGGTCATCTCGGCCCAGCCCTTGTCGGCCTCCACCGGCGTGTCGGGGAAATGCAACTCGGCATGGGCCAGTTGCGCTTCGCTTTGCGGCACGCTGATGAAGCCGTAGCAACCGGGCCAATCCGGGCAGCCGAGGCCGGCGTGGGTCAGGCGGGTATAGGCGCCGAGCAGCACCACAATCAGCGCCAGCAAGGTGGCAAACAACGCGAGGCGAAATCCAGGTTTGGCCATGACGATGCCCTCATCCGATGTTCGACAGTTTCAGCAGGTGGCGCAGGTCGTTGAGCAAGTCCTTGCCATTGACCCCGGCGTCGTAGCGCAGCACCAGGTTGCCATGGGGATCGACGATCCACAGTTGCGCCTCGCCCGGTGCAGCGGCGGCCTTGGTGAAGGTCGACAGGTCCAGCGGATAGCGTTGCAATTGCGGGTACTCGGCCTTGAGTTTGGCGTCGTAGTCAGTGCTGAGGGGCTGGGCGCTGGCCAGGGCGTGACTGGCGCGGGAGGCATCGCGCCCGAGGCCGATCTGCAGTTGCCGCGCCAGGTACACCAGTTGCTGGCAATCCGCAGCGCAGGCGGTGGGCGCGGTGACCAACAGTTGCCAGCGTTGCTCATCGGCCTGCACGCCGATGTCGGTGCGGGTCTGGCCGTTGCCGATCAGCTCGCCGTGATAGCTGCGGCTGTCCGGCACCCAGAACTGCAGCTTGTACATGAAGGTGGCCAGCGCCATCGGGCCGATCACCATCATCAGGATCAGGATCAACTGCCAACGACCTTTGCGCCGGTCGGGCACCTCAGACATGTTGAGTGGATTCATGGCCGCTCCCATGGGGCTTCTCCTTTTTGTTATGCCAGCCGAGGTAGAGGTACAGCGCCAGCAACGCCAGCGCCATGGCGAACCATTGCACCGCGTAGGCCAGATGTTTTTCCGGGCCCATGGCCACGATCGGCCAGGTGGTTTCGTACGTACCGGGCCCGGCTTCGGCGCGCAGTTCGTAGGTAAACCCGCTGCGACCGAGCTCTGCCCATAACGCCGCCGGATGCAACGCCGTCAGCAGACGCGGCCATTGGGTGCTCGCCGGGTCGGCATGCAGTTGGAAGGTTTCGCCGGGCGCGACGTATACCCAGGCGTCGAGGTTCACCGCCTGTTCGGGGGTGCTGAACACCGGCGGCCTGCGCCGATCCGGCCAGGGCAGCCAGCCGCGATTGAGCAACAGCCACAGGCCGCTGGCCTGGTCGTGAAAGGGTTGCAGCAGTTCCACACCGGCCTTGCCGTCGCGCATGCGGTTGTCCAGCAGCACGCTGTGTTCGGCATCGAACAACCCACGCAAATGCACTCGGCGGAAGGCCGGATCGGTCAGTTCATTGAGCTGCGCGCCGCTGATCGGCTCGGCCACGCGCCGCTCGGCATAGCTGTCCACCAGTCGCTGCTTTTCATGACCGCGAGACACTTGCCAGCACCCCAGGCCCACCATCAACGGCAGCAACACCAACACCACCAGCGTGGGTGCAAGGCCGGGGCGAAAGCGTTTCATGGCGCTGGCTATACTTGTTTTCATTGCCCGCCCATCCCCTCAATGCCCAGCGAAGCCAGGAGCCCAACCATGCTCAAAGCAGCCATCGCCCTGATGCTGATCGCGACCGTCGCGAGCCTGTTCAGTGGCCTGTTCTTTCTGGTCAAGGACGAGGGCCACTCCAATCGCCTCGTCACCGCCTTGACCGTACGCGTCGTGCTGGCGGTGATCACCGTGGCGTTGATCGCCTGGGGCTTTTTCAGCGGCCAGCTGGTGTCTCAGGCGCCGTGGTAGGGCGCCTCACAGTACATACACAAAGAAAAACAGCCCGATCCACACCACATCCACAAAGTGCCAATACCAACTGGCCGCTTCGAAGCCGAATTGATGCTCGGCATTGAAATGCCCGCGCAAGATGCGCATCAGCATCACAAACAAAATGATAGTGCCGATGGTCACGTGGGCACCGTGGAAGCCGGTGAGCATGAAGAACGTCGCGCCGTACACACCTGAACCGAGCGTCAGGCCCAGCTCCTTATAGGCGTGGATGTATTCCTCGGCCTGGAACCCGAGGAACGCCAGGCCCAGCAGCACGGTGATCGCCAGCCAAAGCTTGAGCGCGCCGCGATGGCCTTTGCGCAGGGCATGGTGGGCGATGGTGATGGTCACGCTGGAACTCACCAGCAGAATGGTGTTGACCAACGGCAGCCCCCACGGGCTGATGGTGCCTTCCGGCGCGGGGTACAGCTTGGGATCGGGGTTGTTGAGCAACGGCCAGGTGAACTCGAAGTTCGGCCACAGCATGTGCGCGATGCCCTTATGGCCTTCGCCACCCAGCCAGGGACCGGACATGTGCCGCACATAAAACAGCGCTCCGAAGAACGCGATAAAGAACATCACCTCGGAAAAGATGAACCAGGTCATGCCCCAGCGGAACGAACGGTCCATCTGTGCGCTGTACAACCCGGCACGGCTTTCCTTGATCACCGCGCCGAACCAGCCGAACAGCATGTAGGCCAACAGCAGCCCTCCGACGAAAAAGATCCACGGCCCGTGGGATTCTGGCCGTGCAGCTTTCAGATCGTTGAACCACACGCCAAGGCCGTACACGGTGATCAACAGGCCGAACGTGGCAATTATTGGCCACTTGCTTTGCGCTGGTACGTAGTACGTATCATGAGTCGACATGTATTCGCTCTCCTGATTGAGCCCCAAACAGTAGCTAGCCGCCGCTGTGGACAGCCACGGGCGGTTGGCGCGCTGTGATATCGAACAGCGTGTATGCCAGGGTCAGATGCTTCACATCCTTGGGCATGTCGCGGTCGACGATGAAGCGCACCGGCATTTCGATGCGCTCGCCTGGCTGTAGCACTTGCTGGGTGAAGCAAAAACACTCGGTCTTGTGGAAATACATCGCCGCTTCCGCCGGGGAAATGCTCGGGATCGCCTGGGCGGTCATCGGCTTGTCGGTGGGGTTGTAGGCCACGAACAGCATCTCGTTGACCGCCCCCGGGTTGACCACGAGTTCATCGGCCTTGGAATGAAACTCCCAGACCATGTCGATGGCATTGGTGGACAGGAACTGCACCCGCACCTGGCGCGACGGATCGACGATCTGCTCGCCCTCATACTGCCCGGCCGTCTTGCCGTTGATACCGAACGCCTTGCACATCACGTCGTAGATCGGCACCAGGGCAAAACCAAAGGCGAACATCGCCAGCACCAGGATCAGCAGGCGGGTGACCAGACGCTTGAGCGGCACGGAGTCAGCCATGACACCCCCTCCCGCCGGAGATGCGTGCAAACCGGTTCATTTGACCTCCGGCGGCGTGGTGAAGGTGTGGTACGGCGCGGGCGAGGGGATGCTCCACTCCAGGCCTTCGGCGCCATCCCATGGCTTGGCCGGCGCCGGCGGGCCGCCGCGGATGCACTTGATGACGATGAACAGGAAGAAGATCTGCGTGGCACCAAACATAAACGCGCCGATGGACGAGACCATGTTGAAGTCGGCGAACTGCAGGTTGTAGTCCGGCACCCGGCGCGGCATGCCGGCCAGGCCGACGAAGTGCATCGGGAAGAACGCCAGGTTCATGCCCACGAAGGACAGCCAGAAATGCAGCTTGCCCAGGGTTTCGTCGTACATGTGGCCGGTCCATTTCGGCAGCCAGTAATAGGCCGAAGCGAAGATGCCGAAAATCGCGCCGGGTACCAGTACGTAATGGAAGTGCGCCACCACGAAATAGGTGTCGTGGTACTGGAAGTCCGCCGGGGCAATCGCCAGCATCAGCCCGGAAAAGCCGCCGATGGTGAACAGGATCACGAAGGCCACCGCAAACAACATCGGCGTCTCGAAGGTCAGCGAGCCCTGCCACATGGTGCTGACCCAGTTGAACACCTTGACCCCGGTGGGCACCGCGATCAGCAGCGTGGCGTACATGAAGAACAGCTCGCCCACCAGCGGAATGCCGACCACGAACATGTGGTGCGCCCACACGATGAACGACAGGAACGCAATGCTCGCAGTGGCATAGACCATCGAGGTGTAGCCGAACAATGGCTTGCGCGAGAAGGTCGGGATGATCGAGCTGACGGCACCGAACGCCGGCAGGATCATGATGTACACCTCGGGGTGGCCGAAGAACCAGAACACATGCTGGAACAACACCGGGTCACCACCGCCGGCCGCACTGAAGAAGCTGGTACCGAAGTGGATATCCATCAGCATCATGGTCACGCAACCGGCCAGCACCGGCATCACCGCGATCAGCAGGAACGCGGTGATCAGCCAGGTCCAGACGAACAGCGGCATTTTCATCAGGGTCATGCCAGGGGCACGCAGGTTGAGGATGGTGGCGACCACGTTGATCGCGCCCATGATCGAACTGATGCCCATCAGGTGGATGGCAAAGATGAAGAACGTCACGCTTTCCGGCGCGTAGGTGGTGGAGAGCGGGGCGTAGAAGGTCCAGCCGAAATTCGGCCCGCCGCCGGGGGTGAACAGGGTCGAAACCAGCAGCAGGAACGCCGCCGGCAACAGCCAGAAGCTGAAGTTGTTCATGCGCGGCAAGGCCATGTCCGGCGCGCCGATCATCAGCGGGATCATCCAGTTGGCCAGGCCGACGAACGCCGGCATGACCGCGCCGAACACCATGATCAGGCCGTGCATGGTGGTCATCTGATTGAAGAACGCCGGCTCCACGATCTGCAGGCCGGGCTGGAACAGTTCGGCACGGATCACCATGGCGAACGAGCCGCCGAGCAGGAACATGGTGAAGGCGAACCACAGGTACATCGTGCCGATGTCCTTGTGGTTGGTGGTCAGCACCCAGCGCATCAAACCCTTGGCGGGGCCGTGGGCATGGTCACCTGCGTGACCATGGTCATCGATCACAGCGCTCATGGCCGTTCTCCTGCAAGCGAGTGGGCGGGGCGGTTCGGGGCACAGCCAATGAAATACGTCATTTGCTTTCCGCCTGCTTGATGGCCAACACGTCTTTCGGCGTGACCATGTCGCCTTTGTTATTGCCCCAAGCGTTGCGCTCGTAGGTCACCACGGCGGCGATATCCACTTCCGAGAGCTGCTTGCCGAAGGCCGCCATGGCAGTGCCGGGCTTGCCGAAGTAAACGCGGTGCAGGTGGTCTTCCTTGGGCCCGGTGGCGATCGGCGAGCCCTTGAGCGCCGGGAACATCGGCGGCAGGCCCTGGCCTTCGGCCTGGTGACAGGCCACGCAGGTGGTGTGGTAGACCTTGTCGCCACGGGCCACCAGCTCATCCAGCGTCCATTCCTTCGAGGTCAGTTCCTTGAGCTTGGCGGCCTCTTGCTTACGCTCGCCGAGCCAGGTGTCGTAGTCCGCCTTGGACTTGACCTCGACCACGATGGGCATGAAGCCGTGGTCTTTGCCGCACAGTTCGGCGCACTGACCACGGTAGATCCCGGGCTTCTCGATCCGGGCCCAGGCCTCGTTGACGAAGCCGGGGATCGCGTCGCGCTTGACCGCAAAGGCCGGCACCCACCAGGAGTGGATCACGTCGGCGGCGGTCACCAGGAAACGCACCTTGGCCCCCACCGGCAGCACCAGCGGCTGGTCGACTTCCAGCAGGTAATGCTCGCCCTTGGCGGCCTGGTTGTGGATCTGCTCGGCGGGCGTGGCCAGGTTGCTGAAGAACTCCACGTCCTGGCCCAGGTATTTGTAATGCCACTTCCACTGGTAGCCAGTGATCTGGATATCGACATCCGACTCACTGCTGTCGTAGATGTTGATCAGCGTCCTGGTCGCCGGAATAGCCATCGCGATCAGGATCAGCAAGGGCACCACGGTCCAGAGGATTTCCACGGTGGTGCTTTCGTGGAATTTGGCCGCCACCTGGCCCGTGGAACGGCGGTGAACGATCATCGACCAGAACATCGCGCCAAACACGACGATGCCGATCACCACACAGATCCAGAAAATGGTCATGTGCAGGTCAAACACAGCGTGGCTGACTTCAGTCGCCCCCGGCGCCATATTCGTTGTCCAGGCGGCGTGCGCCTGGCCGAATACTGACCACAACAGGAGGCCCATCCAAACATGTGGATGTCGCGTCATTGCGGGTTCCCCTTATCGTTCTTGTTATCCCGCCGGTTTGCACCTGCGTCGAAGGGAGCGGCTTCCATACTGCTTACAACCGCTTAGCCTCACCTGCTTATGCAGTCTGGCGTCATCAGCGAATCGCGTACAAAACCGAGTATAGACAGCACCTGCCACCCCGCAATGTGCAGGGGCAAATGAGCTGAAACAGACGGACGGAGCCCATAAAACCGGGAGCGGAATCGTTTATCCGACGAACGATGGCATTTCGATATAACACCGGCGCATAACCATGAAATAATTATGACAAATGCGTCTTAGGCGCTTGTGTAAACGAACTACCTTGTCCTTTCCCTTTTCCTACGCCTGCTTCACTGGAGCTTTCATGAACACCGCCGCGTTGCGCGAGCAGATTTCCCGTGCCCATCAACACGAAACCAGTACCGGCCAGCTTACCCGCAAGCTGGAAGTCCAGTTACCGCACCTTCATCCGGCCATCTCCCTGCCCGATGTGGACGCCAAAGGCGTGATGACACGTTTCGTCAGCGCGTACATTGCCCAGGTTCCGGACTTGCTGGACGCTGCGAACGATGTGGCCCGGGAAGCCGGTATCGAAAGCCAGATCAAGCCCGTGCTGAAGATCGCCGAGCATTTCTTCCTGCAACCGCCCGCGATTCTCGCTGGCCATGAAGGGCTCGACAGCCTGCTGGACGAGGCCTACCTGGCCCATCGTCTGGTGGAGGAAGTGAACGATTTGTATATCAAACACTTTGGCCAGCCGTTGATTCCGGCGGATACCACGGTAGCCAACCTGATTGCCCATCAACTGATCGGCGAAGCATTCGCCAACCAGCTGGATGAAGCGGTGCATCACGCAGTGGATGAAATGCTCAACGAAGACAGCTTTGCGCTGGAGTCGGTCGAAGCCTACCGCGAACAGCTGAAAAGCCCGGACACCGAAGCGGCGTGGAAACGCTGGCCCTGCCTGTCGCGACAGTTGGGCGTTGAATTGGCGCTGGATCAGCCGGCTTAACCCTCCCTTGCAGGAGCGAACTCGCTCTCGAAAAACCTCAACGATGACGCGGGGATTCTGAATCTGCGCGCCATCCTTGGATTCTTCGCGAGCAAGCTCGCGCCTACAACGGGTCAGCGGTGGTCAGACGGCCGCTGAGCCAAGCCCCGTCGTCGTGCGCACCCGGCCTTCCAACCGGCGCTTCAACCCACGCGCCTCGATCATCAGCTTCGAGCCCTTGGCCGCATTGGCCCGCCCCCATTCCTCCAGTAACTCCAGGCACGAATGGTCGATATAGCTCAGGTTACTCAACGGCACATGCACCGTGGTTCCCGCAGGCACCGTCGACAGTACCTGGGTCAGCGCCGGCACTTTCAAAAAGGTCGCCGCACCGGTCAGGCGCAACTCCATTTCACCGTCTTGAGGCAGATCGATCAGGCTGACTTTCAGCCGTGAAGCCTTGAACGCCAGGTTCACCAGCGTCAGGCCAAACCCCACCAGCACGCCGGTCAGCAGGTCGGTCAAAATGATCGCCAGCGCCGTGGCCGCATAGGTAAACATCGGCATCCGACCGTAGCGTCCCAATGCTTTGAACGCCTTGATGTCGACCAACTTGATCCCGGTATACACCAGCACGCCCGCCAGGCTCGCCACCGGTATGCTTTGCAGCACGCTCGACAGCAACAGCACGAACCCCAACAGCCATAGGCCGTGGAACATCGCCGACAAGCGCGTGGTTGCGCCGGCCTGGACGTTGGCCGAACTGCGCACGATCACACCGGTCATCGGCAGTGCACCGATCAGACCGCAGAGCATGTTGCCTACACCCTGGGCGGACAACTCCTTGTCGAAGTCGGAGCGCTGACCGCTGTGCATGCGGTCGACTGCCGCCGCCGAGAGCAGGGTTTCGGCGCTGGCGATAAACGCCACGGCGAAGGCGGCGATCAACAGTTGCGGATCGGCCAGGTTCAGCAGGTCACCAGGACGCAGCCAATCAATGGCGTCGGCAAGGTTTTCCGGAACCTCCACGCGCTTGACCTGCAGCGCCAGCATCAGGCTGGCCACCGTTGCCAGCCCCACGCCCAACAAGGCGCCCGGCACGAACCGCAGCGGTTGTGGGCGGAATTTATCCCACAAGTACATCACCAGCATCGTCGACAAACCGAGCAACCCGGCCTGCCAACCCAGGCCACCGCCCAGGGTCGGAACCGCCTCGGCCAACGCGGCTGGGAAACCCGCGAGGTTATCCAACCCGGAGGGCTTGGGCGCGCCGTCGAGCATCACATGGATCTGCGACAACACAATCAATACGCCGATCCCCGCCAGCATGCCGTACACCACCGCAGGCGCCGTGACGCGGAACCAGCACCCCAGGCGCAGACGCCCGGCCATCAGTTGCAGGAAACCCGCCAGCAAGAGGATCGGCCCGAGCATCAGCATGCCGTGTTGGCGCACCAGCTCGAATACCAACACCGCCAAACCCGCCGCCGGGCCGCTGACCTGCAACGGCGACCCCGCCATCCAGCCCACCACCAGGCCACCGATAATGCCGGTGATCAGGCCTTTGGCCGGCGGCATGCCGGACGCGATCGCAATCCCCATGCACAAGGGCAGGGCGACCAGAAACACCACCACGGAGGCCAGCAGCTCCCGTGGCAGAACAGCTTTCAATTGAGCAGCACGCATGATGACTCTCCCAAGGCATTCGCCGGGCGCGGCAAAGCCTGGCTGCATCCATGGCAGCCACCGCTTTACCCGGCAGGGAAGTGTGTTAGAAGCGCGCTTTAGGCGTCGCGCAAGGGATCGGCTCGGTGCCGTTCAGCGGTCGGAACGCCGCCTTATCCGCATCGTAGGCGCGGATTTCACTGGTCTCGATGTCGTAGATCCAGCCATGGATATACAAATGACCATTGGCCATGCGCGAGGCCACGGAAGGGTGGGTGCGCAAATGCTGCAACTGGGCGATGACGTTTTCTTCGGTCAGCATCTTCATGCTCTCGCCTTCATTGGCGCAGTCGCAGTTGTCGTGAACCATGGTCTTGGCGACTTCGGCGTGACGCAGCCAGGCCTTGACCGTCGGCATTTTCTCCAGGCTCTCGGGGTTGAGCACCGCGCGCATCGCGCCGCAGTCGGAGTGCCCGCACACAATGATGTGCTGCACGCCCAGGGCCAGGACCGCGTATTCGATGGCCGTGGAAACGCCGCCGTTCATCTGACCGTAGGGCGGTACCACGTTGCCGACGTTACGGGTCACGAACAGGTCGCCAGGGGCGCTCTGGGTAATCAGCTCGGGCACGATGCGCGAGTCGGCGCAGGTAATGAACATCGCCCGTGGGTTCTGGGCCGTGGCGAGTTTCTTGAAGAGTTCTTCCTGCTGCGGGAAGACGTCGTGATGAAAATGCAAAAAGCCGTCAACGATATGCTTTAGCGCTGCATCGGCGGATTCCGCCACTTGAGCGGCAGAAGCCGACGCAGCCAACGGCTGTTTATCCTTGTCACTCATGATTCATCCTCTTGATTAATGCAGGGGAGTTTTCAGGTCAGTTCGACGTCAGGCCAATGGATTAGTTTTAAATGCCACCAACCAGGCTGCCGACTCATCAGTCACTCGCTGAACAAGGTAACCGTCGAAACTTAACTCAAACTGAACAAACCGCTCTAGATCGCGGGTTTCAGTGATATCAAAACGCGACCATTCCTACAGGAACGGTGCATTCTTGCCTGTCAGTCTACAACAATGCCATCTGCCTGCCCGGTGGGCAGAACGCCGTGCAATCCAGGTTGAACCCTTCCCGTCGATCGAGCCCCAGGCGTTTGAGCGCCTTGCTGAAACGCTGGGCCAACAAATCGGCGAACGGCCCCTCGCCCCGCATGCGCACGCCGAACCGGCTGTCGTACACCTCGCCACCGCGCACCTGGCGCACCAGACTCATCACATGGGCCGCGCGCTGCGGGTAATGCGCCGCCAGCCACTCCTCGAACAACGGCGCCACTTCCAGGGGCAGACGCAACATCATGTACGCCGCGCTCTGCGCACCGGCGGCGTGGGCTTCGGTGAGCAGGCTCTCCAGTTCGCTGTCGTTGATCATCGGAATCATCGGCGAACACAACACGCCCACCGGAATACCTGCCTCGCGCATCACCCGAATCGCCCGCAAGCGCGCCTTGGGCGCCGCCGTGCGCGGTTCCAGGATGCGCTTGAGCTCATCGTCCAGGCTGGTGAGGCTGATCATCACCGCCACCAGGCGTTGGCGCGCCAGTGCGGTCAGCAGGTCCAGATCACGCAGGATCAACGCCCCTTTGGTGATGATGGTCACCGGGTGCCGGTAGCGCAGCAGCACTTCCAGGGTTTGCCGGGTGATCCTGTACTCACGCTCGATGGGTTGATACGGGTCGGTATTGGAACCCAGGTTGATCGGCGCACACACATAGCCCGGCTTCGACAATTGCTGCTCCAGCACCGTGGCGGCGTTGGTCTTGGCGATCAACCTGGTTTCGAAATCCAGCCCCGGCGACAGGTCCCAATAGGCATGGCTGGGCCGCGCATAGCAGTAGATGCAGCCATGCTCGCAGCCACGATACGGATTGATCGAGCGATCGAACGGCAGATCCGGCGAGTTGTTGCGGGTGATGATGGTCTTGGCCGTCTCGATGCGCACTTCGGTGCCCTGGGTCGGCGGCACTTCCTGGTACCAGCCGTCGTCCTCGACCACGCTGACCGTGGGCGCAAAGCGGTTGTGCAGGTTGGTGGCCGTGCCCCGACCACGGGGCGGCAGCGGAGTAGACATGAAAACGCCTCGGTACTGTTTTTATATACAGTATCCGGGCGCACAGCTTCTGACCAGTGCCGTTTGGCGGTCAGGTACTCGGGATTATCCGCAGCCTGACAACTAAAGATTGAAGATTCACGACTCTTTGACGAACACCTCACACCTCATTGACCTCCCCTACGCGAATCTGGGTGCTATCAACCCCTCACCCTCGGTTATTCAGCCCATGCTCAAGCATCATTGGTTTACAGCCACCAGCCTGGCGCTCCTGGCCCTGTTCGCTTCGGCGCTCTCCCAGGCCGATGCCCCCACCTCGATCCGCTCACCGGAATGGGCACAACCCGTGGGCGACCAATACAACCTGTACCAGATGACCCCCACGCTCTATCGCAGCGCGCTGCCGGATAGCCGTGCAGTGCCGTTGCTGGAAAACCTCAAGATCGGCACGGTCATCAATTTTCTGCCGGAGTCCGATAACAACTGGCTCAAAGCTCCAAGCATCCGTCAGGTTCAGTTGGTTTATCGCACCAATCATGTGGACGATTCCGACGTACTGGCGGCATTGAGGGCGATCAAGGAAGCCGAGGCCAATGGCCCGGTGCTGATGCACTGCAAGCACGGCTCCGACCGCACAGGCTTGATGGCCGCGATGTACCGCGTGGTGGTTCAAGGATGGAGCAAAGAAGAGGCGCTGAACGAAATGACCTTGGGTGGCTTCGGCAGCAGCAACGGCTTCAAGGACGGCGTTCGCTACATGATGAAGGCCGATATCGACAAGTTGCGCACGGCTCTGGCGAATGGCGACTGCAGCACCAGCGCGTTCGCACTGTGCTCGATGAAAGATTGGATGAGTAACGCGGTCAAGGCAGAGGCAAAACCGTAGGAACAAGCTTGTTCGCGAAGAACCCAATGGCATTGCGGGCATTCAGGATGCCCGCGTTATCGTTGAGGTTTTTCGCGAACAAGCTCGCTCCTACCGGGGGTGTTCGTGTCAGGTTTTTTTCAGCTTGGGGTTAGGAAAGAACTGCACCGACTGCACCTTCGGGTCCGGCACTTTGAGCGCCGAGGTATTGACCCGCGTCCCCAACTCCTTGGGTACCGATAATCCCTGGTCATTGAGCGTGTCGGTATAACCGCAGGCCACGCATTCGCGATGGGGCACGTTGTCCTCGGTCCACATCTTCAGTTTGTCCGGCTCGCTGCACGCCGGGCACACGGCCCCGGCGATAAATTGCTTTTTGCTGATCACTGGTATGTCACTCATGCTGCTGCGTCCTCACTCAGGCCGCTGTGGCGCAAGAGTGCGTCAATCGACGGCGCACGCCCGCGGAAATCGACAAACAACACCATCGGCGCCTGGGAACCGCCGCGGGCCAGGATCGCCTCGCGGAACGCACGGCCGGTGTCGGCATTGAGCACGCCATCTTCTTCGAACTTGGAGAACGCATCGGCCGACAGCACTTCAGCCCACTTGTAGCTGTAGTAACCCGCGGCATAACCGCCGGCGAAGATGTGCGCGAAGCTGTTGGGGAAACGGTTGTAGGCCGGCGGACGCATCACCGACACTTCGTCGCGCACGCTTTCGAGCACCTGCGCCACACTGCGGCCATCGCCGTGGGTGGCATGCAGTTCAAAGTCGAACAGCGAGAATTCCAGCTGGCGCACCATCATCAGGCCGGACTGGAAGTTCTTCGCCGCGAGCATTTTTTCCAGCAGGTCCTGGGGCAGCGGTTCGCCGGTTTCATAGTGGCCGGAGATCAGCGCCAGGCCTTCCGGCTCCCAGCACCAGTTCTCCATGAACTGGCTCGGCAACTCCACCGCATCCCAGGCCACGCCGTTGATGCCGGACACGCCGGCATGCTCGACGCGGGTCAGCAGGTGATGCAGGCCGTGGCCGAATTCGTGGAACAGGGTGGTGACTTCGTCGTGGGTCAGCAGGGCAGGCTTGCCGCTGTCGGCCGGGGTGAAGTTGCACACCAGGTTGGCCACCGGGCTTTGCAGCACGCCATCGATAGTGCGGCGACGGTCGCGCGCGCCGTCCATCCAGGCACCGCCACGCTTGTTCGCGCGGGCGTACAGGTCGAAGAAGAAGCGCCCGACGTGCTGGCCGTTTTCCTTGATTTCAAACAGGCGCACGTCCGGGTGCCAGGTGTCGAAGCCTTTCTGCTCGGCGATCTCGATGCCGTACAAGCGCTGCACGATGGCGAACAGGCCGCCGAGCACCTTGTCGATCGGGAAGTAGGCGCGCAGGGCTTCCTGGGACACGCTGTAGCGCTGCTCACGCAGTTTTTCACCGTAGAAACCGCTGTCCCAGCTTTGCAGGTCGGCGCAGCCTTGTTCGGCGGCGTAGGCCTTGAGCTGTTGCAGGTCCTGGACGGCGAACGGCTTGCTGCGCTTGGCCAGGTCGCGCAGGAAACTCAGCACCTGGTCGCTGGAATCGGCCATTTTCGTGGCCAGGCTCAATTCCGAGAAGGACGCATAGCCCAGCAGTTGGGCGAGTTCCTGACGCAGATCGAGGATCTGTTCCATCACCGGGCCGTTATCGTTCTGACCGGCATTCGGGCCTTGGTCCGACGCACGGGTGCAGTAGGCGGCGTAGATTTCTTCGCGCAGGGCGCGGTCCTGGGCGTAGGTCATCACCGCGTAGTAGCTGGGGAATTCCAGGGTGATCAGCCAGCCATCGAGGCCTTTGGCCTGGGCCGCGGCGGCCATCTGCGCCTTGGCCGAGTCCGTCAGGCCGGCGAGGGTGGCTTCATCGGTGACGTGCTTGGTCCAGGCCTGGGTCGCGTCCAGCAACTGGTTGGAAAACTTGCTGCCCAGCTCGGAGAGTTTGCTTTGCACTTCGGCGTAGCGTTTTTGCTGCTCGGGCGGCAGGTCGATACCCGACAGACGGAAATCGCGCAGCGAGTGCTCCAGGATGGTTTTTTGCGCCACGTCGAAACCAGCGGCTTCCGGGCTGTTGGCCAGCGCTTCGAAGGCCTGGAACAGTTCGCGGTTCTGGCCCATCTCGGTGGAATAGGCGCTCAACGCTGGCAGGCAGGCCTCGTAGGCTCCGCGCAGTTCGGCGCTGTTGCACACGGCATTGAGGTGGCTGACCGGGCTCCAGGCGGCGCCGAGGCGATCATTCAGTTCATCCATGGCGAGAACCAGACCGGCCCACGTCGGATTTTTCCCCTGGCTTTGCAGGATGCCTTCGATGGCGACACGGTTATCGGCGAGGATCTGTTCGATGGCCGGCTGTACGTGCTCGGCACGGATCGCCGAGAACGGCGGCAGGTCGTAGGGCTGCAGAAGAGGGTTGTTCGCGCTCACGGTGGACACCTTGGCTGAAGAAACATGTAAGAACAAAGATGGGGCCATCTTAATTACAATCAACGCCCACCGCAGCTATCAGCAGAAGAGAGAGAGGCTATCGTGACCCTCCGCACCTACCAGAACCACACGCCGACCCTGGCCGCCGGGGCTTTTGTCGATATTTCGGCGGTGGTGATCGGCGATGTCGAAATCGGCGCCGACAGCTCGGTCTGGCCGCTGACCGTGATTCGCGGCGACATGCACCGCATCCGCATCGGTGCGCGCACCAGCGTGCAGGACGGTTGCGTGCTGCACATCACCCATGCAGGGCCCTTCAACCCGGACGGGTTCCCGCTGCTGATCGGCGATGACGTGACCATCGCCCACAAGGTCATGCTGCATGGCTGCACCGTGGGCAATCGCATCCTGATCGGCATGGGCAGCATCGTGATGGACGGCGCCGTGGTCGAAGATGACGTGATCATCGGCGCCGGCAGCCTGGTGCCGCCGGGCAAGAAACTCGAAAGCGGCTATCTGTATGTGGGCAGCCCGGTCAAACAGATCCGCGAATTGACTGACAAGGAACGCGCGTTTTTCACCTACAGCGCCGCGAACTACGTGAAGCTCAAAGACCTGCACCTGGCAGAAGGATTCGACCGATGACTCAGCAATACCAAACGATCCTGTTCGACCTGGATGGCACCCTCACCGACCCACGCGAAGGCATCACCCGTTCGATCCAGTACGCCCTGGGCAAACTCGGCATCGACGAACCGGACATTACCCGGCTCGAACACTTCATCGGTCCGCCGCTGCTGCAGGCGTTCATGCAGTTCTATGGGTTCGACGAGACCAAGGCCTGGGAGGCGGTGAATTTCTACCGCGAGCGCTTCAAGGTCACCGGCCTGTACGAAAACCGCGTGTTCGACGGCGTGATGCCGCTGCTGGAAGACTTGAGCGGGCAGGGTCGCCAGCTGTATGTCGCGACATCCAAGCCCTGGGTGTTTGCCCGCGAAATCGCCCGGCATTTCGATTTTGCCCGGCATTTCAAGGTGATCTACGGCAGCGAACTGGATGGCACGCGCACCAATAAGGTCGAGCTGATCGCCCATTTGATCAGCGAAGAAGGCCTGGACCCGGCCACCACCTTGATGATCGGCGACCGCAAGCATGACCTGATCGGCGCGCGCAGTAACGGCTTGGATTCGGCCGCCGTGGGCTATGGGTTTGGCAGTTTCGAGGAGTTGAATGCCGAGGCGCCGACCTGGCATTTCGAGACGCTGGAGGAGATGCATCAGGCGTTTTTGCGGCAGCCTTGAGGATGCTATCGGGAGCAAGCCCCCTTGTTGACCGGTATGCAGGCTAAATGTGGGGGGCTTGCTCCCGATAGGGCCTATGGAGCAACCGATTCCAGTTGCCTCAACGCTGTTTTGCGCGCCCCCACGGGCAACTGCCCCATGCGTTCCACCGCCGCATAGAACCTCACCCAATCCCCGCCTTCCTGCTTGAACAACGCCGCAAACGCCGGCACCCACTGGTCATACAGTCCGAAGGGCAACAACCGCGCGTTGTTCATCGGCTGGTTGATCCAGGCGTCATAACGTTTGTCGCCGGCCCATTGGCTGTCGCGCAACTGCCGGTAATCCTGGCGCAAACGCTCGAACTGCGCGGCTTTGGCCTGGCGCATCGCCTCGGCAGACAAGGGCTGAGCGTAGAGGGTTTCCAGCCGTTTGCGGGTATCGAGGATCAGGCGGGTAAATTGGTCGCGCTGGCGCAGCATCGAGTCGCCGAGCGGTGCCAAGCCCCGCGCCACACGCCATTGGCGGGTGCCTTCCTGCTCGACGAAGGTGGCAAACGACTCATTGAACTCGGTATCGTCCTTCACGTAGAAGCGCTGGTGTGCCAGTTCATGAAAGATCAACGTCGCCAGGCGCTCATCGCCCCAATGCATCATCGAGCTCATGATCGGATCGTTGAACCAGCCCAGGGTGGAATAGGCCTCGACGCCACCGATCGAGACGTCCATGCCCCGCTGCCGCAACAGTGCCGCCTCACCCCGCGCCGCACCTTGGCTGTAGTAGCCCCGGTAGGCCACGCAACCGGCGATGGGGAAGCAATGGTTTTCAGGCGACAGGGAAAATTCCTGCGTGGCGAAGACGTTCCAGACCACATAAGGCCGGCCAATATCAGCGTAAAGCCGGTAACTCTGGTTATCGGGCAGGTGCAGGTGCTCACTGGCGAACATCCGGGCTTTCTGCGCTTGCACCAGATGATCACGCAGCGGCTGCGGGCGCGTAGGGTCGGCGATAACCTCGGCCACCGGCTCCCGTGCCCGCAACAACTGCCACTGACCGTCGGCCAATTGGCTGTAATAGCTGATGCTGGAACAACCGCTGAGCAGCACAACCACCCACCCTGCAAGAAAACCCCTGATCATGCCGCGACTGCTCCTGAGTAATGGGCTCGCCAGACTATCCTGCCTGCCGGGCGTTTTTCCACGGCGTGACGTGTTTATACTCAAACCTCTTGTTGTGTTGAGTGCCCGCCATGCGTCAGCTCTTGCTTACCACCACCGTGCTGTTTCTGAGCGCCTGTGCTTCCACGCCCCTCCCGCCGGTCGATCCGCAGCAGGCCTGGATCGACTTCGCCACACCGACGCCGGGGGCCAAGCTGGTGATGGCCCAGCGCCTGGATGGCAAGAATCTACCGGACGGGCGCTTCTTCCAGGTACCACCGGGCAGTCATGAGTTGATGGTGCGCTTTGATTTCGAGGTGCCGACCGGTGGCAGCTTCAGCGGGTTTGCGCAAACGAGCGACCGTACCTGCTTCATCACGTTGCAGTACGACCATTTCCAGGCCGGCCAACGCTATCGCCTGGAAGGGCGCTCATTGGGCTATACGCCGAATATCCGCTTGTATGACGCCGCCCGCCAATTGCTGGCCGAAGAACGCAGCGTGAACTGCCTCTGATCAGTCGTTGTTTTTCTGGTAGATGACGGCCTTGGTGCCGTATTCACAGCTGCCGACGACCATGGCAGCGTCGTGTTTGTCAGCTTCTTCCTTGCTGACGATCTCCAACGTGTAGGACGGTACCGCGTTAGCCTGGATTTTGACCTCGATCTCTTTCCTGAGCTCTTCGCAGTCTTTGGGCTCGGCCACAGCCGATGTGGCCAACACAGCGCAGATGATCGCCAAGGCAAAACGTTTCATGTGTGAAGCTCCCTGAATGCATTGCGCACGGATGTGCGTCTAAGGATGCATCGGCTATTCGAGCATACCTGCCCTTGTAGGAGCGAGCTTGCTCGCGAAAAACGTCAACGATAACGCGTATTTCCTGATGTAACGCGGTGTCCTTGGGTTCTTCGCGAGCAAGCTCGCTCCTACCATAGAGGGGAAGGGCGGTTAGTTAACGAGCGTGGCATCCAACGTGATGGTGGCCTTCAGCACCTTGGACACCGGGCACCCTTCCTTGGCCTTCTTGCTCAGCTCCTCGAACTGCGCCTGGCTCGCGCCGGGGATCTTGGCCTTGAGCACCAAGTGCACGGCGGTGATCGCAAAGCCACCGTCGACCTGATCCAGAGTCACTTCGGCCTGGGTGTCGATGCTGTCAGCCTTGAGCCCGGCGTCACCGAGAATCATGGAAAACGCCATGGAGAAACAACCGGCGTGGGCTGCGCCGATCAGTTCTTCAGGATTGGTGCCCTTGCCGCCTTCAAAACGCGCCTTGAAGCCGTAGGGCGCTTCGCGCAGCACGCCGGTTTCGGTGGAAATGGAGCCCAGACCCGACTTCAGATCACCTTCCCAATGCGCGGATGCCTTTTTAACGATGCTCATAGCTTTCTCCTCGAACGGTGGTTTTGCGTCAGTAGAGGTTCTGAGGATAGAAGCTTTGGCAAAGTTCATTTGTGAGAAAAACCTAGCGAACCAGTAGGAAATTTCATGCCTGCTATTGAATCTCGGGTATATGCCCTCATTGCATAGACCATGCACATGAAGCGGCAGGTTTTGGTTCGTCTAAAAAAGCCTGCGCCCCCATTGGAGAAGCAGGCTTATGAAATCGCTGTCCGACGTAAAGTTCTCGACCCTCGACCTGGTGCCCGTGCGGGCCAACGGCAGCGTGGCGCAGTCGCTGCGCAATTCCCTGGACCTGGCCCGGCACGTGGAAAAGTTCGGCTATCACCGTTTCTGGGTGGCCGAGCACCACAATATGGACGGCATCGCCAGCTCGGCCACCTCGGTCTTGCTGGGCTACCTGGCCGGCGGCACCTCGACGATTCGCGTCGGCTCCGGCGGTGTGATGCTGCCCAACCACGCGCCGTTGGTGATTGCCGAGCAGTTCGGCACCCTGGAAAGCCTCTACCCCGGCCGGATCGACCTGGGCCTGGGCCGCGCCCCCGGTTCCGACCAGATGACCGCCCGCGCCCTGCGCCGTGAACGTTCCGGCAGCGCCGACGATTTCCCCGAAGACGTGGCCGAGCTGATGGCCTACCTGGGCCCACGCACACCGGACCAGCGCGTGATCGCCGTGCCGGGCAGCGGCACCAACGTCCCGGTGTGGTTGCTCGGTTCCAGCCTGTTCAGTGCGCAACTGGCCGGTGAACGCGGTTTGCCCTATGCCTTCGCCTCCCATTTCGCACCGCGCCTGATGCATGAAGCAATTCGCGTGTACCGCAACCACTTCAAGCCTTCGGCCGTACTCGACAAGCCCTACGTGATGCTCGGCATTCCCCTGGTGGCCGCCGATACCGACGAGCAGGCCGATTACCTGGCGACCTCGGTGTACCAACGCATTCTCGCGCTGATGCGTGGGCAAAGCCTGGTACAACGCCCACCGGTGAAAACCATGGATGGCCTGTGGCTGCCCCACGAAAAAGACGCGGTCGGCAGCTTCCTTGGCCTGGCCATGGTCGGCAGCCCGGCGAAGATCCGCGCCAAATTGGAGGTATTGATCGAACAGACCGGCGCCGATGAGCTGATCTTTACCTGTGACCTGTACGAACACGCTGACAGGATTCATTCCTACGAGTTATTGGCGCAGTTGATGAAAGGCTAAACGCCAGGCAAAAAAAACCGACGCAGCCGCGTCGGTTTTTTTTGCCTGAAACATGGGATCAACCGCGTTTGTAGACGATTTCCTTGGTGCCGCCTTCGCAGGTGCCGACCACTTTAGCGTCGGTCGAGGCGCCTTTATCCACCACTTCCAGCGAATAACCCGAAGCGCCTTTAGCGTCGATTTTCGCTGCGATTTCGCTTTTGAGCTCTTCACAAGGCTTGCCAGCCGCCAGGGCTGTACCCGCCATGCTCAACAAACCTACCGCCAACAGGAACTTCTTCATCCGTCACTTTCCTTGCGCTGATCGAAAAGAGCGCGCCGACGCGGCTCGCATCGGCACCCTTTGTTTGTAGCGCAGGTTATGGCAATCAGCCAGTCAGCAAGTTCAACCGGTGCAATCAACTACTGGCAATTCGGAACCCCACCTTGAGGGTGACCTGGAAGTGCGCGGCCTTGCCGTCCTTGATGTGACCACGGGTTTCGGTCACCTCGAACCACTCCAGATGCTTGATGCTCTTACTGGCTTCGGCCAGGGCGTTGTTGATCGCCTCTTCGATGCTGTGGGGGGACGAACCCACCAATTCGACTTTCTTGTAGGTGTGATGATCAGACATAGGGTTTCTCCTGAGGGTCGTCAATAAAGCCTAGCAGTCAAAGCTCATACTGCATCTGGCGACTATTCCTACTCAAAAGTTCAGAATTACTGCACTTTCTGAGAGGGCCGTAGTCGGTATCTACACACGCCACTCAATCACTTCAGGAGAGTCCACATGGCCAACACTTCTTTACGTAAAGCGTCGCTGGAAAGCATGGAAGCCGAGATCTCGAGCCTGCTCAAGTCCCTTGAGAGCCTCAAGGACGATGCATCCGATGAGTCGCTCAAAACGCTGAAGGCCCTGAAAAGCAATGCCGAGAATGCCCTCAAGCACTCCCGCCACCTGATCAGCGATGCCTACGAAGAAAGCAAAGTCAAAATCCGCGAAACCGGTGTTGCAACACGGGACTACGCGCAAGAGCACCCTTGGACTACAGCCGGCGTCGCCGTTGGCGCACTGGGTTTGCTCGCCGCTTACCTGCTGTGCAAACGCGGTAACTGATTTGCCGGCTATTCCGGCTGGCGCAATAGCTCAGCCTTGAGCCATTGCGCCAGTTGCCGGGCGCGCCCATCCGCGGCGCGCTTGGGCAGCCACAACGCCAGGTGCGCCGGGGTTTCACTGAACCCCCACGGCGCCACCAGGCGACCGGCGCGCAAATCTTCGGCCACCAGTGGTTGCGGCGCGATCGCCACGCCCAGGCCGGCCACCGCTGCCTCCAGCAAATAATACAAATGCTCGAACCCCTGCCCGTGTTTCAACGCACCTGGCTCGATCCCATGCTGCTGCGCCCAAATCGGCCACGCCTGCGGGCGCGAGGTGGTGTGCAGCAACGCTTCACCGCACAGGGCCGAGGCCGGCGCCTGGCGCAAACGCTCGTAACCGGCAAAACGCGGGCTCATCACCGGGCCGATACGCTCGCTGCACAGCTCGTAGACTTGCATATCCGCCGGCCAGGGCGGCTCGGCGAAGACCAGCAAGGCATCCAGCCCCGGACGCCGGGGGTCGAGGTCGCCGTCGCCCGCCGAGAGGTGCAGACGCAAGTCCGGCAGGTCCGCATTCAAGCGGCCCAGGCGCGGGATCAACCAGCGCGCCAGCAAACTGCCTGAGCACCCCAGGACGAACGGCGCATCGGCGCTGCTTTGGGTGAGTTCGGCGCACACATCCCTTAAACGCTCAAACGCCTCGGCACTGGCGTCCCGCAGCCGAATACCGGCATCTGTGAGTTTAAGGCCACGCCCATCCTTGACGAACAAACTGACGCCCAGGTGCTCTTCGAGCACTTTCAACTGCCGACTGACTGCGCCGTGGGTCACGTGCAACTGCTCAGCCGCCTGGCTGACGCTGTTGAGACGCGCCGTGGCTTCAAAGGCTCGCAGGGCGTTGAGGGGTGGGAGGTCTCGGCTCATCTGTGAGTTTTCCTGACAGGTTGCGGCGATCTTATCGGTTTTCAGCGTACAGCGTCAGGGGTAGAGTGGCCTTCATTGTTTCCTACACACCTTCTTTCCTGGAGCGTCCCATGACTCAGTCCCAGACCGATCTGCGCAACGGCCCTGATGCCAACGGCCTGTTTGGCGCGTTCGGCGGCCGCTACGTCGCCGAAACCCTGATGCCGTTGATCCTCGAGCTGGCCCGTGAATACGAAGCCGCCAAGATCGATCCGGCATTCAACGAAGAATTGGCCTACTTCCAGCGCGACTACGTCGGTCGCCCAAGCCCGCTGTACTTCGCCGAGCGCCTGACCGAGTTCTGCGGCGGCGCCAAGATCTACCTCAAGCGCGAAGAGCTGAACCACACCGGCGCGCACAAGATCAACAACTGCATCGGCCAGATCCTGCTGGCACGGCGCATGGGCAAAAAACGCATCATCGCCGAGACCGGCGCCGGCATGCACGGCGTGGCCACCGCCACCGTGGCCGCGCGCTTTGGCCTGCAATGCGTGATCTACATGGGCACCACCGACATCGAGCGCCAACAGGCCAACGTGTTCCGCATGAAGCTGCTGGGCGCTGAAGTCATCCCCGTGGTCGCCGGCACCGGCACCCTCAAGGACGCGATGAACGAAGCCCTGCGCGACTGGGTCACCAACGTCGACGACACCTTCTACCTGATCGGCACCGTGGCCGGCCCACACCCTTATCCTGCGATGGTGCGCGACTTCCAGTCCGTGATCGGCAAGGAAACCCGCACCCAACTGCAAGCCCAGGAAGGCCGCCTGCCGGACAGCCTGGTGGCGTGCATCGGCGGTGGCTCGAATGCCATGGGCCTGTTCCACCCATTCCTGGATGACACCAGCGTCGAGATCATCGGCGTCGAAGCGGCCGGCCACGGTATCGAAACCGGCAAGCATGCCGCCAGCCTCAACGGCGGCGTACCGGGCGTGCTGCACGGCAACCGTACCTTCCTGCTGCAAGACGACGATGGCCAGATCATCGACGCCCACTCGATTTCCGCCGGCCTCGACTACCCCGGCATCGGCCCTGAACACGCCTGGTTGCATGACATCGGCCGCGTCCAGTACACCTCGGTGACCGACCACGAAGCCTTGGACGCCTTCCACAAATGCTGCCGCCTGGAAGGGATTATTCCTGCACTGGAAAGCGCCCATGCCCTGGCCGAAGTATTCAAACGCGCACCGACACTGCCGAAAGATCACCTGATGGTGGTCAACCTGTCCGGCCGTGGCGACAAAGACATGCAGACCGTGATGCACCACATGGAACAGTCCCAGCAGGAGAAACACTGATGAGCCGCCTGCAAACCCGCTTTGCGCAACTCAAAGAACAGAACCGCGCCGCACTGGTGACCTTCGTCACCGCCGGCGACCCGGGCTATGACACCTCGCTGGCAATCCTCAAAGGCCTGCCTGCCGCTGGCGCCGATGTGATCGAACTCGGCATGCCGTTCACCGACCCGATGGCCGATGGCCCGGCCATCCAACTGGCCAACATCCGCGCGCTGGAGGCCAAGCAGAACCTGGCCAAAACCCTGCAGATGGTGCGCGAGTTCCGCAAGGACAACAGCGACACGCCGCTGGTGCTGATGGGTTACTTCAACCCGATCCACAAATACGGCGTGCCGGCGTTTATTGCCGACGCCAAGGAAGCCGGGGTCGACGGCCTGATCGTGGTCGACCTGCCGCCCGAGCACAACGGCGAACTGTGCGACCCGGCCCAGGCCGCAGGCCTCGACTTTATCCGCCTGACCACGCCGACCACCGATGATGTGCGTCTGCCGACTGTACTCAATGGCAGCTCCGGTTTTGTGTACTACGTGTCGGTGGCCGGTGTGACCGGCGCCGGTGCCGCGACCCTGGAACATGTCGAAGAAGCCGTGACCCGTCTGCGTCGGCATACCGACCTGCCGATCAGCATCGGTTTCGGTATCCGCACACCGGAGCAAGCCGCCGCCATCGCGCGCCTGGCCGACGGTGTGGTGGTGGGTTCGGCGCTGATCGATCACATCGCCAATGCCAGCAATGACCAGCAAGCCATCGACGGCGTGCTGAGCCTTTGCGCGGCGCTGTCGGAAGGTGTCCGCAACGCACGTAAGTAAGCGCCTCGTATGCGGTAGGTAAAGTTCCTGATACAGAGGAATCAACCGGCAACCCCGTGGCCTAAACAGCAAGACCAAGGGATTTCGAACCTCGTTCGAGATCCCTTTTTTATGTGCGTGCCCTGAGGAATACCCGATGAAAATGCCCAAATCCGTGATCGCAGGCCTTGGCGTGCTGGTGCTTGGCGCCAGCGCCCTGGTGCAAGCCGCGCCGCCTGACCAGCGCGGAGACGACCGTGACGACCGTGGCGGCCCGCAAGGCCAGCACGAGCAACGTGGCGACGACCATCGCGGCCCGCAGGACAACCGTCGCGGCGGCCCGCCCCAGGACTTCGGCCCGGTACGCCAGATCATCCACGACAACCACGGCCAGTTCTCCCGTGGCGCGCCGCCGCCGCCAAATGTGCGCCTGGTCCGTGGCCGGCCGCTGCCCCACGGCTACTATGGCGAACGCCTCGACAACCGCGCCCTGGCGCGCCTGCCGGTTTACCAGGGTTACGAATGGCGCCGTTCGGGCCCGGACGTGGTGTTGATCGCAGTGGGCACGGGCATCGTCTACGAGATTCTGGAAGGCGTGCTCAATTAAGCCGTTCCACAACCCACTGTAGGAGCGAGCGTGCTCGCGAAGGTCGTCAACGATAACGCGGGCATGCTGGATAAGCGCGTTGTCAGGACGTTTTTCGCGAGCAAGCTCGCTCCTACGTTAAAGCTCGATGCGCTCGACCTCCTACGTTAAAGCTCGATGCGCTCGACCTTGCCCACCAACAAGATGTAGGAAAGCGCCCCGAGCAACGCCAGCACTGCGATATAGGTGATCGCAGGCGCAAACGAATCACCGCTGGCCAGAAAGCCGATCACGATCGGCGTGGCAATCGCCGCCAGGTTGCCGATGAAGTTGAACACCCCACCGGTCAGCCCCAACAGGCGCGCTGGGGCCAGGGTCGACACCAGCGACCAGGTGATCGACGCCAAGCCATTGCCGAAGAACGCCAACGCCAGGAACGCGATGACCCACGCCGTCGAATCCACATAGTTGGCACCAATGATCGCAGTGGAAATCAGTAGTCCGCCAATGATTGGCAACTTGCGCGCAAAGCCCACCGTCGCGCCTCGACGAATCAGCCAGTCGGAAAAAATCCCCGAACACAGCACGCCGACAAACGCCGCCAGAAACGGCAGGGACGCCAGCAAGCCGGATTTGATGAAGTCCATCCCACGATATTTCACCAGGTAGGTCGGGAACCACGTCAGGAAAAACCACAGCGTGGAATTCAGGCAGAACTGCCCCAGGTAGATGCCCCACAGTTTGCGCTTGCTCAGCACGATCCCCAGGTCGACCCAACTGAAGGGTGCTTTGGTGACTTGCGCCTGCATGTCCACCAGGCCGCCGCCTTCGCGGATCAGCTCGATTTCCGCCAGGTTGGCGCCCTTGAAGTCCTTGGGTTCGCGGTACACCGCGTACCAGATCAGCGCCCACACAATGCCGACGCCACCGGTGACGACAAACACCATGTGCCAGCCAAAGGCGTGTTGCAGCCATGCCAATACCGGCGTGAGAAACGCCAATCCGACGAACTGCCCGGAGGTGTACACGCCAATGGCCGTGGCACGCTCGCGTTCGGGAAACCAGGTAGTGACCACGCGGCTGTTGATCGGGTAAGCCGGGGCTTCCAGGGCGCCAACGGCCATGCGCAACACAAACAGCGCGATAAAACTGGCGGCGAACCCCAACATCACCGTGGCAATCGACCACAACAGCAGGGCAGCGGTGTAGAGGATGCGCGGCGGCACCCGGTCGACCAACCAGCCACCGGGAATTTGCATGGCAGCGTAGGTCCAGCCGAACGCGGAAAAAATCAGCCCGACGTGTACCGGGTCGATACCCAGCTCGCTGGTCAGCGCCGGGGCGGCGATCGACAGGTTGCTGCGGTCGAGGTAGTTGATCACCACGGTGATGAACAGCAGCGCCATGATGAAAAAGCGCTTTCTGGAAGGCGTGACTAAAGAAGCCTGCCCGGTGAAGGATTCAGGGTGCATGGAGGTTGCCTCTTCTTATGTTTATTGAGGACGGACTTACTGAATAAACCAGATCAAATGTGGGAGGGGGCTTGCCCCCGATAGGTGAGTGTCAGTCAACATCTTCGGCGGCTTCATCGCCGCTATCGGGAGCAAGCCCCCTCCCACATTTTTTGCCACATTTTCTCAGGCGCACATCACCACTCGGCAAAACTGCCGTCGGCATGGCGCCAGATCGGGTTGCGCCAGCGGTGGCCGATGGCCGCGCGTTCGATCACGTATTCCTCGTTGATCTCGATGCCCAGGCCCGGCCCGTTGGGGATCTTTACGAAGCCCTGGTCATAGTCGAACACGCCCGGATCGCGCACGTAGTCGAGCAGGTCGTTGCTCTCGTTGTAGTGGATGCCCAGGCTTTGTTCCTGGATAAACGCGTTGTAGCAGACCGCGTCCAGCTGCAGGCAGGCGGCCAGGGCGATCGGGCCCAGCGGGCAGTGCAGTGCCAGGGCCACGTCATAGGCTTCGGCCATGTTGGCGATCTTGCGGGTTTCGGTGATGCCGCCGGCGTGGGAAGCGTCCGGCTGGATGATGTCGACATAGCCTTCGCTGAGCACGCGCTTGAAGTCCCAGCGCGAGAACAGGCGCTCGCCCAAGGCAATCGGGGTGCTGGTCAGCGGTGCGAGTTCCTTGAGGGCTTCGTAGTTTTCGCTGAGCACCGGTTCTTCGATGAACATCAGTTTGTACGGGTCCAGCTCTTTCATCAGCACCTTGGCCATGGGTTTGTGCACGCGGCCATGGAAGTCGACGCCGATGCCGACGTTGGGGCCGACCGCATCGCGCACGGCGGCGACGTTGGCCAGGGCCAGGTCGACTTTTTCGAAACTGTCGACGAACTGCAATTCTTCGGTGCCGTTCATTTTCACCGCAGTGAAGCCACGGGCCACGGCCTCCTTGGCGGCGCGGGCGGTGTCGGCGGGGCGGTCGCCGCCGATCCACGAGTACACGCGGATCTTGTCCCGCACCTGACCGCCCAGCAGGTCGCTGACCGACACCCCCAGAGCCTTGCCCTTGATGTCCCACAGCGCCTGATCGATGCCGGCCAGGGCACTCATGTGCACCGCACCGCCACGATAGAAGCCGCCGCGGTAGAGCACGGTCCAGATGTCTTCGATATTGCGTGGGTCTTTGCCGATCAGGTAGTCGGACAGTTCTTCGACGGCCGCCGCCACGGTGTGGGCGCGGCCTTCGACCACGGGCTCGCCCCAGCCGGTGACGCCCTGGTCGGTCTCGATCTTGAGAAAGCACCAGCGCGGCGGAACGATGAAGGTCGTGAGTTTGGTGATTTTCATCTGTTATCTCTCTTATAGATGCGGCGCCAGCGGCGCGAGACTTGAAATCAGCTCAGGGCTTTCCAGGCGGCGACATACGCCTGGGCGCGGCTCGCCACCTGATCCACGGTCATACCCGGTTTGAACAACCCGGAACCCAGCCCGAACCCTTTGGCGCCGGCGTCGATAAACACCTGCATGTTGTCCGGGGTAATGCCGCCCACCGGCAGCAACAACGTGCCCGCCGGCAATACCGCCAGCCACGCTTTGATCACCGCCGGGCCCATTTGCTCGGCCGGGAATAGTTTCAACACGTCAGCGCCTTCGGCCAATGCGGCGAAGGCTTCGGTCGGCGTGGCCACGCCCGGCGACAGGTATAGGCCGACAGCTTTCGCGGCGCGCAAGACCTTGGCATCGCTGTGGGGCATGACGACCACCTGGCCACCGGCGGCTTTGACCTGCTCGACCTGCTCAGGCGTCAGCACCGTGCCGGCACCGATCAGGCAATCGGCGGGCAGGCTGTCGCGCAGGGTGCGGATGCTGGTGTAGGGGTCCGGCGAATTGAGCGGAACTTCGATCACGCGAAAGCCGGCCTGGTACAGCACCTGGCCGATCGCCTGGGCTTCGTCCGGTCGTATGCCACGCAGGATCGCGATCAAACCGTTTTGTGCGAGTGCTTGCTTGAGCATGTCAGGCCTCCGTTGCAGATTGAGTGAGCCCGGCGGCCTGGGCCAACTGCCAGAGGCCGCGTTCGGTGGCCTCTTGCGCCAGGCTGACGTGGGCGAAGCCGCAAAGACCGAGGGCGCGTTGGTAACGGGCACAGAGCGGCGCGGCACCGACCAGGATGATCGGCTTGTGTTTGGCGGCGCCGGGCAAGCCGGCCAGTTCATGACCGATCAGCAGGCCAGAGAGGTAGTCGGGCTGCTGGTCGGGAGCGAGTTCGCCGGTGAGCCCCAGGGTGCGCGCGCTGAACAGCGTCGACAGCACGCCGCGCTGGCCATCCGCGGACAGCGCCACATGCACGCCCCGGTCGAAAGCATCGGCCTGGAACTGCCCGGCGCTGCGTTGGGTGCGCCCGAGGATGCTGTGCTGGCTCAGCACGGCAAACAGCTCGCCGGTCATGAAGGTGTCGAAATGGGTGATGCAGCCGTCGACCACTTCGACCCACTTGGAATGGCTGCCGGGCAGGCCGATCAAGAATTCGCCGCTGGCCGACAGGTTTTGCAGCACGCCCAGCACCTGGGTTTCCTCGCCACGCATCACATTGGGTAAGCCGACCTGCTCGATCACACCGGGCACGATATGCACATCGACACCACGCAGGCTGCGCACCGTGTGCAACGCCTGGCCCAGACTGGCGACGTCGGCCGGGGTATTGCGATAGGCCGCTTCGCTCCAGCCCTGGGCGCTGCCGACCATGCCACAGGCGATCACCGGCAGGCCCGGCTGGGCATCGAGCCAATCGCCACAGGCCGCGTCGAACGCCAACTCGAAGCCGTCGCTGCAACGAACGCCGGCGATATCCCGGGATTCGTCGGGCAAATGCATGATGCCCGTGGCCAGCGAGCGTTGTTCCAACACCCGGCCTGCGGGGCCGAGTTTGTAAGCACGAAGGGAACTGGTCCCCCAATCGAGCGCGATCAATTGCGCTTGCATCGCTTCACCTGAAGTGTTCTGAGCGGATGCGGCGAATATAAACCCAAGCTCGCGAAAGTCTCAATATATAAATATCAGTCCCATATATAGGGACAAAAAGCGCACTCCTGTAGGAGCGAGCTTGCTCGCGAAGATCCTCAACAAACACGCAGGCATTCTGAAGGAACGCGTCGTCAGGGCGTTTTTCGCGAGCAAGCTCGCTCTCACAGGGGAGGGGGATAACGGCGGGTTAAAAAACACACAAGCCAGCCACGGCAAATCCTAGACCGCGATGGAAGGCAGGGCCAACCCGGTCAAGGACTGCGCGCTGCTGGCCTGTTCCGCCACCAGCCAGTCGACGAACCGTTCGACCAACTGCCCACGGCGTTTGCGCTGGGGCTGCACCACGTAGTAGCCGAAGCGCGAGACCACCGTGTTGCTGATCGGCCGGCACAGCCAGTTCTGTTCCAGCAGGTTATCCACCAGATGTCGCCAGCCGATGGCCACGCCCTGGCCGGCAATCGCGGCCTGGATCAGCAAGGTGTAGTTATCGAAACGCAACTGGCCGGGGGTGGGCGCGGCGCTGATGCCCAGCTCGCGAAACACGCCACTCCAGTCGAACCAATGGTTGTTGTTTTCCTGGCGCAGATGCAGCAGGGGAACGTCGTGCAAATTGGCCAGGGTCAGGGGCGTTGCCCGGTCCTTGAGCCACTGCGGGCTGCACACCGGGAACACTTCCTCGTTGAACAGCCACAGGCTCTCGCCCTGCTTGAAACGGCCGTCGCCAAACAACACCGCGACGTCGATATCGCTGCGCAGGGTCGCGTGATTACGCTCGCTGGTCACCAGGCTCACGTCCACCTGGGGGTTGGCGGCGTGGAAGCGATGCAGGCGCGGCATCAGCCAATAGGCGGCGAAGGCGAAGTCGGTGGCCACTTGCAGCACTTCGTGCTGGTCCTGCTGGGTGATCGCGCTCAAGCCCCGGTTGATGGCCTGCAAACCGCTTTGCGCATGTTCGAACAGCACGGCGCCGGCGTCGGTCAGCTCGATACCACGGTAGATGCGGTCGAACAGACGGATCGCCAATTGCTCTTCGAGGCGCTTGATCTGTTGGCTGATGGCCGGCTGGGTGGTGCCCAGTTCCATCGCAGCCGCGGTAAAGCTGCGGTGGCGCGCCGCGGCTTCAAAGGCGCGGAGCAAATCGAGGGATACATCGCCAAGGGCTTCATACATAAGCTGTGCTTATCCTAGACATTGCCGCTTATGGGCTTTACCCCATTTTCCATGGGCCGCATGCTCATTCGCATAAACACTGCCTATGGAATGCCGAAGCCCCATGAAGCGCAAGAACATTCTTTTCATCATGGCCGATCAAATGGCCGCGCCGATGTTGCCGATCTATGGACCGTCCCCGATCAAGTTGCCGAATCTGAGCCGCCTGGCCGCACAGGGCGTGGTGTTCGACGCTGCCTACTGCAACAGCCCGCTGTGCGCGCCGTCGCGCTTCACCCTGGTCAGCGGCCAGTTGCCGAGCAAGATCGGGGCCTACGATAACGCAGCAGATTTCCCCGCCGATGTACCGACCTATGCCCACTACCTGCGGCGCCTCGGCTATCGCACCGCGCTGTCGGGCAAGATGCATTTCTGCGGGCCGGACCAACTGCACGGCTACGAAGAACGCCTGACCAGTGACATCTACCCCGCCGACTATGGCTGGGCAGTGAACTGGGACGAACCGGATGTGCGTCCCACCTGGTACCACAACATGTCCTCGGTGCTGCAAGCCGGGCCGTGCGTGCGCACCAACCAGTTGGATTTCGACGAAGAGGTGGTGTTCAAGGCCCAGCAGTACCTGTTCGACCACATTCGCCAAGACGGCGACCAACCGTTCTGCCTCACCGTGTCGATGACCCATCCCCACGACCCGTACACCATTCCCAAGCCATTCTGGGATCTGTACGACGACAGCGACATCCCCTTGCCTACGACGCCGAAGCAAGAGGATCTCGACCCGCATTCCCAGCGTCTGCTCAAGGTCTATGACCTGTGGGACAAGCCGCTGCCGGTGGACAAAATCCGCGACGCGCGCCGCGCCTACTTCGGCGCTTGCAGCTATATCGACAGCAACGTCGGCAAACTCCTGCAAACCCTGCAAGATACCGGCCTGGCCGACGACACCGTCATCATCTTCTCCGGCGACCACGGCGACATGCTCGGCGAGCGTGGCCTCTGGTACAAAATGCACTGGTTCGAAATGGCCGCCCGCGTGCCGCTGCTGGTCTGTGCGCCGGGGCAATTCGCGCCGGGCCGCGTGACCCAGGCTGTCTCCACCGCCGACCTGCTGCCGACCCTGGTGGAACTGGCCGGCGGCGAGCTCGACCCACGCCTGCCGCTGGACGGCCGCTCGCTGGTCCCGCACTTGCAAGGGCAGGGCGGCCACGACGAAGTGTTCGGCGAGTACATGGCCGAAGGCACCCTCAGCCCGCTGATGATGATTCGCCGAGGCGCCTACAAATTCATCTACAGCGAAGACGACCCCTGCCTGCTGTTCGATGTGCACAACGACCCACGGGAACAGGAAGAACTCAGCCAGTCGCCGCCGCATCGGGCACTGTTCGACGCCTTCCTGGCGCAAGCGCGGGCCAAATGGGACATCCCGGCGATCCACCAGCAGGTGCTCGCCAGCCAACGCCGTCGTCGCCTGGTGTTCGAGGCGCTGACCCAGGGCAAGCTGAAGAGCTGGGATCACCAGCCACTGGTGGACGCCAGTCAGCAATACATGCGCAACCATATCGACCTCGACGATCTGGAGCGCAAGGCACGTTATCCACAACCCTGCCAAGACCAATAAATCAGAGGGAAGGCCATGCAAAAATTGACTGTAGTGCTGGGGCTGCTGGCGTTGAGCAGCGCCCATGTGTACGCGGACGCCAGTTGCGGGACGGTGAAGATGGCCGATCCGGGCTGGAGCGACATTGCCGCCACCAATGCCATCACCGCTTTTCTGTTGAACGGCATGGGCTACAAGGTCAAGGTCGACACCCTGGCGGTGCCGATCACGTTTGGCGGGCTCAAGGACGGTCAGGTGGACGTGTTCCTGGGTAACTGGATGCCGGCGCAGCAGGGCTTCTACGACAAGTTCGTGGCCAATGGCGAGGTGGTGCAACTGGCGAAGAACCTCGACGGCACCGAATTCACCCTCGCCGTGCCGGATTACGTGTGGGACGCCGGCGTGCGTGACTTCAAGGACCTGAATACATTCGCCGACAAGTTCGACAAGAAAATCTACGGCATCGGCTCCGGCGCGCCGGCCAATCTCTCGTTGCAGGAGATCATCAAGAAGAACGACTTCGACCTCGGCCAATGGAAGCTGATCGAGTCCAGCGAACAGGCGATGCTCGCCGAAGTGTCGCGGGCGGTGAAGAGGCAACGTTTCGTCACCTTCCTCGGCTGGACCCCACACCCGATGAACGTGCAACTGAACATGCATTACCTCAAGGGCGGCGAAAAGTACTTCGGCGACACCGGCAGCGTGTACACCTTGACGCGCAAGGGGTATGCACAAGCCTGCCCCAACGTCGGAAAACTGCTGACCAACCTGAGTTTCACCCAGGCGATGGAGAACAGCATCATGGCCGAGGTGGTCAATAAAAAGGTCAGCAACGCGGCGGCGGCGAAGGCGTGGATCAAGGCGAACCCGGCGGTATTGGATAAATGGCTCGACGGCGTGAAAACCGTGGATGGCCAGGATGCACTGGCGGCCGTAAAAGCCCAGCTCTAACGCCGGGCACTGTACCAATGTGGGAGGGGGCTCACCGCGATCGGGAGCAAGCCCCCTCCCACAAAAGCCGGTGCGTACTGATACCCTTAGCCAAACCTTTCTACCCGAGTTTGCGATGCAAAGGCCCAATCGCCACACGCTCTTCCCCTTCCTTGCCTGGCTACCGCGCCAGACCCGCGCCAGCCTCGGTCGGGACGCGATGGTCGGTCTCAGTGGCGCGGTGCTGGCCTTGCCGCAGTCGATTGCCTACGCCCTCATCGCCGGTCTCCCACCGGAGTACGGCTTGTACGCTGCGATTATTCCGGTATTGATCGCCTGCCTCTGGGGTTCGTCCTGGCACCTGATCTGCGGGCCCACGGCGGCGATTTCCATCGTGCTCTACGCCAGCGTCAGTCCTCTGGCGGTGCCGGGCTCCCAGGACTACATCACCTTGATCCTGTTGCTCACCTTCCTCGCCGGAGTGTTCCAGTGGCTGCTGGGCTTGTTGCGCTTCGGCGCCCTGGTGAATTTTGTCTCCCACTCGGTGGTGCTGGGCTTCACCCTCGGCGCTGCCGTGGTGATTGCCCTGGGGCAGTTGCCCAACCTGCTGGGGCTGGATTTGCCAAGCCAGGCCACGGCGATCAATAGCCTGCTGGCGTTGATCGAGCATGGCGGTGAGTGGGACCACGCCTCCCTGGCCCTGGGCTTGGGCACCTTGCTGGTGGGCGTGTTGCTCAAATACCTGGCGCCCCGTTGGCCGGCGCTGCTGATCACCCTGGCCCTGGGCAGCCTGGTCGTCTGGCTGTGGCCGGCAATGTTCGGCCATGTGGCGCGGGTCAGTGCGTTTATCGGCAAACTGCCGCCGTTCAGCCCGTTGCCGATGGACCTGGACATGATCCTGCGCCTGCTGCCGAGCGCCGTGGCGGTGGGCATGCTCGGGCTGGTGACCAGCCTGTCGATCGCCCGCTCGCTGTCGATGCGCTCGCAGCAATTGCTCGACGCCAACCAGGAAGTTCGGGCCCAGGGTTTATCCAATATCGTCGGCGGATTTTTCTCCGGATACCTGTCGTCCGGTTCCTTTACCCGCTCCGGTCTCAGCTACGAAGCCGGGGCCTGTTCGCCATTGGCCGGGGTGTTTTCAGCGTTGTGGGTGGCGCTGTTCGCCCTGTTTGGCGCGGCATTGATCGCGCATATTCCGATCCCGAGCATGGCCGCGAGCATCCTCCTGATTTGCTGGGGTCTGGTGGATCATCGCGGCATTCGCGCCTTGTTCCGGGTCAGCCGCGCCGAGTTCGTGGTGATGGGCCTGACCTGCGTCGCCACTTTGCTGCTGGAATTGCAGACAGCAATTTATGCGGGCGTGCTGGTGTCGTTGTTTTTCTACCTCAAGCGCACGTCGCAACCACGGGTTCAGCAATGGCGGGAGGGGGAAGAGGACGTGTTGTGCGTCGGTGGCTCGATTTTTTTCGGCGCCAGCTATTACCTGCAAGTACGCCTGCACAGTCTGCAGGGCAAGCGGGTGGTGATCGAGGCCCAGCAGATCAACTTTATCGACTATTCCGGGGTGGAAATGCTGCACCAGGAAGCCCGTCGCTTGAAGGGCTTGGGACGTAGCCTGACCTTGCGCCGGGCCAGGCCCCAGGTGGTTGAGGAATTGAAGAAGCTGGAAGGGGCAGAACACTGCCCGATCCATTTCGAAGACTGACTATTGCGCCAGCTGTCGACGCAGTTCCGCCAACACCGGCGCCGAATCCGGGCGCACACCGCGCCACAGGAAGAACGCTTCGGCCGCCTGCTCCACCAACATGCCCAGACCATCCATCGCCACCGCAGCGCCGTGCTCGGTAGCCCAGCGGCAGAAGGCGGTCGGTTCCTTGGCGTACATCATGTCGTAGCAAAACGTCTTGCCCGGTTCGATCAGGCTGCCGGCAATCGGCGGTACATCGTCTGACAGGCTGGCGGAGGTGGCATTGATGATCACGTCCACCGGCTCACACAGCCAGTCGAAACCACTGGCGGACACCGGGCCCAGATCGTCGAACAACTCGGCGAGCATTTCGGCCTTTTCCACCGTGCGGTTGGCGATGATCAGCGACGCTGGCCGCTCGGCCAGCAGTGGCTCCAACGCCCCCCGCACCGCGCCACCGGCGCCGAGCAACAGGATGCGTTTACCTTTCAAGTCCAGCCCGGCGTTTACCGTGAGGTCACGCACCAGCCCGGCGCCGTCGGTGTTATCGCCCAACAGGCTGCCATCGGCCAGCTTGCTCAAGGTGTTCACCGCCCCGGCGCGCTCGGCGCGGGCGGTGAGGGTGTCGGCCAGGCGGTAGGCGTCTTCCTTGAACGGCACCGTGACATTGGCGCCACGGCCTTGCTGAAAGAACTCACGGGCAAACCCGATGAAATCCTCCAGTGGCGCGAGCTGAGCGCTGTAGTCCAGTTGCTCGCCGGTCTGCTCGGCGAACATCTGGTGAATCAGCGGCGACTTGCTGTGACCGACCGGGTTGCCGAATACGACATAGCGGTCCATCAGACAGCCGCCTTGGGCGTAGCCACGCCCAGCCAGTCGCGGTCTTGCAGGAAGTAATCGGTGAGGCGCGCTTCTTCGCTGCCGGCCTCGGCTTTCCAGTCGTAGCTCCAGCGTACCTGGGGTGGCAGCGACATCAGGATCGACTCGGTACGCCCGCCCGACTGCAGGCCAAACAGAGTGCCGCGGTCGTAGACCAGGTTGAATTCAACGTAGCGGCCCCGGCGGAATTCCTGGAATTCGCGCTGCTGCTCCGTGTAGGCAGTGGCCTTGCGGCGCTGCACGATCGGCAGGTAGGCGTCGATGTAGGCATCGCCGATGGCACGGATAAACGCGAAGCAGGTGTCGAAGTCCCACTCGTTCAAGTCATCGAAAAACAGGCCGCCGATGCCACGTGGTTCGTTGCGATGCTTGATGTGGAAATAGGTATCGCACCAGGCCTTGTAGCGCGCGTAAACGTCCGGGCCGAAGGGCGCACAGGCCTGCTCGGCGACGCGGTGCCAGTGAATGCAGTCTTCCTCGTTGCCGTAGTAGGGCGTGAGGTCGAAACCGCCACCGAACCACCACACCGGCTCTTCGCCTTCTTTTTCAGCGATGAAAAACCTTACGTTCGCGTGGGAAGTCGGTACATGGGGGTTGTGTGGGTGAATCACCAGCGACACGCCCAGGGCTTCGAAGCCGCGACCGGCCAGCTCGGGCCGATGCGCGCTGGCGGACGGTGGCAGGCCGCTGCCGAACACGTGGGAAAAGTTGACGCCGCCTTTTTCGATCACCGAACCGTTTTCGATCACACGGGTGCGACCGCCGCCGCCGGCTGGCCGGGTCCAGGCGTCTTCGATAAAGCGTGTGTCCGCCTCGAAGGTTTCCAGGGCGCTGCAAATGCGGTCTTGCAGGTCAAGCAGGTAGGCCTTTACAGCCTCGGTGCGGGTAGTCATGGCATCACCTTGAATCGGGCAAAGCTACGCGAGGCCATTGGGCGTCGGCGGCAAATGGGCGCACAGGATACCACCGCACTCAGGTGCGCCACAGTTGACGAAGATCAAGCTTAGGAGTCCGATAGGGCGCTACGCAAATTCGAACCCAGGAGAAGTGCAAATGGCCAAACGTATCCAGTTCAGTGCCCATGGTGGCCCCGAGGTGCTTGAGTATGTGGACTACACGCCGGCAGAACCTGGCCCACAGCAGGTTCGAGTGCGTAACCAAGCCATTGGCCTGAACTTCATCGAGACCTATTTCCGCAGTGGTTTATATGCGCCGCCAGCCCTGCCATCGAGCCTGGGCACCGAAGGTGCCGGCGTGGTCGACGCGGTGGGCAGCGAAGTCACTCAATTCAAGGTCGGCGATCGCGTGGCCTACGGCACTGGCCCGCTCGGCTCCTACAGCGAGCTGCATGTGCTGCCCGCCGCGAACCTGGTGCACCTGCCGGATGAAATCAGCTTCGAACAGGCCGCCGGCGCCATGCTCAAGGGCCTGACCGTGCAGTACCTGCTGCGCCAGACTTACGAGTTGAAGGGCGGCGAAACCATTCTGTTCCACGCCGCTGCCGGTGGCGTGGGCTCCCTGGCGTGCCAATGGGCCAAGGCATTGGGGGTTAAATTGATCGGTACCGTAAGCTCGCCGGAAAAAGCCGCCCAGGCCAAATCCCTCGGCGCCTGGGAAACCATCGATTACAGCAAGGAAAACGTCGCACAACGCGTGCTGGAATTGACCGACGGCAAGAAAGTCCCAGTGGTGTACGACGGTGTCGGCAAGGACACGTGGCTGACATCACTGGACAGCGCGGCGCCACGGGGGTTGGTGGTGAGTTTCGGTAACGCGTCGGGCGCAGTGGACGGCGTGAACCTGGGGATCCTGGCGGCCAAGGGCTCGCTGTACGTGACGCGCCCCACTCTGGCGACCTACACCAGCGACCCCAAGAATCTGCAGGCGATGGCCGATGATCTGTTCTCGATGATCAAGAGCGGCAAAGTGCACATTAATATCAACCAGCGCTACTCGCTGGCGGACGCGGCCAAGGCACAGACGGAGTTGTCGGCGCGGCGCACCACCGGGTCGACCATCCTCTTGCCTTAAGCCCTACGGCCTTCCATCAGGAAGGCCGCACCACCTTGCCCGTCGCCAGATCGCGAATCAGGCTGGGGTTCTTGCGCCCGCCCAGGGCGCCTCCCAAGACCAGGTCCACCTGGCCACGGAAATATTGCTCCACGCGAATCCGCGTACGCGCCGCCGGGCGGCCTTGCGGGTTGGCCGAGGTGGAGATCAGCGGCCCGACCAACGAGCATAAATCCCGCACCAGCGGATGATCGGTGACTCGCAACGCGACAGTGTCGTGCACGCCAGTCACCCATTCCGGCAGCAGATCCTGATGGGGCACCAGCCAGGTATTCGGCCCTGGCCAGGTGCTGGCCATGCGGTCGATCCAGTCTTGAGGGAAATCTTCGAAGAGAAAATCGAACTGGCGGATGTTGTCCGCCACCAGGATCAGGCCCTTGTCCACCGAACGGTTCTTGATGGCAAGCAAACGGTCCACCGCAGCTTCGTTCCACGGATCGCAGCCCAAACCCCACACCGCTTCGGTTGGATAGGCAATCACCGCACCAGCGCGAATTTCCCGTGCGGCTTCCAGCACACGCCACCTGTTGACCATTGCTCACTCTCCGGACTAAAGCTCTGCGCAGTTTACCGATGTTCGTTACAAAACCTAGCAGCGCGCAAGCCAGCGCCCGTTTTCGCAGATGACCTGGCCTTCAAGCTCCAGCTCCGTCAGGCTCGCCAACACTTGGGACAAGGGCCGCCCGCTGGCTATCGCCAAGGCTTCACTGCTGTGCGGCGCCGCATGCAGCAGCGCCACCAGCGGATGAATCACCGGCATCGGCGCCGGACGTGACAACGCCTGCCAGCCGCGCAACCCCTCGAGGATGTGCTCGATGGTCTCCACCAGCATCGCGCCGTCACGGATCAATTGGTGGCAGCCCTTGGCGCCGGGGTGGTGGATGGAGCCTGGAATCGCATAGACCTCGCGCCCTTGTTCGGCCGCCAGTTTCGCAGTGATCAACGACCCGCTGGCGATGCTGGCTTCCACCACCAACACGCCCAGGGACAGGCCGCTGATGATCCGATTGCGCCGAGGAAAATTGCCGGCCTGGGGCGCGGCATCCAGCGGGAACTCGGAAACGACCGCACTGCCCTGGGCAATCATCGCGGCGGCGAGCTTTTTATGGCGTTGTGGATAAAAATTCTGCAGGCCGGTGCCAAGCACGCCGATTGTCTGTCCGCCCACCTCCAATGCGGCTTGATGGGCCGCGCCGTCAATGCCCAATGCCAGGCCGCTGGTGATGACAAAACCGGCACTCGCCAGACTGCGGGAAAAGGCGGCGGCGGTGTCCATGCCCGGGCGTGACGCGCGGCGGCTGCCGACCATCGCCAGTTGCGGTTTTTCCAGCAGCGCGGGGTCACCGGCGACGAACAACAGCGGCGGTGCATCGTCGATCTGGGCGAGCAGTGCGGGGTAATCCGGCTCGTCCCACATCCGCAAATGCTGGGCCGGCTGCTCCAGCCATGCCAGTGCGACGCTGGCGCCATCACGGACTTCGGGGCTGCGCCGCGCCTCTGCGCTGATGGCCGGCAAACCCAGTGAACGCCACGCACTGGCAGGCGCGCTGAGGGATTTTGAGGCGGAGCCGAAGGCTTCAATCAGCAAGCGAAAACGCTTCGGCCCCACCTCCGGCAGCCGGTGCAAACGTAGTCTGGCCTCCAGTTCTGACGGAGAAATTTCGAAGTTTTTTGTCGGAGACATCTGATCATCCTTGACCTGAACAAGCTGTGGATAACTCTGTTGGTAACTTATTTAGCAGCCTATTTATTGCGCTTGATCGGCCGTCTCGAAACGGTCCATCACCGCCAGCGGCCGTGAGGCACTGAGGAGCAGGGCATAGCTGAGTTTTTCATAGGTGCGGAACACCAGCAGGGTGCCGGCGGGCTCATCGGGAAGTTTGACCAGGCCGCCAGCGAGCGTGTCCCGAACGCTGGCGCCGGCTTTGATCACGGTAAGCCGCTGGCCCTCGACCAGCCCATCGCGCCGACCTTTGTTCAGCGTCACCGCGTCCAGCACGCCGATCTGCGTAACGCCCTTGGGGATGTCGATGATGTGTCCCTGGATAAAGGGCGCGGAGTCAGGTGTTTGCAGGTTCATCGGTTCAACCGGCGCTGGGCTGCGCAGCAAGCGGTCGCCGGGGCGTACTTCCTGGGTCACCCGTTGCACGACCAGGGTCGTGAGGTCGCCGGCCATCACAAAGCGTGCGGTACCGATGTCGTCGGCATTGATGCCCAACACTTCCTGGGTATCGGGGTCGGTGTAGACCTTGCCACGGCGAAAGATCCCGTAGTCTGGCTGGCTCGCGTCCAGAACGCCTCGAGCGTGGACACGCTCGCCATGGGCGCCCAATACCCGGCCTGACTCTGCCGCAACGATGTAAGGCGCGCTGTCCAGGTCCAGCGCCGTATCCAGGATGCGGTTGTGTAACAAAAAGCGTTGGATGGCCTGTTGCGTCGATTGATCCAGGCGCTGGCCGGGCGCAGGGAGCAGGGCCATGGCAAAGGGGGCCCACAGCAGCAAGACGAGTAGCGATTTCCTCATGGGGTGAATCTCCTTTATTATGTGCGTTCGCGTGAAATGCATAGCCTTCGCGGCTTTTGAAGCTTTCACACCGGCCGTTTGGGTCCATCCCAACGCCGATTTGCCTTTACCTCACATGTGCAGCAATTACGCTTATGGCTATTTTGAACATCCTCGAATTCCCCGACTCGCGCCTGCGCACGATCGCCAAACCGGTGGCCGTAGTGGACGACAAGGTTCGTCAGTTGGTCGATGACATGTTTGAAACAATGTATGAAGCCCCGGGCATCGGCCTCGCCGCCACCCAGGTCAACGTGCATCAGCGCGTCGTGGTCATGGACCTGTCGGAAGATCGCAGCGAACCACGGGTGTTCATCAACCCCGAGTTTGAACCGCTGACCGAAGAGATGGGCGAATACCAGGAAGGTTGCCTGTCGGTGCCGGAGTTCTACGAGAACGTCGAGCGCCCGCTGCGCGTGAAGATCAACGCCCTGGACCGCGACGGCAAGCCCTACGAGCTGATCGCCGAAGGCCTGCTGGCGGTGTGTATCCAGCACGAATGCGATCACCTCAACGGCAAGCTGTTTGTCGATTACCTGTCCACGCTCAAACGCGATCGGATCAAGAAAAAGCTGGAAAAAAAGCACCGCCAGCAAGCTTGATGCCCCTCTTCCAAAGGCTTGCTGCGGCAAGCCTTTTTCTTTTGTGACTGCTTTTAACCGAGAACGCCCATGACCGAGCCATTGCGCATTGTTTTTGCCGGCACCCCCGAATTCGCCGCCGAACACCTCAAGGCGCTGCTCGCCAGCCCTTATGACATCGTCGCGGTGTATACCCAACCGGATCGCCCGGCCGGTCGCGGGCAAAAACTGATGCCGAGCCCGGTCAAGCAATTGGCACTGGAGCACAACATTCCCGTGCTGCAACCGCCGACCCTGCGCAACGCCGACGCCCAGGCCGAGTTGGCCGCGCTGAAACCGGACTTGCTGGTGGTGGTGGCCTACGGCTTGATCCTGCCCCAAACGGTACTGGACATTCCGCGCCTGGGTTGCATCAACAGCCATGCCTCACTGCTGCCACGCTGGCGTGGTGCGGCGCCGATCCAGCGCGCCGTGGAAGCCGGCGACAGCGAAAGCGGCGTGACCGTGATGCGCATGGAAGCCGGCCTGGATACCGGCCCGATGCTGCTCAAAGTCAGCACCCCGATCACTACCGAAGACACCGGCGGCAGCCTGCACGACCGCCTGGCCGAGATGGGCCCACCGGTCGTGATCCAGGCGATCGCCGGTCTCGCCGCCGGCACCCTGGAAGGCGAAACCCAGGACGACAGCCTGGCCACCTATGCCCACAAGCTGAACAAGGACGAGGCGCGCCTCGACTGGAGCCGCCCGGCCGTGGAGCTGGAACGCCTGGTACGTGCGTTCAACCCATGGCCGATCTGCCACAGCACCCTCAATGGCGAAGCCTTGAAAGTCTTGGCCGCGACCCTGGCCGAAGGCAAAGGCGCCCCCGGTGAAATCATCGGCGCCAGCAAGGACGGCCTGCTGGTGGCCTGCGGCGAACAGGCGCTGTGTCTGACGCGTCTGCAATTGCCCGGCGGCAAGGCGCTGAATTTCAGCGATTTGTTCAACAGCCGCCGTGAGAAATTTGCCCTGGGCACGATACTCGGGATGGCTGCCCAATGAACCCGCGTTTGGCCGCCGCCAAGGCCCTGGCCGCCGTGCTCAACGGCAAGGCTTCGCTGAACAGTTCACTGCCGACCCAGTTGGACAAGGTCGAAGACCGCGATCGCGGCTTCACCCAGGACCTCGCCTTTGGCACCGCGCGCTGGCAGCCACGTCTGTCGGCGCTGGCGGCCAAGCTGCTGCAAAAGCCGTTCAAGGCGGCCGACGCCGATGTGGAAGCGCTGCTGCTGGTGGGCCTTTATCAACTGCTCTACACCCGCGTACCGGCCCACGCCGCCATCGGTGAAACCGTGGGCTGTGCCGAGAAACTGAAAAAGCCCTGGGCCAAGGCCCTGCTCAACGCCGTCCTGCGCCGCGCCCAGCGCGAAAGCGAAGCGCTGCTGGCGGAGCTGGAACACGACCCGGTGGTACGCACCGCTCATCCGCGCTGGCTGCAAAAGTCCCTGAAGGCCTTCTGGCCGGAACAATGGGAAGGGATTTGCGCGGCCAACAACGCGCATCCGCCGATGATCCTGCGGGTCAACCGTCGCCATCACTGCCGTGATGCCTATCTGCAATTGCTGACCGATGCAGGCATCGCCGCCAAGCCGTGCGTGTACAGCACCGATGGCATCGTGCTCGAGGCCGCCGCCGACGTGCGCAGCCTGCCGGGCTTTGCCGAAGGTTGGATCAGCGTGCAGGACGAAGCCGCGCAACTGGCCGCGGACCTGCTCGACCTGGCACCGGGCCAACGGGTGCTGGATGCCTGCTGCGCCCCCGGCGGCAAGACTTGTCACATCCTCGAGGTGCAGAAAGACCTCGCCGGTGTGGTGGCCGTCGACCTGGAAGCCAAGCGCCTGGTGCGCGTGCGGGAAAACCTCGCGCGCCTGGGCCTCAGCGCCGAACTGATCGCCGCCGACGGCCGCGATACCGCGACCTGGTGGGACGGCAAACCCTTCCAGCGCATCCTGCTCGACGCCCCATGCTCGGCCACCGGCGTGATCCGCCGTCACCCGGACATCAAGCTGACCCGCCAACCCGACGACATCGCCGCCCTGGCTGTGCTGCAAGGCGAGTTGCTCGACGCGTTGTGGCCGACCCTGGAAGTCGGCGGCATCCTGCTCTACGCCACCTGCTCCACCTTGCCGACCGAAAATACCGAGGTTATCCAAGCCTTCCTCGCCCGCACCAGCGGCGCACGGGAGTTGGACCTCGCCACGACAGCCGGCATCAAGCAGCCCCACGGTCGCCAATTGCTGGCGCAAGAAGGCGGCCACGATGGCTTCTACTACGCCAAACTGATCAAGATCGCCGCCGCACGCGGCTGAACGGTTCAAAGGGAGTGACCGGATGAAAATCATCATCCTTGGGGCAGGGCAGGTCGGGGGCACGCTCGCCGAACACTTGGCCAGTGAAGCCAACGACATCACCGTGGTCGACACCGATGCCGAACGCCTGCGCAACCTGGGCGACCGCCTGGACATTCGTACCGTACAGGGCCGTGCGTCGTTTCCTACGGTGCTGCGTCAGGCGGGTGCCGACGATGCCGACATGCTGGTGGCCGTCACCAACAGCGACGAGACCAACATGGTCGCCTGCCAGGTCGCCCACACCCTGTTCCACACCCCGACCAAGATCGCCCGCGTGCGCGAAGCCGCGTACCTGACCCGTGCCGGGCTGTTCGACAACGACGCGATCCCGGTGGACGTGCTGATCAGCCCGGAACAGGTGGTAACCCACTACATCAAGCGCCTGATCGAAATTCCCGGCGCCTTGCAGGTGATCGACTTCGCTGGCGGCAAGGCGCAACTGGTCGCCGTGAAGGCCTATTACGGCGGGCCGCTGGTGGGCCAGCAATTGCGCCAGCTGCGCGAACACATGCCGAACGTGGAAACCCGCGTCGCGGCGATTTTCCGCCGTGACCGGCCGATCCTGCCCCAGGGCGACACGGTGATCGAAGCCGACGACGAAGTCTTCTTCATCGCCGCCAAGGCGAATATTCGTGCCGTAATGAGCGAAATGCGCCGTCTCGACGAGACCTACAAACGCATCGTCATCGCCGGTGGTGGGCAGATCGGCGAACGTTTGGCCGAGGCGATCGAAAGCCGCTACCAGGTGAAGATCATCGAGATGAGTCCGGCACGCTGCCGGCATTTGTCCGACACCCTCGACAGCACCGTAGTCCTGCAGGGCAGCGCCTCGGACCGCGACCTGCTGATGGAGGAAAACATCGCCGACGCCGATATCTTCCTGGCCCTGACTAACGATGACGAAGCCAACATCATGTCGTCGCTGCTGGCCAAGCGGCTGGGGGCGAAGAAGGTGATGACCATCATCAACAACCCGGCGTATGTCGACCTGATCCAGGGCGGCGATATCGACATCGCCATCAGCCCGCAACTGGCCACCATCGGCACCTTGCTGGCCCACGTGCGCCGTGGCGATATCGTCAGCGTGCACTCCCTGCGCCGTGGCGCGGCGGAAGCCATCGAGGCGATTGCCCATGGCGATTCAAAGTCGAGCAAGGTCATCGGCAAGGCCATCCGCGACATCGGTTTGCCGCCGGGCACCACCATTGGCGCGATCATTCGCGATGAAGAGGTGATCATTGCCCACGACGATACGGTGATCGCCACGGGTGACCATGTGATCCTGTTTCTGGTGGATAAAAAACATATCCGCGATGTGGAGAAACTGTTCCACGTGGGGCTGAGCTTTTTCTGATGGCGTCATCGCCGGCAAGCCGGCGCCTATAAGGATTTTTCGTATGCTTGAGTCACTTGAAAAGATGCTGGCCAAGGGTGTGGATAATTCGCTGCTGCGCTTTGGCTTGGGCAAGGGTTATCTGGATCTGAAGGACAACGCCAAGGCGGCCGAGCATCTGCGCAAGTGCGTCGAGTTTGATCCGAAGTATTCGGCGGCGTGGAAGCTGCTGGGCAAGGCGCACGCCGGATTGGGCGATCGCCTCGCTGCGCGGCAGGCTTGGGAGAAAGGCATCGAAGCGGCCCAGGCCCATGGCGACAAGCAGGCGGAGAAAGAAATGACTGTGTTCCTGAAAAAACTCGATCGCCAGGCTTGAGTAGAGCAAAAAATGTGGGAGGGGGCTTGCTCCCGATAGCAGAGTGTCAGTCGATGCATATATGACTGAGCCACCGCTATCGGGAGCAAGCCCCCTCCCACATTTGGTTTTGTATTGGCCTTGGGTCAGCGATGGGTCAGTACCAGCGCGCCTCACCCGGCGGGCGTTTCTTGAAGCGCTTCATGCTCCACATGTACTGGCTCGGGTAGGCACCGACATAACGCTCCACCACCTTGCTCATCGCCGCGCAGGACGTGGCGGTGTCGGTGCTGTACATGTCTTCCGGCGCCGCTTCCAGGATCACTTTGTAGCCTGAGCCGTCCGGCAGCCGCAGGGCATGCAGGAACACGCCCACCGCCTTGTGGCCTGCGAGCATGTTGGGCACGAACTTGCTGGTCAGCGCCTGGGTGGCGAAGAACGGTACGAAGATCCCCGCGGATTCCGCCGGCTCCGGGTCGGCCGGAATACCTACCTGGCCGCCCTTGCGCACTTCCTTGATCACACTGAGGATGCCTTCCTTGGTGGACGCCGCCACGCGGTTACCCAGTTGCACACGTTGCTTGCGTAGCAGGTCATCCACCGCCTTGAGCTTGGGCGGGCGATAGAAAATGATCGGTTTGCACTGGCTGCAATAGAAGTGGTTCAACACCTCCCAGTTGCCCAGGTGGCTGGTGATCCCCACCACGCCTTTGCCGGAGGCCAGGGCTTCATGGAGCACTTCCAGGCCTTCGACTTCGCGCACCAGGTCGATGGAGCGCTGGGCCGGCCAGATCCAGGCGCAGGCGCTTTCGGTCAGGGACTTGCCGATGTCCATCAGGCTGCGGCCCACCAGGCGCTCGCGCTCGACCGGGTCCATGTCCGGGAAGCATTTTGAGAGGTTGATCCGCACTGTATCGCGGGAGCGGTTGGGGGTTTTCCACATGATCCAGCCAATCGCCGAACCCACGGCTTGCACCGCGCGCCAGGGCAGCAGGGCAAACAACCGAAGAGCGCCTACCAGCAAGGCGCCTTTAAACTTTTCCACAGGTCACTCCTGATCGTGTGTGGTGCGCAAAGCGCGCATTCTAACCGGCGTTGGCCAACTGCGCGTAACGGTCGCAATCCTGGGTGTGGTCCATGACCATGCCCGAGGCCTGCATGAACGCGTAGCAAATGGTTGGGCCGACAAAGGTGAAGCCGGCTTTTTTCAGGGCGCGGCTCATGGCCTCGGCCTCCGGGGTAATCGCCGGTACTTCGCTGCGGTCCTTGAAATGATTGACCTTGGGCACGCCGCCGACAAACGACCAGAGCAACCCCACCGGGTCCTCCAGCGCCAGCCAGGCTGAGGCATTGCGGCGGGTGGCATTGAGCTTCAGGCGATTGCGCACGATGCCCGGGTCGAGCATCAACGCTTCGATCTCGGCATCGGTCAACCGCGCCAGGCGCTGCGCATCAAACCCGAACAAGACCTTCCGATAATGCTCACGTTTGCGTAAAACGGTGATCCAGGACAGGCCCGCCTGGAACCCTTCGAGCAAAAGCAACTCGAACAAACCCTGCGCATCGCGCAGCGGCGTTCCCCACTCCTGATCGTGATAAGCCATGTACAGCGGATCTTCAGAACACCAAAAGCAGCGTGGCATAAGGCTCCAGGGGATGGTGGCGCGGCCGAATCGGGTATACTCCCGCTCTTTAAATCGCAGCCCAAGTAACAGGTGAATTTCGTGAGCCAGCCTACGCCAGCCGTGCGTACCTTCCAAGACTTGATCCTCGCCCTCCAGCAATACTGGGCCGAGCAAGGTTGTGTGGTACTTCAGCCCTACGATATGGAAGTAGGCGCCGGCACTTTCCACACCGCAACATTCCTGCGGGCCATCGGCCCGGAAACCTGGAACGCCGCTTATGTGCAGCCCAGTCGTCGTCCGACTGACGGCCGCTACGGCGAAAACCCGAACCGTCTGCAGCACTACTATCAGTTCCAGGTGGTCCTGAAGCCGAACCCGGACAACTTCCAGGAGCTGTACCTCGGCTCGCTGAAACATGTCGGCCTCGACCCGCTGGTCCACGACATCCGTTTCGTCGAAGACAACTGGGAATCGCCGACCCTGGGCGCCTGGGGCCTGGGCTGGGAAGTCTGGCTCAACGGCATGGAAGTCACGCAGTTCACTTACTTCCAGCAGGCGGGCGGCATCGAGTGCTACCCGGTGACCGGCGAGATCACCTACGGTCTCGAGCGCCTGGCCATGTACCTGCAAGGCGTGGACTCGGTCTACGACCTGGTCTGGGCTGACGGTCCGTTCGGCAAAGTCACCTACGGCGACGTGTTCCACCAGAACGAAGTGGAGCAGTCGACCTACAACTTCGAACACGCCAACGTCGAGAAGCTGTTCGAACTGTTCGACTTCTATGAAAGCGAAGCCAAGCGCCTGATCGAACTCGACCAGCCGCTGCCGCTGCCAAGCTATGAAATGGTGTTGAAGGCATCCCACACCTTCAACCTGCTGGACGCTCGCCGGGCGATCTCGGTGACCGCACGCCAGCAATATATTCTGCGTGTTCGCACCCTGGCGCGTTCCGTCGCCCAAGCCTATCTGTTGGCGCGCGCCAAGCTGGGCTTCCCGATGGCAACCCCGGATTTGCGTGATGAAGTGTTGGCTAAGCTGGAGGCTGCGCAATGAGTGCTCAAGATTTCCTGGTTGAACTGGGCACCGAAGAGCTGCCACCCAAGGCACTGAATACCCTGGCCGATGCGTTCCTGGCCGGTATCGAAAAAGGCCTGCAAAGTGCCGGCCTGAAATTTGAAGCGAAAAAAGTCTACGCCGCACCGCGTCGCCTGGCGGTGTTGCTGACCGCGCTGGAAACCCAGCAACCGGACCGCAGCATCAACCTCGACGGCCCGCCACGTCAGGCGGCGTTCGACGCTGAAGGCAACCCGACTCAAGCGGCACTGGGCTTTGCCAAGAAGTGTGGCGTCGAGTTGAGCGAGATCGACCAGAGCGGCCCGAAACTGCGTTTCAGCCAAGTCATCAAGGGCAAGCCGACCGCCAGCCTGTTGCCGACCATCGTCGAAGATTCCCTGAACGACCTGCCGATCCCCAAGCGCATGCGCTGGGGTGCACGCAAGGAAGAGTTCGTGCGTCCGACCCAGTGGCTGGTGATGCTGCTCGGTGACCAGGTCATCGATTGCACCATCCTCGCCCAGAAGGCGGGGCGTGACTCCCGTGGTCACCGCTTCCATCATCCGCAAAGCGTGCGCATCACTTCGCCGGCCAACTACCTCAACGACCTGCGCGCGGCCTACGTATTGGCCGATGCCAACGAGCGTCGCGAACTGATCAGCAAGCGCACCGAAGAACTGGCGCGCCTGCAGGAAGGCACCGCCATCGTGCCGCCAAGCCTGCTCGACGAAGTAACCGCGCTGGTTGAATGGCCGGTGCCGCTGGTGTGTTCGTTCGAAGAACGCTTCCTCGATGTGCCGCAAGAAGCGCTGATCACTACCATGCAGGACAACCAGAAGTACTTCTGCCTGCTGGACGTGGACGGCAAGTTGCTGCCGCGCTTCATCACCGTGGCCAACATCGAAAGCAAGGACCCGCAGCAGATCATCGCCGGTAACGAGAAAGTCGTGCGCCCGCGCCTGACCGACGCCGAGTTCTTCTTCAAGCAAGACAAGAAGCAGAAGCTCGAAGACTTCAACCTGCGCCTGCAAAACGTGGTGTTCCAGGAAAAACTCGGCAGCGTCTACGACAAGGCCGTTCGCGTTTCCAAGCTGGCCGCCTACATTGCGCCACGCATTGGCGGTGACGCGGCCTGGGCTGCGCGCGCTGGCTTGCTGTCCAAGTGCGACCTGGCCACCGAGATGGTCGGCGAGTTCCCGGAAATGCAAGGCGTTGCCGGTTACTACTACGCCCTCAACGACGGCGAGCCGGACGATGTCGCCCTGGCGCTGAACGAGCAATACATGCCGCGCGGTGCGGGTGCCGAGCTGCCGACTACCCTGACCGGTGCGGCCGTGGCCATCGCCGACAAGCTGGACACCCTCGTCGGTATCTTCGGCATCGGCATGCTGCCCACCGGCAGCAAAGACCCGTATGCCCTGCGCCGTGCGGCCCTGGGCGTGCTGCGTATCCTGATCGACAAGAAGCTCGACCTCGACCTGACCCAGGCCGTGGTGTTCGCGGTCGGCCAGTTCGGCGGCAAGGTCAAGCAAACCGGCCTGGCCGAGCAAGTGCTGGAGTTCGTGTTCGACCGCCTGCGTGCGCGTTACGAAGACGAAGGCGTGGACGTTTCGGTGTACCTGTCGGTGCGTGCCCTGCAACCGGGCTCGGCGCTGGACTTCGACCAGCGCGTACAAGCCGTGCAGGCCTTCCGCAAACTGCCGGAAGCCGACGCCCTGGCTGCCGTGAACAAGCGTGTGTCGAACCTGCTGAGCAAGGCCGAAGGCCTGGGCAGCACCGATGTCGACCCAGGCCTGTTCGCCGATGCCAAGGAGTTCTCGCTGAACTCGGCCATCGCCAAGGCAGAACACGCGGTGAAGCCGCTGATCGCGGAACGCAACTACGCCGAAGCACTGGCGCGCCTGGCCACCTTGCGCGAGCCAGTGGATGCGTTCTTCGAAGCGGTGATGATCAATGCCGAAGACGCTGGCGTGCGGAAAAACCGCTACGCCATGCTGGCGCGTCTGCGCGGCCTGTTCATCAACATCGCTGACATCTCCGTGCTGGGCTGAACATGCTGAAACTGCTGATTCTCGATCGGGACGGGGTGATCAATTACGACTCCGACGCGTACATCAAGTCGGTGGAGGAATGGATTCCACTGCCCGGCGCGATCGAGGCCATCGCGCAGTTGAGCAAAGCCGGCTGGACAGTGGCCGTTGCCACCAACCAGTCCGGCATCGCCCGCGGCTACTACGACATCGCCACTCTGGACGCCATGCATGCGCGCTTGCGTACGCTGGTAGCGGAGCAGGGCGGTGAGGTAGGGCTGGTGGTGTATTGCCCCCACGGACCGGATGAGGGTTGCGATTGCCGCAAACCCAAGCCTGGCATGTTGAAAACTATTGCAGAACATTACAAGGTGCCCCTGGCTGGGATATGGTTTGTCGGGGACAGCCTCGGTGACCTGGAGGCGGCCAAAGCCGTCGACTCTCAGCCCGTTTTGGTAAAGACCGGAAAAGGCGACAAGACCCAGGCGAAAAACCTGCCGGTAGGCACCTTGATTTTTGACGATCTGGCGGCGGTTGCCGCAGAACTTATCCACCACTAGCCGCCCTCGACTTCCTGACCAAGGACTGTTCGGGAGAGCGCTTTTTAACAGGCGGGCATTGTCCCGCAACGGTAAATGCCGCCATGTCGATTTTGCAGGCCATCAGAACCTTCTTCTTTTACCTGCTGCTGGGCACCAGTTCCTTTCTCTGGTGCACCCTGAGCTTTTTTATCGCGCCTTTCCTGCCGTTCAAGGCGCGCTATCGTTTTATCAACGTCTATTGGTGCCGCTGCGCGTTGTGGCTGAGCAAGGTGTTCCTCAATATCCGTTTCGAGGTCAAGGGCGCCGAAAACGTGCCGGACCAGCCGTGCGTGATTCTGTCGAACCACCAGAGCACCTGGGAGACGTTCTTTCTTTCTGCGTACTTCTCGCCCCTGAGCCAGGTGCTCAAACGTGAGTTGTTGTACGTGCCGTTCTTCGGTTGGGCGATGGCGATGCTGCGCCCGATCGCCATCGACCGCGACAACCCAAAGGCAGCGCTCAAGCACGTGGCCAAGAAAGGCGACGAGCTGCTCAAGGATGGCGTATGGGTATTGATCTTCCCCGAGGGTACCCGCGTGCCCTACGGCACCATAGGCAAGTTCTCACGCGGCGGTACCGCATTGGCGGTCAACGCCCACCTGCCGGTGTTGCCGATCGCGCATAACGCCGGCAAGTTCTGGCCGAAGACCGGTTGGGCCAAACGCGAAGGCACGATCACAGTGATCATTGGCGAGCCGATGTATGCCGAAGGCGAGGGACCACGTGCCATTGCCGCACTGAATGACCGTGCGGCAGCCTGGAATGAAGCCCAGCAACGCGCCATGGGTTCGCTGCCGCCGGAGCCGGTAGCGGCGGATATACCGGTGGCCTGAGGATCTGTGGATAACCTGTGTACGGTTTGTTGGCAAATTGCCTTTTTTCACTCATAACAAACTGATTTATCTACATATTTCACAAAATCATAAATTCTCGGAAAAGGTGCATAAGTTTTTCCCGCATTAAAAAACCGGTCCCCTGGACCGGTTTTTATGCACAGCACAAAAGCACGACGTTCAGTCGTCCAGCAGCGGCAGTTGCAGGCTGAATGTCGTGCCTTTACCGACGATGCTTGCACAACTGATATGACCACCATGACGCCCCACAACAGCCTTGACCATGGTCAGCCCCAACCCCAAACCTTCGCTGCCCTGGGCGGAATCGAATCGCCGGTATTGGCTGAACAGCTGGGGTAAATCCTCAGCGGCAATCCCAGGGCCCTGATCGCTGATACAGCATTCCAACCAGCCTTGTGCGCTGCTGTGGCTCAGCCGTACCGTGGTGCCGGCCGGGGAGTATTTGATCGCGTTCTCCAACACGTTGAACAACGCACGCGTAAGCAATGATTGGTCAGCCAAAATCATGCCCTCGTCGGCTTCCTCCAGGTCATGGACCAGATGAATACCTTTGAGCTGGGCAATCACCGAGACCTGGTCAAAAGCATCCATCACTAACATGGCGAACAGGGTCGGCTGGAACTGGTAGCCATCTGCTTCGGCCTTTGCCAGTTGCACGAACGACTCGGTGAGACTCAAGGCGCGCCGAACCTGCTGCTCAATCAGCGTGAAGACCGGCGATTCACTGTGGTGTACATCCAGCAGCGCGAGGATGGCCGAGTGTGGCGCGCGCAGATCATGGGATAGAAAGCGCAGCATGGTCTCGCGGTGTTGCTGGGCGTCGCGCTCCTTACTCAGGTCGGTCAGGCTCAACAGCCAGCCGAGGGTGATATCGCCTTCAGCCGGCAGCAACGGCGCCAATTCCATGCGCAGACTGCGTTGATGGATGTCGCGAAACTCGACGAGTTCCAAGGCTGAAAGGGCAGGGCGCACACCGTTATGCAACGGTGGATAACCCAGGTCAGCCAATTGCTCCAGCAGGTTTTCGCCCACCAAGTCGTTGCCGAACACATCGCGGGCAATGCGGTTGGCCAGCAAGATATTGCCCCGAGGATCAGTGATCAACGTCGCCACCGGCAAGCACTCCAGGCCATCGGCCATAAAGCGGCGGGTATCGCGTGTACGACTGACAGCCTGCTCCAGGGCAAAAATACGCGCCTGTAATACATCGCCCTTGCTCGCAGGCGCGCGACGGCGCTCGGGCAGCACCTTGGGTTCGTTGTCCAGTCGCGCCAGTTCCCAGCCGAAATAGGAGAGGATCACGCTGAGGCGGCGCCAGTTCCAGATCAGGTAGCTCAGGAGTAAGCCAATCAGACACGCCGCCGGCGACCACCAGTGTCCCAGGCGCAACAGAGCCCATGACACAAACAAAGCGCCGGTCATGCAGCCCAGGGTCATCCACAGCGCATAACGTGGACGGTAGAGCAGCAAGCCCAGCAACAATGCGACCAGCAACGTCGCCATGGTCGCCGCCAGCCACCCGGGAAGGTCAACGACACTGCGTCCTTGCAACAATCCATTGAGTACATTGGCCTGGATCTCCACGCCTGCCGTGGTACCCACCGTCGAGGAAAGCGGTGTGACGAAGCGGTCGCCCATTCCGGAGGCTGTCGACCCGACCAGAATCAGGCGATCACGCAGCAACTCGGAGGGCACTTCACCGTGTAATACGCTGACGTAGGACACGCTGGAAAAATGGATATGAGGCGCGATAAAAGGAATGCGAATCCTATGTTCCCGATGCCAGTCCTGAGTAGCCGATACCAACGGTTCTCCCGGCATCGACGACGGCAGGCCGCTCAGCTCGTATGCCAGCCATGCCAGTTGTGGCGCTGTGGCATTGGGTGGGCCTTCACGCAGATACAAACTGCGGACGACACCGTCGCTGTCCGCTTCGACGTTGATATGCCCCACGCCCTTGGCACATTTGAGCAACGGCAGCATTTGCGTACCGGATTGGCTGTAGCTCGCGGCGCCTTCGTGCGCCAAGGGCAGCAATACATTCCCGGCATCGCATACGGCATCAGCCAGGCGTTTGTCATTGGCGGGGTCGCCGGGCTCGCTGAAGATCACATCGAATAAGATCGCCGCCGGTTGCGCGGCACTCAGACGGTCGATCAGGTCGGCATGCACGCTGCGGGGCCAAGGCCATTGGCCAAGTTTCTTGAGGCTTGGGTCATCGATGGTGACCAACAGGATTCTCGGATCTACCGGTAGCGGGGTGAGCCGGCGAAGGCTGTCATACAACGGATTGTTCAAAGCGAGACCGGGGCTCAGCGACAAGTACGCCGTGATCGGCAATAGCAGCAAACCAATCCACAACCATTCACGCACCAGACCGTGGAACAAGCGCTGGGCATGGGTGGGTTGGCGTTTCTCGGGCTTGCCCCAGAGCATCATAGGTCAAGGCACCTGGTTGGCCGGTGGCTAATAGAAAATGTCATAGACCTCGGTTTCTCCCTCCAGACCGTTCGCGTCGTAGGCCGACAAACGCCCGTGATAGAACGAAGCTTTGAGCCCAGTGAAGCTCATTTTCGACGCGCTGGAGAAGTTTTCCTGCTTGATGTTCATAAAGGCTTTATCGGTGGCGCCCTGCTGGGCATCAGACATCAACCGTCAGCTGATCCTTTTACTTAGCAACGGGAGCCGGTATCTTGCCCGATAGGTATCGAGATCTTTCAATGGGTTAACAGCCCTTGATATCAGCGTACCGAGAGATCCAAGGGGCCGTTGAATCTGACCACAATTCTTCAGATTCAACGGCCGGCAACTGCGCAGTAAGTGCCCGGTGTTCACAGGCCGTCGGCTGCCAAATCGTGAGTAGAAAGGAACCTCGACATGCGTGTCGCAATACTGGATGACGAACCTGCTGAGTTGCAGCGGGTGGAACAGACACTGCGACAGATCCCCAGTCCCGTAGAGCAGCCCTGGTCACTGCATTGCTTCGAGCGCGGTGAAGACCTGCTGCGTCAGCTGCGCCGGGAAACCTTTGATCTGCTGATACTCGACTGGCAAGTGCCGGATATCACCGGTCTTGCATTGCTGCGCTGGGCGCGCGAACACTTGGAATCCCCTCCTGCCGTGATCATGTTGACCAGCCGCGATGCTGAGTCCGACATCGTCACGGCCCTGAACTGCGGCGCCGACGACTACGTCAGTAAACCCTTTCGCCCAAACGAACTCAAAGCCCGAGTCACCGCAGTATTGCGCCGCCATGGCCTACAAAAGTCCACGACTCAGGAAGTACAAAGCTTTAACGACCTGATCTTCGATGACGCCGAATTGACTGTCACCCGCGCCGGCAAACCGATCAATCTGACCGAGCGCGAATATCGCCTGGCTAGTTGCCTGTTCGCCAACCTGGCGCGACCGCTTTCCCGTGAATACCTCTATGAGCGTTTTTGGACTCACGAAGAAATGGTCTCATCTCGACCGCTGGACACACACATCTATCGGCTGCGGAACAAACTCGGGCTGACGGCGGATCGGGGTTGGCAGCTGTTGACGATCTACGGCTACGGGTATCGTTTGGAGAGTGTGGCGTCTACAACGGACAGCTGACCCTTGATGTTCCACGTGGAGCATTTTTGAAATCCTTGATCATCGCTCAATAAAAAAGGCCAACGCTAAGCAAGCGTTGGCCTTTTTTTGACAGCGGTTTCACCTGATCAGAAGTCCAGGTTGGACACCGCCAAGGCATTGGTCTCGATGAAGTCACGGCGGGGTTCGACCGCATCACCCATGAGGGTGTTGAAGATCTGGTCCGCGCCAATGGCGTCTTCGATGGTTACGCGCAGCATGCGGCGCTGAGCCGGGTCCATGGTGGTTTCCCACAACTGATCCGGGTTCATTTCGCCCAGTCCTTTGTAGCGCTGGATGGTGTGGCGCTTGGTGCTTTCCGCCATCAGCCACTCGAGTGCTTCCTTGAACTCCCTGACCTGCTTCTTGCGTTCGCCACGTTGGATATAAGCACCATCGTCCAGCAGGGTGCTGAGTTGCGCGCCGAGGGTGACAACCGTTTTGTAGTCATTGCTACCGAAGAAATCACGGTTGAAGGTGACGTAGTTCGACAGACCATGGGAGATCAATTCGACCTCCGGCAGCCAGACATTACGTTCACGGTCTTCACGCAGGCTGGCTTTATAGACCAGGCCGGATTTCTCGACGGTGCGCAGGCGCACTTCGTACTGGGCCAGCCAATCCTGCATCGCTGCGTGATCGCCCAACTGTTCCAGGCTGACGGCTGGCAGGTAGATAAAGTGCTCGGTCAGTTCCTGAGGGTACAAGCGCGACAGACGCTTGAGGGTCTTCATGACCATGCGGAAGTCGTTGACCAGACGCTCCAACGCCTCACCGGAAATGCCTGGCGCTTCGTCGTTCAGGTGCAGGCTGGCGTCTTCCAGGGCCGACTGCGTCATGTACTCTTCCATGGCGTCGTCGTCTTTGATGTATTGCTCTTGCTTGCCCTTTTTGACTTTGTACAACGGCGGCTGGGCGATGTAGATGTAGCCGCGCTCGATCAGCTCAGGCAACTGACGGAAGAAGAAGGTCAGCAGCAGGGTACGGATGTGCGAACCGTCGACGTCAGCATCGGTCATGATGATGATGTTGTGATAGCGCAGTTTTTCGATGTTGTACTCGTCGCGGCCGATACCGCAGCCCAACGCCGTGATCAAGGTGCCGACTTCCTGAGAGGAAATCATCTTGTCGAAACGAGCCTTCTCGACGTTGAGGATCTTACCCTTCAGCGGCAGGATGGCCTGGGTGCGACGGTTACGACCCTGCTTGGCGGAACCGCCAGCAGAGTCACCTTCCACCAGGTACAGTTCGGAGAGGGCAGGGTCCTTCTCCTGGCAGTCAGCCAGCTTGCCCGGAAGACCGGCGATGTCCAGCGCGCCTTTACGGCGGGTCATCTCACGGGCTTTACGTGCTGCTTCACGGGCACGCGCGGCGTCGATCATCTTGCCGACCACCAGCTTGGCTTCGTTCGGGTTTTCCAGCAGAAAGTCAGAGAAGTACTTGCCCATCTCTTGTTCCACGGCGGTCTTCACTTCGGAAGACACCAGCTTGTCTTTGGTCTGGGAGCTGAACTTCGGATCCGGCACTTTCACCGAAATAATCGCCGTCAGCCCTTCACGGGCATCGTCACCGGTGGTGGCTACTTTGTGCTTCTTCGCCAAACCTTCAGCTTCGATGTAGGTGTTCAGGTTACGTGTCAGAGCCGAACGGAAACCCACCAGGTGAGTACCGCCGTCGCGCTGAGGAATGTTGTTGGTGAAGCACAACAGGTTCTCGTTGAAGCTGTCGTTCCACTGCAGGGCGATTTCCACGCCGATGCCGTCTTCACGTTGGACATTGAAGTGGAACACCTGGTTGACCGGGGTCTTGTTGGTGTTCAGGTATTCAACGAACGCACGTAGACCGCCTTCGTACTTGAACAGCTCTTCCTTACCGCTGCGCTCATCCTTGAGGACGATGCCGACACCGGAGTTGAGGAAGGACAGTTCACGAATTCGCTTGGCCAGGATGTCCCAGCTGAAGTGGATATTCTTGAAGGTCTCGGCCGATGGCTTGAAGTGAATCTGCGTACCGGTAGATCCACTGTCGCCAACAATTTTCATTGGTTCTTGTGGCACACCATGGACGTAGGTCTGTTCCCAGATCTTGCCGCTACGGCGAACGGTGAGGATCAGCTCTTCAGACAGAGCGTTAACCACCGACACACCGACACCGTGCAAACCGCCGGAGACTTTATAGGAGTTGTCGTCGAATTTACCGCCGGCGTGGAGCACGGTCATGATGACCTCTGCCGCCGAAACGCCTTCTTCTTTGTGTACGTCTACCGGAATACCGCGACCGTTGTCGCGAACGGTGATCGACTCATCCGGGTGGATGATAATACTGATGTCGTCGCAGTGACCGGCCAGAGCTTCGTCGATGGAGTTGTCGACCACCTCGAACACCATGTGGTGCAGACCGCTACCGTCATCAGTGTCGCCAATGTACATACCGGGACGTTTGCGTACGGCATCCAAACCTTTCAGCACTTTAATGCTGGTCGAGTCGTACGTGTTTTCTTCGCTCATGCCTTCACTCCCGATGGTCGTGGGTCTGGGTGATACGGCCTTGTTCCACGTGGAACAAAGCGACTGGCGTTTCCGTCTGCCAGCCTTCCCTCAATAATTCATGGTCTACACAGGTGATAAACACCTGGCAGCGTAAGTCTTCCAACAAGCGGCATAACGCGCGACGGTGCTGCTCGTCGAGTTCGGACGGCAAGTCATCCACTAGATAAATACACTGACCGCGCCGGGCTTGGCTGACCAAATGCCCTTGAGCGATACGCAATGCACACACCACCAACTTCTGCTGGCCACGAGACAAGATATCCGCGGCGTTATGGGCGCCTAATCTAAGGCGCAAATCAGCACGCTGGGGGCCGGCCTGGGTGTGGCCGATTTGCTGATCACGCTGTAGGGACGTGGCGAGCACTGCACTCAGCTCACGCTCTTTATCCCATCCACGGTAGTAACTCAGCGTCAGCCCCTCGAGGTCCAACAACTCACTCAAGGTCTGTTCAAAGACTGGTTTCAAGGCTTTGATATAGGCGCGGCGGTATTCATCTATTTCGTCGCTGGCCAGGCACAGTTCCCGGTCCCAGGCCGCTTGCGAAGCGGCGTCAAGTGTACCATGCCGCAGCCATGAGTTCCGCTGCCGCAGGGCCTTCTGCAGGCGCTGCCAAGTGGCCATGAAGCGCGGTTCCACGTGGAACACTCCCCAATCGAGGAACTGCCTGCGGATTTTCGGTGCGCCTTCCAGCAAACGGAAACTGTCCGGGTTGATCAATTGCAGTGGCAGGATTTCCGCCAATTGCGCGGCACTGCGAGCATTTTGCCCATCAATCCGAATCTGAAACTCTCCGCCACGATCACGGGATATTCCCAGGCTGCTGTGTCCACCTTCCGCCAGTTCGACTTGGCCGAAAACTGTGCACGCCAATTGCTCGTATTGGATGACCGGTAACAGGCGCGCGCTGCGAAAGGAACGGGCAAGTCCCAATAGGTGAATAGCTTCCAGCACGCTGGTTTTGCCACTGCCATTGGCGCCGTGGAGGATATTGATGCGGGGGGAGGGGGAGAAGGTCACCGGGTGCAGATTGCGCACCGCGGTGACCGAGACGCGACTGAGGGACATCTAGCTTCTGCTGAGCATGATTACAGACGCATCGGCATGACAACGTAAGCCGAGTCATCGTTGTCGGATTCTTGCACCAGCGCACTGCTGTTGGAGTCGGACAGAATCAGGCGAACCTGTTCGGTGGTCATCACCCCCAGCACGTCGAGCAGGTAGCTCACGTTGAAGCCGATTTCCAACGAGCCGCCGTTGTAGTCGACGCCCACTTCTTCTTCCGCTTCTTCCTGCTCCGGGTTGTTAGCCTGGATCTTCAGTTGACCGTTGGCCAATTGCAGGCGAATACCCCGGTACTTTTCGTTGGACAGAATCGCAGTACGGCTGAACGCTTCACGCAGGGCCTGGCGATCACCGACCACCAGCTTGTCACCGCCTTTAGGCAGCACACGCTCGTAATCCGGGAACTTGCCGTCAACCAGCTTGGAGGTGAAGGTGAACTCGCCGGTAGTGGCACGGATATGGTGCTGACCCAGGACGATGCTGACGTTACCTTCCGGCTCGGTGAGCAGACGCGCCAGTTCAAGGATACCTTTGCGTGGCACGATTACCTGGTGACGGTCGGGCTGACCGATATCGGCCTTCATCGAACACATGGCCAGGCGGTGACCGTCGGTGGCCACGGCGCGAATAATGCCTTCCGACACCTCCAGGAGCATACCGTTGAGGTAATAACGCACATCCTGCTGGGCCATGGCGAAGCTGGTGCGCTCGATCAAACGGCGCAGTTTGCTTTGCTCCAGGCTGCAGGTCAGCGAACCTGGACCTTCTTCGACCGTAGGGAAATCGTTGGCTGGCAGTGTGGACAGGGTGAAGCGGCTACGACCGGCCTTGACCACCAACTTCTGCTCGTCGACCTTGATGTCGATCAGCGCATCGTTCGGCAGGCTTTTGCAGATATCCATCAGCTTGCGCGCCGGCACAGTGATCTCACCCGGTTCAGCGGGCTCTTCCAACTGCACACGCCCCACCAGTTCGACTTCCAGGTCGGTACCGGTCAAGGACAATTGCTGGCCTTCGACAACCAGTAATACGTTGGAGAGCACCGGCAAGGTCTGTCGGCGCTCGACGACGCCTGCGACCAGTTGCAGGGGTTTCAACAGGGCTTCGCGTTGAATGGTGAAGTGCATGGTCTAGTCCCTTGCCTTAATAAGCTGCGCTGGTGTCATCAAGTAGTCAGTGTACGCAGCAGGTTCTTGTAGTCCTCGCGAATATCCGCGTCGGATTCCTTAAGTTCGTTGATCTTGCGGCATGCGTGCAAGACCGTGGTGTGGTCGCGCCCACCGAAGACATCGCCGATTTCCGGCAGGCTGTGGTTGGTCAACTCCTTGGAGAGTGCCATGGCCACCTGACGCGGACGTGCCACCGAGCGCGAACGGCGCTTGGACAGCAGGTCGGAAATCTTGATCTTGTAGTACTCGGCCACGGTGCGTTGGATGTTATCCACACTCACCAGTTTGTCCTGCAGCGCCAGCAGGTCTTTCAAGGATTCGCGAATCAGCTCGATGGTGATGTCGCGGCCCATGAAGTGCGAGTGGGCGATGACCCGCTTGAGCGCGCCTTCCAGCTCACGCACGTTGGAGCGAATGCGTTGGGCAATGAAAAACGCTGCGTCGTGAGGCAGGTCGACTTTTGCCTGGTCGGCCTTTTTCATCAGGATCGCCACACGGGTTTCCAGCTCGGGCGGTTCGACCGCGACGGTCAGGCCCCATCCAAAGCGCGACTTCAAGCGTTCTTCCAGGCCTTCGATTTCCTTCGGGTAGCGGTCGCTGGTCAAGATGACCTGCTGGCCGCCTTCAAGCAGGGCATTGAAGGTGTGGAAAAACTCTTCCTGGGAACGTTCCTTGCGGGCGAAAAACTGAATGTCATCGATCAGCAAGGCATCCACGGAGCGATAGAACCGCTTGAATTCGTTGATAGCGTTGAGCTGCAGGGCCTTGACCATGTCAGCCACGAAGCGCTCCGAATGCAGGTAGACAACCTTGGCATTCGGGTTCTTCTTTAATAGATGGTTACCCACAGCATGCATCAAGTGGGTCTTACCCAAGCCGACGCCACCATAAAGGAAGAGTGGGTTGTAACCGTGCTTGGGGTTATCGGCAACCTGCCAGGCGGCCGCGCGGGCCAGCTGGTTGGATTTACCTTCAACGAAGTTCTCAAAGGTAAAGGTGCGGTTCAGGTAGCTGGTGTGCTTGAGCGCGCCTTCGACCTGCACGGTGCGCTGTTCGGCACGCACAGGTGCCTGCTGGGAGCTGGCACCCGCCATGGGATCGAAGCTATCGCGAGACGGCTCTTCATTGGCCGGCGGGTTTTTCTGAGCCGGTGATTTCGAAGGCGTCGGCGCAGGAGCCGGCGTGTTGTTGACGGGCGCTGGCGCCGCCTGGGCTTGCGATGCGGAAGCCGCCAACGGCGCATTGGGCGCAGCGCGAGGCGCAGCGCGAGGCGCAGAGCTGCGTTTGCTGCCTATTAATAAGGAGAGCACGGGCGCGAGGCCGTTGCCATGTTCATCGAGCAATTCGAGAACGCGACCCAGGTACTTCTCGTTGACCCAATCGAGAACAAAACGGTTGGGCGCATAGACGCGCAACTCGTCGCCTTCGGCTTCGACCTGTAGCGGACGGATCCAGGTGTTGAATTGCTGGGCAGGCAGCTCATCGCGCAAAAGCTCCACGCACTGCTGCCAAAGTTCCACTGACACGGAGATCCCCTAAGTTGAAAGCCGGTGAGGCAAAAACAGCCGCCATTGTAGCGGTCAGCCGTCCACTTATCCACATGTAGGTTGCGCACAGGCCGGCCAAAATCAACGTGTTAACGCGAATAAAGCCGACCAATGGTCTGTGTATAAGCTCTGTGGATAAGCGCCCCTGAGCTCGTTGCACAAGTGGGGTCGAAAGTCTGTGGGTAACAGGCCTGTGGATAACAACCCATTCCACCCACAGCTTATCCGACAGCGCAGCACAGGCAGAGCACCGTTTCTCCCCCATGTTGTCATTCTCTGTACATCAGGTGGAATATGGGCTCAAGGTAGTTATCCACAGAGGAATTCCTGCCTAGCTTTTATAAGCTTTACAGAAAAGCTTTAAATAACTTCCTTCTTTATTTTTATATCTATGGCATTGCTCGTGAAAGCCCAGCGGACAGAAAAGGGCTGATTGCCTATCAAAGATCTAATTCAAGGAAAAGCTGGTTGGAAATTGACCTAGAGGCTTGCTTTCTCTAGAATCGCCGGTCTCTTAAAACGGGGGCCATTCCGGCCCGTTGTGGACGAACCAGGTAACAACGCCATGAAACGTACTTTCCAACCAAGCACCATCAAACGCGCCCGTACCCACGGCTTCCGTGCTCGCATGGCTACCAAGAACGGCCGTGCTGTCCTGTCGCGTCGCCGCGCCAAAGGTCGTGCGCGTCTGGCAGTTTGATAATCCGGTACTGGTGGTGAGTCAGGACTTCAGTCGGGAAAAGCGTTTGCTGACTCCCCGGCACTTCAAGGCAGTCTTTGACTCCCCCACCGGCAAGGTTCCGGGGAAAAATCTCCTGCTCCTTGCGCGTAACAACGATCTGGATCACCCCCGTCTCGGGTTGGTGATCGGCAAGAAGAGCGTAAAGCTCTCCGTTGAGCGCAATCGCCTCAAGCGTCTGATGCGCGAATCGTTTCGCCTCCACCAGGACACTCTGGTTGGCTGGGATATTGTTATCGTCGCGCGCAAAGGCTTGGGGGACGTAGAAAACCCCGAATTGATTCAGCATTTCGGCAAGCTCTGGAAACGTCTGGCGCGTACCAACAAACCAGCACCAGCAGTCAGCACCGAAACTGTAGGGGTAGACAGCCTTGATGCGTAAACTGGCGCTCGTTCCGATCCAGTTTTATCGCTATGCCATTAGTCCTCTGATGGCCGATCACTGTCGTTTCTACCCCAGTTGTTCCTGCTACGCGTTAGAGGCCATAGAAAATCATGGTCTTCTGCGCGGTGGCTGGCTGACCTTTCGTCGTTTAGGTCGCTGTCATCCGTGGAATCCCGGTGGTTATGACCCGGTTCCACCTATCCCTACCTCCCGTTCTTCTTCGATGGCCGAGTAATCATGGATATTAAACGCACGATCCTGATCGTCGCCCTGGCAATCGTGTCCTATGTCATGGTTCTTAAGTGGAACCAGGACTACGGCCAGGCTGCCCTGCCGACTCAGAATGTTGCTACCAATCAGGCTGCGCCGGCTATTCCGGACACTCCGTTGGGTAACAATGCGTCCGCGAGTGCCGATGTTCCCAGCGCGAATGGCGAGACAAGCGCCCCTTTAGAAACGCCAGTGGTCACCAATAAAGACCTCATCCATGTCAAAACGGATGTGCTCGACCTGGCTATCGACCCACAAGGTGGTGATATCGCGCAGTTGAAACTGCCGCTGTATCCACGTCGCCAAGACCATCCAGATGTTCCGTTCCAACTGTTCGATAACGGTGGTGAGCGTACTTATCTGGCGCAAAGCGGCCTGACCGGCACCAACGGTCCTGATGCTCGTGCTACCGGTCGTCCGGTTTATTCGACCGAACAGAAGACTTATCAACTGGCTGATGGCCAGAACCAGTTGAACGTCGACCTGAAATTCAGCCTCGACGGCGTCAATTACATCAAACGCTTCAGCTTCACCCGTGGTTTGTACGACTTGAAGGTCACTTACCTGATCGACAACGAAAGCAATAAACCATGGAGCGGCAACCTGTTTGCCCAGCTCAAGCGTGATGGCAGCTCCGATCCTTCTTCCAGCACCGCCACCGGCACTGCGACTTACCTGGGCGCTGCCCTGTGGACAAGTAACGAGCCGTACAAAAAAGTGTCGATGAAAGATATCGACAAGGGCGCACTGAAAGAAACCGTCCAGGGCGGTTGGGTTGCCTGGCTGCAACACTACTTCGTGACCGCATGGATCCCGAACAAAGCCGATGCCAACCTGGTGCAAACCCGCAAGGACAGCCAGGGCAACTACATCATCGGCTTTACTGGCCCGGCGTTGACCGTTGCGCCAGGTGCCAAGGCTGAAACCAGCGCCACTCTGTATGCCGGCCCGAAAAGCCAGGCCGTGCTGAAAGAGTTATCCCCAGGTCTGGAACTGACTGTGGATTACGGCATCCTCTGGTTCATTGCCCAGCCGATCTTCTGGCTGCTGCAACATATCCACAGCATCGTCGGCAACTGGGGCTTCTCGATTATCTTCCTGACGATGCTGATCAAGGGGATCTTCTTCCCGCTGTCGGCCGCCAGTTATAAGTCGATGGCGCGCATGCGTGCCGTGGCCCCTAAACTGGCCGCGCTGAAAGAACAACATGGTGATGACCGGCAGAAAATGTCGCAGGCCATGATGGAGCTGTACAAGAAAGAGAAGATCAACCCGTTGGGTGGATGCTTGCCGATTCTGGTACAGATGCCGGTGTTCCTGTCGCTGTACTGGGTACTCCTGGAAAGCGTGGAAATGCGCCAGGCACCGTTCATGTTGTGGATAACTGACCTGTCGATCAAAGACCCATTCTTTATCCTGCCGATCATCATGGGCGCGACCATGTTCATCCAGCAGCGTCTGAACCCGACGCCGCCGGACCCGATGCAGGCCAAGGTAATGAAAATGATGCCAATCATCTTCACCTTCTTCTTCCTGTGGTTCCCGGCTGGTCTGGTGCTGTACTGGGTGGTCAACAACGTATTGTCGATCTCTCAACAGTGGTACATCACACGTAAGATCGAAGCGGCTACCAAAAAAGCTGTGGCGTAACTTACTCTGTGGATAACCACTCAAGACGCCCCCTAGTGGGGCGTTTTGCTTTCCGTCACTTTTGTTCTGGAACCTGCTGATGAGCGCTCCTCGTGAAACCATCGCTGCTGTCGCTACCGCTCAAGGTCGCGGCGGTGTCGGTATCGTTCGTATCTCCGGACCGCTCGCCGGCAAGGTCGCTGAGGCTATCAGCGGTCGCGAGTTGAAGCCGCGTTATGCCCATTACGGGCCGTTTCTGGATGCTGACAAAAGCGTGTTGGATGAAGGCTTGGCGATTTATTTCCCTGGGCCTAACTCGTTCACGGGTGAAGACGTCTTGGAGCTGCAGGGCCACGGTGGCCCGGTTGTGCTGGATATGTTGCTGCAACGCTGCCTGCAACTGGGCTGCCGTCTGGCCCGACCGGGAGAATTCAGCGAGCGGGCCTTTTTGAACGATAAGCTCGATCTGGCCCAGGCTGAAGCTATTGCCGACTTGATCGAAGCCAGTTCTGCACAGGCTGCGCGAAATGCGCTGCGGTCCCTGCAGGGCGCCTTTTCCCTGCGTGTGCATAACCTGACCGAACAACTGATCAGCCTGCGTATCTATGTGGAGGCGGCGATTGATTTTCCCGAGGAGGAAATCGATTTTCTTGCCGATGGCCATGTGTTGGCGATGCTGGATAAAGTCCGCGACGAGTTATCCACAGTGCTGCGCGAAGCGGGGCAGGGCGCCTTATTGCGTGATGGCATGACCGTGGTGATTGCCGGACGCCCCAACGCCGGCAAATCCAGTCTGCTCAATGCCCTGGCGGGCCGGGAAGCAGCGATCGTCACCGAGATTGCCGGCACCACCCGGGATATCTTGCGCGAACATATCCACATCGACGGCATGCCCCTGCATGTGGTCGACACCGCCGGTTTGCGTGACACCGATGACCAGGTGGAAAAAATCGGCGTGGAACGCGCCCTCAAGGCGATCGGCGAGGCCGACCGCGTGCTGCTGGTGGTAGACGCCACTGCGCCCGAGGCGGTGGACCCGTTCGCCCTGTGGCCGGAATTCCTCGAACAACGGCCAGACCCGGCTAAAGTCACCTTGATTCGCAACAAGGCTGACCTCACCGGTGAAGCCATTGCGATGCAAACCAGTGAGGACGGCCATGTCACCATCAGCCTGAGCGCCAAGTCGGCGGGTGATGGTCTTGAATTGCTCCGCGAACACCTCAAGGCCTGCATGGGCTATGAGCAAACCTCTGAAAGCAGCTTCAGTGCCCGCCGCAGGCACCTGGAGGCGCTGCGTCATGCCAGCGCGGCGTTGGAGCATGGTCGGGCACAACTGACCTTGGCGGGAGCTGGAGAGCTGCTGGCTGAGGATTTACGTCAAGCACAGCAACTGTTGGGGGAAATCACTGGAGCATTCAGCTCGGATGACCTGCTCGGACGGATCTTCTCCAGTTTCTGCATTGGTAAATAGCCCTTCTTGATTCACGGACAGGCCATTCGCGCCTGTCCTTTTTTCTCGTTCCACCCTTCCCTTTCTCATCATCCAGTCATTGGCGGCTTTCTCGTGGCCGAGATTTGCCCTTATGTGCGAATTTCTGTGGATTAAGCCCTGTGAATAACCGCTCCTGTGCCCAGTTGATAACAGGGCTTGAAACCTGAGTAAAAACCCCTCTGTGGATAACCATCGATTTAATCCACAGGCTTAAAGCACTTATCCAAGGGCCTCCTTGGCACATGACCACAGACTTTTGAAGCGCTGTACACTACGTAAATAAAGGCTTATAGCAATCTATCCACAGAAATGTGCCTCAGTAGAAATAAACATAAAAACAAAGATTTAATAAACTTCTCTCTTTTAATTTCTATTGTCTGTGATTCATCCACAGCTGGTTAAATTTTGTGCAAAGGGTTCTTTAGGGAGGGCTAAGTCCCTATACTTGCCGGCATAGCGCTAAAACCAGCTCAACCAATCAATTCCTAATTACCTACTTAAGCAGGCACGAGGTGCGTGGTGGATTTCCCTTCCCGTTTTGAAGTGATCGTCATCGGCGGCGGTCATGCCGGTACCGAGGCAGCACTGGCGTCAGCACGCATGGGCGTAAAAACCCTGTTGCTGACGCACAACGTGGAAACCCTTGGTGCCATGAGTTGCAACCCCGCCATTGGTGGGATCGGCAAAAGCCATCTGGTCAAGGAAATCGACGCCCTCGGCGGCGCGATGGCGATGGCCACCGACAAGGGTGGTATTCAATTTCGCGTGCTCAACAGCCGCAAAGGCCCGGCCGTGCGTGCTACTCGGGCACAAGCCGACCGTATCCTGTACAAGGCGGCAGTACGTGAAACCCTGGAAAACCAGCCGAACCTGTGGATATTTCAACAGGCGGCGGATGACCTGATCGTCGAACAGGATCAAGTGCGCGGTGTAGTTACCCAGATGGGCCTGCGTTTCTTCGCAGAATCCGTGGTGTTGACCACCGGTACATTCCTCGGTGGACTTATCCACATCGGCATGCAGAACTATTCCGGTGGCCGAGCCGGTGATCCGCCATCGATTGCACTGGCGCAACGTCTGCGTGAACTGCCGCTGCGGGTCGGTCGCCTGAAAACCGGGACCCCACCGCGTATTGACGGGCGTTCCGTGGATTTCTCGGTGATGACCGAGCAAGCCGGTGATACGCCGATTCCCGTGATGTCGTTCATGGGGTCCAAGGAGCAGCACCCGAAACAGGTGAGCTGCTGGATTACCCATACCAACGCGCGTACCCACGAAATCATTGCCGCTAATCTCGACCGTTCGCCGATGTACTCCGGGGTGATCGAAGGTATCGGGCCGCGTTATTGCCCATCGATCGAAGACAAGATCCATCGCTTTGCCGACAAGGAAAGTCACCAGGTCTTCATCGAGCCCGAAGGCTTGACCACCCATGAGCTTTACCCGAACGGGATTTCCACTTCGTTGCCATTCGATGTGCAGATCCAGATCGTGCAATCGATTCGAGGCATGGAAAATGCGCACATCGTGCGTCCCGGCTACGCCATCGAGTACGACTACTTCGACCCCCGTGACCTGAAATACAGCCTGGAAACCAAAGTGATCGGCGGTCTTTTCTTCGCTGGGCAAATCAACGGCACCACCGGTTACGAAGAAGCCGGTGCCCAAGGTTTGCTGGCCGGGACCAACGCCGCGTTGCGCGCCCAGGGCAAAGACAGCTGGTGCCCGCGCCGTGATGAAGCGTATATCGGCGTGTTGGTCGACGACCTGATTACTCTAGGCACCCAGGAACCATACCGGATGTTCACTTCGCGGGCGGAATACCGTCTGATCCTGCGTGAAGACAACGCCGACCTGCGTCTGACCGAAAAAGGCCGCGAGTTGGGCTTGGTCGATGACGCGCGTTGGGCCGCTTTCTGCAAGAAACGCGAGAGCATTACGCTTGAAGAACAGCGCCTGAAAAGCACCTGGGTTCGTCCGGGTACCGAGCAAGGCGACGCAATTGCCGAAAAGTTCGGCACGCCGCTGACCCATGAGTACAACCTGCTGAACCTGCTGTCCCGTCCGGAAATCGACTACGCTGGCTTGGTCGAAGTGACGGGGCAGGGGGCAGAAGATCCACAGGTCGCCGAACAGGTCGAAATCAAAACCAAATACGCCGGTTACATTGATCGCCAGCAGGACGAGATTGCTCGTCTGCGCGCCAGTGAAGACACCAAGTTGCCTGTGGATATCGATTACACCGGGATTTCCGGGCTGTCGAAAGAAATCCAAAGCAAGCTGGGGATAACTCGCCCGGAAACCCTGGGCCAGGCCTCACGTATCCCCGGCGTCACCCCGGCAGCCATTTCGCTGTTGATGATTCATTTGAAAAAACGCGGCGCGGGCCGTCAGTTGGAGCAAAGCGCTTGAGTTCGTTGGTCACCTCGCAACACGCCGAAGAGTTATCCACAGGTGCACGCCAGTTGGGCGTGGACTTGACCGAAACCCAGCACGCATTGCTGCTGGGTTATCTGGCCCTGTTGATCAAATGGAACAAGGCTTACAACCTCACAGCGGTACGCAATCCCGACGAAATGGTCTCGCGTCACTTGCTCGACAGCTTGAGCGTAATGCCGTTTGTCACAAACGGCCGCTGGCTCGATGTGGGCAGTGGCGGCGGCATGCCTGGCATTCCCCTTGCGATCCTGTTTCCCGAGTCGCAAGTGACCTGCCTGGACAGCAACGGCAAGAAAACTCGCTTTCTGACCCAGGTCAAACTCGAACTGAAACTGGATAACCTGCAAGTTATCCACAGCCGGGTCGAAGACTTCGCTCCTGAACAGCCGTTCAACGGAATTGTTTCCCGGGCGTTCAGCAGCATGGAGAACTTCAGCAACTGGACCCGCCACCTGGGCGACCGTGACACCCGTTGGCTGGCAATGAAGGGCGTTCATCCAAGCGACGAGCTGCTAGCATTGCCGGCAGACTTCCACCTCGATAGCGAACACGCCTTGGCCGTACCCGGTTGCCAAGGCCAACGCCATCTGCTGATACTGCGCCGCACGGCATGATTGGGAACACAAGCAAGAATGGCTAAGGTATTCGCGATAGCGAACCAGAAAGGTGGCGTGGGTAAAACCACCACCTGCATCAACCTCGCAGCATCCCTAGTCGCCACCAAGCGCCGGGTGCTGTTGATCGATCTCGATCCACAGGGCAACGCCACCATGGGTAGCGGTGTGGATAAACATGGCTTGGAAAACTCGGTCTACGACTTGCTGATTGGCGAGTGCGACCTTGGCCAGGCCATGCACTATTCTGAGCACGGCGGTTATCAATTGCTGCCGGCCAACCGTGACTTGACCGCGGCGGAAGTGGTGTTGCTGGAAATGCAGATGAAAGAAAGCCGTCTGCGCAGCGCCTTGGCGCCGATCCGCGAGAATTACGATTACATCTTGATCGATTGCCCACCGTCGCTGTCGATGCTTACGCTCAACGCGTTGGTGGCCGCCGACGGGGTGATCATTCCCATGCAGTGCGAGTACTACGCACTGGAAGGGCTGAGCGACCTTGTGGATAACATCAAGCGCATTGCTGAACTGCTCAACCCGAACCTGCAGATCGAGGGTTTGCTGCGGACTATGTTCGATCCGCGGCTGAGCCTGATGAACGACGTATCGGCGCAGCTCAAGGAACACTTCGGCGATCAGCTGTATGACACCGTGATCCCACGCAACATCCGCCTGGCCGAAGCGCCAAGCTATGGCATGCCGGCGTTGGCGTACGACAAGACTTCGCGTGGCGCCATTGCCTACCTGGCGCTGGCCGGCGAGATGGTTCGTCGTCAGCGCCGCAATTCACGCACCGCTGCAGCCCAGCCAACTTAAGGAAACCCCATGGCCGTCAAGAAACGAGGTCTCGGACGTGGACTGGATGCACTGTTGAGTGGTCCGACCGTCACATCGCTTGAAGAACAAGCGGTGCAGGCCGACGAGCGCGAGCTGCAGCACTTGCCCCTGGACCTGATCCAGCGCGGCAAATACCAGCCACGCCGGGACATGGACCCACAAGCACTGGAAGAACTGGCCAATTCGATCAAGGCCCAGGGAGTGATGCAGCCGATCGTGGTCCGCCCGATTGGCGCCGGCCGCTTCGAAATCATCGCCGGCGAACGCCGCTGGCGCGCGAGCCAACAAGCCGGCAAGGAAACCATCCCGGCGATGGTGCGTGATGTGCCGGATGAAACCGCCATCGCCATGGCGTTGATCGAGAACATCCAGCGCGAAGACCTCAATCCGATCGAAGAAGCGATCGCCTTGCAGCGTTTGCAACAGGAATTCCAGCTGACCCAGCAACAAGTGGCCGATGCCGTGGGTAAATCCCGCGTGACTGTGTCCAATCTGCTGCGCCTGATCGCACTGCCGGAAGTCATCAAGACGATGCTTTCCCACGGTGACCTGGAAATGGGTCATGCGCGTGCTTTGCTCGGTTTACCGGAAAATCAACAGGTTGAAGGGGCGCGACACGTTGTCGCACGAGGGCTCACCGTTCGTCAGACCGAGGCCCTGGTTCGCCAGTGGCTGAGTGGCAAACCTGCACCGGTCGAAACGGCCAAACCTGATCCGGATATTGCACGTCTCGAGCAGCGCCTGGCCGAGCGCCTGGGCTCTGCGGTGCAAATTCGCCATGGTAAGAAGGGCAAGGGCCAATTGGTCATCGGATACAACTCCCTTGATGAGCTTCAGGGTGTCCTTGCCCACATTCGTTGAAACATTTGCTTATGTAGCGTGTGATCGGAAATCACTACCTGGCAGTTGAATAGGGGCAGAACCGCCCCTATACTCTGCGCGCATTTTGTCGGCACAAATTATGCCAAGTTATTGATTTCCGGCAGCCGACCATTGAGGAGCAAGAGTGATGGAAACACGCACGCCAAACACGTTGCCGTTCCATCGCTTGGCAGTTTTTCCGGTTTTATTGGCTCAATTTGTCATTTTACTGATTGCCGCATTGGCGCTCTGGTACTGGCATGGAGTCGTAGCCGGGTATTCAGGACTCTGCGGAGGCCTGATAGCCTTGCTGCCCAATATGTATTTTGCTCACAGGGCCTTTCGGTTTTCCGGCGCCCGAGCAGCCCAGGCTATCGTCCGGTCCTTTTATGCCGGCGAGGCAGGGAAACTGATTTTGACGGCAGTGCTGTTTGCACTGACCTTTGCAGGTGTGAAGCCATTGGCGCCGCTGGCTGTATTCGGCGTCTTCGTGTTGACCCAACTGGTCAGCTGGTTCGCTCCCCTGCTAATGAAAACAAGACTTTCGAAACCTTAGGGCGTTTGAGGCAACCATGGCAGAAACAACCGCTTCGGGCTATATCCAGCACCACTTGCAGAACCTGACCTTCGGTCAGCTTCCCAACGGCGGCTGGGGCTTCGCCCACTCCGCAGCAGAAGCCAAAGCAATGGGCTTCTGGGCTTTCCACCTGGATACTCTGGGTTGGTCGGTCGCATTGGGTCTGATCTTCGTTCTGATTTTCCGCATGGCGGCAAAGAAGGCGACGTCCGGTCAACCAGGCGCCCTGCAGAACTTCGTTGAAGTAATGGTCGAATTCGTCGACGGCAGTGTGAAGGACAGCTTCCATGGCCGTAGCCCGGTGATTGCACCGTTGGCGCTGACCATTTTCGTCTGGGTGTTCCTGATGAACGCCGTCGACCTGGTACCGGTCGACTGGATTCCTCAACTGGCCATCCTGATCTCCGGCGATCACCACATTCCATTCCGTGCGGTGTCCACCACCGATCCTAACGCCACCCTGGGCATGGCCCTGTCGGTGTTTGCGTTGATCATTTTCTACAGCATCAAGGTCAAGGGCATCGGCGGTTTCATCGGCGAACTGACCCTGCACCCGTTCGGCAGCAAGAACATCGTCGTTCAAGCCCTGCTGATCCCGGTGAACTTCCTGCTGGAATTCGTAACCCTGGTCGCCAAGCCGATTTCCCTGGCCCTGCGACTGTTCGGCAACATGTATGCCGGCGAATTGGTGTTCATTCTGATCGCTGTGATGTTCGGCAGCGGTTTGCTCTGGCTTAGCGGCCTGGGCGTTGTTCTGCAGTGGGCGTGGGCTGTGTTCCACATCCTGATCATCACCCTGCAGGCGTTTATCTTCATGATGCTGACCATCGTCTACCTGTCGATGGCGCACGAAGAGAACCATTAAGGCCAGTCTCGACTAGTCTGATGTCCTTCCCGGTGAAACGGGAAGGTGGCCTGAAAGGGCTATGAAACGATTTGTTTTACCGCTTTAAAATCTAAAAAACCTAAACCATACGACGTAAAAGTCGGGAGGAAAGATGGAAACTGTAGTTGGTCTAACCGCTATCGCTGTTGCACTGTTGATCGGCCTGGGCGCTCTGGGTACTGCCATTGGTTTCGGCCTGCTGGGCGGCAAATTCCTGGAAGGCGCTGCGCGTCAGCCAGAAATGGTCCCAATGCTGCAGGTTAAAATGTTCATCGTCGCCGGTCTGCTCGACGCCGTGACCATGATCGGCGTTGGTATCGCACTGTTCTTCACCTTCGCGAACCCCTTCGTTGGTCAACTCGCTGGCTAATCACTCGACTTTTCGAGTGATTGGGGTGATGGACAACGAATGAGCGAGGTGTTGGCGTGAACATTAATGCAACCCTGATTGGCCAATCCGTTGCGTTCTTCATTTTTGTAGTGTTTTGCATGAAGTTCGTGTGGCCTCCGGTCATCGCGGCTTTGCACGAACGTCAGAAGAAGATCGCGGACGGTTTGGACGCTGCCAGCCGTGCAGCTCGCGACCTGGAGTTGGCCCAAGAGAAAGTGGGTCTTCAACTGCGCGAAGCTAAAGCACAGGCAGCTGAAATCATTGAGCAAGCCAAGAAGCGCGGTAACCAGATCGTCGAAGAGGCTGTTGAAAAAGCCCGCGTCGAAGCTGATCGTGTGAAGGCTTCGGCTCATGCCGAGATCGAACAGGAACTGAACGGCGTCAAAGACGCGCTGCGTGCCCAACTGGGTGCTCTGGCGGTCGGCGGTGCTGAGAAGATCCTCGGTGCCACAATCGATCAAAACGCGCACGCGGAGCTGGTTAATAAACTGGCTGCTGAAATTTAAGCGAGGGCGATCATGGCAGAACTGACCACGTTGGCCCGACCTTACGCTAAGGCAGCCTTCGAGCACGCCCAGGCCCACCAGCAGCTGGCCTCTTGGTCAGCCATGCTCGGCCTGGCTGCAGCAGTGTCGCAAGACGACACCATGCAGCGCGTGCTCAAGGCCCCGCGCCTGACGAGCGCAGACAAGGCCGCCACTTTTATTGAAGTGTGCGGCGACAAGTTTGATGTGAAAGTGCAGAACTTCATTCACGTCATTGCCGAAAACGACCGTCTCCCGCTTCTGCCGGAGATTGCCGCTCTGTTCGACCTGTACAAGGCCGAGCAAGAGAAATCGGTAGACGTTGAAGTCACCAGTGCTTTTGCATTGAACCAAGAACAGCAAGACAAACTCGCCAAGGTTCTCAGTGCACGACTCGACCGGGAAGTGCGCCTGCAAGTTGCGGAAGACAAATCCCTCATCGGGGGCATTGTCATTCGCGCCGGCGACCTGGTTATCGATGGCTCGGTTCGCGGCAAACTCGCGAGCCTGGCCGAAGCATTGAAATCTTGAGTTTGAAGGGGCAGCAGAGCAATGCAGCAACTCAATCCTTCCGAAATAAGTGAAATTATCAAGGGCCGCATCGACAAGCTCGATGTGACCTCCCAAGCCCGTAACGAAGGCACTGTCGTCAGCGTATCTGACGGTATCGTGCGGATTCACGGTCTGGCCGACGTCATGTACGGCGAGATGATCGAGTTTCCGGGCGGCGTCTACGGTATGGCCCTCAACCTGGAGCAAGACTCCGTAGGTGCCGTTGTATTGGGCGCGTACACCAGTCTGGCTGAAGGCATGAGCGCCAAGTGCACAGGCCGCATCCTGGAAGTTCCAGTTGGTAAGGAACTGCTGGGTCGCGTAGTCGATGCACTGGGTAACCCAGTTGATGGCAAAGGTCCGCTGAACAACACCGAGACCGATGCGGTCGAGAAAGTTGCTCCAGGCGTGATCTGGCGTAAGTCGGTAGACCAGCCTGTACAGACTGGCTACAAGGCTGTCGATGCCATGATCCCTGTCGGCCGTGGCCAGCGTGAGCTGATCATCGGTGACCGTCAGATCGGTAAAACCGCTCTGGCGATCGACGCGATCATCAACCAGAAGAACAGCGGCATTTACTGCGTCTATGTAGCGATCGGTCAGAAACAATCGACCATCGCCAACGTGGTTCGCAAGCTGGAAGAAAACGGCGCCCTGGCCAACACGATCATCGTGGCTGCCAGTGCTTCGGAATCTCCTGCGCTGCAATTCCTGGCACCGTACTCCGGTTGCACCATGGGTGAATTCTTCCGCGACCGCGGTGAAGACGCGCTGATCGTTTATGACGATCTGTCCAAGCAAGCAGTTGCTTATCGCCAGATTTCCCTGCTGCTGCGCCGTCCACCAGGCCGTGAAGCTTACCCAGGCGACGTGTTCTATCTCCACTCCCGTCTGCTGGAGCGCGCATCCCGCGTTTCGGAAGAATACGTAGAGAAGTTCACCAACGGCGCAGTGACCGGCAAAACCGGTTCCCTGACCGCACTGCCGATCATCGAAACCCAGGCTGGCGACGTTTCCGCGTTCGTTCCGACCAACGTGATTTCCATCACCGACGGTCAGATCTTCCTGGAATCGGCCATGTTCAACTCGGGCATCCGCCCTGCAGTGAACGCCGGTGTTTCGGTATCCCGTGTGGGTGGTGCCGCTCAGACCAAGATCATCAAGAAGCTCTCCGGTGGTATCCGTACCGCTCTGGCTCAGTACCGTGAACTGGCGGCATTCGCCCAGTTCGCTTCTGACCTGGACGAAGCGACCCGTAAGCAACTTGAGCATGGTCAGCGCGTTACCGAGCTGATGAAGCAGAAGCAATACGCCCCAATGTCGATCGCTGACATGGCGTTGTCGCTGTATGCCGCTGAGCGTGGGTTCCTGACCGACGTTGAAATCGCCAAGGTCGGCAGCTTTGAACAAGCGCTGATTGCTTACTTCAACCGCGATCACGCCGAATTGATGGCGAAGATCAACGTGAAGGGTGACTTCAATGACGATATCGACGCTGGCATGAAAGCCGGTATCGAGAAGTTCAAGGCCACCCAAACCTGGTAAGCCGCAGCGGGAGCCGCAAGGCTCCCGCTTGCTAACCTGATAGGTGTTACATGGCAGGCGCAAAAGAGATTCGCAGTAAGATTGCGAGCATCAAAAGCACGCAAAAAATTACCAGCGCCATGGAAAAAGTGGCGGTCAGCAAAATGCGCAAGGCACAAATGCGCATGGCTGCTAGCCGTCCTTATGCGGAGCGTATCCGCCAGGTAATTGGGCATCTGGCCAACGCCAACCCGGAATACCGCCACCCGTTCATGATCGACCGCGAAGTTAAGCGTGTGGGTTATGTGGTTGTGAGCAGTGACCGTGGTTTGTGCGGTGGTTTGAATACCAACCTGTTCAAGGCCCTGGTCAAGGACATGGCGGTAAACCGCGAAAACGGCGTCGAGATCGATCTGTGTGTGGTAGGTAGCAAGGGTGCGGCCTTTTTCCGTAACTTCGGCGGTAACGTCGTCGCAGCTATCAGCCACCTGGGTGAAGAGCCGTCGATCAATGATTTGATCGGCAGTGTGAAGGTGATGCTGGATGCGTACCTGGAAGGCCGGATTGACCGCCTGTCCGTGGTATCCAACAAGTTCATCAACACCATGACCCAGCAGCCAACCGTGGAGCAATTGATTCCACTGGTGGCGACCCCGGATCAGGAACTCAAGCACCACTGGGACTACCTCTACGAACCAGACGCCAAAGAGCTGCTTGACGGCTTGATGGTGCGCTACGTGGAGTCGCAGGTGTACCAGGCGGTGGTCGAGAACAACGCAGCTGAACAAGCGGCGCGGATGATCGCGATGAAAAACGCTACCGATAACGCCGGTGATCTGATCAGCGATTTGCAGCTGATCTACAACAAGGCGCGTCAGGCTGCGATCACCCAAGAGATCTCGGAAATCGTCGGCGGCGCTGCCGCGGTTTAACGGTTCAAATATTCAGAGGATCCAGCTATGAGTAGCGGACGTATCGTTCAAATCATCGGCGCCGTTATCGACGTGGAATTTCCACGCGACAGCGTACCGAGCATCTACAACGCTTTGAAAGTACAAAGCGATGCAGGCACCACTCTGGAAGTTCAGCAGCAGCTGGGCGACGGCGTGGTTCGTACCATTGCAATGGGTTCCACCGAGGGCTTGAAGCGCGGTCTGGGTGTTCTGGACACTGGCGCTGCCATCTCCGTACCGGTCGGTAAAGCGACCCTGGGCCGGATCATGGACGTTCTGGGTAACCCGATTGACGAAGCTGGCCCGATCGACACCGAAGAGCGCTGGGGCATTCACCGTCCAGCACCTTCGTTCGCCGAACAAGCTGGCGGCAACGATCTGCTGGAAACCGGCATCAAGGTTATCGACCTGGTTTGCCCGTTCGCCAAGGGCGGTAAAGTCGGTCTGTTCGGTGGTGCCGGTGTCGGCAAGACCGTAAACATGATGGAACTGATCCGTAACATCGCCATCGAGCACAGCGGTTATTCCGTGTTCGCCGGTGTGGGTGAGCGTACTCGTGAGGGTAACGACTTCTACCACGAGATGAAGGACTCCAACGTTCTGGACAAAGTGGCACTGGTTTACGGTCAGATGAACGAGCCGCCGGGAAACCGTCTGCGCGTAGCACTGACCGGCCTGACCATGGCCGAGAAGTTCCGTGACGAAGGTAACGACGTTCTGCTGTTCGTCGACAACATCTATCGTTACACCCTGGCCGGTACTGAAGTATCCGCACTGCTGGGCCGTATGCCTTCCGCAGTAGGCTACCAACCGACCCTGGCTGAAGAGATGGGCGTTCTGCAAGAACGTATCACTTCGACCAAGGAAGGTTCGATCACCTCGATCCAAGCGGTATACGTACCTGCGGATGACTTGACCGACCCGTCGCCAGCGACCACCTTCGCCCACTTGGACGCCACCGTCGTACTGTCCCGTGACATCGCCTCCCTGGGTATCTACCCAGCGGTCGATCCACTCGACTCGACTTCGCGTCAGCTGGACCCGAACGTGATCGGCCAGGAGCACTACGACACCGCTCGCGGCGTTCAGTACGTGCTGCAGCGTTACAAAGAACTGAAGGACATCATTGCGATCCTGGGTATGGACGAGCTGTCGGAAACCGACAAGCAGTTGGTATCCCGCGCTCGTAAGATCCAGCGCTTCTTGTCGCAGCCGTTCTTCGTGGCTGAAGTCTTCACCGGTGCCTCGGGTAAATACGTTTCCCTGAAAGACACCATTGCTGGCTTCAAAGGCATCCTCAACGGTGACTACGACCACCTGCCAGAACAAGCGTTCTACATGGTCGGCGGCATCGAAGAAGCGATCGAGAAAGCCAAGAAACTGTAATCCCGACGCCCGGCAACGGGCGCTCATCAGGTTGAGGCAATCAGATGGCTATGACAGTCCATTGCGATATCGTCAGCGCGGAAGGGGAAATCTTCTCCGGTCTGGTAGAAATGGTGATTGCACACGGCGAACTCGGTGACTTGGGTATTGCCATGGGCCATGCTCCATTGATCACCAGCTTGAAGCCAGGTCCGATCACTCTGACCAAGCAAGGCGGGGAAAAGGAGGTGTTTTACATCTCCGGTGGTTTCCTCGAGGTTCAGCCGAACATGGTCAAGGTACTTGCCGACACCGTGCAACGTGCTGCTGACCTGGATGAAGCCTCCGCTCAGGCCGCCGTCAAGGCTGCTGAGAAGGCCCTGAACGAAAAAGGCGCAGATTTCGACTACGGTTCTGCTGCTGCTCGTCTGGCCGAGGCCGCAGCTCAGCTGCGTACCGTCCAGCAGATCCGCAAGAAGTTTGGCGGCTAAGCCGTCACGCCTCATGCGTGATTGATTAAAAAGGGTAGCTTCGGCTACCCTTTTTCTTTTTTTGCAAAACACTTCTCAGGTCTGAATCCGGACCGCCCAGGATTGGTAGCCATTCATGTCTCTTGAAATCGTTATTCTTGCCGCAGGCCAGGGCACCCGCATGCGTTCGGCCCTGCCCAAGGTGCTGCATCCGGTTGCGGGCAATTCCATGCTCGGCCATGTTATCCACAGCGCTCGGCAATTGGATCCGCAACGTATCCATGTGGTGATTGGTCACGGCGCCGATGTGGTGCGTGAACGCTTGGCAGCGGATGACTTGAATTTCGTTTTACAAGACAAGCAACTGGGCACCGGTCATGCCACTGCCCAAGCCGTGCCATTCATCACGGCCGACACCGTGCTGATCCTCTACGGCGACGTACCCCTGATTGAAGTGGAAACCCTGCAGCGCCTGCTCAAGCACGTTGTGCCTGGTCAGATGGGCCTGCTCACCGTGGAGCTGGACGACCCGACCGGTTACGGGCGCATCGTGCGCACCGCCGACGGCAAGGTCGCGGCCATCGTTGAGCATAAGGATGCCAGCGATGCCCAGCGCGCTATTACCGAGGGCAACACCGGTATTCTCGCCGGCCCGGCCAATAAGCTTGCGGATTGGATGAGCCGTCTTTCCAACAACAACGCACAAGGCGAGTACTACCTCACCGATGTGATCGAGATGGCGGTCAACGATGGCCTGCTGGTCGCCACCGAGCAGCCCCACGACCCTATGGAAGTGCAGGGCGCCAATGACCGTAAACAACTGGCCGAACTGGAGCGTCACTACCAATTGCGCGAAGGTCGTCGCCTGATGGCCCAGGGCGTGACGTTGCGTGACCCGGCGCGTTTCGATGTGCGCGGTGAGGTGACGGTCGGTCGCGATGTTCTGATCGACATCAACGTGATCCTCGAAGGCCGCGTGATCATTGAAGACGATGTGGTCATTGGCCCGAACTGCGTGATCAAGGACAGTACCCTGCGCAAAGGCGCAGTGGTCAAGGCCAACAGCCATCTGGAAGGCGCGGTCATGGGCGAGGGCAGCGACGCCGGCCCATTTGCGCGCTTGCGTCCTGGCAGCGTGCTGGAGGCCAAGGCCCATGTGGGTAACTTTGTCGAATTGAAAAATGCTCATCTGGGTGAAGGCGCGAAGGCTGGCCATCTGGCATACCTGGGGGATGCGGTGATCGGCGCGCGCACGAACATTGGCGCCGGTACCATCACTTGTAACTACGACGGCGCCAACAAGCACCAGACGGTATTGGGCGAGGACGTTTTCATCGGCTCCAACAACTCGTTGGTCGCGCCCGTGACGCTCGGTGACGGCGCTACCACGGCTGCCGGTTCTACCATCAACCAGGATGTGGATAACTTGCAGTTGGCCGTGGCCCGTGCCCGCCAGCGCAACATCGACGGTTGGAAACGCCCGGTCAAAATCAAGAAGAGCTGAGTTATCCACAGTCTCACTGACAGCAAACTCTAATGTCGGAGGGGGCTTGCTCCCGTTGGCGGAATTTCAGTCGATGCTTAATTTGACTGATCTCTCCCCATCGGGAGCAAGCCCCCTGCCACATTCGGTGTGTGTTGTTTGAAAAAAGCTGCTTGACGAACTTTCGTCTTTAGGTTTTTATTGCCTTCGTTATCTTTCGAAACGAAACTTTTAATCGCCATGTCGAAACGGAATACCCCCCAACGCCGCCACAACATCCTCGCCTTGCTCAATGAGCGGGGCGAAGTCAGCGTGGACGAATTGGCCAAGCGTTTCGAAACTTCGGAGGTCACGATCCGCAAGGACCTGGCCGCCCTCGAAAGCAATGGCCTGTTACTGCGCCGCTACGGTGGCGCTATCACCATGCCGCAGGAACTCGTCGGCGACGTCACCCAGCCTATTTCGGCCTACAAACGCGCTATTGCGTGTGCGGCCGTGAAGCGTCTGCGTGAGCACGCCCGCATCATCATCGACAGCGGCAGTACCACAGCCGCCATGATCCCCGAACTGGGCCATCAGCCAGGCCTGGTGGTGATGACCAATTCCCTGCACGTGGCCCGCGCCTTGAGCGAACTGGAGCACGAGCCGGTGCTGTTGATGACTGGCGGCACCTGGGACCCGCATTCGGACTCGTTCCAGGGCCAGGTCGCCGAGCAAGTGCTGCGTTCCTACGACTTTGATCAACTGTTCATCGGTGCCGACGGCATCGATCTGCAGCGCGGTACCACCACCTTCAACGAATTGCTGGGCCTGAGCCGCGTCATGGCCGAGGTCGCCCGTGAAGTAGTGGTGATGGTCGAATCTGACAAGATCGGCCGCAAGATTCCCAACCTGGAACTGCCCTGGAGCAGCGTCCATACCCTCATCACCGATGATCGCCTGCCGCTCGAGGCCCGCGACCAGATCCAAGCCCGCGGCATTACGCTGATATGCGCGGCAATCATCTAGGAGAAACACCATGTGTGGCATTGTTGGCGCAGTCGCTGAACGCAACGTAACCCCGATCCTGATCGAAGGTCTCAAACGCCTGGAATACCGCGGGTATGACAGCGCCGGTGTGGCGGTCTTCACCAACGCCGGCAAGCTCGAGCGCGTGCGTCGTCCGGGCAAGGTCAGCGAGTTGGACCAGGCATTGGCCGGCGAGCCGCTGGTTGGCCGCCTGGGCATTGCCCACACCCGTTGGGCCACCCACGGTGCGCCCTGCGAACGCAATGCCCACCCGCACTTCTCCGGCGACGTGGCCGTGGTGCACAACGGCATCATCGAAAACCACGAAGTGCTGCGCGAGCAACTCAAGAGCCTGGGTTACGTGTTCACCTCGGATACCGACACCGAAGTCATCGCCCACCTGCTCAACCACAAACTCAAGGATTACAGCGACCTGACCACTGCCCTCAAGGCCACGGTCAAGGAACTGCACGGCGCCTACGGCCTGGCTGTGATCTGCGCGAGCCAACCCGACCGTATAGTTGCCGCCCGCAGTGGCAGCCCGCTGGTCATCGGCCTGGGCCTGGGGGAAAACTTCCTCGCTTCCGACCAACTGGCGCTGCGTCAGGTCACTGACCGCTTCATGTACCTGGAAGAAGGCGATATTGCTGATATCCGCCGTGAAAGCGTGTCGATCTGGGACGTAAACGGCAATTCCGTCGAGCGCGAAGCCGTGCAATACCGCGATGGTGCCGAAGCGGCCGACAAGGGTGCGTTCCGCCACTTCATGCTCAAGGAAATCCACGAGCAACCGGCCGTGGTGCAGCGCACCCTGGAAGGTCGTCTGGGCGACAAGCAAGTACTGGTCAACGCTTTCGGTCCGCAAGCCGCCGAGCTGTTCGCCAAAGTGCGCAATGTGCAGATCGTGGCCTGCGGCACCAGTTACCACGCCGGGATGGTTGCCCGTTACTGGCTGGAAGAACTGGCCGGCATCCCTTGCCAGGTCGAAGTCGCCAGCGAATTCCGCTACCGCAAGGTGGTGGTGCAGCCCGATAGCCTGTTCGTGACCATCTCCCAGTCCGGCGAAACTGCCGACACCCTGGCCGCCCTGCGCAACGCCAAGGAGCTGGGCTTCCTCGCCAGCCTGGCGATCTGCAACGTCAGCATCAGCTCCCTGGTGCGTGAGTCCGACCTGACCCTGCTGACCCAGGCCGGTCGCGAAATCGGTGTGGCGTCCACTAAAGCCTTCACCACCCAACTGGTCGGCCTGCTGCTGCTGACCTTGGCCCTGGGCCAGGTTCGCGGCACCCTGGCGCCCGGCGTCGAAGCCACTCTGGTGGAAGAACTGCGCCGCCTGCCGACCCGCCTGGGTGAAGCCCTGGCCATGGACAGCACCGTGGAAAAAGTCGCCGAGCTGTTCGCCGACAAAAACCACACCCTGTTCCTCGGCCGTGGCGCGCAATACCCGGTAGCGATGGAAGGCTCCCTGAAACTCAAGGAAATTTCGTACATCCACGCCGAAGCCTACCCGGCCGGCGAACTGAAACACGGCCCATTGGCCCTGGTGGATGACGACATGCCGGTGGTCACCGTCGCGCCGAACAACGAACTGCTGGAGAAGCTCAAGTCCAACCTGCAGGAAGTGCGCGCCCGGGGCGGCCAACTGATCGTCTTCGCCGACGAGAAAGCCGGCATGGTCAACGGCGAAGGCACCCACGTCATCAACATGCCGCACATCCACGACACCCTGTCGCCGATCCTCTACACCATCCCGCTGCAGTTGCTGTCGTACTACGTCGCCGTGCTCAAGGGCACTGACGTTGACCAGCCGCGGAATTTGGCGAAGTCGGTGACGGTGGAGTAAGCCACCCTGTGCCTGGAGACCGGTTGGTCCTCCAGGCCACTGCGAAAGGACGCGACCTCAATGCAACCCCCCAAGCATATCCATGCGCGTTTGAACAATCGCCGCTTCACGGTCGCGAACAACACCCACGGGCTATCCGGCGCCGGCACGGTGTTTCATTACTTTGTCGAAGGGGATGCCATTTCCGGCACTTACCAAGGCGGTCGAATCCGCCTCGGCACGCAGGTCGGGCGTGTGACAGGCGTCGATACCATCGAGTTGCTGTATCAGTGTCTGACGCTTGAGGGCGAGCTACTGGCCGGTTGGTCGCGCGGCACGGTAGGCGTTGACCAGGCCGGGCGCACCACACTGAGTTTTGTGTGGGGTTGGTTGTCGGGTGCGACGGGCGGCGGGGAATCGAGCTACGTAGAGATTGTGACTTAGCAGTTAAGCGGATCCGCCCGATCACGGCACAAACTCCACCCTCAACCCCCGGCTCGCATTCCGCCCCTGATCGTCACTGACCCGCAGCCGATACTCTCCCGATTTGCCCGGTCGCCAGTTCAACGTCGCGTGCGGCGGGCCCTGGCCGATCAGGGTTTGGTCGGCGAACCAGTACAGTATCGTCGCGTCGCTGGCCGCATTGGCGTTCAGCGGGATGCTTTCCTGGGGTTGGGACAGGCGCAGTTGGTAGCTCACTTGGGTCAGCGGCGAGCGGATTTGCGGCGCTTCGCTCGGGTCGCTGGTGCGGTTGGGCTGGCAGTTTTTCATCACCGTCGGCGGTGTGCGTCGGGGCAGGCCGGCTGCGCGGTACAGGCGTTGTACGTCACTGGGCCAGAACTCGAAGACTTCCTCGCGGGTGTATTGCGGATCGAATGGCGGGCACGCGGCCTTGCCGGTGCGGGTGTCGATCAGCACCGGGCGGTGCAGGTTGGACACGCGAATCGGGGACACGCCGGGGATGTACCAGGTCTTGCGGGTTTGCGGACACCAGTGGTTGGGCAGTTCGCCCGAGGCGGCGCAGACGTCGATGCGCACCAGCCCGGCGGGTGGCTTGTCGGCTTTGATCACCACGTTGGGCAAGGCCAGGGGCAGGGCGTCGGCGATGCGGAAGAACAGCGGCGCGGCGGTCTTGGCGCCGATGAAGGCCGGATTCGGGCGCCCGTCGAAGTTACCCACCCACACCACCAGCACGTATGGGCCGACCAGGCCGGCGCTCCACGCGTCGTGAAAGCCCCAGGAGGTGCCGGTTTTCCAGGCGGTGCGCCAGTGGCGTGGGGGTAAACCATCCGGACGCGGGTTGCGCCGCAGCATGTCGCGCAGCATAAACGCGGCTTGGGGGGTGAGCAGTTGCGGGCCGATGGATTGGGGTTGCTCCTGCAAGTAGCGCAATGGCCGCAGGTGTCCATCGCCGGCCAGCATTACATACAGACGCGCCAATTCTTCCGGGGTCATCTCGCCGCCGCCGAGGGCCAGGGCCAGGCCATAGTGGCTCTCGTCGCGCAGGCCTTTGATGCCGGCGCGTTGCAGCAAACCGTACAGTGACGGCGACTTGACCTGGCTGGCCAGCCACACCGCGGGGATATTGCGACTACGGATCAATGCATCCCGCGCTGTCAGCGGCCCGACAAAACTGCCGTCGAAATTCTCCGGTTGGAAGTAGCCGAAGTTACTGGGTAGATCCTTGAGGATACTCATGGGGTGGATCACGCCTTGATCCAGCGCGAGCCCGTACAGAAACGGCTTGAGTGTCGACCCCGGCGAGCGTCGCGCCAGCATGCCATTGACCTGGCCATGGATGCCTGTGGATAAGTAATCCGCTGAACCCACTAGGGCCTTGACGCTCTGGTCGCGGCTGTCGATCAGGATGGCCGTGGCGTTTTCCACACCGCTGCTGCGTCGTTCGGCGATAAAGCCGGTGATCAGGCGTTCGAGCAATTGCTGCAACGGCAGGTTGAGGGTGCTGTTCAATTCGTTGCCGGTCTGGGACGCCAGCAGTTGTTCGCTCAGGTGTGGCGCCAGAAACGGGATCTGCTGGCGGTTGCGTGCTTCCAGGGGCAGGTCGAGCAGGCTGTCGTTGCGCGGGTCCTGTGGATAACTTGCGCGCCAGTCGTTCATCAAACGCAGCCGCGCGTTTTGCAGTGAGGGCCCGAAGCGCGCGCGTCGTCCTGGCTGTTGCGGGATCACCGCCAGCGCCAAGGCTTCAGACAACGACAACTGTGCCGCCGACTTGCCAAAGTAGATGCGGCTGGCGGCCTCGGCGCCTTCGATATTGCCACCCATGGGCGCCAGGTTCAGGTAGGCCTCAAGAATGTCGTGCTTGCTGTAGCGCGCTTCCAGCCACACTGCCAAGGCTATCTGCTGCAACTTGCCTGGGACTTGGCGCGTGTTCAGGTCCCACAGGCGTCGCGCCAGTTGCATGCTCAAGGTCGAACCGCCCTGGCGCTGGCCGCCGCTGTAGGTGGCCAGCGCCGCGCGCAGCAACGCCGGGGGATTGATCCCCGGGTGCCAGTAGAAATTGCGGTCTTCCTTGAGCAGCAGCGCCTCGACCAGAGACGGCGAAATGCGCTCCAGCGGTAGCCAGAGGCGATATTGCCCGTCATCGGCCAGGGTCATGCGCAGCAGCGAGCCGTCGTCGGCCAGCACCACCCGTGATGAAGTCACGGCCTGTTCCAGCGGCGCATGGGGCCACAGCCGCAGCCCCGCCAGCACCAGCGCCGCCGCCAGCAGCGGCGTCAGGTATTTACGGCTTGGTAATTTCAAGCTGGCCTACGTTGCCGCGCCCTTGCAGGGTGGTTTCGTACATGCCTTCGGCATAGGCCGGTGGCGTATTGAAGGTACCGGCGTTGGTGGCGCGTACGCGATAGACGAAGGTGCCTACGTCACGCAGCGCGGTGCCGTACAACACTACTCGATCATCGCGCACGTCCACGTAGTCCGGTTGCCAGTTGCTCAGCTCGGTTTCGCCGATGGGCGCTTGCCAGGCGTCCGCTTCCTGGTTGTCTTCTTCCACGTACTCGGACTCGGAATCTTCGCTTTCCTCACTGCTAGCGGCTTCGGGCTCCGGCGGCAAGTTATACACAGGCTCGACGCCCCCCGGCAGCAGGTCGACCACCGCCACCTGCTGGACCTGGTCGCGGTCAGTCGCGCGCAGGCGCAGGCGCACCAGGAACTCATCGCCCACCGCGACTTTGCTCACCGGCTCGCCTTTGAGGTCGAGGTATTCGTGGATGATTTCCAGGCCCTTGTTGATCGGCTTGAGCTTGGCGCCCTTGTCGAAACCGGCTTCGCTGAGCATGAAGAACGCAGCCGGGCCGTCGGATTTTTCCATCACCAGCTTTTGCGTGGCGCCCGGTACGGCGGCGCGCGGTGGCTGGCCGGCCATCTTCAGCAGTTGTTGCTGCTTGTCGCCCAGCCACGCGGTGGCCTTGAGGGTCATGTCGCTTTGCGCACGTTGGCCGTAGTTATCCAGGGCGCGCAGCAACAGGGCCGCCGACAGCGAGTTGTAGCGCTGTTCGTTGAGACGCTTGCCGAGTTTATCCAGCAGGGCGGTGGGCACATCGTCGAGCAGCTCGGGGAAGTGGCGTGCCAGCAGGTGCAAGTGCTCGGCATCGTGCACCAGCGGGTCGTAATACAGGCCGTCGCTGTCCCACTTATCCACAAGGGCGCGCCATGGAACCTTGCGGAACAACGTATCGGCCTGGCGATCCTGCTTGAGCAGTTTGTAGCTGGCAGCCAGGTAGGCGGCGCCCAGGTCGTTCTGCCAACTGTCCTTGAAGTAGTTTTCGTAACGCTCGCGGATATCACTCAACGCGCCGCTGACGAGAATTCCCTGACGGCTCAGCAGGTAACTGGCGTAGGCGCGGTTGCGCAATTCCGACAAGCCTTCGCTCGGGCCGTTGGCCAGGTCTGTCAGATAGGTATTGGCGCGCACCAGCAGGTCTTCCGGCACCGGCAGCCCGCGCTCCTTGGCTTCGATCAGGAAGTCGGTGGCGTACAGGCTGGCGTAAGGTGCCACGTCCGGGTTGGCCGCCCACAAACCAAAGCCGCCGGCCTGGTTCTGGCGCTGGCGCAGCATGCGCACTGCACTGTTGAAGGCCTGTTCGGCCTCGGGTGCATTGCCGCCCCAAATCAACGCGGGCATGGCCTTGGACACCAACTGCTCGGTGCAGGCATAACCATAGTCGTCCAGGTAATGCTTGAGGCCGTTGGCCCATACCAGCGGCGAGGCGGCCACGCCCAATTGCACGTCGCGCAGTTGGCTGAACAGTTCACGGGTGGGCTTGAGCTCTTTGCTGGCGCTGTCGAAACGGCCCAGGCTCAAGGCCACGCGATGCGCGCTCAAGGGCCGGATCGAGGTGGTTTCGGCGACCTGAATGCGTTTGCCATCCGGCAATACCGCGACAAAACGCAGGTCCGCCGAGCCGAGGGTCTCGCCGACCTTGATCTTGAATTCGGCGGTGCCTTCCTTGCGCGGTTGTAGCGACAAGGTGCTGGCCTTATCGCCCTGCACCACCAGGCCGTCGCTGGTCTGCACTTCAAACTTCACATCCGCTGCGGCGTCGAGGTTGCTGAACACCCCGGCGCTGACGTTGAACACATCGCCCGGCGCCACAAAGGCCGGCACGTTTGGCGTGATGACGATGGGTCCGCGCACGTCGGTGCTGGCTTCGCTGACACCGACGCTGTCGCTGTCCACAGCCACCGCAAACAAGCGCAGCTTGCCGTTGAAGCTGTCCGGCACTTGGTAGTGCAGCACGGTTTCACCGGCGGGCAGGTCCACCAGCCCGGACCACCAGGCCACCGGCGGCTGATGTTTGCGTTTGAACGGGTTCAGATGGTTGGCCAGGGCGCCTTCGGTATCGCCACCGGGCGCTGCCCCACTGAGCAGGCGGCTGAATTCCGGCAGGATCAGGTCAAGGATCTGACTGGTGCCGACTTCCAGTGCGCGCTTTTGGAAGAAGAAGCCCAACGGGTCAGGCGTCTGGTAGCGCGCCACCTGCAAGATGCCTTCGTCCACCGCATACACCACCGCGCGACCCGGGCGGTCGGCGTTGACCTTGATGTCCAGGGTCTGACCCGGCTCGATCTTCGCCGGGCCTTCGACCTTCAGCGCCATGCGCCGCGCATCCAGGTTGATGCTGAACGGCACCACGCCGTAGGACAGCGGGCTCATATAGACCTCGGACGAACCGATGTCTCGCACGAACTGCACGTTGACGTAGGCATTGCCCTCAAGCCCCGCAGGCACGCGGATATGTTGCACGCTGTTGGTGCTGTCGGCCTTGAACCACTGCTGGGTGTAGACCTTGTCGCGTTCGATGGTGATCAGGCCGGCACCGGTGTAGGGCGCGCGAATGCTGATGGCGATCTCATCCCCCGTGGCGTAGCTGCGTTTATCCAGGCGCAGTTGCAGCTCGGCGTTGCGTTCCAGGGAGCGCGCAGTGTTGCCACGTCCGGCTACGCTGTAGTCGATCTGATTGAGCAGGTTGCCGTTGGCGTCCTTGAGTTGCAGGGTGAAATCCCCCGGCGTACTGGTGTTCAAGGTCTGCTTGGCGCCGTCCTTGGTCATCACCAATGGCGAGGCTGGCTGGCTGATGTTCTTGATGCGCGATTCGTACTTGTAGGTGCCGTTGGATTGTTTCACCAGCACCGACACGTAACGGTGCTCGACTACTTCGCTGGTCAAGCCGTCCACCGCCAGCGGCGTGAGGTCTGGCGCGACGGCCAGCCATTGCACCTGGCGCGGCGCATCCTTGGCGACGTATGACAGCGAATCCTGACTTTTCACACCCACTAGATAGGGTGCGGACGACACCAGCAAGGCACTTTGCGCGGCCACATTGCGGCCACCTTCGGCTTCGAACACCTGGGCCATGACCTGCAGGCGATAGGTGCTGTTGGCGAAGCGTTGCAGGTTGAGGTCGAGCACGGCCTGGCCGTTGTCGTCGACGCTGGTTTCGGCCAGGTCTTCGCTGCTGGCGTCTTCCAGGGCGTCATTGAGGCGGAAGCGGTAATCCGGGTAACGGTCGAACGCCGCCAGCGTCGGGCTCAGGGACATTTTTGCGCTGACACGGCGACCTGCCGCTGGCGCGCCGAACAGGTGCATGGCAGTGACTTTGGCCACCACTTGGTCCGGTGCAATCCAGCCCAGCACCGGCGTGTCATGCAGGCTCAGGCTGACTTTCATACGGTCCGGCTCGAAGTCGCGGACCTTGAAGCTGACGCTGCCCAGGTCGGTGCGGGTCTGCTTCTGACCAATCAACTGCAGGGTTGCGGTGTAGTCCCCGGCGGGGGCCACTTCGCTGCTGGGGAAATCAAAGGTTTCAAAACCGCTGGCGGACAGCTTCAACGGCTGGCGAATCACCTCGAGGCCACGCGGATCGGTGATTTGCAGCTCCACCGGCAGGCCTTGCAGGGCGCCTTTCCAGTTGCCGCTGCGCACGATCATGCCCAGGTGCGCGGTCTCGCCTGGACGGTACAGGCCGCGGTCGGTGAACAGGTAGGCGCTGAGGCGATCAATCGCACCGTCTTCTTCCAAACCGCCTACGTCGAAGCGCGATAAATCCAGTTGTTGGGACTGACGGGCAATGGGCAGGAACGATTGGTCATTGCCGCGACTGACCACATACATCAGCGGCGTTTTCTCACGGCGCAATTCATCCAGCTTGGCGAAATGCGCGTGGCCTTCGGCGTCGGTGTGGCCGCTGGCGACCGGTAAGCCATTGCGACCGATGATATCGACCTGGGCGTCGGACACCGGCGAACCGCTGCCGATGGACTGCACGTACACATCGTGGCTGCCGTCGCTGGAGCGCTTGGCGATGATGCCGAGGTCAGTGACCACGATAAAACGCAGGTCGCTGGTACTGCTGCGCGAGTAGTCGAAAGTGCGTTCGGCCGGGTCATCCTGAGGGCTGAGCTTGAGCACGAAAATACCGCGACGACCGCCGTTGGCGGTGAGGTAGTGGCTCAGGTCCACATTGTCGTAGACGGTTTTCGCCGGGTCCGAGGATGACAACGGAATATCCAGGGACTGACGCTCGACCATGCGATCGAAATATTCGTTGCCGAAGTTGGGCCGGGAGAAACTGCCGCTGCTCTGGTCCACCAAATGCTGCAATTGGTTGGGCAGCAGGCGCGCGATTTCCACGTGGGCGCCGGGCACGCCACGGGCCATGAAGCCCAGGCGTTTTTCTCCGGTAAGGCTGAGCAGGGCGCCGTCGGACAGGAACTGCAACGTGCGCGGATAGGCCGGCATGCTGATCAGGGACGCGGTGGGATTTTTCGCCAGGTAGCCGCCGATGGCTTCCAGGTTCGCGGGCACGCGCACATACAGTGCGCGACCGGCCGGAGCCTTGAACTTAAAGGCATGCAGGGTATTCAGCGGTTCGACGCTGGGCACGTGGGTCAGGTTGACCTTGGTGCTGCGGGCGAGCAGGGCATCGTCGATGTCGTTGCTGTTGTAGGGGCGCGTGTCGTCCTCGGCTTTTTCCGGCAGCAGCCAGGCCTGAACCTTACCGGCGATGGTGTCATCGGCTACCGCGCTGGAGCTGCTGAACATCAGCACCGGTTCGGGTTCGCCACGTTCGTTGTCGACAAAACTCACTTGGGCTGCGGTAAACGTCAGGCGGTAGCGCCCAGGCACGGTGACTTCGGCCACCAATGGCGCGTTGCTGGCATTGCCGCCGTCGCGGGCTTTGATGCCTTCGTCGAGCTTGGCGCTGACGGGCGTGCTTTCCAACGGAGTGGCCAGGGCGGCGGAGCGTACATAGGCATTGAGCCGGGTGTCGTCGAAGCTGATGTCCGGACGGTTGGGTAGCTGGGCGTCGCGGTAGGCGAGGCCTTTGCCGAGGGTGATCGAAACCCGCTTGCGCAGGCTTTCTTCGTCGACCGGGTGAGAAAAGCGGAACGTCGCCACCAGCTGTTTCAGCGTCGGATTGGACGGGTCCTGGTACAACTCGTTCTGCGCAAGGCTGGCGCGGAACGGTTGGGTGGAGAACTGGCTGCTGTACTGGTTGAGCAAGATGCCGTCGGCGAGCAGGGTTTTCTTCGACAGATCGAGGGTGTAATGGGCGTCGATGGGCCAGTCTTTCTCCGGCGTGAACACCAGCGTGCGGTCATCGGACCAGCGCCAGGCACCGGCCACAGTGGGTTTGAGCATAATGCCGTCGGTGACCGGCTTGCCTATCGCCGCCAGGGGGGCGACGGACTCGGCAAAACGCACCTGCAAGTTATCCACAGCCGCGGGTTGCTGGGTGTAGTCGGTCAGGTTCGGTTTGTGCAGCGAATAGCCCACGGTGTGCGGCTGCGGCAGGTTGGCGTACCAGTGCCAGCCATAGAAACCGGCAGCGGCCAGCAGCACCAGGCCCACTGCGCCGGCGCCCGCCTGGCGTGGATAAGCACGGGCTTTGTTGCCCAGGTTCGCCAAGCCATGGCCGATGGCACGCAGCCAGAACGGCGGATGCCATTGGCCGAACACGGCACCCGCCACAGTCATTAACGCACCGGATAAACGGCGAAAGATCGTTTTTAACGCGTCGAGCATGGTAGGCATCCCTGGCTAAGTGCGGCGTATCTTACACGCGTCTTTAAGACAAAAGAGGGGGGGGATACGCTGCACAGCGGGTACTCCTTTGCGGTCCCGGTAGACCAGAGCATTTCCTTGACGCGCCTTGGTTGATGAGGGTCAGTCGTGTCCTTTGTTGATTAGGCAAAATGCCAGACCACCGGCGCAGTGGTCACCTAAATACTGGATCACCACCTCAGCATTTGGGTGGAATGTGTGACCAAGGCGGAACGCATCCCAGCCTCCAGTGACGCCAATCGGTGGCGGCAGCTTCGCGGGGCCTTTTGACTGGTAGGGCTCCCCAAGCAATGTGCGAACACTGGCCTGGCTCATCTTGTGGGTAAAGGGATTGGGCAGTTCACCCGTATACACCGGGTCGCCATCAACGAGCGCTGAAAGAGTGATAACGATTCGTTCCAGCCTGTGTGTTTCAGCCCAGAACCACAATTCAATTCCCGGCGCCGGTTTCTGGATCAGATCCTCATTTTCCCCCTCGGTAAACAGTGGGACAGGTGGCGCGCCACGGACCAAACCGTCTGCGAGAAGTGCCTCGTAAGTGCACCCCAATCCCTTGATCAGGCGATTGATTGTCACTGCTTCCATCAGTACCACCCCTGTTCTTCGTTGATCTCGTGCATTCTGACTCGGGCCGTTTCCAGGTCTGTCTCAGTAAATCCCTCTTCCAGCATATAGGGCTTGATCGCATCAAAATTACTGTCTACGGCTGCTCGAAGATCATCGGCGTCCGAGAGCTGCTTGGTCCGGGTGTTTCTCCCGCCATAGGTTTCGCTGAACTTCTGATGAACCTTGGTCGGAATCGCAACGCTCGCCACTTTCTTCAAGAATTCATCCGCTTGTTTCTGGGTCAGGGTTCTGAAGTTTGCTTCCAGGTAGCGACGAATAGCTGCCTGTGACGGCATATGGTCTACCTGTTGACCGTCGCGCAACCTCCCGGTGAAAGCGGCATAGACATCTACTTCCAGCGGTCTGACGACCGGTTTGGCGAATACCAGGTACAGCGGCGGCACACCAGAGTCTGCGGGGAAAACCAGGATGCAGTCCTGCCAGGTCAGATCGTCTGAGGCTGGATAGACTTCAATCTGGCTGTCGATGTTTTCAGTGACTGGGTGAACCAGGATGTTCTCCAGCGCGTTGGTGACGCCTGGATAGGTGGTTGGAGTTTGCACTACGGGAGCGTTACCGGGTGTCCAGATAACGGTGATGCCGTTGAGCTCGGCTTCCATGGCGCTTCGATCTTTGTTCCAGTCGACATCGACCACCGGCACGCTATCCATGCCAGAGGACGCACTGGTGTGAATGCCGTACACCCGCATGATGCCTTCAGCATCACGCCGGAACTGAAAGCGCACTCGGGTTGGGGCCATCGTCATCCCGCGCAGCTGTTCCTCGGTCAGAGTCGAATCGCCAATGCGGGTAGGCCAAAACGCTACTAGCAGGGTGCTTGCTACTGTGCCCGCCGCTGCAGCAGCACCCCGTAGACTCCAAGTGCCGAGCGTTTCAAGCGCAGCCTGTCCGGCTACCCTGCCAAGGGTTGCGCCTTCTGTGCTGGCAATAGCCGTCGACCCCATCACCACGGCCTGACCAAAGTTGGCCACAGGCTCAATCACGGTGCCTGCCTCGGTTGACGCCGGTGGTACGGTGCAGGTTTTGGCAAACACGCAGAGTCTTGACGGCTTATAGCCGCTTAGATTGTTGGTGGGGATACCAATCGTGAATTCGCTTTTATACGACCCATCGCTGATTGCTTTAGCCCAGATGTGAGTCGCCGCCTGGGCTTGAGCGGCAAAATCAGGAGCAATGGCAACGCTTGTATCTTCAGCGGCCATGGTGCTGGTTTGGGTGGAAATAAGCCGGTTGCTACCAAAAGGGCAGCCACATTGGACGACATGACCATGGGTCGCGATAGCGACGAACTCGTCGATAAAGGTGGGGTTACCTTCAGCGATAAATCCCATCGAACTGCATTTTGGGCACCACACCGGATCGCTGATACGTGCTGCTTTTTTGTATTCGATGGTGGTGTTTGTGGAACCCTTAACGACTTTCCCGCCAGTGGTCGTGGGGTCCCCTTCCCTGATAACAAAAACCATTGCTCTCGCTCGTCGGCAGTTGAGGTGGAGGCTTACCAACCACCAGACAGATGCTAAACCCGGTCACTGAGTTGGCAGTGACGAACGCAGACTAGCCACCTAAAAAAGCAGGGCACAAGCGGCTGGGACTTTCTCGGAAATGTCCTGCGAAAGAAAGGGACGCACAGGGTAGGAGTCGTGGTTTCAGACGTTGCCGAATCCCGGAATCGGTAGGTCGGTGTTGCGGGCGATACGGTGTTCAACGAACAAAAATTTCACGGGACGTGTTATATCGTAACGAATTGTGTGCAAGTGGGCGTAAGTGGATGCAACTGGATCTAGAAGCGGAGGGCGCCTCGGTAGAAGGTTTGCCGCGTTTTCAGCAAGGGCTGTTCCATGCTCGTCGATTACGCCAAGCCGGGATCAGCCTGAGTGTTCTGGCCGTCGGCGGTTGGGTGCTGGCGTTGTTTGTCGCGCTGTTTGCGCCGTTGTCGATCTGGCCGGTGGTGTTGATCAACTGCGCATCGGCATTGCTGGTGCTGGTGGCGGGTTTGCAGTCGGCGTGGTGGGTGGCCGATTGGCGTGCCCAGGCGCTGGAAGAACCGTCCGCCGAGCTGATCGAATTGCCTGGCGAACCGGCCGCCTGGCACCGAGGCCTGATCAATCGTTTCGGCGGCGGCCTGCTTGCCCACATCGGTGCGCCGGTGTTGTGGCTCGGCGGTTGGTCGCTGCTGGCGCTGCTCAGCGTCCTTGAGTTCTGGAACCTGGCCTTGCCTGCTGCGCCTGTCGGTCAGTCCGCCAGTGTCGGCGCGGCGCTGGCCTTGGCGCTGGCGTTTGGCTTGCTGGTGTTCGAACGCCGCTTGGCCCAGGAAACCCCCGCGCAATGGCCGGAAGCCACGCAACTGGCACAACTGAGCCGGGTGGCGATCAGTTGCCTGGTGGTCAGCGCGATCTGCCTGCTGTTTGCGGGTGCCGAGTCGGTCTGGCCGTTGCGCCTGGCGGTGGTGATCGGGCTGTTGCCGGCGCTGGTGGCACTGGAGTTTCTATTACGCGGCGTGCTGTCGCTGTTCAGCCCGCGCCAGCCACGCCTCGAACCGCGCCTGATGGCCCAGAGCTTTGTCGCCGGTTTGCTGCGCTGGCCGCCGCAACCCTTGCTGGCGTTGCAGCATGAATTGCACAACCGCTTCGGTATCGACCTGCGGCAGATCTGGGCCTTTACCTACATGCGCCGGGCATTTTTGCCGGTGCTGCTGGTGGTGCTGGCGGTAGGCTGGGCGCTTACCGGTGTGCATGAAGTGCCCCTGCAAGGCCGTGGGATTTATGAGCGCTTCGGCAAACCGGTCGACGTGTTCGGCCCTGGCCTGCACGCCGGGTTGCCCTGGCCACTGGGCCGCGTGATCAACGTGGAGAATGGCGTGGTGCATGAGCTGGCCACCAGCGTCGGCGACACCGCCACACCCGAGTTGGCCGCCGCTGAAGGGCCGGCGCCGCTGATCGCCAATCGCTTGTGGGACGCTAGCCACGTGAACGACAAATCCCAGGTGATCGCCAGCAGCAGCGGCGACAAGCAGAGCTTCCAGATCGTCAACATGGATGTGCGTTTCGTCTACCGCATCGGCCTTACCGACCAGGCCGCGCTGGCCGCCACTTATCACAGTGCGGATGTGCCGACCCTGATCCGCAGCACCGCCAGCCGCATCCTCGTACACGACTTTGCCTCGCGCACCCTCGACGAACTGCTGGGCGAACAACGTATCGGCCTGGCCGACGAGATCGGCCGCGCCGTGCAGGCAGACCTGCAAAAGCTCGACAGCGGTGTGGAAATCCTCGCCACCGTGGTGGAAGCCATCCACCCACCGGCCGGCGCCGCGAATGCCTACCACGGCGTGCAGGCCGCGCAGATCGGCGCCCAGGCCCTGATCTCCCGCGAGCGCGGCGCCGCCAGCGAACACACCAACCAGGCCTTGCTGCAAGCCAGCACCGCCCGCGACCAGGCCGTGGCCAGCGCCCGTGAAGTGAATGCCGGCGCCCAGGCGGCGGACCTGCGCTTTGCCGCCGAACAAAAGGCCTACGCCAGTGCGGGCAAAGCCTTCGTGCTGGAGCAGTACCTCGGCCAGCTGACCCAGGGCCTGGCCCACGCCAAACTGCTGATTCTGGATCACCGCCTGGGCGCCGATGGCGCGCCGACGATCGATCTGCGTTCTTTTACCTTGCCGGCCGATCCTTCGGTGCCGCGTAAAGCCGTTCAATAAGGAGTCTGTCTGTTGAGCGCTCATTCTCACGATCATCATCATGGCCATCATCACCACCACCATCATCACGGCGATGAACAGGCCGCCGGCCCCTTCCCTTGGCGCCGCATGGCCTGGGCGGTGTTGCTGGTGCTGTTCGCGGTAGCGGCGGCGAGCCTGGTGCAAGTGCGCTCCGGCGAAGCCACGGTGATTACCCGTTTCGGCAACCCGTCGCGGGTGCTGCTGGAGCCGGGCCTGGGCTGGCGCTGGCCGGCGCCGTTCGAGGCGGCGATCCCGGTGGACCTGCGCCTGCGCACCACCTCCAGCGGTTTGCAGGATGTGGGCACCCGCGATGGCCTGCGCATCATCGTGCAGGCCTATGTGGCGTGGCAGGTGCAGGGCGATGCCGACAATGTGCAGCGCTTCATGCGCGCTGTGCAGAACCAGCCGGATGAAGCGGCGCGGCAGATTCGCACCTTCGTTGGCTCGGCGCTGGAAACCACCGCGGCCAGCTTCGACCTGTCCAGCCTGATCAATACCGATGCCAGCCAAGTGCGCATCGCCGATTTCGAGGCGCAGTTGCGCCAGCAGATCGATCAACAATTGCTCACCACCTATGGCGTGCGCGTGGCGCAGGTGGGTATCGAGCGGCTGACCTTGCCGTCGGTGACGCTCACCGCCACCGTCGACCGCATGCGCGCCGAGCGCGAAACCATCGCCACCGAACGCACCGCCGTGGGCAAGCGTGAAGCCGCGCAGATCCGTTCCGCCGCCGAACGCGATGCGCGCATCGTGCAGGCCGATGCCACGGTGAAAGCCGCCGACATCGAAGCGCAATCGCGGGTCGAAGCGGCGCAGATCTATGGCCGCGCCTACGCGGGCAATCCCCAGCTGTATAACCTGCTGCGCTCCCTCGATACCCTGGGCACCGTGGTCACCCCCGGCACCAAGATCATCCTGCGCACCGACGCCGCGCCGTTCCGCGCGTTGGTGGACGGGCCGAAGGACATCCAGCCATGACCGAGCGTGACAGCCCGGACAGCCCATGGATCCAGGCCGGGCGCCTGACCTTCATGGCGCTGTACGCGGTGACCGTATTGGCGGCGTTGGCCTGGGCGTTTTCCAATGTGCGCCAGATCGACCCGCAGAACCGCGCCGTGGTGCTGCACTTCGGTGCCCTGGACCGCGTCCAGAACGCCGGGCTGTTGCTGGCGTGGCCGCAGCCATTCGAGCAGGTGGTGCTGTTGCCAGCGGCCGACCGTGTGATCGAGCGCCGGGTGGACAACCTGCTGCGTTCCGAGGCGGCGAACCAGGCTGACCGCGTGGCCAGTCTCGCCACGCCGTTGAGCGATGCCCTGGCCGGTTCCGGCTACCTGCTGACCGGCGATGCCGGCGTGGTGCAGCTGGATGTGCGGGTGTTCTACAAGGTCACCGAGCCCTATGCCTTTGTGTTGCAGGGCGAGCACGTGCTGCCGGCGCTGGATCGCCTGGTGACGCGCAGCGCGGTGGCGCTGACGGCGGCGCGGGATCTGGACACGATCCTGGTGGCGCGCCCCGAACTGATCGGCAGCGACAACGGCGCCGCCGAACGGCGTGAACGGCTGCGCGGCGATCTGGTGCACGGTATCAACAAGCGCCTGGCGCAGTTGACCACCAGCGGCTTGGGACTGGGCATCGAAGTCACCCGCGTCGATGTGCAATCGAGCCTGCCGGGCCCGGCGGTGAATGCGTTCAATGCAGTGCTCACCGCCAGCCAGCAAGCCGACAAAGCCGTGGCCAACGCCCGTACCGACGCGGAAAAACTCACCCAAACCGCGAATCAGGAAGCCGACCGCCTGGTGCAAGTCGCCCACGCCCAGGCCAGCGAACGCCTGGCCAATGCCCAGGCGCAAACCGCCACCGTCGCCAGCCTGGCCCAGGTCAAAGACCCCGGCTTGCTGCTGCGCCTGTACCGCGAGCGCTTGCCGAAGATTCTCGGCCAGGCCGGCTCCGTGACCACGGTCGATCCTAAAGACGACTCCCGCTTGATCATCCAGGGAGCCGAACAATGAGCGCGCCCATGCTGACCTCCGCCGAGCAGCGCAGCGCCGCCCGGCAATTGACCCTGGCCATGCTCGCCCTCGGTTTGCTGATGCTGGGCCTGGTGTGGCGCTGGCTGGCACCGGACCAGACCGGCGTGAGCCAGTTGCTGCTGGGTGTCGCCTCGTTGCTGGTGGCAGTGCCGGTGATGCGTTCGGCCTGGTACAGCCTGCGCTTCCCCAGCCTGCACGGCATCACCGACCAACTGATCGCCCTGGCGATGCTCGGCGCTTGGGCCACCGGCGATCTGCTGACCGCCGCGTTGCTGCCGATCATCATGATCTTCGGGCATGTGCTGGAAGAGCGCAGCGTGATCGGCTCCCAGGAAGCGATCCATGCCTTGGGCAAACTGACCCGCAGCCAGGCGCGCCGGGTGCAGGCTGACGGGAGCATTATCGAAGTCGACAACGGTACGCTGAACACCGGCGATATCGTCGAAGTGCGCGCCGGCGACCGGGTGCCCGCCGATGGCGTGGTGCTGTCGGGCCAGGCGAGCCTGGACACGGCGCCGATCACCGGCGAGTCGGTGCCGTTGGAAGCCAGTGTCGGCGTGCAGGTGTTTGGCGGGGCGATCAACCTCGATGGTGTGCTGCGCCTGCAAGTGACCCGCACCGGCGAGGAATCGACCCTGGGCAAAGTCATTGCGCTGATGCAGAACGCCGAGCGCTCCAAGCCGCCAATCACGCGGCTGCTGGAGCGCTATGCCGGCAGCTATATGGTGTTGGTGCTGTTGCTGGCGGCGGTGACCTGGTTTGTCACCAACGATGCCCAGGCGATGCTGGCCGTGCTGGTGGCGGCATGCCCGTGCGCCTTGGTGCTGTCGGCCCCGGCCACGGCGATTGCCGGGATTGCCGTGGCGGCGCGCCATGGGATTCTGATCCGCAGCTCGGCGTTCCTCGAAGAGTTGGCGGACCTGACCTCGCTGGTGGTCGACAAGACCGGCACCCTGACCTTTGGCACCCTGCGTTTGCAGTCCATCCAGACCGCGTCGACGGATCGCCAGGCGCTGCTCAATCTTGCCGCCAGCCTGGGGTCGGCCAGCAGCCATCCGGTCAGCCGCGCGTTGGCGGGGCTGGCGACCCAGGAGCAATTGCTGGGTTTGACCGACATCCGCGAGCGCCAGGGGTTGGGCGTGCTGGCGCAGACCGAACAGGGCGAAGCGGCGCTGGGGCGACCGGAGTTGTTCGAGCAATTGGGCATTGTCACAACGAGCGTACCGAACCACGACGGCCCGATTGCCGGGTTGGCGCTGAACGGGCACTTCCTTGCCTGGCTGTTGCTGGCCGACAGCGTCAAACCGGAAGCCCGCCAGGCCCTGCAAGAACTGCGCGACCTGGGCCTGGGCCGGCAATTGTTGCTGACCGGCGACCGTCAAAGCGTGGCCGACAGCCTGGCGCTGGACGTGGGCATCAGCGACGTCGAAGCCCAGGCCCTGCCGGAAGACAAGCTCAACCGCGTGCTGGGTGAGATCGGCAGCGGCTTCCGGCCGATGGTGGTGGGTGACGGGATCAACGATTCCCTGGCGCTCAAGGCCGGCGTGGTCGGCGTGGCCATGGGCGCGGGCGGGGCGGACATCGCGCTGGCCTCGGCGGATGTGGTGCTGATCGGCAGTGACCTGCGCCGCCTGGGCACCTGCGTGCGCCTGAGTCGCCAGTGCCGGCACACCTTGCAGGTCAATGTGATCATCGGCCTGGGCTGGACGCTGGCGATCGTGGTGTTTGCCGCGTTCGGTTGGCTGGGCGCCGCCGGGGCGATGATTGCCGCGGTGCTGCATAACCTCAGCACCTTGCTGGTGCTGGGTAACGCCGGGCGCTTGCTGCGGTTTCACGAGCCGCTGTCGAAGCTCGAGGAATGATTTGCGGAATTTTTTTGCGGCGTCTGTAACGCCGATGGGGGACCTCACTCTAGTGGGGTGTCGAGACTGAACAATCCGTTCAGCCCGACACCCTACTGATCGATGAGGATTACACAATGAACATCAAAAATGTCGTTTCCGGTGCTGCCCTGGCTATCGCTGCCGCCTCCATGTTTGCCGGTGTCGCGACTCAGGTCCAGGCCGCTGACGCTCCCGTTCATTGCTACGGCGTGACTTCCTGCAAAGGCATGAACGACTGCAAGACCGCTGAAAACAGCTGCAAAGGCCAGGCGGTCTGCAAGGGCCATGGCTTCAAGTCCATGACCAAGGCCGCTTGCGACGCAGCTGGCGGTAAAGTCGGCGAGTAACCGGCAACCTGCGTGAACCCGCAGCGGCTGCCTCCCACCGCTGCGGACACGCTGCCCAGGAGTGTCTTATGTCCGTCTCCCTTCCAAACCTTGGCTACGGCCTGGGTTTACGCAGTGAGTACTACCAGCAGATCCTTGAACAATCGCCGCCTGTGGATTGGTTCGAGGTGATTTCCGAGAATTATCTGGTGCAGGGTGGCAAGGCCCTGTACTTCCTGGACGCCATCGCCGAGCGCTATCCGCTGGTGATGCACGGGGTGTCCCTGTCCATCGGCGGGCCCCATGCGCTCGACACCGATTACCTCAAGCAAATCAAATCCCTGGCCGAGCGTATCCAGCCGGCGTGGATTTCCGATCACCTGTGCTGGAGCCGCGGCAACGCGCACCAGTTGCATGACCTGCTGCCCCTGCCTTACACCGAAGAAAGCCTCTACCACGTGGCCGCCCGCGTGCGTCAGGTGCAGGACGTGTTGCAGCGCCCGCTGGTGCTGGAAAACGTCTCCAGCTACGTGCGCGCCAAGGCCGATGAATTTACCGAGTGGGAATTCCTTAACGCCCTGACCCACCTGTCGGGCTGCCAATTGCTGCTGGACGTCAATAACGTCTATGTCAGCTCGCGCAACCATGGGTTCGACGCCTGGACCTTTATCCGCAACCTGCCGCCCGAGAGCATTCGTCAGTTGCACCTGGCCGGGCATATGGACTACGGCGACTATGTGGTCGACACCCACGACCACCCGGTGTGCGATCCGGTGTGGGCGCTGTATCAACAGACCCTGGAGCACTTCGGGCCGATCTCCACGCTGCTGGAGCGCGATGACCATTTCCCGCCGTTCGAAGAACTGCTCGCCGAGTTGAGCAAGGCGCGGGAACTGGGGGCTACGGCCCTGGCGCGGAGATCGCTATGCGCTTGATCGATTGGCAACTGGCGTTTGAACAACACCTGCTGTCTGAAACATCGACGGCCAACAGTCACTTTGCTGGCACCTTGCTCGGCGGGCCGACGCTGGATGTGGACACGGGCCTGGCGATTTATCACAACGCCTATCTGTCGCGGCTGCAGGAGGTGTTGCGCCATGACTTCGGTGCCATCCGGTATTGGCTGGGTGACGATGAGTTCGCGGCGCTGACCGAGGCCTATGTGCGCCGTTATCCGTCCGCTCACTTCAGCTTGCGCTGGCTGGGCGAGCGCTTCCCGGCATTTATTCTTGAACACCTTGTGGCCGAGCAGAGCGCGCCGCTGGCCGAATTGGCACGTCTGGAGTGGGCTTTTACCCTGGCGTTCGATGCGCCCCAGGGCCAACCGCTGACCCTGGACGACATGGCGCAGTTGTCACCCGACGAGTGGCCGGATTTGCAGGTGGACCTGGCGCCCTCGGTGCAGCAGATGCTGTGCCGCTTCAACACCGTGGCGCTTTGGCGCGCGAGCAAGGACGAGTCGGAGTTTCCCGCCAGCCAGGCCCTTGAATTGGCACAGATTTGCCTGGTCTGGCGTCATCAGAACCTGTGCCAGTATCGCAGCCTGGACCCTGCCCAAGCCTGTGCCTTGGCCGGAATGGTGACCACCGGTTGGAATTTTTCAGAACTGTGTGCCGAGTTGGCAGTCACTTATGCAGAGGGTGCGCCACTGCAAGCCGCCACGTGGCTGAAACAGTGGGTCCAGGATGGGCTGCTCGAGCGTCGAGGCCCATAGAAGCGCGCGATTAATTCGATAGCCTCCTACTTTGTCGTCGGATGGGCTACCCTCATTCCAGACGTCTGAAACAGTCTGAAACAAAGGGGGGATTACTCATGCTTGCGCAACTTCCACCGGCCTTACAGAAACTTCAGCTACCGCTGCGTCTTCGACTCTGGGACGGCCATGAATTCAACTTGGGACCCGAGCCCAGTGTGACCATCGTGGTGAAGGACCCCACGGTCGTGTCCAAGCTTTCCCATCCCACGCTCGATTCATTGGGCGAAGCCTTCGTCGAGGGCAAACTGGAACTGGAAGGCTCCATCACCGAAGTGATCCGGGTGTGTGACGAATTGAGTCACGCCCTGGTCGATGACGACGAGGGGAGTCGTCCGGTGCGCTCGATCCACGACAAGGCCACTGACGCAGCGGCGATTTCCTACCATTACGACCTGTCCAACGAGTTCTACCAGCTCTGGCTGGACCAGGACATGGCGTATTCCTGCGGTTATTTCGAAACCGGCAGCGAGTCCATCGACCAGGCTCAGCAAGACAAATTCCGCCATCTGTGCCGCAAGTTGCGCTTGCAGCCGGGGGAATACTTGCTCGACGTCGGCTGCGGTTGGGGCGGGCTGTCGCGTTATGCGGCGCGGGAGTTCGGGGTCAAGGTGTTCGGCATCACCTTGAGCAAGGAGCAGTTGGCTCTGGCGCGCGAGCGGGTGAAAGCCGAAGGCCTGGAGGATCAGGTCGACCTGCAGCTCCTCGATTACCGCGACCTGCCGCAAGATGGCCGCTTCGATAAAGTCGTGAGCGTGGGCATGTTTGAACACGTCGGCCACGCGAACCTGGCGCAGTACTGCAAGACCCTGTTTGGCGCGGTACGTGAAGGCGGGCTGGTGATGAACCATGGCATTACCGCCAAGCACACCGACGGTCGCCCTGTGGGCCGTGGCGCCGGGGACTTTATCGAGCGCTATGTCTTTCCCAACGGCGAACTGCCACACCTGGCTATGATGACCGCCGAGATCAGCGAAGCCGGGCTGGAAGTGGTTGATGTCGAAAGCCTGCGCCTGCACTACGCACGCACCCTGGACCACTGGAGCGAGCGCCTGGAAGACAACCTGGAGGCGGCGGCGAAGATGGTGCCGGAACAGGCGCTGCGCATCTGGCGGCTGTACCTGGCCGGTTGCGCCTATGCGTTTGCCCGGGGCTGGATCAACCTGCATCAGATTCTCGCGGTGAAACCCTACGCCGATGGCAGCCATGAACTGCCGTGGACGCGGGAAGATATCTACCGCTGAAATACGCAATGGCTGAATGTGGGAGGGGGTAAGCCCCTCCCACATTTTTTTTCCGCGCCGTGTCTCAGAGAATCGGTGAGATAAGCCGTGCGACCCGCATGCCCAGTTGTTGCAGGCGCCGAGTGTCGCGGCTCTCTTCCTGGCTGACTTCATGGGCCAGGGCGAAGTCGTCCAGCAGCATGTGTTCGACTTGCCGGGCGAAGGCCTCGTCGACAGTCAGCAACATCACTTCAAAATTCAGCCGGAACGAACGGTTGTCCATATTCGCACTGCCGATGGCGCTGATTTCGTTGTCCACCAGCACCACCTTCTGATGCAGAAAACCCGGCTTATAGCGGAACACCCGCACGCCGGCGCGTACTGCTTCGATCGCATACAGGCTGGAGGCGGCATACACGATGCGGTGGTCGGGCCGCGACGGCAGCAAGAGGCGCACGTCCACCCCGCGCAGCACCGCCAGGCGCAGCGCGGCAAACACGGCTTCGTCGGGGATGAAATACGGGCTGGTGATCCACACGCGTTCGGTCGCCGCGTGAATGGCCTCGACGAAAAACAGCGAGCAGGTTTCGTATGGATCGGCCGGGCCGCTGGCCAGCAACTGGCAGAGCACGCCGTCTTCGGGATAGGTGTCCGGCAGGATCAACGGCGGCAACTCGCGCGCGGCCCAGAACCAGTCCTCGGCAAACGATTCCTGCAGGCAGGCCACCACTGGACCTGTGACCTGCACATGGGTGTCGCGCCAGGGCGCCAGCGGCGGTTTTTTGCCCAAGTATTCATCCCCCACGTTATGCCCGCCGACAAACCCGGTGACGCCATCCACCACCACGATCTTGCGGTGGTTGCGAAAGTTCACCTGGAAGCGATTGAGCCAGCCGCTGCGGGTGGCGAATGCCTTGACCTGCACCCCGGCGTCACGCAGCGATTGCCCATAGCGCGAGGGCAGGGCATGGCTGCCGATACCGTCGTAGAGCACATAGACGGCTACGCCTTGGGCGACTTTTTCCTTCAGCAAGGCCTGCAACTGCCGACCGAGTTCATCGTCATGAATGATGAAGAACTGCAACAGCACGGCGGTTTTGGCGTGGCGGATCGCGTCGAAGATCGCACTGAAGGTGGCATCGCCGTTGATCAGCAAACGTACTTGATTGTTTGCCAGGCACGGCATGCGGCCCAGCTTGGGCATTGCTCGCAGAGAGGCATAGGCGCTGGAGTTGCGCGCGGCCAGGGCTTCCTCGACCCACGGGCGCCAGTTCAGCTCGTTGATGGCGGTGTGCATTTCCTGGTTGGCCTGGCGCCGCGCCTGGATGTACGCGTCGAACGTGCTGCGGCCGAAGATCAGGTAGGGAATCAGTGTCAGGTAGGGGATGAACATCAACGACAAGGCCCAGGCAATCGAGCCTTGGGCGGTCCTGACCGTCAACACCGCATGGATCGCGGCAAGCGTCCCGAGAAAATGCAGCGTGGCGATAAAGTAGGCGAGCAGGTGCGGGCCAAAAAAATCCATGGATGATGTCTCTCCAGGCAATCCAGTGCCTAACAGACCATGTTCGGTCAGGAATGTCGCTATTTTATTTGCCGTGCAACACTGGCGCTTTTGCGGCGTCTAACGCCCACAATTGTTCAGGAGTTACCCGATGAATGCTCGTCTGCTAGGTTTGGCCATGGTTGTTGGTTTGTCGCTGCCCGTGGCGGCGCAGGCGCAGATGCTGGCGCCGGGCTTGTGGGAATTGACCACCAGCAATATGAAAGTCGATAACCAGGACTTGCCCGATCTGTCGCTGATCCTCGGTCAGCTCAAGCAACAGATGACCCCCGAACAGCGCGCCATGCTGGAGAAACAAGGCGTCACCATGGCCGGCAAAGGCGTACAGGTGTGCCTGACGCCCGCCCAGGTCGCCTCTGACTCGATCCCCCTGACCGACCCGCAATCGGGCTGTAAGCAGGAAGTGACCGACAAGAGCGGCAACCAATGGAAATTCCGTTTCAGCTGCCCGAAAGCCCAGGGTATCGGGGTCGCCACCTTCAAGAGCCAAAAGGAATTCACCACCACCGTCAACGGCACCTTCAATGCTACCGGCATTCAGCAGAAGGGCAGCCTGGACAGCCATGCGCAATGGCTGGGCGACAATTGCGGTACGGTCAAACCGCGCGCTTAACGCTGGACGCGTAACGGCCAATCCCTCATGGAAACCGATGAACACGCGATCACCCACGGCGCAGGATGATCGCGGTTTTGTCGACGCAGGCCGATTCGGCGATCACTTTCAGATCGCCGAATCAGCTCTTGCGGATCATGGCTTGCCCAACGCCGCGCACAAGGTGTTGAGGTTGTATTCGAACAGCCCGGTGAAGGTGCTGGCCGGGCCTTCTGCGGCGAGGGCGTCGGAGTACAGCGTGCCGCCGATCTGCGCGCCGCTTTCGTCAGCGATCTGCTTGAGCAGGCGCGAGTCCTTGATGTTTTCCATGAACACGGCCTTGACCTTGTCCTTGCGGATCTGGGTGATCAGCGCGGCGACTTCGGCGGCGGACGGTTCACGTTCGGTGGACAAGCCTTGTGGCGCAAGGAACTCGATGCCATATGCCTGGCCCAGATAACCGAAGGCGTCGTGGGAGGTGACAATGCGACGGTTGCCCGGCGGCAGCGCGCCGAACTTGGCTTTGGCTTCGGCCAGCAGGCGGTAGATCTCTTTCAGGTACGCCTGGCTGTTGCGCAGGTAATCGGTCTTGTTGGCCGGGTCGGCGGCCACCAGCGCCTTGGTGATGTTGTTCACGTAGATTTCGGCGTTGGCCAGGTTATGCCAGGCGTGCGGGTCGGGGATGGTTTCGCCGTCCTCTTCCATGGTGTGGGAAATCACGCCTTTGCTGGCGGTGACCACGGTGGCCTTGGTTTCGGTGCTGGTCACCAGGCGGTCCAGCCACGGCTCGAAGCCCAGGCCGTTCTTGATGATCAGCTTGGCCTTGAGCAGCGCCTTGGCGTCGTCCGGGGTGGGCTCATAGGTATGGGCGTCGGCGTCGGGGCCGACCATGTTGCTGATCTGGATGTGATCGCCACCGATCTGGTGGGTGATGTCATCGAGAATGCTGAAGCTGGTGACCACTTGGAGTTTGTCGGCCGCCTGGGCCGTCGATAACGCCATGACGAAACTGAACAGCACGAGTAGAGCGCGCATCGGGAAACACCTCATTGGGATGACAGCGAAGGCGGGCGGCGCAGCAAGCCGTGCACCGGACCGAAGACCACGGACAGCAGGTACCCGCCGCCCGCCACCAGCACGATCGCCGGGCCGCTGGGCAGCGAGTAATAGAACGACAGCAACAAACCGAACCACACCGACAGGCATCCCAGCACCGCCGATATTGCGATCAACACCGGCAGGCGCCGGCTCCAGAAACGTGACGCGATGGCTGGCAGCATCATCAAGCCCACCACCATCAACGCGCCAATGGCTTGAAAACCGATCACTAGGTTCAGCACCACCAGGGTCAGGAACAGGCCGTGGGCCAGTGGGCCGAGGCGGCTGACGGTTTGCAGGAAGAGCGGGTCGAGGGTGTCCAGCAGCAAGGGTTTGTAGATCAACCCCATGGCGATCAGGCTGAAGCCGGAGACCCAGAGCATGCCGGTGAGGGTGGTTTCGTCGACGGCCAGGGCCGAGCCGAACAGCAGGTGCAGCAAATCCAGGCGCTTGCCGGCCAAGCCCAGGATCAGCACGCCGGCGGCGAGGGAGATGGGGTAGATGGCGGCGAGGCTGGCGTCTTCGCGCAGGCCGGTGCGGCGCGTGATCCATGCCGACAGCCCGGCCATGCTCAAGCCTGCGCCGAGGCCGCCGATGGTCAGCGCGGGCAGGCTCAGCCCGGCGAACCAGAAGCCCAGGGCCGCGCCGGGCAGGATGCCGTGGGCGACGGCGTCGCCGATCAGGCTCATGCGCCGCAGTATCAGAAATACCCCCAGCGGCGCGGTGCTGCAGGCGAGTACCAGGCCGCCGATCAGTGCGCGGCGCATGAACACGAAATCGAGAAACGGCATCCACAGGTGGGCAGTAAAGTGCATCAGGCCACCTGCATGTGCGGTTGCGGGCGGATCAGTTCTTTGCTCGGCCCGAACACGCAACCGGTGCTTTTGATCTGCACCACTTGCTGGGTGTGCTGGCGCACCGAGGCCAGGTCATGACAGACCACGACCACCGTGCGGCCCTCGTCATGCCAGGCGTGGATATGTTTCCAACACAGGGCCTGGCCGTCTTCGTCGAGGGCCGCGTGGGGTTCGTCGAGCAGCAGCACCGGCGCTTCGGCCAGGCTCATGCGGGCGAGCAGGGCGCGTTGCAATTCGCCGCCGGACAAGGCCATCAACGGGCGCTGCTCCAGGCCGTTGAGGCACCAGTCCTCCAAGACGGCGTGCAGGCGTTCGTTGCGTTGTTGTGGCGTGAGTCGTGTGCCCCAGAACCCGGCGGCGACCAGTTCTTGCAAGCTGATGGGGAACTGCCGGTCGAGGTGCTGTTGCTGGGGCAGGAACGACACGCCGCCACGGCGCGGAACGTCCATTGTCACCTTGCCCGATAACGGTTTTTGCAGGCCGGCGATGACTTTGAGCAGGCTGCTTTTGCCGCTGCCGTTGGCGCCGATGACGCCGGTGAGGCTGGCTTTTATCAGGGTCAAATCCAGCGCCGGGGTCAGCGGTTGGCCGGGGGCGCCCCAGCGCAACGCGGTGCAGGTAATCATACGGAGTGTCTCGTCCAGCGGCTTTCAGCCACGGCATCGTGCGCGTGCAGGCTTTCGGCGTGGATCACTTTGAGGTGGAAGGCTTTGACGGCATCCGAGCGTTTCAAGGCGAGGTTCAGGCGGCGGGCGGCGTCTTCGCAGAACATCAGGTTTTGCCCGTTGGCCAGGGCGAAGGCTTGTTCGTCCGCACGTTTCACCGCGGTTTGCACGGCGGTGCCGAGGGCGGCCTCGGCGTCGTTGATCAGCTCGACCAGGGCCAGGTGGTCGCCTTGCAGATGCACATGCAGTTGCGCGCTGCTGCGCTGGCTGTGGGGCGTGGCGACAATGCCATTGGCGCTGCCGAGCCAGGTCAATACGTCTTCATGGCGCAAGGGCGTGTTGCCGAAGTCCTGGAGAAATTGCTGCTGAATCAACTGCCTGGCGAGGGCCGCTGAGCACGGGCAGGTTGAGGAGTACGCCACGTCAATTTTTAGTTCCACGTGGAACATCTGGTTTTCCACACGCGCTTCGATGCTCACCGGATAGGCTTTCCAGCCAGTCAATGGGCTGACCAGCGCGGGTCGTTTCAGCAGCAAGTCGGTGTGAATACGTAGGTAGGCGTTCTTAGATAAATCTTCATGACTGTCGAGAAAACGCTGCAGTACATTGCGCAGAAGTGCAGGTGTAAGCGGCTGCTGTTCAAGCATCTCCAGCGCCAGGTACAGGCGTGACATGTGAATGCCACGGGCGCTGCCGTCGTCCAGGCTGACGCCGGCATCGGCAGTGGCGGTCAGGCGCTGGTCGTCGATGAGGATCGGCAGGGCGATACCGCACATACCTACCCAGTCGAGTGGCAAGGCTTGGCGTGAAGCCTGCGCGGCGATATCCGGCAGAGTCAGCGCATTCATGGGCAGGTCCATCGTTGGAAATAAAAAGACATGTTATATTATAACTATTGAGTCGACGATACTTTTTCTGTCTCAGTCTTTTTTCAGTCATGTCGAGTAGGGACGCTCCTCTATCTGCGGTATTTGTCATGCACAGACGTCAGCTCCTTAACCTGCTTCTGGTCAGCCCCCTGTTCACCTTGCCCTTTGCCGCGTCGGCCACGCAGATTCGTAATGCGCGCCTGTGGCGCTCGGATGACAAGTTGCGGCTGGTGTTCGACCTCAGCGGCCCGGTGCAATACAAGACCTTTTCCCTCAGCGCACCCGAACGCCTGATCATCGACCTCAGTGGCGCCGGGCTCAGTGGTGATTTTTCGCAATTGATGTTGAAGGGCAGCGGAATCACCTCGATCCGCTCCGGGCATTTCGGCAAGGGCGATACGCGCATCGTGCTGGACCTGGCCGCGCCGATGCAGCTCAACAGCTTCCTGTTGCCGCCCCAGGATGGGCAAGGGCACCGCCTGGTGCTCGATCTCACCAGCGCCACTCAGGCGCCGCGCTCGATAGCGGCGCAACCCAAGCCATCGGTGGACAGGGCGCACCCCAAGCGCGACATCATCGTGGTGGTCGACCCCGGCCACGGCGGCAAGGACCCAGGTGCTATCGGTTCCAAGGGCCAGCGCGAAAAAGACGTGGTGCTGTCCATCGCCCAATTGCTGGCCAAACGCTTGAAGCGCGAGAAAGGTTTCGATGTGAAGCTGGTGCGCAACGATGACTTCTTCGTGCCGCTGCGCAAGCGCGTGGAGATCGCCCACAAGCACAACGCCGACATGTTTATCTCGGTGCATGCGGATGCGGCGCCACGGATCACTGCGTCGGGGGCTTCGGTGTATGCCTTGTCCGAAGGTGGCGCCACTTCCGCCACGGCACGGTTCATGGCGCAACGGGAAAACGGCGCCGACCTGCTGGGTGCCACCAGCCTGCTGAACCTCAAGGACAAGGACCCGATGCTGGCCGGGGTGATTCTCGACATGTCGATGAACGCCACCATCGCCTCCAGCCTGCAATTGGGCAGCTCGATCCTGGGCAGCCTGGAAGGCATCACCTCGCTGCATCAGAAGCGCGTCGAACAGGCCGGGTTCGCGGTGCTCAAGTCACCGGATGTGCCGTCGATCCTGGTGGAAACCGGGTTTATCTCCAATGCGCGGGACAGTGCGCGGTTGGTCACCGCACGGCATCAGCAGGCGGTGGCGGATGGCTTGTTCGACGGCCTGCAGCGCTATTTCCAGAAGAACCCGCCGGTGAACAGCTACATGGCCTGGGTCCAAGAGCAGAAAAACGGCCAGGCCTAACAGCCGGTCACGCGGCTGCAAGTGAATTTGGCACTGGCGCCACCGGAGCTGGAGAACCGATTGATCGTGGTCCACCCCACGCGCTGTGTGTAGCCGACCCACGCCTCACCGTCCGACGCCAGCCCGGTGAAGAACGTCAGTTGCCCATAGCGGCTGTTGGTCTGCGCCCAATAGCGTCTGCCGATCGCCTCGAAACCACGCAAATACGTCGTGCTGCCAACTGTCGCCACGCTGTAGGCATTGCCCTGCGGGTCTACACAGGCCAGCAGGTTGGCGCTGCGCGTGCAGTTGGCCAGCATGCTCGGGGCCTGGGCGCAGGCCGGTCCTGCGGCCACCAATAACAAGGCGCACACCAGGTATTTCATAGGGTTTCTCGAGGTTGGGAGGAGGTTAAGCATTGCGCCCTTCATCGTGACGAGCAAGGAGGGATTGGCTTATTTGTGTTGTTATACTATAACATAAAACAAAGCCTGGCTTGACCGGGCAGCCTGATGAGAATGACCTGATGCCCAATCGCCTTCCCGTTACCGTGTTGTCCGGCTTTCTCGGCGCCGGTAAAAGCACGCTGCTCAACTATGTACTGCGCAACCGCGACAACCTGCGCGTCGCGGTCATCGTCAACGACATGAGCGAAATCAACATCGACGGCAGCGAGGTCCAGCGCGACGTCACCCTCAATCGCGCCGAAGAAAAACTGGTGGAGATGAGCAACGGCTGCATCTGCTGCACCTTGCGTGAAGACTTGCTCGAAGAAGTCGGAAAACTCGCCAAGGAAGGTCGGTTCGATTACCTGTTGATCGAATCCACCGGGATCTCCGAACCATTGCCCGTGGCCGAGACCTTCACCTTCCGCGACGAAAACGAGCAAAGCCTGGCCGATATCGCCCGCCTGGACACCATGGTCACCGTGGTCGACGGCGTGAACTTCCTGCTCGACTATCAGGCCGCAGAAAGCCTGGCTTCACGCGGCGAAACCCTCGGCGAAGAGGATGAGCGCTCCATCACGGACTTGCTGATCGAGCAGATCGAATTCGCCGATGTGATCCTGATCAGCAAGATTGACCTGATCAGCAGCCACGAACGTGAAGAACTGATGGCGATCCTTGAACGCCTGAATGCCCAGGCGCAAATCATCCCAATGGTCATGGGCGAAGTGCCGCTGGACAAGATCCTCAACACCGGGCGTTTCGACTTCGAACGCGCCGCCCAGGCCCCAGGCTGGTTGCAGGAACTGCGTGGCGAGCATGTACCGGAAACCGAAGAGTACGGCATCGCTTCCACCGCCTATCGGGCCCGCCGTCCGTTTCATCCGCAGCGCTTCTTCGACTTTATCGACCGCCCGTGGATCAACGGCAAACTGCTGCGCTCCAAGGGCTTTTTCTGGCTGGCCAGCAAGCACCGGGATGCGGGCAGTTGGTCCCAGGCCGGTGGGTTGATGCGCCATGGGTTTGCCGGGCGCTGGTGGCGCTTTGTGCCGAAAAACCAATGGCCCCAGGACGAAGAAAGCGTCGCCGCGATCATGGGCAACTGGCAACTGAGCACCGGCGACTGCCGCCAGGAACTGGTGTTTATCGGGCAAAACATCGACTTCGCGCAGATGCGTGCCGAGCTGGACGCCTGCCTGCTCACCGACGAAGAAATGGCCCTGGGCGTCGAAGGTTGGCGTTTACTGGCCGACCCGTTTGGCCCTTGGTATGAAGAGGCGGCCGCCTGATGCTGGCCCCAGCCACTCCCCTGCGCGCCGTGGTCCGCCAGACCCGCGGTGACACCCCGCTGGCGCTGTCCGACATCCTTGAAGACGGCGTCAACCTGGCGCTATGGCAGCGCCAATTGCCGTTGCACATCGCCGAATTCGGCGCCTTGCTGGTGGCGCTCGATGAGCCGTTGGCCGAATCCCTGGTGATCGAGCTGAACAGCGAAGACGCCGCGCCGAACTTGCAGGGATTGGCGCCCGGTTGTCGCGATCTTGAAGGCTATGAAGGCTTTATCGCCGATGTGTCGTGGCTGGTCAGCGCCTTTGCCTGCCTGCTCGGCGCCAAACGCATCGGCGTGCGCCTGCGGCTGTTGGACAAGGCCATGTGCCCGCGTTTTCACGTGGATCATGTGCCGGTGCGGCTGATCACCACCTATGCCGGCATCGGCAGCCAATGGTTGCGTGAAGGCGTGATGGACCGTCGCAGATTGAGCCAGCCGCAGGCCGAACCGACCGCGTGCATCGAACAGATTCACTCTGGCGAAGTCGCCCTGCTCAAAGGTACCAAATGGCACGGCAATGAAGACTACGGCCTGATCCACCGTTCGCCGGCCCTGAAGGCCGACGAACGACGCTTGATCCTGACGCTGGATTGGTTGGCATAACCGGGTAGGATCAAGCTCTCTACACGGTCCGAATGATGCCTCTCATGCTGCAGAATATTCCCACCCACGTGATTGCCGGGCCCTTGGGCGCTGGCAAGACCAGTCTGATCAAGCACCTGCTCGCCCAACGCCCGGCCAACGAGCGTTGGGCCGTATTGATCAATGAGTTCGGGCAGATAGGCCTGGATGCCGCACTGTTGACCCTGGATGACGACGGTATTGCCCTGGGTGAAGTCGCCGGAGGCTGTTTGTGCTGTGTGAATGGGGCGCCGTTCCAGGTAGGACTCGGGCGCTTGCTGCGTAAGGCCAAGCCTGATCGTCTGTTTATCGAGCCCTCCGGCCTGGGCCATCCGGCGCAACTGCTCAAGCAACTGCGGGAGGCGCCGTGGCAGAACGTGCTGGCGGTTCAGCCCTGCGTGCTGGTGTTGGATGCCCAGGCCCTGGCGGCGGGCAAAGCCTTGCCGCCTGCGCAGCAGGAGGCGCTGAGCGCCGCCGGGTTGCTGGTCTTGAACAAAGATGAGGCGCTGGACGAGCAGCAGCGCCAGGCAATCGAACGACAGTTACCCGATTGCCCGTTGTACTGGACGCATCAGGCGCACTTGCCTCTGCAACGGTTGCCCGGCTTGGACGCGCAAGCCGGAGCGGCTGTGGATAACTTCGAAGCGCCCAGAAGCCTGGCGCAAATGCCGGCGATCTGGAGCGATCCCATACAGCCGATCTGCTTGAGCCAGGCCCAGGAGGGAGGCTGGAGTATTGGCTGGCGCTGGCACCCAAGTCAGCAATTCGATCCCCGGCGCCTGTCTCAATGGCTGCAAAGCCTTGAGTGGCGACGCGCCAAGCTGGTTATCCACAGCGCCGGAGGCTGGGTCTCGTGCAACTCGGTGGATAACAGCGCGATCACCTGGCAACCCAGCGAATGGCGGCGCGATTCACGCATGGAATTGATCTTCAGCACGCCTCAGGACGTGGCCGCGTTGCAGCGTGCGCTGGCTGCCTGCCGTCAGTGACGGTTCTTGGTGGCGTGGTCCTGGCGCCATTGGCTGAGTTCGATCACTTCGGCGCTCGGTAGCGGCGTCTTGATTTCGAAGGGGTAGGGCGCCAGTTCGATCTGCGCGCTATGGGCGCCGAATTGAGTGATGGTCCCCGGATGGCGGGCCTCGCCGGTGACGGTGAATTCGAAATTGTACACACGCGCCAGGCGCCGCCGACCGCTGGCATCCTTCACAAAGCCGATGCGCTTGAGCGCTACCGCGCCGTCGAGCAGTTCGATATCGAGCTTGGCGCAATGTTGCTTGACCCGTTCCAGCGCACGCTCGCGCAGGCCGTGGTTGTGCCACACCCAGGCAGCGCCAGTCGCCAGCAGCATCAACACGAAGATATTTCCCAGGGTCAGCATGCGAAAAGACTCCAACAAAGTGAGAGCAGCTTAACTGTGTCGCCGGTCTGTCGTACAGGCTGTGTTTGGTCGCATACTGCGCGACCAGAATTTCAATGGTTTTACGGAAATTTCCTGCATGAAACGCACACCTCATCTGCTTGCGATCCAGTCTCATGTGGTCTTTGGCCACGCCGGAAACAGCGCCGCCGTGTTCCCCATGCAGCGGGTCGGGGTGAACGTCTGGCCGTTGAACACGGTGCAATTTTCCAACCATACCCAGTATGGCCACTGGGCGGGCGAAGTATTGGCGCCGCAGCAGATTCCGGCCTTGATCGAAGGCATTGCCGCGATCGGTGAATTGGGCAACTGCGACGCCATCCTGTCCGGCTACCTCGGCAGTGCGGACCAGGGGCGGGCGATCCTTACCGGCGTGGCGCGCATCAAAGCCATCAACCCCAAGGCCCTGTACCTGTGCGACCCGGTCATGGGCCACCCGGAAAAAGGCTGCATCGTGCCCCAGGAGGTCAGCGATTTCCTGCTGGATGAAGCCGCGGCCATGGCCGATTTCCTGTGTCCCAACCAACTGGAACTGGACAGCTTCGCCGGGCGCAAGCCGCAATCACTGTTCGATTGCCTGGCAATGGCCAAGGCGTTGCTGGTGCGCGGGCCGAAAGCGGTATTGGTCAAGCACTTGGATTATCCAGGCAAGCTGCCGGATGGTTTCGAGATGCTGCTGGTGACGAATGAAGGCAGCTGGCACCTGCGTCGCCCACTGTTGGCGTTCCCGCGTCAGCCGGTGGGCGTGGGCGACCTGACCTCGGGGCTGTTCCTGGCGCGGGTATTGTTGGGCGACAGCCTGCTGGCGGCCTTTGAATTCACCGCCGCAGCGGTCCACGAGGTGCTGCTGGAAACCCAGGCCTGCGCCAGTTACGAACTGGAACTGGTGCGTGCCCAGGATCGCATTGCCCATCCTCGCGTGCGGTTCGAAGCCACGCCGATCGGCCTGTAACCACACAAGGCCCAATGGAGCGGGTTTACAAATCCAGACTTATGGCGCGTCGTCCTTGATTTCCTGGTAGCGCTTCTCCAGCTCCTGGCGAATCTGCCGACGTTGCTTGGCCTGTACGAACCGGCGCTTGTCTTCACTGTTGTGTGGTTGCAACGGTGGGACAGCCGCCGGTTTGCGCTGATCGTCCACGGCCACCATGGTGAAGAAGCAGCTGTTGGTATGGCGCACCGAACGCTCGCGAATGTTTTCGGTGACCACCTTGATGCCCACTTCCATCGACGTGTGGCCGGTGTAGTTGACCGACGCGAGGAAGGTCACCAGCTCACCGACATGGATCGGCTCGCGAAAAATCACCTGGTCCACCGACAACGTCACCACATAGCGACCGGCATAACGGCTCGCACAGGCGTAAGCCACTTCGTCGAGGTACTTGAGCAGGGTGCCGCCATGGACATTGCCAGAGAAGTTGGCCATGTCGGGGGTCATCAATACGGTCATCGACAGCTGGGCATTTCCGGGTTCCATAACACACTCACGGTCTGTAGGCATTGGTTGGGGTGCACCTCTGCGGATGCTGGAATCTTTGCAGTGTCATCCCTAACGGGACGCCAGCGGGTGGCTTGCCGTCACGCGTGCAGCGATCTGTTTCCATATATTGCACCGGCTTTTCGTCAGAAGTCGCGGTGTTAACCTTCAAAAGCCCATCTCGAGGCATTTTCTTACGATCAAGGCAGACTTTTCCTTCCGCGCTTTGCGACCGTACAAAGGCGCGTGCAGAAGTGGGAAAAGCCCCAGTACCCTCAAGGAGCCCCTCGCCATGCACGCCATCAGCTTTATCCAGGATCTGGCCGTGATCATGCTGGTGGCCGGGGTTGTCACCATTCTGTTTCACCGCCTCAAGCAACCCGTGGTGCTGGGGTATATCGTCGCCGGCTTCATTATCGGCCCCCACACCCCGCCATTCGGCCTGATCCACGACGAAGGCACGATCAAGACCCTCGCCGAGCTGGGGGTGATCTTCCTGATGTTCTGCCTGGGCCTGGAATTCAGCCTGCGCAAACTGTTCAAGGTCGGCGCCACCGCGTTTATCGCGGCCTTCCTGGAAATCGTCCTGATGATCTGGATCGGCTACGAGATCGGCCGCTGGTTCGGCTGGAACACCATGGACTCGCTGTTCCTCGGCGCGATCCTGGCGATTTCCTCCACCACCATCATCGTCAAGGCCCTCAATGACTTGAAGATGAAAAACCAGCGCTTCGCCCAGCTGATTTTCGGCGTGCTGATCGTGGAAGACATCCTTGGTATCGGCATCATCGCCTTGCTGTCGAGCATCGCCGTCAGCGGTACGGTCAGCTCCGGCGAGGTGTTCTCCACGGTCGGCAAGCTCTCGCTGTTCATGATCGTCGCGCTGGTCATCGGCATTCTGCTGGTGCCGCGCCTGCTCGCCTACGTGGCCAGGTTCGAAAGCAACGAGATGTTGCTGATCACCGTGCTGGGCCTGTGTTTCGGCTTCTGCCTGCTGGTGGTAAAGCTGGAGTACAGCATGGTGCTGGGTGCGTTCCTGATCGGCGCGATCATGGCCGAATCCCGCCAGTTGATTAAGATCGAACGCCTGATCGAGCCGGTTCGCGACATGTTCAGCGCCATCTTCTTTGTCGCCATTGGTTTGATGATCGACCCGCAGATCCTGCTGCAATACGCCTGGCCGATTGCGGTGATTACCGTGGCGGTGGTGCTGGGCAAGATGCTGTCCTGCGGCATCGGTGCGTTTATCGCCGGCAATGATGGCCGGACCTCATTGCGGGTGGGCATGGGGCTGTCACAGATTGGCGAATTTTCCTTCATCATTGCCGCGCTGGGCATGACCTTGCAGGTGACCAGCGACTTTCTCTACCCGGTAGCGGTGGCCGTATCGGCGATTACCACGCTGCTCACGCCATACCTGATTCGCGGTGCCGATCCGCTGTCATTGAAGATTGCCGCCGTGATACCCAAGCGCATGAGCCGGGTATTCGGGATGTATGGCGAATGGCTACGCAGCATTCAACCTCAGGGCGAGGGGGCGATGCTGGCGTCGATGATCCGCAGGATCATCCTGCAAGTGGGGGTGAACCTGGCGCTGGTGGTGGCGATCTTCTTCGCCGGCGGCTATTTTGCGGCGCGTATCGGCGGGTATCTGGAGGGTTGGATTGGTGACCCGAGCTGGCAGAAGGCATTGATCTGGGGTGGGGCGTTGCTGTTGTCGCTGCCGTTTCTGATTGCGGCGTACCGCAAGCTCAAGGCGCTGTCGATGCTACTGGCAGAGATGAGCGTGAAGCCGGAAATGGCCGGGCGGCATACCCAGCGCGTGCGACGGGTGATCGCCGAGGTGATTCCGATCCTGTCGCTGCTGGTGATTTTCCTGCTATTGGCCGCGTTGTCGGCCAGTATTCTGCCGACCAACAAGTTGCTGATGCTGATCGCCGTGGTCGCTGCGGCGGTGGCGGCCGTGCTCTGGCGCTGGTTCATCCGCGTGCATACGCGGATGCAGGTCGCTTTGCTGGAGACACTGGATAACCACAAGGATACGCCGGAGCATTGATGGCATGCTGGCCTGGCGTATTCACTGGTGGGGCTGCTTCCCGGTCTAGCGGGAGCAAGCTTCCTCGCCACATAAACGGGGCTCAGCTTTCCAGCCAGACGTCCCGTGCCCAGTGCCACACCGATTCCCAGGTTTCTTCGGTGACGATTTCTTCTTCGCCGGACCACAACACCACGGTGCCGTCTTCTTCCACGCAGTAGTAGTCGTCGCCGTCCTGGCAGATCGGGATCATGCTGCGATCGACGCCGGCATCCCAAGCGTTGGCCGCTACGTCGGGCAGGTAGGTGTGAGACTGCGGGTCGGTGACGGTCACCGGCTCGAGGCTGCCGTACACCACATCGCTGACGTGCAGGAGAAATTCGCGGAAGACAAACGGGATGTCGATGAACAGTTGTTCTTCGATCTCCACCAGTTGGTCTTCGTCAGGCAGTTCCAGAGGAACCGGGACCGGTTCGTTGGCTTCACGCAATTGTTCGATGACTTCTTCCACGGCCTGGATCCTCTTGCTAGATGGCGCGGTTTATAGGGGCGTTTTATACAGTAGCTCGCTATAAGTGCAACCGTGAAATAGAAAACCCCGGACATGTCCGGGGTTTTTGTTACGGCTTGCTCATACGTGCAGGGATCAGCCGTTCTGGCGGATACCGGCGACCAGCCATGGCTGGTTGTCGCCCTGGGCACGTTCCATGTTCCAGCTTTCGCTGAACACTTCGCCCTGGTCGAAACGCGAGGTCTTCGACACACCGCTGAAGGTCAGGGTGGCGATGGTCTTGTCGGCGCGATCATCCACACCTTCCAGCTGAACACGCAGGTCGTCGATGTAGGTCGACTGGAAGCCGTCGCCCAGATCGGCGCGTTCGCGCTTGAGGAACTCCAGCAATTGCGGGGTCACGAATTCGGCGATCTTGTCCATTTCGTTGGCGTCCCAGTGTTGCTGCAGGGACTGGAAGTGGCTGCGGGCCGCTTCGACGAAACGCTCTTCGTTGAACCAGGCTGGTGCGTTGATCACCGGACGAGCGGCAGCCGGTGCGGCCGAACCACCGAAGATCGAACCCATGGCAGGCTTCTGCTCGAACACTTCACGCTGCATTGGCGCGCCGGCTGGAGCCATGTGCTCCTGCTGCTTGCGACGACGGGCGGCGATAAAGCGGAAGATCAGGAAGGCGATGACCGCCATGATCAGGATGTCGAAGATCTGCATGCCCTGGAAGCCGCCGCCCATGAACATGGAAGCGAGCAGGCCACCGGCTGCGATGCCGGCCAGAGGGCCCAGCCAGCGCGAAGCACCGCCGGCCTTGGCAGCAGCGCCAGCGGCACCGGCTGCGCCTGCAGTGGCGGCAGCACCGCCGACACCGGCGGATGGAGCCATTTGGCTGGTCTGGTGAGTCGGTGCCGAGCCCATGCTTTTGCCGCCACCGAAGCGCTTGGCGTTGGCGTCGAGGCTCATCGTCAGGCCGATGCACAACGCCATGGCGATGCTAAGAAAACGTTTCATAAAGGGAATTCCCATTTGTGGATTGCACGCGCGCCATGTTGCACAGGTGGAGTGACAGTGGCTAGCGGCATAATGTTTCGGGCTTTTGCGTAAGACAGAATCCGAAGGGTCTGTAGGACTAGTTACAGATATTGGCCCGCACGCGCCAAAAACAAGAGCAGACACGAAACCTTCATGCTCAACCGCCCTTGTAGGAGCGAGCTTGCTCGCGAAAAAAATCCAGACAACGCATTCATCCAGGATGCCTGCGTTATCGTTGGCGATCTTCGCGAGCAAGCTCGCTCCAGAGGTGTAGAGGCGTGTCAGACCGCTTCGAGCTTCGCGTAGCCCATCATCAGCCACTTGCTGCCTTCGGCGAAGTTCACCTGTACCCGCGCCTGGGCGCCCGAGCCTTCGAAGTTGAGGATCACGCCTTCGCCGAAGACCGCGTGCCTGACCTGCTGGCCAAGGCTGAATGGGGTTTCCGGAATCTCGGAGCCGGCAAACAGGCTGCTGGAGTTCTGCTGCTGGCCTCCGCCGAACGGACGGCTGACGCTGTTGGACAGGCGCACTTCCTGGATCAGCCCCTTCGGAACCTCACGTACGAAGCGCGACACCTTGTTGTAGGTCTCGCTGCCGTACAGGCGTCGGGTCTCGGCGTAGGTCATCACCAGGTTCTGCATCGCCCGGGTGATGCCCACGTAGGCCAGGCGGCGTTCTTCTTCAAGGCGACCGGGTTCTTCCAGGCTCATCTTGTGGGGGAACAGGCCTTCTTCCATGCCCACCAGGAACACATACGGAAACTCCAGGCCCTTGGCGCTGTGCAAGGTCATCAACTGGATGCTGTCTTCATGCTCGTCAGCCTGGGTATCGCCGGCTTCCAGCGAGGCGTGGCCGAGGAACGCCGCCAGCGGCGTCAGCTCTTCGTCTTCCTCGGTGTTCTCGAACGCACGGGCGGCGCTGACCAGTTCCTCAAGGTTTTCCACCCGAGCCTGGCCTTTCTCGCCTTTTTCCGCTTCGTGATAGGCAATCAGCCCGGACTGCTCGATCACGGTCTGGGTCATCAAATGCAGGGGCATGTCCGCGCACTTGGCCGCCAGGTTCTCGATCAGCTCGACAAACACACCCAACGCCCCGGCAGCACGGCCGGTCAGGCCTTTATTGGCGATCAGCAAGCGCATGGCTTCCCACATCGACACATCGGCATGGCGTGCATGATCGCGGATCGCTTCAACGGTTTTTTCGCCGATGCCGCGTGCCGGGATATTGATTACCCGTTCCAGCGCCGCATCGTTGCCACGGCCTTCCAGCAGGCGCAGGTAGGCCATGGCGTTCTTGATTTCGGCGCGCTCGAAGAAGCGCTGGCCGCCGTAAATGCGGTACGGGATGCGTTCGCGCAGCAGCGCTTCTTCCAGCACCCGCGATTGGGCGTTGGAACGGTACAGGATCGCGATATCGCTGCGCGCCAAGCCGGTTTTCAGCGCGCTTTCGATGGTTTCCACCACGTAGCGCGCTTCGTCGTGCTCGTTGAACGCCGCGTACAGGTTGATCGCTTCGCCTTCGCCGCCGTCGGTCCACAGCTCTTTGCCCAGGCGCCCGGTGTTATTGGCGATCAAGGCGTTGGCGGCCTTGAGGATACCGGCGGTGGAGCGGTAGTTCTGCTCCAGGCGGATGGTGACCGCGTCGGGGAAGTCTTCGGAATACTGGTAGATGTTCTCGATTTTCGCGCCGCGCCAGCCATAGATCGACTGGTCGTCGTCGCCCACCACCATCAGGCTGTCGCCGCCTTTGGCCAGCAGGCGCAACCAGGCGTATTGCACGGCGTTGGTGTCCTGGAACTCGTCCACCAGAATGTGCCGGAAGCGTTTCTGGTAATGGGCCAGCAAACCGGGGTTGTCGCGCCACAGGTCGAGGGCGCGCAGCAGCAGTTCGGAGAAGTCGATGACGCCGGCCCGGACACAGGCGGCCTCGTAGGCTTCATAAATGCTGCGCATGGTGGCCAGGAACAGGTCGCCGCTGGCCTGGATATGTTGCGGGCGCAGGCCTTCGTCTTTCTGGCCGTTGATGAACCATTGCGCCTGGCGCGCCGGCCAGCGCTGTTCGTCCAGGCCCAGCTCGCGGATCACGCGCTTGACCAAGCGTTGCTGGTCGTCGCTGTCGAGGATCTGGAAGGTCTGGGCAAGGCCCGCTTCCTGCCAGTGTGCCCGCAGCAGGCGGTGCGCCAGGCCGTGGAAGGTGCCTACCCACATGCCGGCCGGGCTGATGCCCATCAACTGCTCGATGCGGTGACGCATCTCGGCAGCGGCCTTGTTGGTGAAGGTCACCGACAGGATGGAATGCGGGGACGCGTTTTCGACCTGGATCAACCAGGCGATACGGTGCACCAGCACTCGGGTTTTACCGGAGCCAGCACCGGCCAGGACCAACTGACGGCCAACGGGGGCGGCTACGGCCTGGCGTTGGGCATCGTTGAGGGAGTTCAGCAGAAGGGAGAGGTCATCGCGCATCGGCGCATTCTATGGCCCCCGGGGGAGTGGGGCAAATCTCAATGCCGGGTGGTCGACGGAAAATCACCGGCGCGATCCGCAGCGTGCGATTTTTCTCTCAGGACTGATGACTGGTTGGTCATGGGCCACAGGCCGCGCAGCGTCTTGCTCAAGCTGTCTGGCCCCGAGGTTGGCGCGCTGCGACTCGGTTTTTTTATGACGTGGAGCAGTTTGGCGCGAGCGCTTGCTTGTGTATGCTCCGTCGACGTTTCGGGCTCACCATTATAAGAACACTGCCTATGACCCTCAGCACCGACCTGTTCAGCCCCACGGCGGCGCCCGCGCAGGTTATCCGCAATAAATACGCTACCGAGATAGCGGTCGAACGCACGCGTCTGCTCTACCAGGGTTCTCTGCTGCCGACCTTATTGATGCTGGTAAATGGCCTGGTCTGCGCGTGGTTGATCTGGAACCCCAAACATTACCTGCTCGACAGCATCTGGCTGGTCTGGCTGCTGGCCCTGGTCGCGTTGCGCGTGATCCAGGTGGCAGCCTTTGATTCGGCCATGCCCGGCCGCCAGGCCCAACCGATCTGGCGGCGCATGTTCATGCTCGGCTCGGCGGCCAGTGGCCTGACCCTGGCCACCGCCGCCATTGCCCTGGTGCCGGTGGACAGCTTTACACAACAGGCCTGGGTGTTCGGCCTGATCGGTGCGGCGACGTTGTCCGCCAGCGTCGCCTACGCGGTGAGCCTGCCGGCGTTCCTGTCATTTGCGCTGCCGTGCCTGGTGCCGGCCATTGTCTATCTGTTCTGGAACGGCGCTGCGCAGCAACAGGGGTGGGGCGTGCTCGGCCTGATCCTGCTGGCGTCCTTGAGTGTGGTGGCGTGGCAGGTCAACCGCCTGATCCAGCGCGAGTTGTTGCGCCGCTTCCAGAACCAGGCGTTGATCGAACATCTACAGCAGGCACAACAGCGCAGCGAGCAGTTGAACCTGGAACTGGTGCGTGAAGTCGAGCAACGCTGCCAGGTCGAGCAGGAACTGCGTGAAGCGCAAATCGGCCTGCAGGACCGCGTGGCGCAGCGCAGCCAAGAACTGGATGCCGCCAGCCTGGCCTTGAATAAGAGCGAAGCGCGCCTGGCCATGGCCTTGCAAGCCAGCGAGCTTGGCCTGTGGGACTGGAACCTGCAGACCGACGAAGTCCATCACACCCAGATCAAGGAGCTGTTCGGCCTGGAGCCCGATTACGTCACCGCAATGCTCGGCCACCTCAAGCCACGCCTGCACCCCGACGACCTGCCGTTGCTCAAGCGTGCCCTGGTGGAGCACCTCAAGGGCCGCAGCGACGACTATCAAGTGGAATACCGCGTGCGCCATGGCGATGGTCACTGGGTGTGGATCGAAGACCGCGGTCGCGCCGTGGAACGTACGCCCAGCGGTCGTGTGACGCGCATGCTCGGTACGCGCCGCGACATCAGCGCGAGCAAAGTGTTGGAAGAACAGCAGCGCCTGGCCTCGACCGTATTCGAAGCGGCCAGCGAAGGCATTGTGATCCTGGACCCGGACTATGCGCTGATCGCCGTCAACCAGGCCTTCAGTCGGGTCACCGGCTTCGATATCGACGACATGCTCGGGCGCAATGTGGTGGAGCTGCCGTGCAGCCGCGATGCCCGGCGCCACTTCCCGGTGATCCGCCAGGCGCTGCTCAGCCATGGCACCTGGCAGGGCGAACTGGTGGAAACCCGCAAGAACGGCGAGCTGTACCCACAGTGGCTGCAACTGAACGTGGTGCGTGATGTGCGCGGAAATATCAGCCATATCGTCGGGTTCTTTGCCGATTTATCGGCGCGGCGTGAGTCCGAGGAGCGCATGCGCTACCTCACTCACTACGATGAGTTGACCGGCCTGGCCAATCGCTCGCTGTTCCGCGAACGGCTGCGCGAGGCCCATCAGCGTGTGCGCCAGGGCGGGCGCAGCCTGGCGTTGCTGCACATCGACCTTGACCGTTTTAAATTGCTCAATGACAGCCTGGGTCATGAAGTCGCCGACCAGTTGCTGCAAAAGATCGCCCGCCGGCTGATCAATGCCTTGCCGGAGGCCGACACGATTGCGCGGCTGTCCGGGGATGAATTTGCGGTGCTGTTCGACGCCTACGGCAACCTGTCGAGCCTGGCGCGGGTGGCCACGCGGTTGCTGGCCAAGCTGCGGGTACCGGTGACGGTGGACGGGCATGAACTGGTGGTCAGCGCCTCGATAGGCGTGAGCCTGTTGCCGGATAATGCGCGGGAAATTTCCGCATTGGTCAGCCAGTCGAACATGGCCATGCAACACGCCAAGCACCTGGGCGGCAATAACTTCCAGTTCTATACCGACAGCCTGCAAGCCAGCACCCTGGAGCGCTTGCAACTGGAAAACCATCTGCGCAAGGCCATCGATGAGCGCCAGCTCACGGTGTTCTACCAACCCAAACTGTGCCTGGCCACCGGCAAGCTGAACGCGGCCGAGGCGCTGATCCGCTGGGAGCATCCGCAGTGGGGGTCGGTGCCGCCGGCCGACTTCATCGGCCTGGCCGAAGAAACCGGCCTGATCGTACCGTTGGGCGAATTCGTGTTGCGCCAGGCCTGCTGGCAGGCGTGCGAGTGGCAGCGCCAGGGGCTGGCGCCGATTCGGGTGTCGGTGAACCTGTCGGTGCATCAGTTGCGCCAGGGCAAGCTGGTCAGCCTGGTGCGCCAGGTGCTGGAAGAAACCGGCCTGGACCCGCAATACCTGGAGCTGGAACTGACCGAGAGCCAACTGCTCGACAGCGTCGAACACATCATCGCCACCTTCCAGCAACTGCGCGACCTGGGGGTGAAGCTGGCCATTGACGACTTTGGCACGGGTTATTCGTCGCTCAGTTACCTCAAGCGCATTCCCGTGGACTACGTGAAGATCGACCAGAGCTTTATCCGCGGCCTCGGCGAGGGGCGCGAAGATGCGGCGATTACCCGCGCGATCATTGCCATGGCGCATGGACTGGCGCTCAAAGTGGTGGCCGAGGGCGTGGAAGATCAGCAGCAGCTGGATTTCCTCGAAGGGGAGGGCTGCGATGAGGTGCAGGGCTACTTGATCAGCCGACCGATGGAGGCCGAGGGGTTGGCAGATTTGTTACGGGAAAATGCAGATTTTCCTTAGCGACGCGCCTTAAGCCCGTGTGGCTACAACATCGCCACCCTTAGATTCAAAGGCGGGCAGGGCGATTTAGTGATGCATCGGACGGGCAAAACGGCAATTCTTGTAGTATAACTACAAGCTTGCTACATCCCTGGCACTTGCCAATCACAAGAGTCCTGCCCTTTGAACCTGTTGCAACATATCGCCCAGTCGCGTCACCTGTTACGCAAATCGGAACTCAAGGTTGCCGATCACGTGCTGCTTGATCCTGCGGCTGTAATGCACAGCTCCATGGCTGATCTGGCCCACAGCGTGGGTATCAGTGAGCCGACCATCGTGCGCTTCTGCCGTGCCATTGGTTGCTCCGGGTTTCAGGACTTGAAACTCCGGCTGGCGCAAAGCCTGGCCGCCGGTGCGAGTTTCGGGCAGTTCGCGATTCACGAAGACGATTCCGTCGCCGACTACAGCCTGAAGATTTTCGACACCACCCTGCACACCTTGATGGAAGTGCGCGAGAAGCTCGACCCGGTGGCGCTGCAAAAAGCCGTGACCGCCATGTCCCAGGCCCAGCGCGTCGAGTTCTACGGCTTCGGTGCCTCCGGTGCGGTGGCGGCGGATGCCCAGCACAAATTCTTCCGCCTGCTGCTCACCGCCGCCGCCTACAGCGACCCGCACATGCAGGCGATGTCGGCGGTGACCTTGAAACCGAGCGACGTGGCCATCTGCATCTCCCAGTCGGGCCGCTCCAAGGACCTGCTGATCACCGCCAACCTGGTGCGTGAAAGCGGCGCCACGCTGATCACTTTGTGCCCGAGCCAGACGCCGTTGGCGGAACTGTCCACGGTCAACCTGGCGATCGATGTGCACGAAGACACCGAAATCTATACCCCGCTGACCTCACGCATCGCCCACCTGGTGGTGATCGACGTGCTGGCGATGGGCGTGGCCATGGCGCGCGGCCCGAGCCTGGTCAACCACCTCAAGAGCGTCAAGCGCAGCTTGCGCAGCCTTCGTCTCTCGCCCAAATCAGTCAAAGCCCTCGACGACTAAAGGTGGGAGGGGCTGGCTCCCGATGACCGTGTGTCAGTCACTGAGTGCGTCGACTGAACCACCGCTATCGGGAGTCAGCCCCTTCCCACATTTGCATGCCTCACCTATCCAGAAGATTCATCGTCCTGTAACCCCCACGCCGCCAAACCGTCATCCCTCGCGCTCACTCTGAACTCCCGTACTCGCATTGGGAGACTCCAAATGGCCCGGCCCTACGAAGACAGCAACAGCTCCGTCAAAACCCGTCGTCAGCAGGAAGACCAGCGCCGCATGGCGTTCCGTCGCGCAATCGAAGATCGCTGCGATCAGCGCCAGTTGCTCCAGAGCATCACGGACTACCCCGAACTGCACTGGCAGGCACCCGCGGCTGCCCAGCGAAGCGCTCAGCCAACGCGCTGATCTGAACCCGCTCGCTGCGGATAAAGCCCAGGAACGCATGGGCCACCGGTGACAGGCGCTTGGCCTTGGCTTGCACCAGGCACCAGCTGCGGTACAGCGGCAGTTCTTCCACCGGCAGCTCCTTGAGCCCGCCGGTGGCCAGTTCCAGGTTGACGGCGTGGCGCGTCAGCAAGGCCACGCCCAACCCGGCGCACACACATTCGCGCTGCGCCTCGGCGGACGCCACTTCCACCGTTTGGGTGAAGTGCACGCGCTTTTCCTTGAAGTACTCCTCGCACGCCATCCGCGTCCCGGAGCCCGGTTCGCGCAGCAGCAGGGTGTAAGGCTCCAGATCCTTGAGGTGCAGCGGCCCTTGATGACTCAGCGGATGATCGGCCGGCGCCACCGCCACAATCGGGTTGTTCAGGAATGGCAGGAATTCCAGGCCCATGTCCTGGGGCACCATGGACATGATCACCAGGTCGTCGCGGTTGTCCGAAAGCCTGCGAATCACCTGGGCGCGGTTGACCACGGTCAAGTGCAGCTGCACTTCCGGATGCTGGCGCTTGAAGGCGGCGAACAGGTGGGGTACGAAGTATTTGGCGCTGGATTCCACCGCCAGCTTCAACTGGCCCTGCAGTGAACCCTGCATGTCCGACAGTTGCATGTCGAGGTTTTCCAGGCGCCCGAAGATGTCGCGGCTGGCCCGCTGCAAGGCTTCGGCGGCTTCGGTCATATAGAGTTTTTTGCCGACGTAATCGAATAACGGCTGGCCGATCAGCTCTTCCAGCTGCCGAATTTGCAGGCTGACGGCCGGTTGTGTGAGAGACATTTCCTCGGCCGCACGGCTATAGGAACGCAAATCGCACACTTCATTGAAGATCTGCAATTGACGCAATGTCATACGCATCAATGACTTACGCATTATTTAAAGCCTCCCGCCCCAGGTCGTCCGGCCAACTATAAGTCTTTACTTATGCACGACCCAATAATTATTGATTTTTGTTAATCCCTTCACGGGCTTAGTGTGTGCCTCGCGACTGGCTTGAAACATTTAGTCACGCGCCGACCCGGGTCTAGCGGGTCGAAGAACGCAGCAATCGGCTCAAGGGAATTCCCAAGTGATAAAAAAGATCCTGATCGCCAACCGTGGTGAGATTGCCGTACGAATCGTGCGTGCTTGCGCCGAGATGGGCATCCGCTCGGTCGCGGTCTATTCCGACGCCGACCGCCATGCGTTGCATGTCAAACGTGCGGACGAAGCCCACAGCATCGGTGCCGAGCCCCTGGCTGGCTACCTGAACCCACGCAAGCTGGTGAACCTGGCGGTGGAAACCGGTTGCGATGCGTTGCACCCCGGCTACGGTTTTCTGTCGGAAAACGCAGAACTGGCGGACATCTGCGCCGAACGTGGAATCAAGTTCATCGGCCCGGCGGCTGAAGTGATCCGCCGCATGGGCGACAAGACCGAAGCGCGCCGCAGCATGATCAAGGCCGGCGTACCGGTCACCCCCGGCACCGAAGGCAACGTCGCCGACATCGCCGAAGCGCTCACCGAAGGCGACCGCATCGGTTACCCGGTGATGCTCAAGGCCACCTCCGGTGGTGGCGGTCGCGGCATTCGTCGTTGCAACAGCCGTGAAGAATTGGAACAAGCCTTCCCTCGGGTGATTTCCGAAGCCACCAAGGCCTTCGGTTCGGCGGAAGTGTTCCTGGAAAAGTGCATCGTCAATCCCAAGCACATCGAGGCGCAGATCCTCGGTGACAGCTTTGGCAATGTGGTGCATTTGTTCGAGCGCGATTGCTCGATCCAGCGTCGTAACCAGAAGCTCATCGAAATCGCCCCAAGCCCGCAACTGACCCCTGAACAGCGCGCCTACATCGGCGACCTGTCGGTGCGCGCGGCCAAGGCTGTGGGTTACGAAAACGCCGGTACCGTGGAGTTCCTGCTCGCCGAGGGCGAGGTGTACTTCATGGAAATGAACACCCGGGTGCAGGTGGAGCACACCATCACCGAAGAAATCACCGGGATCGACATCGTCCGCGAGCAGATCCGTATCGCTTCGGGCCTGCCGTTGTCGGTCAAGCAGGAAGACATCCAACACCGTGGTTTCGCGTTGCAGTTCCGCATCAACGCCGAAGACCCGAAGAACAACTTCCTGCCCAGCTTCGGCAAGATCACCCGTTACTACGCGCCCGGCGGCCCCGGCGTGCGCACCGACACGGCGATCTACACCGGCTACACCATCCCGCCGTTCTACGACTCCATGTGCCTGAAACTGGTGGTGTGGGCGTTGACCTGGGAAGAAGCCATGGACCGCGGCCTGCGTGCCCTGGATGACATGCGCCTGCAAGGCGTGAAGACCACCGCCGCCTACTACCAGGAAATCCTGCGTAACCCGGAATTCCGCAGCGGCCAGTTCAACACCAGTTTCGTGGAAAGCCACCCTGAGCTGACCAACTACTCGATCAAGCGCAAACCCGAAGAGCTGGCCCTGGCCATCGCCGCCGCCATCGCCGCCCACGCAGGCCTGTGAGGAATATAACAATGAGCAAGAAGATCTTTGTCACCGACACCATCCTGCGCGACGCTCACCAATCGTTGCTGGCCACCCGCATGCGCACCGATGACATGCTGCCGATCTGCGACAAGCTCGACAAAGTCGGCTACTGGTCCCTGGAAGTCTGGGGCGGCGCGACCTTCGACGCCTGCGTACGCTTCCTGAAAGAAGACCCGTGGGAGCGCCTGCGCAAACTGCGCGCCGCATTGCCTAACACGCGCCTGCAAATGCTGCTGCGCGGCCAGAACCTGCTGGGCTATCGCCACTACAGCGACGACGTGGTCAAAGCCTTCGTCGCCAAGGCTGCCGTCAACGGTATCGACGTGTTCCGCATCTTCGACGCCATGAACGACGTGCGTAACCTGCGCGTGGCCATCGAAGCGGTGAAAGCCGCCGGCAAGCACGCCCAGGGCACCATCGCCTACACCACCAGCCCGGTGCACACCATCGACGCGTTTGTGGCCCAGGCCAAGCAAATGGAGTCCATGGGCTGCGACTCGGTGGCGATCAAGGACATGGCCGGCCTGCTGACCCCATACGCCACCGGCGAACTGGTCAAGGCGTTGAAGGCCGAGCAAAGCCTGCCGGTGTTCATCCATTCGCATGACACCGCAGGTCTGGCTGCGATGTGCCAACTCAAGGCCATCGAAAACGGTGCCGACCACATCGACACCGCGATCTCCAGCTTCGCCTGGGGCACCAGCCATCCAGGCACCGAGTCGATGGTCGCCGCCCTTAAAGGCAGCGAATTCGACACCGGCCTCGACTTGGAACTGCTGCAGGAAATCGGCCTGTACTTCTATGCCGTGCGTAAGAAATATCACCAGTTCGAAAGCGAATTCACCGCCGTCGACACCCGCGTACAAGTCAATCAGGTACCGGGCGGGATGATTTCCAACCTGGCCAACCAGCTGAAAGAGCAGGGTGCGCTCAACCGCATGAACGAAGTGCTGGCCGAAATCCCACGGGTGCGCGAAGACCTCGGCTTCCCTCCGCTGGTGACGCCGACCTCGCAGATCGTCGGCACCCAGGCGTTCTTCAACGTGCTGGCCGGCGCGCGTTACAAGACCATCACCAACGAAGTGAAGCTGTACCTGCAAGGCGGCTACGGCAAGGCGCCGGGCACGGTGGACGAGAAACTGCGTCGCCAGGCCATTGGCAGCGAAGAGGTGATCGACGTACGTCCGGCCGATCTGCTCAAGCCGGAAATGAGCAAGCTGCGCGGTGAAATCGGCGCGCTGGCCAAATCCGAAGAAGACGTGCTGACCTACGCCATGTTCCCGGACATTGGCCGCAAGTTCCTTGAAGAACGCGAAGCCGGCACCCTGACCCCGGAAGTGCTGCTGCCGATCCCGGAAGCCGGCGGCGTGGCCCGTATGGGTGGCGAAGGCGTGCCGACCGAGTTCGTCATCGACGTACACGGCGAGAGCTATCGCGTCGATATCACTGGTGTTGGCGTGAAGGCTGAAGGCAAGCGTCACTTCTACCTGTCCATCGACGGCATGCCCGAAGAAGTGGTGTTCGAACCGCTCAACGAGTTCGTCAGCGGTGGCGGCAGCAAGCGCAAACAAGCCACCGAGCCGGGCCATGTGAGCACCGCGATGCCGGGCAATATCGTCGACGTACTGGTCAAGCTGGGCGACGTGGTCAAGGCCGGCCAGGCGGTGTTGATTACCGAAGCGATGAAGATGGAAACCGAAGTGCAGTCCGCGATTGCCGGCAAGGTGACTGCCGTTCACGTGGCCAAGGGCGACCGGGTCAATCCTGGCGAAATCCTGATTGAGATCGAAGGCTGATACAGCCGTCGACACAACCGTTTAATCCTCGGGGGAGCAGGTGCTCCCCTTTTTTTTGCCTGGGATTTACCCCAACCACTAGATCAGCGAGTCCAGGTCCAGTGGTCGAGGCTTGTCGGCCAGGCTGGCAAACAGTTCTTCGATCGGGTCCGGCTCGGGAATCATTGCAATCTGCACCTGCAGGGTGTTCTCGCGCTGGTCCTTCCAGCGCGCCAGCGCGATTTCAAGGGCGGGCGATTGCGCGGCGCTGCCGTACACGTCGGCAAGGCTCAGGTGGCTTATGCGCAGCCTTTCCAGGCGCTGCAGCGAGTGCGCAAGCTTGTCCGACTCGCGGGTCAGCTCAATGTCGGCCTGCAGGTAGTCGGCGTCGGTGAGATCGCGCTGGTTGTAGCGCATGTGCCGGGACTTTTCCTCAACCTTGAAGCGCATGGTCTTCAATGCCTGGTCCACCAGGGCGTATTCACGCTCAGTGACCAGCGTCCCGCGGGTTTCCTGGGTTTGCTGCCAACGCCGCAAGGTCGCCCAGGACAACGGGATATAAGCGCGCGGGATGCTGTGGTCGCCCAGGCTCATGAGTTGGGTGATCCAGCCGTCGCGGTAAGGCAGGTCGCCATCTTTGGCCAGCGCGCGGGTGCAGGCGGCCTGCTCGATGGAGTCGCAGCCCGGCCGCCACAGAATCGACGACATTTCCTTCTGGTTGAACGGCACGAGCATGAAGTGATGCAACGTGCCGTGGTGCTGATAAGGCGCGCCGCCCACCCGCACAAGGCCGGCGACAAAGATCAAGGCGCCCAGCACCGGGTTGGTAATGAACATGGCCTTGAACCCGGGAATCCAGATGCTTCGTCGTGCGTTCATCCACGGCGCGGGGACGCTGGGGATCATGTCGTTGTTATTCACCGCGCGGTGGTGCGCCAGCGGCTCGGCGGCGGCGACGAAGGTGGCATCGCCCGTGCGGGGAGCACCGTAGGTGTAGAGGAGGACGTCGTAATTGTTGTCCGTGGCGTTGCGAAGGGCTTCCGCCAGCAACAATGCGATTGCGCCGCCGAGGCTGTGGCCGCTGATGATGATTTTTTGTCCGGCGTGAAACTGGTCCAAATAGTCCTGAACAAATTTTTTCAACGCCTTATAGGCCTCATAAAAGCCACGATGGACTTTACCTTGTCCCTCTTCAAAAGGCACTTGCGCCGCATCCACATCCCGCCACCAATCGGCCAACTCCAGGGTTCCACGGATTGAAATCAGAATGACCTCATCGTGGTGGGTGATGAATGCCTGTGTGCTCTTGGCACTAAACCAATGGGCGCTGGTGTCATCGAAAAAGTGCAGCTTGGCGGGATGTTCCTGGTTTTCGCCCGGTTTGTTTTGCTCATACAGGGTGGGGTCGAACGGCAGGATTTCGAAGCGTTTCGAGTAAGGCACTTCTTCGTAGAGGGGGTAGTAGCGGTGATTCGGCGACTGGGCATTGTCCACTTTCCAGCTTTCCCGGTAGTTCGAAAGGGCTTCGCCAAAGAAGTGACCGACGCTGGGGTCCAATGGAAAGCTGACCCTGTCCACCGGGTCTTTGGCGGGGTGCTGGCCGAAATCGCAGTAACTCAAATTCGCCATGATCGCCAGTTGGTACAGGTTCAAGGCACAGAACTGATTGTCGGTCGAGAGCATGGGGCGGAACGCCCGCAGTGGACGCACCTGGAGCAGGGTGTGCCGGTTCGATAACAGCCCGACACCAAACGTCGCTACGGGGGCTGGACTGAACCTCAGTTCGTTGAGCGCTCTTATCAGGATGTCTTCTGGCGGGTATTTACGGTCAATAATCGGCGGCGGTAGATGTGCGCTGTGTTTGACCAGGTCCCGGACTTCGACCTGGATGAACTCATCTCCCGGTTTTAGTGCGGGGTTGTGCTCGCGAGGGGAACCGTCTTTGTGGAAGAAGCGGGTTTGTTCGGCGCGGACTTGGAGTTCGGTGATGGGGAGTGGATAGGATTTTCTATCCATCAATTGCCCATAAAGTTGGACAGTGCGTTCATGGGGCGAATCCATCATTAATACAACAGGCCCTTGATAGCAGTTTTCGATTTTGGCAAACCCATCGGCATCCAACCTGCCCATATAGCGTTGCTCTGCACTGTCTTGAAGGGTATAGGCAAGGCCCGCATAGGGTTTACCATCACCGAGCTCATCGACCAACTGAAAACTAATAAAGTGTCCCCCTAATGGGCAAGCCAGCATCTTGCTGCTAAAAAACGGCTTATCCTCATCTTTCATAGGCTCATACAAACTCATGATTAATGTCCTTTATTCAGTGCAGTTGGGATAGACGGTGCAGTCACGTCCGTCAGGCATTTTGAAAGAGTCAAGGAACTTGTATGGCTCGGTGCAGTACTCTTCGTTATTCGTTCCCCACAAACCCGTGCAGGGTCTCCAGCCCTTGGGCGTTTCGAGCCACCAGCCTCTGTAATAAGGCTGCTCCTTCTGCGCAACACTAAGCACCAACTTCACGGTCCTGCCCGCTAACCCATCGCGCAGCATTGATCCACCCGCCAGGCTTTTCTGGACGACGCCATTAGCGTCGAGCGCCCGGCACTGGAGGATTTTCCTGATAAACCGTCTCGATCCCACGGTGCGAAACAACCACTGGCACTGGCCCTGAAAGACCAGTGGTCCCGACGCGGGGAAAGGGCGAGTTGTTTCAGTGGGCTCATCACGAATGTATAAAGCGGCCTTTTGCAAACTCATGTCCAGTTCACGTTTGCCCCATTGCCCTTCGATATTCAGCACAACGCTTTTCAATACCCTGGAACACCCCTTTACCTTTTCTGTAAGTGGCAACTTGAGTTCAATCAGTTGTGTGCCCTTGGGTTGATCGCTTTTGACCACTTTATGCCCCGGACACGACTCGCCAGAGGCCGCGTCGTAATAGGTGGTGGCGCTTATCGTGAAGTTTTCCGGCAACTCGGCCTGGAAGTTGAAACTCTCGGTTTGCAGGAGTGAGCAGCCTGAAACTGCCCAGGCCATTGCGCTTATACATAAGAGCCGCAATCCCTTTAATCCGTTGTGAACAGAAGGACTCTGTCGCGTGAAGTGCACAGGACGGTCAGGCGCAAACATGGGCTTATCCTTAAGGCGAAAGGCTAAACAAAACGCGAGGCCCGAGCAGTGTCGGGCCTAAACGTGTTTAAACATGCGAGCACGCTAGCAAAGGGGAAAATCAGATTGATGCAGGAAAGACCTCGAAAATGCGTATGAAACTTCCGCAATCCAAAATGTTTCTTGGGCTGACTTCTGTGAGGGGATGACCAATAGGTGTCTTTGCGAGTTTTTTGCACAAGCGACGACGGTCGGTCAGAAGAGAATGATGGTTAATGCAGGGGTTGGTGGTTTGCCCCTGAAAAAAGCCGTTTATGCAGTAATGCTGTTCATTTAAGAGATAGAGCGAGCAATCAATAACCTGTGGCGAGGGAGCTTGCTCGCGCTGGACTGCGCCGCAGTCCCTCTTTGGGGGCCGCCTCGCGCCCCAGCGGGAGCAAGCTCCCTCGCCACAGGTACAGTGTTCGGGCCTTCCGATGCCTCAGAACGCCATCGCCCATTGCCCCATCAGGCCCTGGTTGCGGCTATGGCTGCCGAACTCGGCGGAGTAGCTCAGGCCGAGGCTGTGTTCGGCTGACAGCGCCATGTCCAGGCCGGTACGCAGCGCCAGGGTGTTACGGTCCAGGGATGTGCCGTTGATGGTGAACTCACTGTTGAAGTCCTCGCGTTTTTCCCAGGCGAAGGACTGGCGCACGCGGCTGTCGACGTTTCCATACAGATGTTTCCAGTGGGTACCCAGGTGCGGTTTGAGGGTCATTTGGTTGTCCAGCGTGAAGTCGTGGCTCAAACGAAGACCCAAGGTGCTGCTGAGATTCTGTTGGGTCTGTGCACCGACGTTCAGTGCGCTGTAGCCGCCTTTTTCCTGAAAACGGTCGCGCTGATAACGCTCGAAGCCCAGCCCGACAAAGGGCTCGGCGCGCAAGCCGGCGGTGTTCAGTCGATAGCCCAGTTCGGCGAAGGCGTTTTGGCTGCGGGCTTTGTATTGGCCCGTGAGGTGTTCGCGATGATCGAGGAAGTCGAAATCCACCGTGCGTTTGTTTTGCCCGCTATGGCCGCTGTAAAGCGCACCCAGGCGAAGCGCCAGTGGGCCGTCCAGGCGTGCCGCATAAGCGCCCACGTGCCAGCTGTCCAATTCGCCCTTGAAGCGCCTGGCGCTCAGGTCGCTGCCCGACTTGCCGCCCACCACGCCGATTCGCCAGGCGTGGTCGAGGGCCCAGTCGGCACCCAGCAACAGGCCTTGGTGGCGTTGCTTCAAGCCACTGCTGCCGTGTTGCGCATCCAGGGTGCCGGCGCCTCCCAAGGCTTGCGCCCACACGCGGGCGGCCTCGTCGCTGGCGTTATCCAACTGGCGGACGGCCGACAGTAGGCCGGTGGTCAGGGGCTTCAGGCTGTTTTGCGTGGCGCTGCCCAGGTTGGCGTTGTGGCTGCCCGCCAACTGTTCAAGCAGCGCACCCAGGCGGCCCGGCTCCAGGCTGGCCAGGTACTGGCCGTAATCCTCAAGCTCGTCTTTCACCCAATCGTTCAGTTCGTCCGACGCCAATAGATCATCCACCGCGGCGTCGAGCACGCGGGCGACGCTCAGGCCATTGCGACTCGTCGCGCGATCGGCGAAGTAGAAGTCCGCGGGCGCGGGAACGGCCGGCTCGAAATACTTTTTTTCGCTGGGCGCTGCAATCTGTTCGAACCATTCGCTGTCAGGCTCCATATCGCCTCGGGCCTGGGCGTATTGAGCGCCGGCGGCGCCGAGTGACAGGGTGATAGCGAGTGCGAGTGGTTTGTGTATGAGCGGCATGTAAACCCACCTCTAGATGTATGAGGTGGGGGAATTTAGCGAGGCGGCGCGCAGATAAATGTCAGGGCAAGCATTCCTTGCTTGCGGGAGAAGTCTCTAGTCCGCTGCGATAAAAACTCAGCGGTATGTACAGGATAACGGGGCGGTTGGCTGCCATTTTCCTGGCCCTCACCCGCGTTTTACATAGCCCTTGCCGTAATGGCGCTCCATCCGCGCCTGGATCAGTTCCAGGCCCAGGGACAGCACCCAGTAGATGATCGCGGCCGTGGTGAGCATCTCGATGTAGCGATAACTCGAGCGGCCGTAGGACTGCGCCAGGAACATCACTTCCCACACGCCCATCACCGAAATCAGGGACGAGTCCTTGAGCATGGAGATGAACTGGTTGGTGGCGGGCGGGATGATGGTGCGCATGGCCTGGGGCAGGGTGACGTGCCAGAAGATCGCACTGTCGCGCATGCCCAGGGCCAGGGCGGCTTCGCGTTGTCCGTGGGGGACGCCCAGGATGCCGGCGCGGAAAATCTCGCTCAGGTAAGCGCCATAGTTCAGCGACAGCGCGATGATCCCGGCGACGATCGCCCCCGGCACCAGGCCCAGTTGCGGCAAACCCAGGTAGATCAGCAGGATCTGGATCAGCAGCGGCGTGCCGCGGAAAAACGACGCGTAAAAGCTGGCGATGCCAAAGGCCACGGCGCTTTTCGACAAGCGCCCCAGGGCGGTGATAAAGCCCAGCACCGACGAGGCGGCCATCGAACACAGGCACAAAAACAGCGTGAGCGCCGCGCCTTGCAGGAAACCGTTGGGCGCCAGGTGCACGCCGACCAGGTTGGGCAGCTTGTCGAGGATGATCGAGAACTTCAGGTCAAAGCTCAGGAAAAAGCTGGCGAACAGGGCGAACAACGCCGCCCAGGTCAGGTAGAGCCGCGTGCGAAAGCCCAGCAGTCGCTGTAGCACGGGTGGTTTGGACGGTGTCATTGGCTGATGTCGGCGCCGATCCATTTCTGCGACAGCGCGCTCAATGTGCCGTCCTTTTTCAGCTGGGCAAACACTTCACGCACTTTGCCGTCCCATTCGGCGTCGCCTTTTTCGATGGCCACCGAGTTGGGCTCGGCGTAGAGCGGCTCGCCGGCGAGCTTGAAGCGCTGGTCCTGGTTCAGACGCGGCTGGGCGGTGACCAGGTTGGTGAGGATGGCGTCCAGGCGCACGCCGGCGCCCAGGCCGAGGTCCTGGAAGGCGACGTTATCGGTGTCGTACGGGGCGATCTGCACGTTCTCGAACGGGTACTGCAGCTGCGTGTCTTCGGCGCCTTCGATCACCAGGTTCTTGTTCAGGTAGCTCTCATAGCTGGAGGCGCTGGTCAGGCCGACCTTTTTGCCGCTCAGGTCTTTTGCGCCGTGGATGCGATCATCCTTGGCGTTGACCACGATCACGGCAGGAGACGCGTAGTACTCCACCGGGAAGTCGAACACTTCGGCGCGGGCCTTGCTCGGGGTCATGGAGCAGATGCAAATGTCGTAGCGGCCACTCCAGTGACCGGCGGCGATCACATCCCAGGACGGGGTTTCCAGGCGCAGCTTCACGCCCAACTTTTGCGCCACGGCCTTGGCGACATCGACGTCGAAGCCGTCGAGCTGGTTTTGCTCGTTGAGAAACGAGAACGGCGGGTAGCTTTCCATCAGTACGCCCACCAGTTCTTTTTTCTTCTCAACCCGGTCCAGGGTCGCGCCACCGAAGGCTTGGGTGGAGGCAGCCAGAATCGTCAGGCCCAGGGCCAGTAGCGGTTTAAGTTTCAAAGTGGACACCCGAATAAAAAAATAAGTTGTTACGAACCGAATGGACCGTATTAAATAGTTATAAGAACGACTCTCATAGTGAGTTATTTTCATAAGCTTATGAGTAAAAAGTATATGGGCGCAAAAAGCATAGTCATCCTGGACGGCGGCATGGGCCGTGAACTGCAACGCCGCGGTGCGCCCTTCCGGCAGCCGGAGTGGTCGGCGCTGGCCTTGAGCGAAGCGCCGCAAGCGGTGGAGGCGGTGCATGCGGCCTATATCGACAGCGGTGCCGACGTGATCACCAGCAACAGTTACGCGGTGGTGCCGTTCCATATCGGTGAGGCGCGCTTCGCTGCCGAAGGCCAGGCGCTGGCGGCGTTGGCGGGTGAATTGGCGCGCCGTGCGGTGGATGCCAGCGGCAAAGCCGTGCGGGTGGCCGGTTCGCTGCCGCCGTTATTCGGTTCGTATCGCCCCGATCTGTTCGAGCCACAGCGCGTGACGGAGCTGCTGACGCCCCTGGTGCAAGGCCTGGCTCCTTATGTCGACCTGTGGCTGGCGGAGACCCAGAGCTCAATCGCCGAGGCGCGGGCGATTCATGCCGGGTTGCCTGAGGACGGCAAGCCGTTCTGGCTGTCGTTTACCTTGAAAGACGAAGACACCGACGACGTCCCGCGCCTGCGCTCCGGCGAGCCGGTGGCGGACGCGGCCGAGGCGGCTGCGCAGTTGGGCGTGCAGGTGCTGCTGTTCAACTGCAGCCAGCCGGAAGTGATCGGCGCGGCGATCGACGCCGCCCGCCAGACCTTCGAGCGGCTGGGGGTGGCGATCCACATCGGCGCCTATGCCAACGCCTTCCCGCCACAGCCCAAGGAAGCGACGGCGAACGATGGCCTGGACCCGCTGCGCGACGACCTCGACCCACCGGGCTACCTGCACTGGGCAGCCGATTGGCAGGCCCGCGGCGCCACGCACCTGGGCGGTTGCTGCGGGATCGGGCCGGAGCACATTGCGGTGCTGGCCCAGCAGCTCGGTTAAGCCTCAAGAGCCTGGCGGCGACACTCCGCCAGGCTCTTGACCTGTCCGGAACCGGCCTGGTTGGCCTCGGACAGCCAGGCCTCGAACCCGGCCTCCACCGTCGGCCATTCCACGTCGATGATCGAGTACCACGCGGTGTCGCGGTTCTGCCCCTTGACCACCATGTGCTGGCGGAACACCCCTTCAAAACTGAACCCCAGGCGTTCGGCCGCGTATTTGGAGCGGGCGTTGCCGTTGTTGCACTTCCATTCCAGGCGACGGTAGCCCTGCTCGAACGCGTACTTGGCCAGCAGGTACACCGCCTCGGTGCTTTTCGGCGAGCGCTGCATCGGTGCGCCGAAGGTGACGTGGCCGATTTCGATGCGGCCCTGGGCCGGGACGATGGACATCAGGCTGAGGATGCCTTGCACCTCGCCGGTCGCGCGGTCGATCACGCTGAAAAAGTACGGGTCGGTATGGGCCGCGTGGTTGTTCAGCCAGGCATCGAACGCGGTGCGTTCGGCAAACGGCCCGTAAGGCAGGTAGTCCCACAACTTGGGGTCGGCGCCGGGGCCTTCGAGGGCTTGCCACAGTTGCTCGGCGTGGCGCGCCGGGTCGAGTTTTTCCAGGCGGATAAAGCGCCCGTCGAGGCGTTCGACCGTGGGCGCCGGGGCACCTTTCCAGTCGGCGAGGGAAGTGGACATGCTGCGCTCCTTAAAGGCCTTTGCGAAATTGGATGAAACCCGGGCGTTCGGCGATGCGCTCATAGAGCTGGATCGCGGTGGCATTGGTCTCGTGGGTCAGCCAGTGCACCTTGCAGCAACCGTCGGCCTTGGCGGTGGCGTAGACGAATTCGATGAGTTTGCGGCCGATGCCGGTGCCCCGTTGGGCAGGGTCCACCAGCAGGTCCTGCAGGTAGCAGGAGTTTTCGATGCTCCAGTTGGAGCGGTGGTAGATGAAGTTGACCATGCCCACCGCCTTGCCGTCCTGCCAGGCCAGCGCCGAATGGGTCGGTTCCTGTGGATCGATCAGGCGTTGCCAGGTGCTTTGGCTCACCGCGTCCGGCAGTTCGGTGTTGTAGAAGGTCAAATACGCCTGCCACAACGGCAGCCAGGCGGCGTGGTCGGCGGCGGTCACTGGGCGGATATCGGTCTGGCTCATTCTGAGGCTCCTTGAGAAATAAAGCGGGCGAGGGTCTGGTCGCGGACATCGGCGCTGGCGGCCAGGCCTTCGCGCACGCCGGCGATGTCCGCTGCGTTGCGGTTCTGGCTGAGTTTGCGTTTGCCGATCAGGCGTTCGATCGGCAGGGCGAAGCCGACGATGGCCTTGAGCATGCCTTCAATGTAGTCGGCTGGGGCGTCGCTGACTTTCCACGGCTCGGCGCGCTTGCCTTCGTGGCGGTCGGTAAGGGCGCTGACCAGCCTGAGCAGGCGCTCAGGGTCGGTGAACACCTCGGCGCTGCCGTAGGCGTGCACCGCCAGGTAGTTCCAGGTGGGCACCACTTTGCCGTGCTCGGCCTTGGACGGGTAAAACGCCGGGCTGACGTAAGCGTCGGCGCCGGCAAAGATCACCAGGGCTTCGCCGCCGTTCTGCAGGTCTTGCCACTGCCCGTTGGCTTTGGCCATGTGCCCGTAAAGCGTGCCGTTGGGGCCTTCATCGGGGTTGAGCAGCAGCGGCAAGTGGCTGGCTTGCAAGCCTTGCTCGCCAACGGTCACCAGCTGTGCCAGGCGCGTGTGCTGGATGAGCTGCTGCAATTGGGGCAAGTCTTCGAGGGCAAAGGCGCGGGGTGTGTACATGGATATTTTCCTTGGCGAATGCCTGCATCCTAGGCAGGCTAATGGTCTGTTGTAAGAGCCATCTATGCCCAATTTCATAGGTCCAATATGTCGCCTGTCTCGCCGCCACTGTCCTTCAACCCTGCCGGTATCGAACTGGACCGACGCCAGGGCCTGACGCGCCAACTCTATGAGGCCCTGCGCCAACGGGTGCTGGACGGGCGGCTGGTGAGCGGCACGCGCTTGCCCGCCAGCCGCGACCTGGCCGCGGCGTTGTCGATTTCCCGTAACAGCGTGGTGCGCGCCTACGATCAGTTGTACGCCGAGGGGTTTATCGAAGGCCGTGTCGGAGATGGCACCTACGTCGCCCAATTGCCCAGCGCAAAAAAACTATCCACAAAAGTATCCACAGGGTTACGCACAGGCTTATCCCCAGCCTTATCCACAAATTGGTTGGATTTGCCGGTGAATTCGCCGCCAGAAGTTATCCACAGGGCGGCCTTGGATCGCCTGGAAAACAACCACCTGCCCCAGCCGCCCATGGGACCGCCGAAGGCCTTTCGGGTGGGCGTTCCGGCCTTCGATCTGTTCCCCTTCGAGGTCTGGGCCAAGCTGAACGGGGCTTTCTGGCGCAAGCCGGACCTGCAACAGCTGTGCTACGGCGACCCGGCCGGAGACGCGCGCCTGCGTGGGCTGATCGCGGCGTACCTGCGCAGTTCCCGTGGCCTGCAATGCACGGCTGAACAAATTGTGATCACCAGTGGCGCGCAGCAAGCCATCAGCCTTTGTGCACAGTTGCTGGTGGAGCCCGGCGACGGGGTGGCGGTGGAAAACCCCGGCTATCGCGCCGCCGGCCATGCGTTCGCCCTGGCCGGCGGGCGCCTGCATGGCGTGCCGGTGGACAGCGACGGCATCGACTGCCAGGCCCTCGACCGCTTGGGCGATTGCCGCCTGGCGTATGTCACCCCGTCCCATCAATACCCGCTGGGCGTGGTGATGAGCCTGGCGCGGCGCCTGGAATTGCTGGCCTGGGCCGAGCGCCGCGGCGGCTGGATCGTCGAGGACGACTACGACGGCGAATACCGCTACAGCGGCGCTCCCCTGGCACCGCTGGCGGCACTGGATCGGCATGGGCGCGTGCTCTACGTCGGCACCTTCGGCAAGGTGGCGTTTCCGGCGTTGCGCCTGGGTTATCTGGTGTTGCCGCCGGGTTTGGTCGATGCCTTCTCCCGGCGCCGCGCCGTCGACATGCGTCACTCGGAAGTCAGCACCCAGGCGGTGATGGCCGAGTTCATGGCCGCCGGGCACTTCCAGCGGCATATCCGCCGCATGCGCCGGGCGGCGTTGAGTCGGCGCAATGCCTTGCTGGCCGGTTGGCCGCGCGGCCTGCCGGGGGTGAGCGAGTTACCCAGCGTCGCGGCGGGGCTGCACATGACGGTGCGCGTAAACAGCCTGGCACGTGAGCAGCAATTGCTGGAGCAGGCCCGCGCGGTGGGTGTTGAGGTCAACGGTTTGAGCAGTTACTGGCTGGCGCACTCCAGCACGCCGGCGGACCAGCGCGCCGGCCTGGTGCTGGGGTTCGCCGCCGTGCCTGAAGCGGCGATTGCCGACGCGCTGGCGCGGTTGCGCCAGGCCTGGAGTGCCGACGAGTCGCCGGCTCAGTTGGCAAAAAACAACGATTTGGCCAGTTTCGAGCCGATCTGACTGCGGTAAATCGCGATCTGGTCGCGATCGTTCAAGCCTGTGCGTTGCAGGCTTCCCCCTTGCTTCTGTTGCTCGCGCGTCTTCAGGTGCCCGGCCAGATAATCCTCGGCGGCGGCCTGCGCCGAGGGGTAGTGAAAGTGGGCGTACCACAGCACGTTGTGGGTTTGATGGTCGCGTATCTCGTACTCGTCGAGAAAGTCTTTGCCCGGCCCCTTCAAACGCCGCCGGGTGACGACCTTGGCAATGCTCACCAGCCCCTGGTCGAACAGCCATTCCACCCGCGCCGCCGTGGGCGGTTGCTGCTTGGTCATGCTGATCCGGGTGGTCGTGCCCAGTTCATACAGGCGCTGCGCCGTGTCGTTGAGCTGCTTGTTGGTCGTCGCCGCCGAAGGGCGATCGCTCTCGGTCAGGTTGCGTTGGGTCAAGGCTTCTTCGATGCGACTGACCGCATGTTCCATGCGCGCGGCGTACTGATGGAACATCTCCTCGATTTCCACCGGAATGCGCCCGGCCTTTTTTGAGTGGCCCAGGGTCCGCAAGGTCGCGGTCGGTTCGTCCCGCAGCAGGTGGTCGCCTTCGTTGAGGCTGGCGTCCAGGTCGACCGCCTGGGAGGGCTGCGGCCTGGAAGGCTGGCTGTCGCGCTCGACCCACACCCCAGGCTCTTTCTCATGGAAGGTCGCGATGATCTTGCCGGTCAGGGGGGCCCTGACATCCACCAGACCGGCTTCGGTGGCGCGCGGTTCACCGACCACCACGCCGTTGAAGCGGGTCTTGATGATTTTGCGCTTGGGCGGCGACGGGGTCTTCGAGCTGCCGGGCTTGGGCTCCAGGGCTCTGCTTTGCCTGAGCAACAGGGCCAGTTCGCGAACCACCTGCTGGTTGAATTCGTCGATCTGCTGGCGCAGCGCTTCCAGGGGTTCGCGTTGCACCTGTTCGGGGTACTCGGCATGCAGGTCCAGCAGACGTTGGTCGACGATGGCAAATTGATCGACCAGGCTGTTGAGCACCTCGACACGGTCGTCCAATGAGCGGATAGCGGTGTCGGCCAGCGCCTGGGTGCAGCTTTGAATGGGCAGCTCGGCGGACTCGACAATCGCGTCGATCAGTGCCCGCGCCGTCTCGAACGCTTCGCCGCTGCCTTCGTGGATACACAGGTAGCGGGCCAGGGAGATTCGAAACGCCTTCAAGTCGCGCAACTCGAGCCTGGGCATGGCGTGCTGGGTGGTCTGGATAACTTTGTTGCCTTCGATGCCCAGTGTTCCCAGTTCGCGAAAACGGGTCTCCACGTATTCCATGCGCCGGATCATCTCGGCCGTCATGTCCGACATGGTCTGAGCGGCTTGGGCCTGGGCCGGGGCATCGATGGCGGCGACCGACTCAAGGATCTGGATGGTGTTTTCCAGGGCTTCGCGGAACAGTGGCAAGCGTTGGTTGATGGCGGAGCGCGTCAACAGCAGCTGTTTGTGCAAATAGTCGATCATGGAACTTTGGTAGTTGGGCACGGTGTCGATGATGCCGAGCGACCTGAGCTGGCGGATCGGAACGTCGTAGTCCGCCACTCGGGCGTCGACCTTGTCGATGAAGGTCTGGCGACGCGACTCGGTGGAGGGGCCGGCCTCATCGCCTATCGACGCATGTGCGCTGGCGATCTCCGACTGCTTGCCGCGCTCATCGGCATCGAACGTGTTGAGCTGCCGGCGCAGGTCGTCGATGCGCGACGCGTTGCGGGTCTGCACGGCCTTGCGCCGGTTCCTGAAGCCGCCACCGCGCAGACGCAGGCGCGTGTCCACGAACCATTGGCCCGCCCGGTTGTTGAGCAGCACGGGGCCGATACGGGAGGCGTCGTTGGGGTCGATGATGACCACGCTGTCCCCCTCGTCCACGCTGACTTCGAACCAGCGCGCACCGACCACGGCGTACCACTTCTGGGCGCGCGGGTAGAGGTGCAGATAGATCCCCGGCTCTGTGACCTGGGGCTCCAGGCCCGCCGGCTTTTCGAGGGTGAAGCTGTCCAGGGTGGCCTCCAGGCTGGGACGGTCGGCAGGGATCGCGCCGCGCATGTTCAGCAGGCCCTGGTGCCGACCCGGCAGCTCGCTGCCGGGTACGTTCGCCAGCCGGGCCAGCGAGGTTTTGCTGGGTGGCGGCAGGTTTTTTTCGGCGGGCTCGACCGCTGGCGATTGTGTTTCCAGCCCAGGTTTTTCGCTGGCTTTTTCGACCCGTGCGTGGCGCAAGGCCGTGTGCAGCACCAGGGCCATGCCCAGGTTGAGCAGCAGGTCGACCTGGGCGGTCCAGCCGGCCTCGGGGCTGTCTTGCTCTGCGATGTCCTGCAAGTCATCCATGATCTGCCAGATCCAGGCGGCGATCCCGACGGTGCGCCCCAGGAACGGCAAGGTCGCATTGAAGAGTTGCCAGCCCGCCTGGCGCAAGGTGGCCCAGCGTTTTTGCGTATTGGAAACCGATTGCCGGCTCGCCAGTTCGACCATCGCCTCGGCATTGGCCTTGAACAGCGTGGCCAGGGGCGCAGAACCGATGATCTGATCGCTCAAGGTGATCGGGCCGCTCATGTACACCATGACTTGCGGCTCAACCAGCCCGCGGATCACCGTCCACGGCGATGGCCACTTATCCGGGAACACATACTGCGCATAGTTGAAGCGCGCCGTCTCCGGCAGCCAGGCCAATACCGACTCGCGAAGCGGGCGGCTGTGTTTGATCGCATAGAGCAGGTTTTGCCGTGACGGGTATTGCAGCAGTGTCGGCTCCAGCAGGGGACGGTAGAGCAGACAGGGGCCGGCGGCGGCATCCTTGGGGCCGATCACGAACATGTTGGCGACCACGTCGTGCTGGTTGCCTGGGCGCAAGGTCGGCAGGAACGCCAGGGGGCGAATGACGATTTCCTGTCCGTCGACGCGTCGTTCCGGCCCTTCGTCCTGTAGCGCGGCAGCGATGTAGCGCGCACCGCGTTCGTCGACGCCGGACTGCTGGCGAATCTTCAATTGCAGTGCCAGCAGCGGCAGTTGCACACGTAAATGGGCGGTGTAGAGCGCCTGTCGGGCCTTGGACTGAACCGCATCGTCCAGCAACGTGCGCTTGATCAGCGCCGGGTAGTGCTGGCCGATATCGAGGTTTTCAATCAGCCCCTTCAGGTAGCTGTACGACAACCACGACGGGGCCGCGCCGCCGTTATAAAACACGCTGGGCTGGCCGGTCGGCAGGCCGGTGAGGTTGTCCAGGGCCAGGTCGATCACGTTATGGCGTGTGATGTCTGGCGCGGTGGGCACGATGAACGTGCTTCCCCACACCACCGGGGTTTCGATGCGGACCTCGATCTTCTCCACGTTGATGCTCGCGCCCTGGGCGTGCGTGCGAATCTGGCGCTGCAACTGATCGCGGGCGTATTCGCGGATCGGCGCGATGCCGTCGTTGAAGCGCAGGCCGTGCTGGAGGGTATGCAGTTCGGCGAGGTCGATCACGTAGCGACTGTAGGTGGAAATATCCAGGTCCGAAGCCTGGGTCAGCCAGTCGGGCAGGCGTTCGTGGATGTCACGGATATTGGATAACGTGTGGTTGCTCAAATCCTCGACCACCGGCAGGACGCTGGCCACCGCGATGGGCGGGATGGCGACGGGGTCGGCGCCGATCAGGTTGCGCTCGTCTCTGTCGATCGCGCCGATCGCTTCCAGTTGCAGCGCGATCAGTGCACCGGCCAGGCTGTCGAAGAAATTGCCCGGTGGTTCGTACAGCCGCCACTGCAGGTTTGCCTCGTCGAGCAATATTTTCAGGCGACCGGGCAGTTGTTCCCCGAGCTGTTCGAGCGAGTCGAATTTCTCCTAGCCATAGACCAGTGAGTACACCAGGATTCGCTTGCCCTGTTCGTGTTCGCCAATCAGCACGGCCATGTCCATGAGGGCGACGTGGGCGGTCTGGCCACCTTGCAGTGCATCGATGTCGATCAGGTAGGCGTGGGTGTTGTAGCGGTCCTGGGCGGAGCGTTCGGCGCGCTCGGGAAAATGGAACAGTGAGCGGGCCATGGCGCAGTCGTGTTCGTCCCAGCCCTCTCGCGCCGTGACATTCCACACCTTGCGCAGCGATTGGGCGAACACTCTCCAGCGCGGCCCGGCCATGCCATTGGAGGCGTTCCAGTACTTCAGATACTGCTCCTGGAAAGCGACGAGCATCAGTTCGGACAGCTCGTTGAGCATGCGCGCAATGGCGTCGATTTTTACCGGCAGATGCACGGGGGGCTGGGCGTCGGGTTGCAGCGTCAGGAAGTGTTCGCCGTCGAGGTAGATCACCGGTTCCGGGGTCAGCGTCTGGCGTGCCAGCACCGAGGTGAGCGAGGTGGCATAGGCCGGGGCGGGGACGACCCGATCATCGAAGATGCGCCAATTCGGCGTGACGACCATGGCCAGGTCCGGGTCGATGTCCAGGCTCGGGTACAGCGCCGTGAGCGCCGCTCGCAGTGTGACGGCGGCGACTTCCCGGCTGGTGGGGCCGGAGGTCAGTTGGGTCAGGAGTTCATAGGTGCTGGGTGGGCGATTGTTAAGGGCGGCAGGCGAGCTGTCGGCCAGCGGTTGGTCGGGCATATGCATATCCTTTGCGGAGATGAAGGCGGGCGTGAGCGTCGAGGGCTCAGGGGCCTTTCCTTGGGAGGTACGGCGCCGGAGGGCGGCGCCGTTGCAGAGGGCAAAGGTAAAGCGGCGGGGGCTGGCGAGAGGGGTAATTAGTTAGTCTGAGCCCGGCGTGACGGGGCGGTCAGGTGCCCGATTTGATCTTGGTCCAGGCCCGGGTCCTTTCACGCTCGGCCTTTTTACCCAGCGGTTTCAAGGTGTAGAGCGTGGCCATCGCTGCTTCGGTCGGGTACAGGTTGGGGTTGTTGCGGATCGTCGGGTCGACTTGATCGGTGGCGTCCTTGTTCGGGTTGGGGTAACCGACGAAATCGCTGATCGGAGCGATCACCTGGGGTTGCAGCAAGTAGTTGATGAAGGCGTAGGCGTCCTGCGGGTTCTTCGCGCCTTTGGGGATGGCGAGCATATCGAACCAGATCGGCGCGCCCTCTTTGGGCAGGCGCATGTCCACGGTCACGCCATTCTTGGCTTCCTTGGCGCGGTTGGCGGCCTGGGAGAAGCTGCCGGAGTAGCCCACCGCCACGCAGATGTCGCCATTGGCGATGTCGGCCATGTACTTGGAGGAGTGAAAGTAGGTGATGTAGGGGCGGATCTTGAGCAGCAACGCTTCGGCTTTTTCATAGTCCTTGGGGTTGTTGCTGTTGGGGTCCAGGCCCAAGTGTTGCAGGGCCAGGGGCAGGATCTCCGATGGCGAGTCGAGCAGGGCGACGCCGCATTGCTTGAGCTTGCTGATGTTCTCTTCCTTGAAGATCAGGTCCCAGCTGTCCACTGGCGCGTTGTCGCCCAGCGCGGCCTTGACCTTGGCCGGGTTGAAGCCGATCAGGATGGTGCCGTACATGTAGGGCACGGCGAATTTGTTACCGGGGTCGTTGGCTTCGATCAGCTTCATCAACTTAGGATCGAGGTGGTTCCAGTTGGGCAACTGGCTGCGGTCCAGGGGCTGGAACACGCCGGCCTCGATCTGCTTGGCCAGGAACACGTTGGACGGCACCACCACGTCATAGCCGGAGTTGCCGGTCAGCAACTTGGCTTCCAGGGCTTCGTTGGTGTCGAAAATGTCGTACACCAGTTTGACGTAGGGGTTCTGCGCCTTGAAGTCTTCCAGGGCCTTGGGGGTGATGTAGTCGAACCAGTTGTAGACCCGCAGGGTTTTTTCTTCGGCGTGGGCCGCGCCGCCGAGAACGGCCGCGCAGAGCACGAGTGACTTGAGCATCTTCATTGATTAGCCCCTTCAAAACCTTCGAGAACGTTGACGGCATTGATGCCGATTTCTTCCACCGCATAACCGCCTTCCATCACGAACAGCGTCGGCTTGCCCAACTGAGCGATGCGCCGCCCCATGGCCAGGTAATCCGGGCTGTCGAGCTTGAACTGCGAGATCGGGTCATCCTTGAACGTATCCACGCCGAGCGAGACCACCACCACATCGGCGCCGTGGCGGTCGATCTCGGCGCAGGCGCTTTCCAGCGCCGCGTTCCAGCGCTCCCAGCCGGAACCGGCCGGCAGCGGGTAATTGAAGTTGAAGCCTTCGCCGGCGCCTTCGCCGCGCTCATCGGCATAGCCCAGGAAAAACGGAAATTCCGCCGCCGGGTCGCCGTGGATGGAGGTGAAGAGCACGTCGTTGCGCGCGTAGAAAATCGATTGGGTGCCGTTGCCGTGGTGGTAATCCACATCGAGGATCGCGACCTTGGCGTGACCTTGATCGAGAAAGGCCTGGGCCGCGATGGCCGCGTTGTTGAGGTAGCAATAACCCCCCATCAGATCACCGGCGGCATGGTGTCCTGGCGGCCGGCACAGGGCGAATGCCGCCGGCGCGCCTTGCTGGATCGCCCGTTGCGCGGTCAGTGCCACTTGCGCGGCGCTGTAGGCGGCCTGCCAGGTTCCAGCGGTGATCGGCGCGCCGCCATCGAAGCTGTAATAACCCAACTGGCCGTGCAGGCTGGTGGGCAATACCTGGCGCAAGGTCCGCGCAGGCCAGGTGTAGGGCAGCAGGTCGCCGTCCTGGCCGAAGTGGGTCCAGCGTTCCCAGGCGCCTTTGAAAAAGTCCAGATAGTCGCGGCTGTGGATGCGTTGCAGCGGTGCCAGCCCAAAGTCCTCCGGCGCTTGCACCGGGCCCAGTTCGCGATCCTTGACCCGTTGCAGCACATGGTCGGCGCGGGAGGGCATTTCGAAACAGGGCATCAGTTGCCCGTCCATCAGTTCGCAGCGGCCATGGTGCAGATGGTGATCGTCCGAGTAGATCGTCAGCATATTGTTGTTCTCGCAGGCGTGAGTCGGTGCCTTGCAGTGTTGCGTCGCCAGCGCGGCGAGAGAACGGCAGGAGCGGCCAAAAGGGGATGGATATGGCCAAAGGCACTGTCCGTATTCACCCCGCCCGTTCGTGGCGGCTCAGGGCCGGAACTGGCTCGGCGCGACCCCGCTCCAGCGCACGAAGGCGTGGCGGAAACTGGCGGTTTCGCTGAAACCCAGGCGCTCCGCGATGCAGTGGATGGGCATCGCGTCTTCGGCCAGCCACTGCTTGGCCTGCTCGAAGCGCAGCTCGTCGAGCAATTCCTGATAGCTGCTGCCCAGGTCGTGCAGATGCCGGCGCAAGGTGCGCGACGAGCAGTTCAGTTGTTCGGCCAGCCGGTCCAGGCCCGGCGCGGCGTGCAACTGCGTGGCCAGGCGCTGACGCACGCGTCCCAGCCATGCCTGGCGTCCGGTGAACTCGGTGTTCTGCTTGCGGCAACGCTCGGCCATGGCGCGATGGGTGACGGCGTCGGCCAGGGGCAGCGGTTGATCGAGCCACTGGCGGTCGAAGGCAAAGGCATTGCGGTCGGCTTCGAAGTGCACAGGGCAGGCGAAGCGTTCGCCATAGCGCGCCTGGTAGGCCGGCGCCGGGTAGTCGAAGCGCGCGCCCGACAATGGCAGCGGGCGACCGAGCAAGTCATCGCAGATGACTTTGAGCGAGGTCAGGCACAGCTCGATATTGAACGCCGCCAGCGACGGCTCTTCGCGATAATCCCTGGCCGTGAACCAGACCCGCTGCCCGTCTTCTTCAAGGCTCAGCTCGAAAAGTGTTCCCAGCAGCGCCGGATAGCGCAGGGCCAGGCGCAAAGCGTCACCGAAGGTGGCACTGGTGAGCAGGGCATAACCGAGCATGCCGTAGGCCGACACATGCATGCGCTGGCCCAGTTCCAGGCCGATGTCCTGGCGCAGGGCCACGGCGTTGGCGCACACCCGCATCTCCTGGCGCGTGGTGATGCGTGTATCGGGTTGGTGCAAGTCCGCCGCGGCAATGCCGCTGCCGGCCAACAGCACCTCAGGGCCGATGCCCTGGGGGCTGAACGCCTCCAGCACCAGTGAGACGGCGTTAAGGGTGGTCAGGTGCGAGTGCAGCATAGGGTCCGATCCCAGCCAATGATGCCTGGAACGAGCAATTCCCATGCCGTGGGCACCGACCTGACTAGGTATTGACGTTCAGCTCAACTCGGCGCACAGGTCCAGTTCGACCAGGCGGCGAATCTCGGCGTTGGCCAGCCCGGCGCCGATCAAGGCATTGAGCTTGCCGAACGCGGCTTCGCGGGTCATGCCGCCGCCGGACAACACGCCCACGCCGCGCAGACGGCTGCCGGCTTCGTACACGTCCAGTTCCACGCCGCCTTCATGGCATTGGGTGATCGCCACCACCACCACGCCCCGATCCTGCGCGCGCTGGAGGCTGGCGAGAAACGCCGGGTTATCGCTGGGCCCGGTGCCGCTGCCGTAGCATTCGAGCACCAGTGCCTGGACGCCGCTGTCGATCAGCGCATCCAGTTGCCCGGCGGCGATGCCCGGCACCAGCGGCAACACGCCGACGTTGGCCAGGGCTTTGGGCTGACGGTAATCCAGGGCGGTGGGCAGCGTTTCGGCCTTGGCCACGCCGCCGTTGCGCTGCAGTGCGGCGAACGGGTGGCGACCGAAACTGCGGATCTTCGCGCAGCGGGTTGGGGCCATCAGCGCGCCGTGGAAGAACAGGTGCACGCCCGCGGCCAGGCCCTGGCCCAATGCGGTCAGGGCGCCGCTGACGTTTTCCCAGGCATCGCTGTCGGGTACGCCGGCAGGCAGCATCGAACCGGTAAACACCACCGGTGCCGGCAGGCCCAGCAGTTGGAAACTCATGGCTGCCGCGCTGTAGGCCAGGGTGTCGGTGCCGTGGAGGATCAGCACCGCGTCGCAGCCCTCGTCCACCGCCTCGACCACGGCGCTGCGCAGGTGTTGCCAGTAGGCGGGGGTCATGTTGGCGCTGTCGATCAACGGCGACATTTCCCGGAAGCGCCAGGCCGGCACGGGAGCGTCGGCAAGCTGCTCGCGCATGCGCGCTTCAAAACCGGATGCGGGAGCCAGGCCGTTGGCGCTGGCCTGCATGCCGATGGTGCCGCCGGTATAGAGCACCATGACGTGGTTGGCTGATTGCATTGAAGACTCTCCTGAACGAAAAACACCGCCGGGCCCAGAGCATGCCCAAGGCCGGGCGGCGTGTCATCTGCCTACGCTCAGCGTTGTACTTGAGCGTTCAGTTCAGCCGCTGGGGCCGCTTGCGGTTGCACCGGATTGGCCGGCCAGGCCTTGCGGTCCAGATCCAGGTCGGGGAACTGGCTGGAGTCGAACACCGGGGTCTTGATGCCCGCCGCGCGCTGGTTGTCGTAGTCGTTCAGGATGCGCATGGCGATCTTGAACAGGAACGCCAGGGCGAACAGGTTGACGAACGCCAGCAGGGTCATGGTGATGTCGGCGAAGGCGAACACGGTGCTCAGGTTCTGAATGGAACCCCAGAAAATCAGCGCCAGTACCAGCACGCGATAGCCCATCAGCACCCAGCGGTTGTTACCGACCAAAAAGCGCAGGTTGCTCTCGCCGAGGTAGTAGTTGTACATGATCGAGGTGAACACGAATAACGCCAGGGCCACCGAGATGAACATGCGGCCCCAGTCACCGACGACGGCGGCCAGGGAGTTCTGGGTCAGGGCAATGCCATCGCCTTCGAAGCCTGGGGTGTAGAAGCCGGAGAGCAGGATCAGCAGCGCGGTGCAGGTGCAGATTACGAAGGTGTCGAGGAACACGCTGAACGCTTGCACCACACCCTGGGCGATCGGGTGTTCCACCGACGCGACGGCGGCCACGTTAGGCGCACTGCCCAGACCGGCTTCGTTGGCGAACACGCCGCGCTTCACACCCATGATGATCGCGCTGCCCACCAGGCCGCCGAAGGCTTGGTCGAGGCCGAAAGCGCTCTTGACGATGGTCGCGAGCATGGCCGGCACGTGGTCGAACTGCAGCACGATCACGTACAGGGTCACGGCGATGTAGATCAGGGTCTTGACCGGCACCAGCAGGTCGGCGATCGAGGCGATGCGCTTGATCCCGCCGATGAACACCAGGCCCAGCAAGGCCGCGAGCGCAAGACCGGTGTAGGTGGTGTCCAGGCCAAAGGCGCTGTTCAGCGAGTGGGTCACGGCGTGGGCTTGCAAGCCGTTGAAGGCAAAGCCGAAGGTGACCAGCAGCAGGAACGCCATGAGCATCGCCAGCCCGCGTTTGTGCAGGCCGTACTGGATGTAATAGGCCGGACCGCCACGGAAGGTGCCTTCGGCGTCGGTGCGCTTGTACAACTGGCCGAGGGAGCATTCGATAAAGCTCGACGACATGCCCACCAGGGCGGTGACCCACATCCAGAACACGGCACCCGGGCCGCCCAGGGTCACGGCAATGCCGACGCCCGCAATGTTACCGGCACCGACACGGCCGGCGAGGCTGAGCATCAGCGCCTGGAACGAACTGAGCTGGTCGGAACTGTTTTTCAGGCTGTCGCGAAACACCGAAAACATGTGGAAAAAGTGACGCAACTGAACGAAACGCGAGCGAATCGTGAAGTAGCCACCGAGCCCGACAATGAGCACGATCAGGACTTTCCCGGAGAGGAAGCCGTTGATGACTTCGAGCATGGAGTGTTCCTCGCTGATTTTTCTAATGGCAAACGCAGGACGGTTCGACGCTGTCGCTGGGCACCAGGCAGTGCGCGACGGTTCGACCCAATCCTTTTGCGGGTGTTGTTATTCATGCGGTTTCGCGCTGTTGCGGGCCTCGTTACCGACGGCCGCTGGCGCGAAGAGGGGCGGCACTATACCTAGGCGAACGTGATCCGTCTTCCTGAGCTGATTAAAGGTTTCAGCGATGAAGAACGTCGGTGATGATGCGGGGATCCTGAATCTGCGCGGCGTCCTTGGGGTTTTCGCGGGCAGGCTCGTTTCTACAGGCAAAAAAAGGGCCTGGAGAACGAGTCTTCAGGCCCTCAAAAGGTGAGAGGTGTCTAGTCCCTCGACCTGGTGAGCGGTGCAATCAACGTTTAGGCCTTCAGCGGCACCAAACGTGGGGCAATCATGTTTTCGGGGCGCAGGATGTCGTCGAGCATGGCGTCGTCGAGCAAGCCTTCTTCGCGCACCAGTTCCAGCACGCCGCGGCCGCTTTCGAGGGCGATACGCGCGATGCGGGTGGCGTTTTCATAGCCGATGTACGGGTTCAGTGCGGTGACCAGGCCGATGGAGTGTTCCACCAGTTCGCGGCAGCGCGCTTCGTTGGCGGTGATGCCGACGATGCAGTGTTCGCGCAGCATGTCCATGGCCCGTTGCAGCAGGCGGATCGAGTCGAAGATCTTGAAGGCGATCAGTGGCTCCATCACGTTCAACTGCAGTTGGCCGCCTTCGGCCGCCATGGTCAGGGCCAGGTCGTTGCCGATCACCTGGAAGGCCACTTGGTTGACGGCTTCCGGGATCACCGGGTTGACCTTGCCGGGCATGATCGAGCTGCCAGGCTGGCGGGCCGGCAGGTTGATCTCGTTGATGCCGGTGCGTGGGCCGCTGGACAGCAGGCGCAAGTCGTTGCAGATCTTCGACAGTTTCACCGCGGTACGCTTGAGCATGCCGGAGAACAGTACGAAGGCACCCATGTCGGAGGTGGCTTCGATCAAGTCAGCTGCCGGGACCACGGGCTGGCCGCTGATCACCGCCAGGCGTTGGACGGCCAGGGCCTGGTAGCGCGGGTCGGCGTTGATGCCGGTGCCGATGGCGGTACCGCCCAGGTTCACTTCGGTGAGCAACTCCGGCGCCAGGGTTTTCAGGCGGGCCAGGTCTTCACCGAGGGTGGTGGCGAAGGCGCGGAATTCCTGGCCGAGGGTCATCGGCACGGCGTCCTGCAATTGGGTGCGGCCCATTTTCAGCACATGGTTGAACTCGACACCCTTGGCGGCGAACGCCTGGATCAGGCTGTCGAGACTGGCCAGCAGCGCGTCGTGGCCCAGCAGCAGACCCAGGCGGATCGCGGTCGGGTAGGCGTCGTTGGTCGACTGCGCCATGTTCACGTCGTTGTTCGGGTGCAGGTACTGGTATTCGCCCTTGTTGTGGCCCATGGCCTCCAACGCGATGTTGGCGATGACTTCGTTGGCATTCATGTTGGTTGAAGTGCCGGCGCCGCCTTGAATCATGTCCACCACGAACTCTTCGTGGAAATCGCCGCGGATCAAGCGGGCACAGGCTTCGCTGATGGCCGCGTGCTTGGCGTCGCTGAGCTGGCCCAGCTCGCGGTTGGCATCAGCGGCTGCCTGCTTGACCATGGCCAGGCCGATCACCAGTTTCGGGTAATGCGAAATCGGAACGCCCGAGAGGCGGAAGTTATTTACCGCTCGCAGGGTCTGGATGCCGTAATACGCTTGGGCAGGTACTTCGAGTACGCCAAGCAGGTCTTTTTCTGTGCGGAATGATGCAGCGGAGGACATGACGGAAATCATCTCGATATGGACCCGGAACTGGCCGGAACGCTGCGAATGCTAGGCTTGTGGGCGTTTTTGGGCCAATGCTGTTAAGCACTGGCCTATGCACAAACGGCATAATGTGCGCGTGACCCGGTTATCATGGCGGGCGTATGTACCAAAAGGGTGCATACCCGTGGGAGGAAGTAATGAACCTTGAAAGCAAATGGCTGGAAGACTTCAGCGCCCTGGCGGCGACGCGCAGTTTTTCCCAAGCGGCGGAACGGCGTTTTGTCACCCAGCCGGCATTCAGCCGTCGTATCCGCAGCCTTGAAGCTGCCCTGGGCCTGACCCTGGTCAACCGCTCGCGCACGCCGGTGGAACTGACGGCGGCGGGGCAGTTGTTCCTGGTGACTGCGCGCACGGTGGTCGAGCAGCTCGGCGAAGTGTTGCGCCATTTGCATCACCTGGAAGGCGGGCAGGGCGAAGTCATGCAAGTGGCGGCGGCGCACTCGCTGGCGCTGGGCTTTTTCCCGCGCTGGATCGCGCAACTGCGCAACGAAGGGCTGAACATCGCCACACGGCTGGTCGCCACCAACGTCGGCGACGCCGTGCATGCCCTGCGCGAAGGCGGTTGCGATCTGATGCTGGCGTTCTACGACCCGGACGCGGCGATGCAGATGGACGCCGAGATCTTCCCTTCGCTGCACCTGGGCAACACCGAAATGCTCCCGGTCTGCGCCGCCGATGCCGACGGCAAGCCGCTGTTCGACCTGGAAGGCGAGGGCAGTGTGCCGCTGCTTGCCTACAGCGCCGGGGCATTCCTGGGACGTTCGGTGCACCTGCTGCTGCGCCAGCGCGCGCTGCGGTTTACCACCGTGTACGAAACCGCCATGGCCGACAGCCTCAAGAGCATGGCCCTCGAAGGCCTCGGCATTGCCTGGGTGCCGCAGCTGAGCGTGCGTGCGGAACTGGCGCGGGGCGAACTGGTGGTGTGCGGCGGGCCGCAGTGGCATGTGCCGCTGGAGATCCGTCTGTATCGCTGTGCCCTGGTGCGCAAGGCGAATGTGCGGTTGTTGTGGCGCAAATTGGAAGGCGGCGCTGCGCAGAATACCTGAGTGCAACACTGATCAAATGTGGGAGGGGGCTTGCTCCCGATAGCGGTGGTTCAGCGACCTATTAGTGCCTGATACACCGCTATCGGGAGCAAGCCCCTTCCCGCAGGATTTTGTGCTGCATTGGCTGACTCTTAAGTCAATAAAGTCGCCGGTTTGCGCCGCTCGACAGATGGTCATCCGAGGGGCTGTTTATCTGCGTTATTACGGTATACTGCGCGGCCTTCGGCCGGTCCAACCGGCCAAATTTCGTACACCAAGCCACGCCGGATTTCCCGCGTGGCTTGTTGTTTTTTGACGCGCCTGCGGGCGCCCAGAGAGAAGAGGCACGACGATGAGTGCATTGGTTGGCGTGATCATGGGCTCCAAGTCCGATTGGTCCACCCTTAGCCACACCGCCGATATGCTGGAAAAACTCGGCATTCCGTATGAAGTGAAAGTGGTCTCTGCCCACCGCACCCCGGACTTGCTGTTCCAGTATGCCGATGAAGCAGAATCCCGTGGCATCGAGGTGATCATCGCCGGTGCCGGCGGTGCGGCGCACCTGCCAGGCATGTGTGCGGCCAAGACCCACCTGCCGGTACTCGGTGTGCCGGTGCAGTCGTCGATGCTCTCGGGTGTGGATTCGCTGTTGTCCATCGTGCAGATGCCGGCCGGTGTCCCGGTGGCCACCCTGGCGATCGGCAAGGCCGGCGCGATCAATGCCGCGTTGCTGTCCGCCAGCATCCTGGGCGCCAAGCACCCGCAGTTCCACGCGGTGCTGAAAAAATTCCGTGCCGAGCAGACAGAAAGCGTGCTGGACAATCCAGACCCACGTATCGCCTGAGGTTGTTGACCATGAAAATCGGTGTAATCGGTGGCGGCCAACTGGGTCGCATGCTGGCCCTGGCGGGAACGCCACTGGGGATGAACTTCGCGTTCCTGGACCCGGCGCCGGACGCCTGTGCGGCCGCATTGGGTGAACATCTGCGTGCGGACTACAGCGACCCGGACCACCTGCGCCAACTGGCCGACGAAGTCGACCTGGTGACCTTCGAGTTCGAAAGCGTTCCGGCCGAAACCGTGGCCTTCCTTTCGCAGTTCGTGCCGGTATACCCGAGCGCCGAAGCCTTGCGCATCGCCCGTGACCGCTGGTTCGAAAAGAGCATGTTCAAGGACCTGGGCATCCCGACGCCGGCGTTCGCCGATATCCAGTCCCAGGCAGACCTGGAGGCCGCCGTCGCCAGCATCGGCCTGCCGGCTGTGTTGAAAACCCGCACCCTGGGTTACGACGGCAAGGGCCAGAAAGTCCTGCGCACCCCTGCCGATGTGGTCGACACCTTCGCCGAACTGGGCAGCGTGGCCTGCCTGCTGGAAGGCTTCGTGCCGTTCACCGGCGAAGTCTCGCTGATCGCCGTGCGTGCCCGCGATGGCGAAACCCGTTTCTACCCGCTGGTGCACAACACCCACGACAACGGCATCCTCAAGCTGTCCGTGGCCAGCACCGATCATCCATTGCAGGCTTTGGCCGAAGACTATTCCAGCCGGGTGCTCAAGCAGCTGGATTATGTCGGCGTGATGGCGTTCGAGTTCTTTGAAGTCGACGGTGGCCTCAAAGCCAACGAAATCGCCCCGCGGGTGCACAACTCCGGGCACTGGACCACCGAAGGCGCCGAGTGCAGCCAGTTCGAAAACCACCTGCGCGCGGTGGCGGGCTTACCACTGGGCTCCACGGCCAAGGTGGGCGAGAGCGCCATGCTCAACTTCATCGGTGTGGTACCGCCGGTTGAGAAAGTCATCGCCATCGACGACTGCCACCTGCACCACTATGGCAAGGCGTTCAAGACCGGGCGCAAGGTCGGCCACGCCAACCTGCGTTGCCAGGATCGTGCGACGCTGCAAGCGCAGATCCTCAAGGTCGAGGCGTTGATCGCCGAGCAATAATCCTTGGGGGCGGCGGGAACCATTGGTGCCCGCCGTCTCTCTGATTGCAGGATGATCAAGCCTGGCCAGGCTTTTTCATGACTCACATTCAATCAGAGGGAAATGCCATGGGTATCATCGGAACCATCTTTATCGGCCTGATCGTCGGCCTGCTGGCGCGTTTCCTCAAGCCCGGCGACGACAGCATGGGCTGGATCATGACCATCCTGCTGGGTATCGCCGGCTCCCTTGCCGCCACCTATGGCGGTCAGGCGCTGGGTATCTACCATGCAGGCCAGGGCGCGGGCTTCATCGGCGCATTGGTCGGCGCAATCATCCTGCTGGTGATTTACGGCCTGATCAAAAAGAACTGACCGAGATCGATAAAGTCCTCTGCGCCGCGCCGGCGCAGAGGGCTAGAATGCCGGCACTGTTTACCTTGTCGAGCTCCTCCATGCGCCGTCTCCTCTTGATATTTCTCCTGCTGGGCTCAGGCCTGGCTCATGCTGGCGAACTGCCGGAAACCGACTGGCTCGACCTGATGCCGTTGTCGGACCAGAAAGCCCTCGAACAAATGCCGGAAATCGACCACAACTCCCCCGAAGCCCAGGGCACCTTTACCGACAAAGGTGGCTTGAAGCAGAGCAAGGGGTTGCCGGCGGTGATGTATTCCACCAAGACCGTGGCCGCCATGAATGGCAAGAACATCCGTATCGGCGGTTACCCGGTGCCATTGGAAACCGACGCCAAGGGCCGCAGCACGTTGTTCTTCCTGGTGCCGTACCCAGGCGCCTGCATCCACGTGCCGCCACCGCCGCCCAACCAACTGGTGCTGGTGCGCTATCCCAAGGGGCTGAAGCTGGATGATATCTACACGCCGCTGTGGGTCACGGGCACGCTGAAGGTGGAGACGGTCAACAACGACCTGGCTGATGCGGCGTATGCGCTGGATGCGGCGAAGGTGCGGGCTGTAAAGGAGTCGGATCTCTAAAACCCAACACGTAACAATGTGGGAGGGGGCTTGCTCCCGATAGCAGAGGGTCAGTCAGCACATTTGTGGCTGATAGGCCGCTATCGGGAGCAAGCCCCCTCCCACATGTTGATCGGGTTTACAGCGTGGTGCTGGCGATGCTCACGCCCAGTGTGTGGCTTTCGCTTGGGGCCAGCGTCACCACATCACCCAGCACATTCGCCGTCTCGATGCACACCATGCCCTGCCAGCCGTCGTCGGCCATGTCGTCGAAGGCCTTGGCGCGTTCGGTCCAGGGGTTCCAGATCACGGTCGACCGCGAGCCATCGGCGGTCAGCTGGATGCGGCGCTGCCAATCGTTATCGACGATGCTCAACTGCGCGGGCGTGTCGAGGTAGATGCGGTCGGTCTCGGCGGTGAAGTGCAGCGGGCCGGCCTGGGTCTTTTCGGTCCAGCCATCGGTGGTATCGATATACGCGGTGCCGTCCAGGCCTTCGACTTGCACATTGCGCACATCGCTCACCGCGAAGTAGGTATGCAGCGCCTGGCTGAGCGTCACGGTGTCGGTGCCACGGTTGTGGCTGGTCAGGCGGATATGCAGTTGGTCGTCGAGCAGCAGGCTCAGCTTCAGGTCGACCTGATGGGGCCAGCCAGGGAAACCACCCGCCGGCACCGGCAACACCAGGTCGACGCGCAAGGTCTCGCCTTGATGTTCGCTTGCGGCCAATTCCCACAGCGCGGTACGCGCAAAACCGTGGGCGCCGGCCGGCTGGTCGCTCTGGCACATCGCCTTGACGCTCTGCGGATTGCGGTCAAACACGCCAAACCAGGGCCAGCACACCGGCACGCCGGTACGAATGCCTTTGCCTGTCTTGAACACGGCGGCCTTGTTCGGCCAGATCAACGGCTGCTCGCCTGCACGTTGGTAACTGAAGATATGCGCGCCCTGTCGGGCCACCATCAGTTCGGCGCCGTTGTGGCGGATGCGCCAGCAGTCCAGCTCGTCGATTTTCACGCTTTCAACGTGGGGCGTAGGCATACACAGCACTCTCAATGGCAGGCAATGGGCAATTGACCGTGAAAACCCGGCGAGGTTTAACGCGCGCGGGACGGCACCGAGCGCGTGCGGCCGCTGCCATCGATGGCGACGAACACAAACACCGCTTCGGTGACCTTGCGCCACTCGCTGGACAGCGGGTCGTCGCTCCACACTTCGACCATCATCTGGATCGAGCTGCGGCCGATTTCCAGGGCCTGGGTATAAAAGGACAACTGTGCGCCCACGGCCACGGGCACCAGGAACGCCATGCGATCAATGGCCACGGTGGCGACGCGTCCACCGGCGACCTTGCTGGCCATGGCGGTGCCGGCCAGGTCCATCTGCGAGACCAGCCAGCCGCCGAAGATGTCGCCGAAACCGTTGGTTTCACGTGGGAGCGCGGTGATTTGCAGGGCGAGATCGCCTTGCGGGATAGGATCTTCTTGTTCGAGTTCGATCATGCCGAGGGTGCCTCTGACCCGTGACGCTTCATGGGTATATCAAGTGGATAGCCGTCTTGTAGAAAAACGTTTCAGCACCAACACGCAAGGTTCAATGCGTTTCTCATAAGGCGTACTAAAGGGAAACTCTGCCAAATCGGCTGGATGGCACCCAACGACGTTTTGGCACAGCAGCCCCTCAAGACTGCGGGTCTGGCGCTCGCAAGGGCCGAGTATATCGACACACATGCGTCACGACGACCTCCCGGCGCTCATTTGGTCGGCAATTGGCCGCTGTATTGCGGCTTTTTCCGGCAACTGTGCTTGTGATGTACTTTGACAAGCGATTTGCTATCTTGCCCAACCCGTTTTGGCTCAGACAGCCTTTCGGGTCTGCCGTTCTGACTAATAAGAGAAGCCTCGCCATGTCCTCCGTGCCCGCAAGCAGTGCGCAGCCGTCGCGCCCGCTGACCCGCAACGACTACAAAACCCTGTCGCTGTCTGCCTTGGGCGGGGCGCTGGAATTCTACGATTTCGTCATCTTCGTGTTTTTCGCCGTCGTGGTCGGAAAACTGTTCTTCCCCCCCGACATGCCCGATTGGCTGCGCGGGTTGCAGACCTTCGGCATCTTCGCCGCCGGCTACCTGGCGCGCCCGCTGGGCGGCATCGTCATGGCGCACTTCGGCGACCTGCTGGGGCGCAAGAAAATGTTCACCCTGAGCATCTTCATGATGGCCGTACCGACCCTGATCATGGGCCTGCTGCCGACCTATGCGCAGATCGGCCTGTTGGCGCCGCTGTTGTTGCTGTTGATGCGCGTGATCCAGGGCGCGGCGATTGGCGGTGAGGTGCCGGGCGCCTGGGTGTTCGTCTCCGAACACGTGCCGGCGCGCCATATCGGTTACGCCTGCGGCACCCTGACCAGCGGCCTGACCGCCGGCATTCTGCTGGGCTCGCTGGTGGCCACTACGATCAACACGCTGTATACCCCGGAGCAGGTCTCGGATTACGCCTGGCGTATCCCGTTCCTGCTCGGCGGCGTGTTCGGCCTGTTGTCGGTGTACCTGCGCCGCTGGCTGCATGAAACGCCGGTCTTCGCCGAGATGCAGCAACGCAAGGCCCTGGCCGCCGAGGTACCGTTGCGCGCCGTGTTGCGCGACCACCGTGGTGCCATCGTGCTGTCGATGTTGTTGACCTGGTTGCTGTCGGCCGGCGTGGTGGTGGTCATCCTGATGACTCCGACCGTGCTGCAGACCATTTACAACTTCAGCCCGACCGTTGCCCTGCAAGCCAACAGCCTGGCCATCGTCACCCTGACCCTGGGTTGCATCGCCTCCGGCGCCCTGGCCGACCGTTTCGGTGCCGGTCGGGTGCTGTTCATCGGTTGCGCGCTGCTGCTGGCGACGTCCTGGACGCTTTATCACAGCCTGTTCGCCCATCCTGAATGGCTGTTTGAGCTGTACGCCTTGACCGGTTTGTTCGTCGGCACCATTGGCGTCGTGCCTTACGTCATGGTCAAAGCGTTTCCGCCGGTGGTGCGCTTCAGCGGCCTGTCGTTCTCCTACAACGTTGCCTATGCCGTGTTCGGCGGGTTGACGCCCCTGGCGGTGTCGCTGCTGATGAAGGGAAGCCCGATGGGCCCGGCCTACTACGTTGCCATCTTGTGTGTGATGGGGATGGGGGTGGGTGGGTATCTGTGGACGCGGGGGCGCTAAATTTTTGCAGGCATTCGCCCCTAGACCGCCTTCTCTCTCAATGCTGGCCTTTCATCCAATTGTCATATTTCGGACATAGAGTGTTCACACGGCCTGCTGATACTTGGCCCCGATCCAACTATCCCTATCTGCTAGGAGCAAGGCATGAAACTGAAACGTTTGATGGCGGCAATGACTTTTGTCGCTGCTGGCGTTGCGACCGCCAACGCGGTGGCCGCTGGTGTTGACCCGGCAATTCCGGCTTATGTTAAGACCACTGGTGTGTCGGGCAACTTGTCCAGCGTCGGTTCCGATACCCTGGCTAACCTGATGACCCTGTGGGCTGAGGGTTATAAGAAGGAATACCCGAACGTCAACATCCAGATTCAAGCTGCTGGCTCCGCGACTGCGCCACCTGCGCTGACTGAAGGCACCTCCAACCTGGGCCCGATGAGCCGCAAGATGAAGGACACCGAACTGGCGGCCTTCGAGCAGAAGTACGGCTACAAGCCAACCGCTATTCCGGTGGCCGTGGATGCCCTGGCTGTGTTCGTGCACAAGGACAACCCGATCCAGCACCTGACCATGGAACAAGTCGACGCGATCTTCTCTTCGACGCGTCTGTGCGGCGCTAAAGCCGACGTGAAAACCTGGGGCGACCTGGGTGTGACCGGCGACCTGGCCAACAAGCCAGTGCAACTGTTCGGGCGCAACTCGGTATCCGGCACCTACGGCTACTTCAAGGAAGAAGCCCTGTGCAAAGGCGACTACAAGTCCAACGTGAACGAACAACCAGGCTCGGCTTCGGTTGTGCAGTCGATCAGCTCTTCGCTGAACGGTATCGGTTACTCGGGCATCGGTTACAAGACCGCCAGCGTGAAGACCGTGGCCCTGGCCAAGAAAGGCAGCACTGAGTTCATCGAAGACAGCGAAGAAAACGCCCTGAACGGCAAATACCCGCTGTCGCGTTTCCTCTACGTGTATGTCAACAAAGCCCCGAACAAGCCACTGGCCCCGCTGGAAGCTGAGTTCGTGAAACTGGTTCTGTCCAAACAGGGCCAGGAAGTCGTGGTTAAAGACGGCTACATCCCACTGCCCGCCAAAGTGGCCGCCAAGGCCCTGGCTGACCTGGGTCTGAAAGAAGGCAACTAAGTTGCCGGGCCGGGTAAAACCGGCCTTTCTGTAGGGGCGAGCTTGCTCGCGAAAGACGATAGAGCCGCGCGTTTATTCAGAAGTGGCGCGTTATCGTTAGCGATCTTCGCGAGCAAGCTTGCTCCTACAGAAACTCCTAATTTTTAGTCCGCTGCCAGCACTGCTTCGCGGCGGATTTTGTGCGTCACTGCATTGTCATCTTTCTGTCATACAGGATCGCTAGGGTGTGCGCATGAATGATCTGGCCAATTCCACCATGACGACGACTTCTCCCCCCAAGCGCATTGACTTCAATACGCCTGAGCTGCAACGCAAGCGCCGCATCCGCGCGCTCAAGGATCGCCTGACCCGCTGGTACGTGCTGGTCGGTGGCCTCGCCGTCCTCGGTGCCATTACCCTGATTTTCTTTTTTCTCGGCTATGTCGTTGCGCCACTGTTCCAGGGGGCTTCGCTGACGAAGGAGGACGCGCTGACACCGGCGTGGATTCAGGACGCCGGCAAGCCGCTGATGATCTCCCTGGAAGAACAGAACCAAGTCGCCATGCGGATTTCCGACAAGGGCCAGGCGCTGTTCTTTGATATCGCCACCGGCGCCGAGCTCAAGCGTATCGACCTGCCGCTGGCGGCCGGCGTCAGCGTTGTGTCGATTGGTAAAGACCAGCCGGGCAGCCCGCTGGTGATCCTCGGCTTGTCCAATGGCCAGTCCCTGGTGTTCCGCCACACCTATAAGGTGTCCTACCCGGACGGCAAGAAAACCATTACTCCGGCAATCGAATACCCCTACGGCGACACCCCGATCGTGCTGGATGAGGCCGGTCGCCCGCTGGAACACGTTGCCCTCAATGCCACCGACTCCTCCCTGGTGGTGGCCGGTTCCTCGGGTTCGCACCTGAACGTGCTGTCCCTGAGCCGCGAAGAAAACATGATGACCGGCGAAGTCACCAGCGAGCAGAAGCGTATCGAGCTGCCGCAGATGACCGAGCCGGTGAAGGCGATCTTCATCGACCCGCGCCAGCAGTGGCTGTACGTGGTCAACGGTCGTGCCCTGGCCGATGTGTTCAGCCTGCGCGACAAGAGCCTCAACGGGCGCTACAAACTCTTGGAAGACGCCGACGCCGAAATCACCGCCAGTACCCAACTGGTGGGCGGTATTTCGCTGATCGTGGGTAACTCCAAGGGCGGCCTGGCCCAGTGGTTCATGGCCCGCGACCCGGATGGCGAACAACACCTGAAGCAGATCCGCACCTTCCAGATGGGCACCGCGCCCATCGTTGAGATCACTGCCGAAGAACGTCGCAAAGGCTTCACCGCCCTCGACGCTTCCGGCAAGTTCGGCGTGTTCCACAGCACCGCCCACCGCACCTTGCTGGTGGACCCGGTGGTCGATGGCCAGGGCGTGTTCGGCCTGTCGCCACGGGCCAACCGTGTGATCGTCGAAGCCGGCGGCAAGCTGCAACCGTTGCTGCTGGACAACCCGCACCCGGAAGTTTCGTGGAGCGCGCTGTGGAGCAAGGTCTGGTACGAAAACTACGACGAGCCTAAATACGTCTGGCAATCGACCGCCGCCAACACCGATTTCGAACCCAAGATGAGCCTGGCGCCGCTGACCTTCGGCACCTTGAAGGCCGCGTTCTACGCCATGCTGCTGGCTGCGCCCCTGGCCGTGGCCGCGGCGATCTACACCGCTTACTTCATGGCCCCGAGCCTGCGCCGCAAGGTCAAGCCGGTGATCGAGCTGATGGAAGCGATGCCGACGGTGATCCTCGGCTTCTTCGCCGGCCTGTTCCTCGCGCCGTATGTCGAAGGGCATCTACCGGGGATTTTCAGCCTGCTGATGCTGGTGCCGATTGGCATCCTGGTGGCCGGTTTTGTCTTCAGTCGCCTGCCTGAGTCCATCCGCCTGCGGGTGCCCGATGGCTGGGAAAGCGCGATCCTGATCCCGGTGATCCTGTTCGTGGGCTGGCTCTCGCTGTACATGAGCCCGTACATGGAAACCTGGTTCTTCGGCGGCGACATGCGGATGTGGATCTCCCACGACCTGGGCATCACCTACGACCAGCGCAACGCTCTGGTGGTCGGCCTGGCGATGGGGTTCGCGGTGATCCCGAACATCTACTCCATCGCCGAAGACGCCGTGTTCAGCGTGCCGCGCGGTCTGACCCTGGGCTCCCTGGCCCTGGGTGCCACGCCATGGCAGACCATGACCCGCGTGGTGATCCTGACCGCCAGCCCGGGGATTTTCTCGGCGCTGATGATCGGTATGGGCCGCGCCGTCGGCGAGACCATGATCGTGCTGATGGCCACCGGTAACACCCCGGTGATGGAAATGAACCTGTTCGAAGGCCTGCGTACCCTGGCGGCCAACGTCGCGGTGGAAATGCCTGAGTCGGAAGTGGGCGGCAGTCACTACCGCGTGCTGTTCCTTTCGGCGCTGGTGCTGCTGTTGTTCACTTTCATCATGAACACCCTCGCCGAGCTGATTCGTCAGCGTCTGCGCAAGAAATACTCGTCGCTTTAAGAAAGGTAGAAGTCTGTGAAACAGAACTCCCTGAATGGATGGTTCAAGAGCGGCGCCCCCGGTGTGTGGATCAGCGGTGGCGCGGTGTCCATCGCGGTCATCATGACCATTGGTTTGCTGGCTGTGATTGCGGTGCGTGGTTTGGGCCACTTCTGGCCGGCTGACCTGATCCAGGCCAACTACGATGTACCGGGCCAGGCCAACCATATCGTCATCGGCGAAGTGGTGCAGAAAGAAGAAGTGCCGCGCGAGCGCCTGAAAAGCGCTGGCTTGCCGGTGCCCGATGAGGGCCCGGAATTCATGACCCGCGAGCTGATCAAGGTCGGTAACCGGGACCTGAACGGCAACGACTTCACCTGGATCATCGGCGAGTGGCTGACCAACCAGGCCAAGCCGGCGCAACTGATGACCATCGAGCGTCGTGAGTGGGGCAACTTCTACGGCACCCTGGTCAACGTCAAGCAGGACGGCAAGGTCATCGCCGAAGGCGAAGCCGCGTGGCCGGAGCTGCTGGCCCGTGTCGACCGCGTGAACAAGCTGGCGGCCCAGCTCAAGACCCTGGAGAAGTCCGACATCGGCGCGATCAACGCCGGTCTCGAGCGTATCCGCCTGCACGGTCGCAAGCTGGAACTGGAAGGCAAGCTCGACGCCGCCGCCCAGGCCGACATGGACGCCGATCGCGCCGAGCTGAATGCCCGTTACCAGGACATCGAAGCGCGTCTGTCCGACCTGCATGCCCAGTTCAACCGCGATGCCCTGACGGCCCGCGATGCCAATGGCAAGGAAGTGGAAATCGGCATCGGCAAAGTGGTCCACGCCTATCAGCCGAACGCCATGGGCACGATGACCAAGATCGGCTTTTACTTCAGCAAGGTCTGGGAATTCCTGAGTGACGACCCACGGGAAGCCAACACCGAAGGCGGGATTTTCCCGGCGATCTTCGGCACCGTGATGATGACCCTGATCATGGCGATGATCGTGACCCCGTTCGGCGTGCTGGCGGCGGTGTACCTGCGCGAATACGCCAAGCAGAACACCCTGACGCGGATCATCCGCATCGCCGTGAACAACCTCGCCGGCGTACCGGCCATCGTCTACGGCGTGTTCGGCCTGGGCTTCTTCGTGTATGTATTGGGTGGCTCGGTCGACCGCCTGTTCTTCGCCGAAGCGCTGCCGGCACCCACCTTCGGTACGCCCGGCCTGCTGTGGGCCTCGCTGACCCTGGCGCTGTTGGCGGTGCCGGTGGTGATCGTGGCCACCGAAGAAGGCCTGGCGCGGATTCCTCGCACCGTGCGCGAAGGTTCCCTGGCACTGGGCGCGACCAAGGCGGAAACGCTGTGGAAGATCGTGCTGCCCATGGCCAGCCCGGCGATGATGACCGGCATGATCCTCGCCGTGGCCCGCGCCGCCGGTGAAGTGGCGCCGCTGATGCTGGTGGGTGTGGTCAAGCTGGCCCCATCGCTGCCGTTGGACGGCAACTACCCTTACTTGCACCTGGACCAGAAGATCATGCACCTGGGCTTCCATATTTATGACGTCGGCTTCCAGAGCCCCAACGTCGAAGCCGCACGGCCACTGGTATATGCCACCGCGTTGTTGCTGGTGCTGGTGATCGCCACGCTCAACTTGTCGGCAGTGTGGATCCGTAACCACCTGCGCGAAAAATACAAAGCGCTGGATAGCTGATCTGAATCGAATGCGGACTTATTTGTGGGAGGGGGCTTGCTCCCGATAGCGGTGTGTCAACCAGCACATGTGTTTCTGATACACCGCAATCGGGAGCAAGCCCCCTCCCACACAACAGCACAGGGAGCATCCCATGCAACAAGAAACCCAATCCCATGGCATCAACATGTCTGCTCTGGGTCGCGACAAGCAGAGCCTGAGCCTGGCCGAAGAAACCGTGGCCATCGAAGTACCGGGCCTGAGCCTGTACTACGGCGACAAACAGGCGCTGTTCGACGTCAGCATGAACATCCCCAAGCAGCGCGTGACTGCCTTTATCGGCCCGTCCGGCTGCGGCAAGTCCACGTTGCTGCGCACTTTCAACCGCATGAACGACCTGGTGGACGGTTGCCGGGTGGAAGGGGCGATCAACCTGTATGGCACCAACATCTACCGCAAGGGCGAAGACGTGGCCGAGCTGCGTCGTCGGGTGGGCATGGTGTTCCAGAAGCCCAACCCATTCCCCAAGACCATCTACGAAAACGTGGTCTACGGCCTGCGTATCCAGGGCATCAATAAAAAGCGCATCCTCGACGAAGCGGTCGAGTGGGCCCTCAAGGGCGCGGCGCTGTGGGACGAGGTCAAGGACCGCCTGCACGAGTCGGCACTGGGCTTGTCCGGCGGCCAGCAGCAGCGTCTGGTGATCGCCCGCACCATCGCCGTGGAACCGGAAGTGCTGCTGCTCGACGAACCCTGCTCGGCACTCGACCCGATCTCCACGCTGAAAGTCGAGGAGCTGATCTACGAGCTCAAGTCCAAGTTCACCATCGTCATCGTGACCCACAACATGCAACAGGCGGCGCGGGTTTCCGACTACACCGCGTTCATGTACATGGGCAAACTCGTGGAGTTCGGCGATACCGATACCTTGTTCACCAATCCGGCGAAGAAGCAGACCGAAGACTACATCACCGGTCGCTATGGCTAGGAAGCTGTGGTTCTCATTGCACTGACGCTGCGGCTCACCGCACCTTACCGGACGCTCCAAGGACGCCAACATGATTAGCAAAGAAGGCCTTACCCATCACATCTCCGCGCAGTTCAACGCCGAGCTCGAGGAAGTGCGCAGCCACCTCCTGGCGATGGGCGGGCTGGTGGAGAAGCAAGTCAACGATGCGGTCACCGCGCTGATCGAGGCCGACTCGGGCCTGGCCCAGCAGGTGCGTGAGATCGATGACCAGATCAACCAGATGGAGCGCAACATCGACGAAGAATGCCTGCGCATTCTGGCCCGTCGCCAGCCGGCGGCCTCCGACCTGCGTTTGATCATCAGCATCTCCAAGTCGGTGATCGACCTGGAGCGCATCGGCGACGAAGCCACCAAGATCGCTCGCCGCGCCATCCAACTGTGCGAAGAAGGCGAAGCACCGCGCGGATACGTGGAAGTGCGCCACATCGGCGACCAGGTGCGCAACATGGTGCGCGATGCCCTCGACGCATTCGCCCGTTTCGACGCCGAACTGGCGTTGTCGGTGGCCCAGTACGACAAGACCATCGATCGCGAATACAAGACCGCGCTGCGCGAACTGGCGACCTACATGATGGAAGACCCGCGCTCTATCTCGCGGGTCTTGAGCATCATTTGGGTGCTGCGTTCCCTGGAGCGCATCGGCGACCACGCGCGCAATATCTCGGAACTGGTGATCTACCTGGTGCGCGGCACCGACGTGCGGCACATGGGTCTCAAGCGCATGAAGGCCGAAGTTGAAGGTTCAGCCGATCAAATCCCTAATGTTCCGGGCGAACCTGACGATAAGTAAGGTTGCCCGAGAAATTAACGCCCGGCCTTTGGTCGGGCGTTTTCGTTTGTAGCAGCTGAATTTTTTGTGCAGTCAGGGCAATAAACTTCCAACGTGACGACAGAGTTTTGGCAAAATGCCATTAGTCAGGCGTTTTGCGTGCCGCCGTTTTTATAGGATGAAGGGTCGATGAGTAAAGTCAGTGTATTGGTGGTGGATGACGCCTCGTTTATTCGCGATCTAGTGAAGAAGTGCCTGCGTAACTACTTCCCCGGGATCAAGCTTGAAGATGCGGTGAACGGCAAAAAGGCTCAGACCATCCTGATGCGCGAGAGCTTCGACCTGGTGCTGTGCGACTGGGAAATGCCGGAAATGTCCGGGCTTGAACTGCTGACCTGGTGCCGCGAACAGACGCACCTCAAGGCCATGCCGTTCGTGATGGTGACCAGCCGCGGCGACAAGGAAAACGTGGTTCAGGCGATCCAGGCCGGGGTTTCGGGCTATGTCAGCAAACCGTTCACGAACGAGCAGTTGCTGAACAAGGTCAAGCAGGCCCTGCACAAGGTCGGCCGCCTCGATGCACTGGTCGCCAGCGCCCCGACCAAAATGAACTCGGCCTTCGGTAACGACTCCCTGAGTGCCCTGACCGGCGGCAAGCCTGAAGCGGTCAAGGTCGCTCAGGCAGCGGCGGCAGCACCGGCGGCGGCACCGAGCAGGGGGCTGCTCAACAGTCCGCCCGTCCAGGCCCCGGCCGCGTCGCAGGCCAGTGGTCGTGGCCAGGGCCAGCTGCGTCTGTCCAGCGGCACCCAGCAGTGCGTGATCAAGGCGCTGAGCATCAAGGAAGCGCTGCTGGTGGTACGCCGCGGCGAAGTGCTGCCCCAGGTACTGGAAAGCGCCGTGCTCGACCTTGAGCAAGGCGACAACGCCGAAGTCGCCCGCCTCAATGGCTACCTGCACGCCGTGGCCGCCTTCGAGCCCAAGCCGGACAGCGATTGGCTGCAACTGACCTTCCGGTTTATCGACCAGGATGCGCAGAAGCTCGACTACATCTCGCGCCTGATCGCACGCGGCACGGCGCAGAAGCATTTCGTGCCGGGTGCCTGATTTAGAGAACGCTACCTGCCAATAGGTGTGGGCTTATGTGGGGGCTCGCTCCCACGGTTATCGGGGGAGCCTCACACAGTCTTGTCATCAAGGCTTGCTAGCCTGCCGTTCAGTCTCTCCGGCAGGTTCGCGCCATGCTCCTTCGCCTGTTGCTGTTCTGTGGGCTGGCCACGGTTGCCACGTCGACCCTGGCCATGACCCTCTACAAATCCACCGACGCCCATGGCGAGGTGTTCTTCAGCGACCGGCAAACCCCGGGCGCCCAGGCATTCGTGATCCAGGAGCGCAGGACCGAGCGGGTGTCGCGGCCGGTGCTCGAACGGCCCAAGCCCCGTTACCCACAGCCAGCCTACCGCTACCCCTTGCCCTGGCGCGGCGGGCCCTTTCGCCTGACCCAAGGCCCCAACGGCAGCTTCAGCCACACGGACGCCAAAAGCCGCTATGCCATGGACATCGCCATGCCCGAAGGCACGCCGATCATTGCGGCCCGCAGTGGGGTGGTGATGAACATCGAGAATGAGCAGGTCGGACGCGGTAACGACGCGTCGGGGAATTTCGTGCGCGTGCAGCACGATGACGGCACCCAGGGCGTGTACCTGCACCTCAAGCAGGGCTCGGTCAGTGTCCGGCCGGGACAGCGGGTGAGGGTGGGCGGCGCGCTGGGGTTATCGGGCAACACCGGCAACAGCAGCGGGCCCCATTTGCACTTTGTGGTGCAACAGCATACCGAGGCGGGGCTGGTGTCGATTCCTTACGAATTCAACCAGCCGGTCGGCACACTGCCCAATTTTGCCCTGGGCAATTGATGGCAGGCGTAGGAGCGCGCTTGTAACACCACGGGGTGCCAGGCACCCCGCGCTTTCGGTCACTCCAGCAACAAGACCTTGGCCAGCACGATTTTCGGGCCTTTCATCTTCTTGATGATGATCCGCAACCCCTCGACCTCCAGGACTTCTTCTTCTTCCGGCACCCGTTTGAGGGTGTCGTAGATCAGCCCGGCCAGGGTTTCGGCTTCGATGTGGTCCAGGTCGACACCCAGCAGGCGCTCGACCTTGAACAGCGGCGTATCGCCACGTACCAGCAGTTTGCCCGGCTGGTAGGCGAGGATGCCGCGCTCGGCCTTGCGGTGTTCGTCCTGGATATCGCCCACCAGCACTTCCAGCACGTCTTCCATGGTCAGGTAGCCGATGACCTTGCCATCGGCTTCTTCCACCAGGGCAAAGTGCGCGCCGCCTTTGCGGAACTGCTCCAGCAACTGCGACAACGGCATATGCCGCGACACACGCTCCAGCGGGCGGGTCAGCTCGGCCAGGTTGAACGACTCGGGGATGTGGTCCAGGTCTGCCAGTTCCAGCAGCAGGTCCTTGATGTGCAACAGGCCCACGAACTCATTGCGTACCGCGTCATACACGGGGTAGCGGCTGTATTTGTGCCGGCGGAACAGCGCGAGGATTTCCTTGAGCGGGGCGTTGAAGTCCAGGGTCACCAGGTCTTCCCGGGAGTTGGCCCAGTCGACCACTTCCAGCTCGCCCATTTCCACGGCCGAGGCCAGCACGCGCATGCCTTGGTCGCTCGGGTCCTGGCCACGGCTGGAGTGCAGGATCAACTTGAGTTCTTCGCGGCTGTAATTGTGCTCATGGTGCGGGCCGGGCTCGCCTTGGCCGGCGATGCGCAGGATGGCGTTGGCACTGGCGTTGAGCAGGTAGATCGCCGGGTACATGGTCCAGTAGAACAGGTACAGCGGCACCGCCGTCCACAGTGACAGCAGCTCTGGCTTGCGAATCGCCCAGGACTTGGGCGCCAGCTCGCCGACCACGATGTGCAGGTAGGAAATCATGAAGAAGGCGGAAAAGAACGACACGCCCTTGATCACTTCCGGCGACTCGACGCCTACCGCTCCCAGCAACGGCTCGAGGATGTGCGCGAAGGCGGGCTCACCGACCCAGCCCAGCCCCAGGGAGGCAAGGGTGATACCCAACTGGCAGGCCGACAGGTACGCATCGAGCTGGCTGTGTACGGTACGCAGGATCTGCCCGCGCCAGCCGTTGGTGTCGGCGATCGCCTCGACCCGCGTGGAGCGGAGTTTGACCATGGCAAACTCCGCCGCAACGAAGAAACCGTTGAGCAGTACCAGGATCAGTGCAAAAAGAATCATGCCGAAATCGGCGAAGAGTGTAGCCAGGGTGATACCAGGGGAAGGGTCCATGATGGGGTTTTGCTGGTTCCGTGTGTTCAATAAAGGGGGACAGGAGGGCCTGAAAGGCAGGCGTAAGTCGGCCAATGTAGCGGCTGACGGGGCGCTTGCCTAGTGCCCGCTGCTTGGCGGGGCGCTAGGCATCCTGATCAATCGCCCGCGAACGGGTCACTTGGGTTGGCGGGAAATGGCAGGTGAAGGTGCTGCCATGGCCCAGCACGCTGCTGATTTCCAGGCGTGCGCGGTGGCGCAGAAGCACATGCTTGACGATCGCCAGGCCCAGCCCGGTGCCGCCGGTGTTGGAGTTGCGGCTGGAATCGACGCGGTAGAACCGCTCGGTCAGGCGCGGCAGGTGTTTGGCGTCGATACCGATGCCGGAGTCCTGCACGCTCAGGTGCGCGCCCTGGTCGTCGGCCCACCAGCGGATGCGGATATTGCCCTTGTCCTGGGTGTATTTCACGGCGTTGAACACCAGGTTGGAAAACGCGCTGCGCAATTCGCCTTCACTGCCCTTGAGCAATATCGACGGGTCGGCTTCCAGGGTGATCTGTTGCCCGCGCTGGCCGGAAAGGGCCTGGGCGTCATTCTTGATGGTCTGCAGCAGGCTCTGGACGGCCACCGGGTGGTTGTCCGAGGGGTAGTCGGTGGCTTCCAGCTTGGCCAGCAGCAGCAGGTCGTTGAGCAGCGTCTGCATGCGTGAACCCTGTTGCTGCATCTGCTGCAGGGCGCGGCTCCAGCGCGGGTTGATCTCGTCGACGTTGTCCAGCAGCGTCTCCAGGTAACCGCAGATCACCGTCAGCGGCGTGCGCAGTTCGTGGGAGACGTTGGCGACGAAGTCTTTGCGCATCTGTTCCAACTGGTGGATGCGAGTCACGTCGCGCACCAGCATCAGGTGTTCGTTATTGCCGTAGCGCGTCAGGTACAGCTGGATGCGCACGCGGTCATTGGTGGGCGAGGGGATTTCCAGGGCTTCTTCGTAGTTTTCCTGCTCGAAGTACTCCTTGAAACGCGGGTGACGCACCAGGTTGGTCACCGGCTGGCCGCTGTCCTGGGGCGTCTTGAGGCCCAGCAGGGTTTCGGCGGCGCGGTTCCACCATTCCAGGTTGCCATCGCTGTCGAGCATGATCACCGCGTCTTTGAGCGCCGCGGTGGATTCCTGCACCCGGTCGATCACCGCTTGCAGGCGCCCGCGCACCCGTTGGTCGCGGCGTTGCAGGTGGTAGATGCTGTCGAACACTTCGCCCCACAGGCCGTAGCCGTCGGGTGGTGCTTCGTCGGGTTTGTGCTGGCGCAGCCATTCATGCAGGCGCAGCAGTTGTTTGAGGGTCCAGCCCAGGTAAAGACCGATACCGGCGGCCAGGCTCCAGCCGTAGTAGCCACTGATCAAGCCGACCAGCAGGCTGCCGGTGATCAGCAAAAGCATGTGGCGGATCAGGGTGCCATGCCAGTTTTGATTCACTTGAACATGCGTCCTTGTCAGCTGTTTAAGTCAGAAAGCGGCTAGCTCAACCCTTGGTGGAAAACCGGTAGCCGGTGCCGCGCACGGTTTGTACCAGATTCTCGTAGGCGTCGCCCAAGGCTTTGCGCAGGCGACGGATATGCACGTCCACGGTGCGTTCCTCCACATACACGTTGCCGCCCCACACCTGGTCCAGCAACTGGCCACGGGTGTAGGCGCGTTCCTGGTGGGTCATGAAAAATTGCAGCAGACGGTACTCGGTGGGGCCCATCTCGGCGGGTTTACCGTCGATGGTCACGCGGTGGCTGATCGGGTCCAACAGCAGGCCGCCGACTTCGATTGGCGCTTCGCCATCGGTGGGGCCGGCGCGGCGCAGTACGGCTTTCAGACGAGCGACCAGTTCCCGTGGGGAAAACGGCTTGGTGATGTAGTCATCGGCGCCGACTTCCAGGCCCTGGATCTTGTTGTCCTCTTCACCCTTGGCCGTGAGCATGATGATCGGGATGTCCCCGGTCAGTTCGTCACGCTTGAGGCGGCGGGCCAGTTCGATGCCGGAGGTGCCGGGCAGCATCCAGTCCAGCAGGATCAGGTCCGGTTTGCGGTCGACGATAATGGCATGGGCCTGCTGGGAGTTCTCTGCCTCCAGGCAGTCGTAGCCGGCCATTTCCAACGCGACGGCGATCATCTCGCGAATGGGCGCTTCGTCGTCAACGATCAGAATGCTCCTGCCAACCATGCCTGAATCCTCTTGTCATTTAACTGTCTTGCGCCGCATTAGATAACGGAATTATTGCAGTCGTGTGACAGTAATTTAGCCGCTTGGGCAATCTACGCCTCTCTGGACTACGCTTTGGGTCCGAATCCTGACAACCACAAAAGGAAGGTTCCGATGACTTACAGCACGATTTCCTGGAAAGCCCTGCTGGTCACGGCGGCGTTGACGCTGCCGACCCTGGCATTTGCCGCAGACCCGGCGATGACGAAAGATGGGGTGTTGGTGGATCACAAGGGCATGACGCTCTATACCTTCGCCAAGGATGCCGATGGCAAGTCCATGTGTAACGACAAATGCGCCACCAACTGGCCGCCGTTGATGGCCGAATCTACCGACAAGCCTATGGGCAAGTGGACCGTCATCACCCGTGACGATCAAAAGAGCCAATGGGCCTACAGCGGTAAGCCGCTCTACACCTTCGTCATGGACAAAAAGGCCGGCGACATGACGGGCGACGGCAAAATGGACGGGGCCTGGAAAGTCGCCAAGCCCTGATTCAACCCACTAGCGGTGAGGGGCCCGGCCCCTCATCGAAACCCGTAGTCCGCCACGATCCCGACAAAAATCGCCAGCCCCGCCCAGTGGTTGTGCAAAAACGCCTTGAAGCATTTCAGGCGGTCCCTGTCCCGGGTGTACCAGAACTCCCAGGCGAAACAGCCCGCTGCCGCCAACAACCCCAGATGGAACCAGCCCCCAGCTCAAACCGTGCACCGGCGAGCAACAGGCACGCCAGCGCCAGGCCTTGCAGGGTGAGGATGATCACGCGGTCGGCATCGCCGAACAGAATGGCAGTGGATTTGACGCCGATCTTCAAGTCGTCATCGCGGTCCGTCATCGCGTAATACGTGTCGTAACCCACCGTCCACAGCAGGTTGGCGATATATAGCAGCCACGCGGTGGCGGGCAGGTTGCCGGTTTCGGCGGTGAACGCCATCGGCATGCCCCAGGAAAACGCCGCCCCCAACACCACCTGCGGGTAATAGGTGTAGCGCTTCATGAACGGGTAGCTCGCCGCCAGCGCCAGGCCGCCCAGGGACAGCAGGATGGTGGTGGCGTTGGTCAGCAGCACCAGTAGGAAACTGATGCCCATCAGCAGCGCAAAAAACACCAGCGCCTCTTTCGAGCTGATCTTGCCGCTCACCAGCGGGCGTTGCTCGGTACGTTTCACATGGCCATCGACCTTGCGGTCGGCCCAGTCATTGATCACGCAGCCGCCGGCGCGGGTCAGCACCACGCCCAGCACGAAAATCACGATGTTGATAAAGGACGGCGAACCCTTGCCGGCAATCCACAACGCCCACAGCGTTGGCCACAGCAACAGGTAGATGCCGATGGGCTTGTCCATGCGGGTCAACTGAATGAAATCCCACGCCCTGGGGTTCAGGCGATTCAAGGATTTGAGCAGACGTTGATACATCAGCAATTCTCCGGGTGGTCATGCAGGGCCTGCCAGAAGCTCGGCAAGAAAATTTCCGACACCAGCACGCTCAGCGGCCCGCGATCGAAGCGTGACCGGCGGGCCCACAGCCCATCGGTGTGATCGGCGACAGGCAGCCACTGACGCGGGTAATGGCACACCTCGATCGCCTGGCGGATGAACGCTTGATCGCAAAACAGCAATTCGCCGAGCGAGCGGCTGCCCAACTCGTCCATATGCAGGCCATCGCCCTCCAGAGCGCCGCGCGCCGCCACGCTGCGGGCAAACACCCACGGCTGGCCGTGCCCACGCAAATACACCTCGCGCACCCAGCCGACACTGGCCGGGGCCAGATCCAAGGCCGCGCATTCATCGTCGCGCAGCGGTTGCCAGCCTTCGAACAGCGGCGTCACGCTGAAACCATCGCTGGACAGCCGCGTGAGCCGGCGTGTCAGCGAGCCCTCGTCGAACAGCCAATCGACGATCAGGGGCGCAGGCAAGGGGAGCAGATGGCTCTGGGTCAGCCATTGGCAAGCATCGGGGAGGGCGATTGAATGCGGCACGGTGCGTCAGTATTGGCAGTAAAAGAGGCGGCGAGCTTACCATGGCGCCCTGATCTTTTGCCGCGAGGAACCGGCTCCGCGTGTCGATCGTGCTTGCATCTGCCGGCCCCGATCAGTACAAAACGCCCTGAGCCGCGCGGCACCGCTGGATCCATCGACCGCCGGCCAACATGCCTGGACCCTGAGGAAGTAAGTAATGAAGAAGTGGCAATGCGTAGTCTGTGGCCTGATCTATGACGAAAAAGACGGCTGGCCGGATGATGGAATTCTGCCGGGTACCCGCTGGGAAGACGTCCCGGCAGATTGGCTGTGCCCGGACTGCGGCGTGGGCAAAATGGATTTCGAAATGATCGAACTCGGCTGATTTGAGCTTTTAAGAAACGTATTACAAGGAGAAAGGAATGAACGCACCTGTCGTGATCATTGGCACAGGCCTCGCCGGCTACAACGTGGCCCGGGAGTTTCGCAAGCTCGACAGCGAGACCCCATTGCTGCTGATCACCGCGGATGACGGGCGCTCCTACTCCAAGCCCATGCTTTCCACCGGCTTTGGCAAGAACAAGGAAGCGGACGGCCTGAGCATGGCCGAACCGGGCACCATGGCCGAGCAACTCAACGCCGAAGTGCGTACCCACACGCGCGTCAGCGGCATTGACCCTGGGCACAAGCGCCTGTGGATCGGCGAGGAAGCGGTGGCTTACCGCGACCTGATCCTGGCCTGGGGCGCGGAAACCGTGCGTGTACCGGTCGAAGGCGATGCCGCCGAGCTGATTTTTCCGATCAACGACCTGGAAGACTATGCGCGCTTTCGCGCCGCCGCTGCCGGCAAGCACCGTGTGCTGGTGCTCGGCGCCGGCCTGATCGGCTGCGAATTCGCCAACGACCTGATCCTCGGCGGCTATGAGATCGACCTGGTCGCGCCGTGCGAGCAAGTCATGCCGACGCTGCTGCACCCGGCGGCGGCCGCTGCGGTCCAGGCCGGGCTGGAAGGCCTGGGTGCACGCTTCCACCTGGGCCCGGTGCTCAATCGCCTGCAACGCAGCGCCGATGGCCTGGAAGCGCATCTGTCGGACGGTAAAGTGATCCTGTGCGACCTGGTGGTCTCGGCCATCGGCCTGCGCCCACGTATCGACCTGGCGGCCGCCGCCGGCCTGCAGGTCAACCGTGGGATCATGGTCGACCGCCACCTCAAGACCTCCCACGCCAATATCTACGCCCTGGGCGACTGCGCCGAGGTCGATGGCCTGAACCTGCTGTACGTGATGCCGCTGATGACATGCGCCCGCGCCCTGGCCCAGACCCTGGCCGGCAATGCCACGGCTGTCAGCTATGGCCCGATGCCGGTCACCGTCAAGACGCCGGTCTGTCCGCTGGTGGTTTCGCCCCCGCCACGCGGCACCGAAGGCGTGTGGAGCGTCGAAGGCCAGGGCGCCGACATCAAGGCCCTGTGCCGCGACGCCAGCGGCCGCTTGCTGGGCTATGCACTTACCGGCAGCGCGGTGATGGAAAAACTGGCGCTGAACAAAGAACTTCCGCCTTTGCTGGCGTAAATACTGGTCGTTCTGTCGGAATAACCCTGTTTTTCAGTCTAGAAAGGTCGCCGCGAGACTGGCGGAGCGTGCGAGGGCATGCCATCCTCACTCCCGTCTGCCGCAGAGTAGAGCCTGCGGCGCTTTGGGCGCTGCTCCACAGATGAGCGGCACGGACATAACAACAAAAAACCGTCAAAGAGGCTTCACTTATGCGTAAACCAGAACTCGCAGCCGCCATCGCTGAAAAAGCCGATCTCACCAAAGAACAGGCCAACCGCGTCCTCAACGCCGTTCTCGAAGAAATCACCGGCGCCCTGCACCGCAAGGACAGCGTCACCCTGGTTGGCTTCGGCACCTTCCTGCAACGTCACCGCGGTGCCCGCACTGGCAAAAACCCGCAAACCGGTGAGCCTGTGAAGATCAAGGCGAGCAATACCGTTGCATTCAAGCCGGGCAAGTCGCTCAAAGACAGCGTCAACCCGTAATAGCAATACCGTCTCGAAGGGAGGCGGGGCGGTAAAAAAGATGGGCACGCCGACTGGGTCGGGTGCCCATTTTTTATTGGCGCGCGAGGGTGAGTATTTTGTATTGAATTTTGAACAGCCTACCTTCTGAAATTGGAACTTGTTTTTGTATGGCGTCACACAGTGTCTGAGGTTGCAGGGAGGCCTCTCTAATATCATTTTCAGAGGTGAACTTATGAAGTTATCCAATCAGCCCTTTCTTCCGCACTTGGCGTCGACGGCCCAGCCGCAGACACCGGGCACTTCTGCGGTGTTGATCAAAGGCAATGGTGCATCAGTCCAAGAGCATTCCAACACTGAACATGGCTCACAGCGCGCCCGGGTGTTTTCCCCCGAATATCCCATGGCGAGTGATCAAGATATTCATATACGAGACACCCGCGCATTGAGGCGTGCGTCCCCACTCAAACCACTGAAACCAAAGGCTGCCAAGCCCACGCCACAATCCCGACCAGCGCCCAGGCCCGTCCCAAAACCCGCGATAAAGCCAACGCCACAGGGGGCGGCGACCGGTACGCGAGCGGCAACGAGCAGCGCAAAAGCGATTAGCGATCTGCACAATAAACATGCATTTGCGCCCCTATCGTCTGAACTGGCTGCCAGCGCACGTAGTTCATTTGTAAGTTCGGCGACCAGCAACTTGATAAATATCCCCTTCAGTGTGGGGCAGCACATGGTTTCTAAAGCCATCCTCGAAAGAATTGACGCGCAGGCAAAAATGCCTGGCGCAGAAAAAAAGAATGCGGATGGCACCACGACCTCCGTTGATCCTTCCGCGACCCAACAGCAAAAAATTGAGGCACGCCTCACAGACAATGAAATAAAAGTCGAGTTGATGACCAACACGATCCTTTCCATCAACGAAGGGCCAAACGCACAGGCCGTGGGCAAGCGGCCTGACGCACCGACTGATACGAACGGACGCTTGACCGGCCTTGAGACAACCATGACGGCTGTTGAAGCCCAGATGAAAGATGCGGGCAAACGATATGGGCTTATCTATACGCCGTATGTTGCGCCCACCTCGGCAGACGTGCCTAGCGCTGAGTCGCGGCTGGACGAGATTGAAAAGCGTCACGCCCATATGAACAAAATGCTTAAACGGCTGGTCAGGAATGCAGAGGCGGATACGGAAGATGCTTGATGGGTTTCCGGTTTAAGCCGTAGACAAAAAATGGGCACCCCGGCGGGGCGGGGTGTCCATTTTTTCTGGGATATACAATCCGCCGATTGAAGGCTCTTGCCACGACGCGGATCCGGCTTACTGGACGCACGGTGCCGTGCCCTAACGTTTAAGCGTGAAACGCCGGTCGGTGTTTCATCTCGGTGAATCTTCGGCTAGCGTTTATGTTTTGTGTGAACAGGACGTTTTAACCAGATTGCGGCTCTCTGCTTTGGTTATCTCTGAGGAATAAGTCCAGTGATCTCAAACTTCCCTTTTTTGAAGGTGATGTCGTCATTTGCCTCGAATTCCAAGGTGCCAGTGAAACGCTCCGAAGCAGAGTCGTAGTGATAGATGACAGTTCCTTTATCTGCTCTATGTACGCCTGTATAAACCAATGTTGCCAATGCAGACTTACCATCTTCATTCAAAGTGATGGGTAACTCTGGCTCACCTAGTAAAGCACGAGGTATATGGAGGTGAATTTGATGTTCCGGGAATTCTTTAACTTTAGCAATGACTTGCAAGAAAGAGCCGGCGCCTGTGCCTCCGACAAACTCCATTGACACGTCAGTGGCTACAAATTCAATATTACCGGGCTGCAACTCGCCTTTCAGGCTTCCTTTACTGAGACGCTGAGGTTGCTGGTCGAAGGATACGATGCCGTGACTCAACGTCGCCTCCGCGGTTATTGCCGGGTCGACGCTTTTCGCCACGCAGTCAAAGCTGCCAACAATGCGTTGCTCAGTGGCCGTTTCAGTCAGATTGAAATGGCCGGATATATCGACGTAATAACTGAGTATGTTCAGGTGGGGTGGAAGGTAGAACACGCGGACTTTGTTGTTCGGATCTCCATCCAGCAGATACCTTCCCGGTGGTGTGCCATTTTTGATTCTTAAATCAACGGTGTACATGCGAAAGGGTGAGAAGGCATTCTCACGGGCCACGACCGTTAAAACATCTTCTTTTAATGTTGTGGTCGTGGTGTGGGCGTTGAAGTGATGGGTTTCTCCGTTTAGCTCTAGGGTGACCCTGATTTCGCCTGCTCTTTTTCCGTGATTGTTGCTCATGATGATTTCCTCAACGATGACGTGAGCTAATAATTTACGTTTCGAGTGTGCTGCGTTTATCAGGATGTAAGAGGCGCAGGATAATGGCTACTGTGATAATTAACAGGGCGTTAGAATTTTTTTAACTGGGTGTTATTTCCAATAGGTCTTTAGTGTCGCGGGAGCGTTGCATGATCGGGTCCTTAATTGACTGGCTAGTCATAAGGTTTTCCCGTCTGCGCACCACTATCACATACTGTTTTGAATAGTGGCGTTCTGTATGCGAATCGCTAAACTGCGGCAACTCTTTATTATTCTGAGGCTACGCGCTTATGAAATTTCGTCTTCTCCTCTGGGTGCTGGGCCTCATGATGGGCAAAGCCAGCCGCACCAATCCCACCTTCCAGCAACAGCTGGGTGACAAAGACCTGGCGTTCCAGTTGCAGACCCTCGACGGCAAGGTTGCCCGTCACTTCATCGTCAAAGACCAGCGCATCACCAGCCGCTCGGGCGTTCACCCGGCGCCAGCATTTGCCATCGCGTTCAAGGACGCCGCCTACGGCTTCGCCACGATGCAGGCGAAGAACAAGCAACTGGCGTTCATGACGGGGATTCAGGACAAGTCGATCCAGATCAAGGGCAACCCGGCGCTGGTGATCTGGTTCCAGGGGCTGACCAAGTATCTGAAGCCGAAGAAAACCAAGAAGGCTTGAAGGCAAGCCCTGTAGGAGCGAGCTCGCTCGCGAAAAACCCATAGACGACGCGGGCTACCGAATGGCGCTGCGTCATCGTTGACGTTCTTCGCGAGCAAGCTCGCACCTACAGAGGGATCGCTGGCTCAGGACTGGCTGAACTGGGACGCTAATTCACGCAGCAGCACTTCGGCATCCAGCACCTTGGCCACCACGTCCTCAGCCTTGTCACGCGTCAGCCCCAGGCGCTCCAGCAGTGCATCCGGAATCGTCTCGTCCGGCCCGGAGCCGATGCCATGGCTGCGCAGCAGGCGCACGGCCACGCACACCAGGTTCGGGTATTCGGCGTATTGGCCGTCGTAGGTCGGGTCGTGCTGGAAGCGCAGGGCGGTGGACAGTTCGTCGGGCATATCCCAGTAGCGCATCAGCCAGGCGCCGATTTGCTCGCGGCTGATGCCCAGCAGGTGTTGCTCCACATAGCTGTGGCACAGGTGCGGGTTGACCTCCAGGTGTCGGCAGATCAGCGAGAAGTGCGGTGGAAACACATGGGCCAGCAGCAGGTAGCCGAAGTTGTGCAGTAAACCAGCGAGGTAGGTCAGGCCGGCTTCCGGGCGCTGGGCGCGGGGCATGGCGCGGGTCAGGCCTTCGATTACCGCAGCGGTGTAGATCGACTGGTGCCAGTACGGCGTTGCCTGGTGCGGATGGTCTTTGGGCAGGCTCAAAGTCTTGCCCAGGGCCAGGCCCAGCGCCAGGTTGATCACCAGGTCGAAGCCCAGCACGCGCACGATTGCATCTTCCACGGAGCGGATCTTGCCCGGCGATGCGTAGTAGGGCGATGCAGCCCAACTGACCACCTGGGCGGCCAGCGACGGGTCGGTTTCCACCACGCTGGTGATGTCATCGATGGTGGCGTTGGGGTCGACGCGCAGCTTGATGATCTTCTGCGCAGTGTCGGCCAGCGGCGGAATCTCGATGGTCGCTTCCAGGCGCTGCTGGATGCGACGGGCGGTGAACGCCTGCATCGCCTGGGTGATTTCCTCGCGGTCGTCATTGGGGCGGTCGAGGTTCGGGCGGATATTGCTCAGCGGCTCGCCGAAGTGGCCGGCGCTGGCCTTGGTGAGCATGGTCTTGAAGTGGGCGCTGGAAATTTCCAGCAGCAACCCGGCTTCGCCCGAATGCACCAGCAGGCTTGGCTCGTTGAGCAGGCTGCCTTCGTACAGGCACGGCGAGCTGGTCAGGGCCGGCAGACCCGGCAGCAGGCTCAGGTCATGCTTGCTCAGCATACGTTCGACGCGATCCGGCGCCACTGCCGTGAGGCGGCGACCGGTGAGCTCGGTGAGGCGGTTGAGGTCGAGCAGTTGGTTCTGCGGGAACAGCACCATCAGAGCGCCCACCGCATCTTCCAGCAGCACGGCCTGGACCTTTCGAGCCGGATTCAGGCCAGGCGCTTCGATGACTTGCGTGTAGCTGATGGCGAGCTTTTCGAGCAACGCCCGAATGACCGGCGGGGCGGTCAGTGGGGTTGTGGCGAGGGCAACTTCTGACATGGCCTGATCCAATTTCTTACAATCACCGGAGTATAACCAGCTTGATACATATGTTGGTCGTATAAGTGCGGTTTGTGATGGTGTTGGCGATAGGGGCATCTTTCGGCCACCACCGCCGGTAATCCTTCAGACCTGACCGTATTGCTGCCCGTGTCGTAGCCAGCGATCCAGCAATGGGCTGACATGCTCCGGCCAGCGCTCCAGAAGGGCTTGCGCCGCATCGCGCACGGCCGGCAACAGGTCGGCGTCGCGCATCAGATCGGCGACCTTGAATTGCAACAGGCCGGTCTGGCGGGTGCCGAGCATCTCACCGGGACCGCGCAGTTCCAGGTCTTTTTCGGCGATGACAAAACCATCATTTGTTTCACGCATGATACTTAGGCGCTGGCGGCCGATCTGCGACAGCGGCGGGTGATAGAGCAGCACGCAGTGGCTGGCCGCGCTGCCCCGGCCGACGCGGCCGCGCAGCTGGTGCAGTTGCGCCAGGCCCAGGCGTTCGGGGTTTTCAATGATCATCAGGCTGGCGTTTGGAACGTCCACGCCCACCTCGATCACCGTGGTGGCCACCAGCAGTTGCAGGTTGCCGGCCTTGAACTCCGCCATCACCGCGGCTTTTTCCGCCGGTTTCATGCGCCCGTGGATCAGCCCGACCTTGAGTTCGCCCAAGGCGCTGGTGAGGTCTTCGTAAGTGGTTTCGGCGGCCTGGCAGGTCAGTTCTTCGGACTCTTCGATCAGCGTGCACACCCAATACGCCTGGCGGCCTTCGGCACAGGCGCTGCGTACCCGCTCGATGACTTCCACGCGTCGGGTGTCGGTGACCAGCACCGTGTTGACCGGGGTGCGCCCGGGGGGCAGTTCGTCGAGGATCGAGGTATCGAGGTCGGCGTAGGCGCTCATCGCCAAGGTGCGCGGGATCGGCGTGGCGGTCATGATCAGTTGGTGCGGGCTCATGCGTCCGCCCACGCCTTTCTGACGCAGGGCCAGGCGCTGTTGCACACCGAAGCGGTGCTGTTCGTCGATGATCACCAAGGCCAGATTCTTGAACTGAACTTCGTCCTGGAACAGCGCGTGCGTGCCCACCACCATTGGCGCGCCGGCGGCAATCTGTTCCAGCGCTGCCGCACGATTCTTGCCCTTGAGCTTGCCGGCCAGCCACGCCACTTCCAGGCCCAGCGGCTCGAGCCAGCGCTTGAAGGTGATGAAGTGCTGTTCGGCGAGGATCTCGGTGGGCGCCATCAGGGCCACCTGGTAACCGGCTTCCAGCGCCTGCAGGGCGGCGAGGGCTGCGACCATGGTTTTGCCCGCGCCCACATCGCCCTGAATCAACCGCAGCATGGGCTCTTTCTGGCTCAAGTCGTAGGCGATTTCGTTGCCGACGCGTTGCTGGGCACCCGTCGGCGCAAAGCCCAGGTTGGCCAGGTATTGCGCGGGCAGGCGTGTGGCCTTGGGCATCGCTGGCGCGCGCAGGGAGCGCATGCTTTCGCGCAGGCGCTGCTGGGACAGTTGGTGAGTCAGCAGTTCCTCAAACGCCAGGCGGTGCTGGGCCCAGTGATGACCGAGCGCGAGTTCGTCGACATCGGCGTCGGCCGGCGGGTGATGCAGGTAGCGAATCGCTTCGTCCAGCGGCGCCAACTGATAGTCGCGGGCCAGCTCCTGGGGCAGCCAGTCGGGCAGGCTTTTGGGGCCGAGCATCGTCAGGGTCTGCATGCACAACTGGCGCAGGCGCTGTTGGGTCAGGCCCTCGGTGAGCGGGTAGATCGGTGTGAGGGTGGTGTCCACCGGCGGCGGTTCGTCGCCGGTAATGGCGCGGTATTCCGGGTGATAGATCTCCAGGCCCGACGCGCCAGGCCGTGCTTCGCCATAGCAGCGCACGCGGGTGCCACGCTTGAGGCCTTCTTTCTGTGCATTGCTGAAATGATAGAAGCGCAGGCTCAGGCCGCCGGTGCCGTCCTGCAGGCGCACCACCAGGCTACGGCGCTTGCCCATCACCACATCGGCGCCGCTGACTGTGCCTTCGACCACGGCATCCTGCCCGGGACGCAACTGACCGATGGGCACTACGCGGGTCCGATCCTGATAACGCAGCGGCAGGTGGAACAGCACGTCCTGAAGGTTCTCCAGGCCGACCTTGGCCAGCTTCTCGGCCATGGCTTCACCGACACCCTTGAGTGCCGTCACTGACACTTGCGACAGCTCTGTCATACCGTTACTTAGCTCGCAGCAGGCGGCTTGGCCACCGAGCACAGGCGGATCGAGTCGGCGAGGATCTCAATGGCTTTGGGCCTTGGGAAGCTGGCGCGCCAGGCGATCGCTACGGTTCGGAATGGCACTGGCGGCGTGAGCGGGCGCACTTCGATTACGCCGGGGGCGTAGTGATGGCTGTCCACCGCCGACAACGGCAGGATCGAAATGCCCAGGCCCGAGGCGACCATGTGGCGAATGGTTTCCAGGGAGCTGGACTCCACGGTGGTGTGTTTGGCGCCGTCGTTGCCTTTGGTCAGGGTCGGGCAGGCTTCGAGCACCTGGTCGCGGAAGCAGTGGCCTTCGCCGAGCAGCAGCAGGCTCTTGTCATTGAGCAGGCCGGCGTCGATGGTGTCTTTTTGCGTCCACGGGTGGGAGGCGGGCATCAGCACATAGAACGGTTCGTCATAGAGTGGTAGGGTCAAAACGTCCGCTTCGGTGAACGGCAGGGCGATGATGATCGCGTCCAGTTCGCCGTTGCGCAGTTTGTCGCGCAGTACGTGGGTGAAGTTCTCTTCGATATACAGCGGCATCTGCGGCGCGACGCGGTGCAGTTGCGGGATCAGGTGCGGGAACAGGTAAGGGCCGACGGTGTAGATGGCGCCGACTTTCAGCGGGGCGGTCAGTTGATTCTTGCCGGCCTGGGCCAGTTCGCGAATGCTTTGCGCTTGCTCGAGAACCTTCTGGGCCTGGGCAACGATGCCTTCACCCACCGGGGTTAGGCGCACGGCGCTCTTGCTGCGCTCAAAAATCAGCACACCGAGTTCGTCTTCAAGCTTTTTCACGCCCACCGACAATGTCGGCTGGCTGACGTGGCAACGCTCGGCCGCGTGGCCGAAGTGCTGCTCTTGGGCGAGGGTGACGATGTAGCGTAATTCTGTAAGAGTCATAGCGGGCGTCCATGAGGTTGCGAGCCAAGCATACCGGCTGCAATCGATAGACGCACGTTATCAGAACTTTCGCCGGGATTGATTGGAGAATAGCTGAGTTTTCACTAAGCAAACGCCTGGCGGGGGCGGCGCCGTGGAGAGAGGGCAAGCCGCCTCTCCACAGGACACTGCCACCGTCAGCGGCGGTTCTTCTCGATGTTGTACACGAACGGCGCAACGATCTCGATGCTGCCGCTTTTCACCATGTCGGCCGGTGGCTTGGGCAATGGTTGGGCATTACGGATCATGTCCAGGGTGGCGCGGTCCAGGTTGGCGTTGCCGGAGCGGCCCACCAACTCGTAGGACAGCACATTGCCTTCGGCATCGACCACGAAGCGCAAGCGATTCATGCCTTCCTTGCCACTGTTCAGAGCGCTTTTCGGGTACTTCTTGTACTTCTGCAAGTGCGCCAGCAGGGCGCCTTCCCAGGAAGCCTTGGCCGCGACCAGTTGCGGCGACGGGCCTGGAGCCGGCTGGGCCGATTTTTCAGCGGGTGCGTGGCTCGGCGGCGTCTCGCTCGGTGGGTCCTCGGACGGTTTCTCCTTGGGCGGCTCGGGCTTTTTCTCCACCGGCTTGGGTGGCTGCGGTTTCGGCTTGGGCTTGACCGGCTTGGGCACCTGGATTGTCGGCTTGGGTGCCTCGGCCAGTTTCGGCAGGGGCAGTTCTTCCTCCGGTGCGGGCGGTTGCGGCGGCGTGATCACCTTGGGCGGTGCCGGCGGCGGTGGCGGCGCTGGCATCGGCGCCAGGTCGATGACCATGGCTGCCGGTGGCAGTTGCGGTTGGCGCGCAACCGACATATGCAGCATCAAGGCAATCGCGACGGCATGCACGCCCAGCACGACAGCGAGGCTGGTGCCATATCGCGTCAGTTTGCGGCGCGTCGTGATCATTTTTTGGCTGCCGTCTCGAGTCCGACCAGGCCGACCTTGAGGTAGCCGGCTGCCCGCAGGGCATCCATCACGCTCATCAGGTCGCCGTAGTCCACGCCTTTGTCGGCCTGGAAAAAGATCGTCGTGTCTTTCTTGCCCTGGGTCTTGGCGTCGAGCTTCGGCCCCAGGGTTTCAGCCTTGACTTCTTCTTCGCCCAGGAACAAGCGTTGATCCGCCTTGACGCTGAGGAAGACCGGTTTTTCCGGCCGTGGCGCCGGCTTGGCGCTGGACGCGGGCAGATCGACCTTGATGTCCACAGTGGCCAGGGGTGCCGCCACCATGAAGATGATCAGCAATACCAGCATCACGTCGATAAACGGTGTGACGTTGATTTCGTGGTTCTCGACGAGTTCGTCGTCGCCTTGATTCAGATGCAGGCCCATGGCCGATTACCCCACTTTCACCATGTGCGGTTGCGAGCTGCGCTCGGTAGGCAGGTGATCGAGATCGCGGCTGACCAGCAGCAGGACTTCTGCCGATGCGTCCGATACCTGGGCCTTGTAGCCGGCGATCGAACGGGCGAAGACGTTGTAGATCACCACCGCGGGAATCGCGGCAACCAGGCCCAGGGCGGTCGCCAGCAGAGCTTCGGCAATACCGGGCGCGACGACGGCGAGGTTGGTGGTCTGGGTTTTGGCGATGCCGATGAAGCTGTTCATGATGCCCCACACGGTGCCGAACAGGCCGACGAACGGCGCGGTGGAACCGATGGTCGCCAGCACGCCGGTGCCGCTGCTCATATTACGGCCGCAGGCTGCAACCAGGCGCTCCAGGCGGAACGCCACACGCTCCTTGATGCCTTCTTTTTCGCGGGTGTTGGCCGACAGGCGCATTTCTTCCAGGGCGTCGTGCACCAGGGTATTGGCCAGGGTGCCCTTCTGGGTCGCGCTTTCGCTGGCTTCCTTGAGGGTGGTGGCTTTTTTCAGGTGGACGATTTCGGTACGCAGGCGGCGCTTGGCGCCCAGCAGCTCGAAGCCCTTGGCGATCCAGATGGTCCAGGTAATGATCGAGGCGATGGCGAGGCCGATCATCACGGCTTTCACCACCACGTCAGCATTCTGGTACATGCCCCAAGGAGACAGGTCGTGGGCCATGCCCAGGGTGTTGTTTTCTTCCAGCACGACGCCGGTGTCGCTGGCTGCCGGGTCGGCGGCGGCTGGCGTTGCAGCCGGGGTGGCGGCATTCTGCTCGGCGGCAGGCGGTGTCGTCGGCGCTGTGGCATCAGCGAATGCGGCGGTCGGTGCCAGCAGTACGCTGAACAGCAGCGCAGCAATCGCACGCCAGGCGCGGGATGGACTGTGAAGCTTGGTTGGCGAAGCGGGGTTTGTATGACGTGTCATGCTGGCCGGACCTGAGAGAAAAAATGAGTGATCGTCCTTCCAGACCCTGAGCGGTCGAGGACAAATGGGCGGTTATTATTGCAAGTAATTCTTGTTAACAAAAGTAATACAGTTACTTTATTTGTCCTTTTTCTGGCCGTGGGTCGGTGGCGAAGGCTAATCTAGACCTTTCAGTCCGGAGTTTCATGATGTCTGTGCCTTCTGTTGTGATTGCCGGTTGTGGCGATGTGGGAAGTCGGCTGGCCAGCCAATTGCTCGCTTCGCAATGGGAGGTGCATGGCCTGCGACGCGATATTTCGCGTCTTCCCGATGGGGTGATCGGCATCGCCGGCGACCTGTTCAATAAGGACTGCCCGGACACCTGGCCGATCGGCGGGGTGGATTACCTGGTGTACTGCGCCGCCGCGACGGACCACGATGAAGCCGGTTATCGCGCGGCGTATGTGCAAGGCTTGCAGCATGTGCTGGAGTGGCTGGGCGACTACGGCCAGGCGCCCAAACACCTGTTGTTTGTCTCCAGCAGCAGCGTCTATGGGCAGCAGAACGGGGAATGGGTCGACGAAACGTCTGAGACCCAGGCGAAAGGGTATTCCGGCCAGGTCATGCTGGAAGCCGAGCAAGTGGCGCTCAATAGTGGCATCCCCGCCAGCATTGTGCGCCTGACGGGTATCTACGGTCCGGGTCGCGAATGGTTGCTGACCCAGGTACGCCAGGGCTACCGCGTAGCGATCGATCCACCTTTATATGGCAACCGGATACACGCCGATGATGCGGCGGGCTTGCTGGCGTTTTTGTTGCGTCATGTAGAGCAGGGCGGTTCGCTGGATAAGTTCTATATCGGCGTTGACGATGCCCCTGCGCCGTTGGCAGAGGTCGTGGCCTGGTTGCGTGAATATCTGGGCGTGACGCAATGGTCCGAGGACGCCAGTGTGCGGCGGGCGGGCAGTAAGCGATGCAGCAATGCCCGCGCCAAAGCGCTGGGTTGGGTGCCGACGTATCCAAGCTATCGCGAAGGTTACGCGGCAATCCTGAAAGGCTGACCATGCTCTTTGTGGGAGCCGGCAAGCCGGTACCTACAAAGAGGCTATTGTTTTTCGAGCAGCCATTGGCGAGGGCCCGGCGTAAACGAAGGTACTTCATCCGCCTGCGCGGTGTTGATCGCCTGGAAAATCTCCAGTTGCTTGCCCTTGCGCGCAAAGATCCACGGATTGCCTACGCCATTCAGTTGCAGCCAGATGCTGTCATAGCCGCCGCTCATGGACGCGCAATCACCGGCCAGGCACAACGAGTACCGATCGACGCCAGGCAATCCGGCGACTTTGCCGTTGGCCTGGAACTGGACCGTGGCGCCGTTCCCGAAACCGTCGGTGATCTTCCAGTCGCCGCCCATATAGGCTGCGTACAGCGCACGTTCGAAGTTGGCACCCAGCGGCGCGCCTTCTGGAGCCGGCTCCTGGGCGCGGGCGAACAGCTGTTCGGGCTCGTTGTCGTTGGCCACTTGCAGCAGTTGTTTGCCTTTGCGCTTGAGTTCGGTGGCGGAGCTGCCGTAGAAACTCACGCTCCAGGCGCCGGATTGTTCACCCAGCAATTTGCCTTCGGCTACTTCAAAACCGTTGTAGTAGCGTGCCTGCGAGCCCTTGGGGTTGATTTCCCACTCCAGGTTCGGGCCGTAGCTTTGCAGCGCTTCACGTAGAGGGCCACCCTTGGCGGCCGCATCGACAGCGGCCTGGTTGACCCAGGTACCACTCACATCCAGGTCGGCAGGGTTGCTGGCGCAGCCGCCGAGCAACAGGGCGAGCAACGAAGAGGCTACAAGCGCTTTGCGCATCATGAAATCCTTTAAAAACGAAGTCGGCGCAGCCTGTGGTGGCTGCGCCGAACGTATTACTCGATGACCAGAATCGCGTCCATCTCAACCTGTGCGCCCTTTGGCAGGGCGGCAACGCCGATGGCGGCGCGGGCTGGGTAGGGTTGTTCGAAGTATTTGCCCATGATCTCGTTGACCTTGGCGAAGTGGCTCAGGTCGGTGAGGAAAATGTTGAGCTTGACGATGTCCTTGAACGAACCGCCAGCGGCTTCGGCCACGGACTTGAGGTTTTCGAAGACTTGCACGGTTTGTGCTTCGAAGCCTTCCACCAGTTCCATGGTCTTTGGGTTCAGCGGGATCTGGCCGGACATGTAGACGGTGTTGCCGGCCTTGATCGCCTGGGAGTACGTGCCGATGGCAGCTGGGGCTTTGTCGCTGGTGATAACGGTCTTGGTCATGAATGACTCCTTGTAAGAGGTGGGCTATGCACGCATGCGGGTGATGCGGATCACCCCGGTCAGGGCGCGCAGTTTCTTGATCACGCGGGCCAGGTGCACACGGTCGTGTACGCTGACCACCAGTTGGACCACGCTGATGCGACCATCGCGCTCGTCCATGCTGATTTTTTCGATATTGCCATCGGCCGCGTTGACGCTGCTGGCCAGCAGGGCGATCAGGCCGCGCTGGTGTTCCAGCTCCACCCGCAGCTCGACATTGAATTCGCCGGTGACATCCTTGGCCCATGAGAGCTGGATGCATTTTTCCGGGTTGTGGCGGATTTCGCTGATATTGCGGCAGTTGTCCAGGTGGACCACCATGCCTTTGCCCGCCGATAGGTGCCCGACAATCGGGTCGCCCGGGATCGGCGTGCAGCACTTGGCGTAGCTGAGCACCAGGCCCTCGGTGCCACGAATCGCCAGCGGGCCTTCCGGGCTTGGCAATTGTTCGCCTTCACCAAGCAGACGACGGGCGACCACATAGGCCATGCGGTTGCCCAGGCCGATGTCTTCCAGCAGGTCTTCGATGGTTTCCTGGCGGTACTCGGTGAGCATCGCTTGCACGCGCTCTGCAGGAATCTTGTCCAGCGCACTGTCGAAACCGTTGAGCACCTTGTTCAGCAGGCGTTCGCCCAGGCTGATGGACTCGGAGCGGCGTTGCAGTTTCAGGGCATGGCGGATGTGGGTACGCGCCTTGCCGGTGACTACGAAGTTGAGCCACGCCGGGTTCGGGCGTGCGCCCGGTGCGCTGACGATCTCCACCGTGGAGCCGCTTTGCAGCGGCTCCGACAGCGGGGCCAGGCGACGGTTGATCCGACAGGCAATGCAGCTGTTGCCGACGTCGGTGTGTACCGCGTAGGCAAAGTCGACCGCCGTGGAGCCTTTCGGCAGCTCCATGATCCGGCCTTTGGGCGTGAACACGTAGACCTCGTCCGGGAACAGGTCGATCTTCACGCTCTCGATGAATTCCAGGGAGTTGCCCGCACGTTGCTGCATTTCCAGCACGCCTTTGACCCATTGGCGGGCGCGGGCATGGGTGCCTTTGGGCTGCTCGTCGCCGCTGGACTTGTACAGCCAGTGGGCGGCGATGCCGTTGTTGGCCATCTCTTCCATTTCCCGGGTGCGGATCTGGATCTCGATCGGCACCCCATGCATACCGAACAGCGTGGTATGCAGCGACTGATAGCCGTTGGCCTTGGGAATGGCGATGTAGTCCTTGAAGCGCCCCGGCAGGGGCTTGTACAGATTATGTACAGCGCCCAATACGCGGTAGCAGGTGTCGACCTTGTCGACGATGATCCGGAACGCATACACGTCCATGATCTCGTTGAAGGCCCGGCGCTTGCCGCGCATCTTCTTGTAGATGCCGTAGATGTGCTTCTGGCGTCCGCTGACCTCGCCCTCGATCTCGTCGATCGCCAGGCAATGGCTCAGGGACTCTTCGATCTTGTTGACGATTTCCTTGCGGTTGCCCCGGGCGCGCTTGACCGCCTGGTAGATGCGCGCCGAACGCATCGGGTGCATGGCCTTGAAACCGAGGTCTTCGAATTCGATACGAATGGCGTGCATGCCCAGCCGGTTGGCGATGGGCGCGTAGATTTCCAGGGTTTCCTTGGCGATACGCCGACGTTTTTCGCCGGACAGCACTTCCAGCGTGCGCATGTTGTGCAGCCGGTCGGCCAGCTTGACCAGGATCACGCGGATATCCCGGGCCATGGCCATGGCCATCTTCTGGAAGTTTTCCGCCTGGGCTTCGGCCTTGGTCTCGAAATTCATCTGGGTCAGTTTGCTGACCCCATCGACCAGTTCGGCCACGGTTTCGCCAAATTGCGCGCTGAGCGCTTCCTTGGCGATGCCGGTGTCTTCGATCACGTCATGCAGCATCGCAGCCATCAGGCTCTGATGGTCCATGTGCATGTCGGCGAGAATATTGGCCACCGCAAGGGGATGGGTGACATACGCCTCGCCACTGCGGCGGCGTTGGCCGTCGTGAGCTTGTTCGGCGTAGAAATACGCTCGGCGGACCAGGTTGACCTGGTCGGGGCCGAGGTAGGTCGATAAGCGATCGGCGAGGGCGTCTATGCTCGGCAAAGGATGAACTCCTGCCGATGGCTGTGACCCCGCGCCGTGCTACGTCGACCAGGCATAGGCTTAGACGGCCTCGTTGGACTCGTCCTCGAACGCTGCAAACAGCGGTTCGTCTTCAACGATTTCGGCGTTGGCGATGAACTCATAGCTCATCAGGCCTTCAGCGATTTCACGCAGGGCGACAACGGTAGGCTTGTCGTTTTCCCACTGGACCAGGGGCTCTTTGCCGCCAGTGGCCAGTTGACGGGCACGCTTGGTAGAGAGCATGACCAGCTCAAAGCGGTTATCCACGTGTTCTAGGCAGTCTTCAACGGTTACGCGGGCCATGGTATTCCTCGGAGCGAATGCAAGATGCGCGCTGCCCGGTTGGGCGAGCGGACTAAACAGTTTAAAAAATCACCAGCGTTTAGGGAAGCGCTGATTTTCCGCAGGCGCTTGCAAAACCGCTACAAGCGCCAATGTAAGGCCCTCGCAGCTGTTTTGGGAAGCGCTAATCAGCCGAGCAGTTCGGCCAGTAATTTGCCGAAACGCTGCTGTTGACGCTTCTGTTGCAGCTGATTGGCGCGGAAAATCGCCTTCAAATCGTCCAGCGCGTGGGAAAAATCGTCATTGATGATCAGGTAGTCGTAGTCGACGTAGTGGCTCATTTCGCTGACGGCTTCACGCATGCGGCCGTCGATGATCGCGTCGCTGTCCTGGCCGCGGTTGGTCAGGCGCTGATGCAGGGCTTCCAGGGACGGCGGCAGGATGAAGATCGAACGCGCCTTGGGCATCAGCTGGCGCACTTGCTCGGCGCCCTGCCAGTCGATTTCCAGGATCAGGTCATGACCTTCGTCCAGGGTCTGCTGCAGGTGGCTTTGCGAGGTGCCATAGAGGTTGCCGAACACTTCGGCACGCTCCAGGAAGTCACCGTGCTCAATCATCTTGACGAACTCGGTGCGTTCGACGAAGTGGTAGTGCACGCCATTCACCTCACCCGGACGCATGGCGCGGGTGGTGTGGGAGATCGAGATGCGGATCTGGTCGTTGGTGTCGGTCAGGGCCTTGACCAGGCTGCTCTTGCCTGCGCCCGAGGGGGCGGAAATGATGTAAAGGGTGCCAGTGCTGTGGGTCATGGAGGTTGCCTTACTCAATATTCTGTACTTGTTCGCGCATCTGCTCGATCAACACTTTGAGGTTGACCGCAGCCTGTGTGCTGCGCGGGTCAAATGCCTTGGAGCCGAGTGTATTGGCTTCGCGGTTGAGTTCCTGCATCAGGAAGTCCAGGCGCCGACCGGCGGCGCCGCCGGACTTGAGCACCCGGCGCACTTCAAGGATGTGAGTGCTCAGGCGGTCCAGCTCTTCGGCGACGTCACTCTTCTGTGCCAGCAGCACCATTTCCTGTTCCAGGCGCGTCGGATCGAGATCTGCCTTCATGTCGGTGAAGCGGTCGAGGACCTTCTGGCGCTGAGTGGCGAGCATCTGCGGGACCAGTTCACGCAGGGTCACCACATCGGCTTCGATCGCGGTCAGGCGCTCGCTGATCAGGCGGGCCAGTTCGGCGCCTTCGCGCTCGCGGCCGGCCTTGAGTTCCTTCAAGCCCTGGGTGAACAGGGCGAGGGCTTCGGCGTTGAGGGCTTGCGGGTCAGTGGCGTCGGCAACCAGCACACCAGGCCAGGCCAGTACTTCCAGAGGATTGAGCGCCGCAGGCTGTTTGATCAGGCCAGCGATGGTTTCGGCGGCGGCCACCAGTTGCGCGGCGCGGTCGCGGTCGACCTGCAGTGGCTTGCCGGTGGTTTCCTCGGTGAAGCGCAGGGTGCATTCCAACTTGCCGCGAGAGATGCCCTGGCGCAGCGCTTCACGCACGGCGCCTTCGAGGTCGCGGAACGATTCCGGTAGGCGCAGGTGCGGCTCCAGGTAGCGGCTGTTGACCGAGCGCAGCTCCCAACTCAGGGTGCCTTGGGCGCCGGCTTTTTCGACGCGGGCGAAGGCGGTCATGCTGTGCACCATGGAGGTACCTCGCGTTACAGTCCCCTAAAACACGGACTGATGGGTAAATTGAAGCCGACTGGCTGCGAAGGCGCAGGATTGTAGCGCAGTGGGGCGAGCGCGCCCAAACAATGGGCGATGGGCTGGCTATTCGTAAGCGTATTTTTTAGAAGTGCCCCGAATCGGCTCGCGGCTCTATAATGCTCGGCAGTTTTTCGTCCTCAGTACAGGTATCCCCTATGAAACGTCCAAGTGGTCGCGTTGCCGATCAGCTCCGCTCGATCCGCATCACCCGCAACTACACCAAACACGCCGAGGGATCCGTACTGGTCGAGTTTGGCGATACCAAGGTGATCTGCACCGTCAGCGTCGAAAATGGCGTGCCGCGTTTCCTCAAGGGGCAGGGCCAGGGTTGGTTGACCGCTGAATACGGCATGCTGCCGCGCGCGACCGGCGAGCGTAACCAGCGTGAAGCCAGCCGTGGCAAGCAAGGCGGGCGTACCCTGGAAATCCAGCGCCTGATCGGTCGCTCCCTGCGCGCCGCCCTGGACATGACCAAGCTGGGCGACGTGACCCTGTACGTCGACTGCGACGTGATCCAGGCCGACGGCGGCACCCGCACCGCATCCATCACCGGTGCCATGGTCGCGTTGGTCGACGCGCTGAAAGTGATCAAGAAACGTGGCGGTCTGAAAGCCGGTGACCCGCTCAAGCAGATGATCGCCGCTGTGTCGGTAGGCATGTACCAGGGTGAGCCTGTGCTGGACCTGGACTACCTGGAAGACTCGGCCGCCGAGACCGACCTGAACGTGGTCATGACCAGCACCGGTGGCTTCATCGAAGTGCAGGGTACCGCCGAAGGCGCGCCATTCCAGCCAGCCGACCTGAACGCCATGCTGGCCCTGGCCCAGAAGGGCATGACCGAGATTTTCGAGCTGCAGAACGCTGCCCTGGCTGACTGAGTCGGCTCTCAAGGAGAAACGCTATGAATGACCGCCAGTCACCGGTTCCTACGCTGTCCTATGAGGTGCGTCAGGCGGCGATGTTGTGTCATTTCGCGGCGTTTCTGGGGTTCGTGTTTCCCTTCGGCAGCGTTGTGGGGCCGCTGATCCTGTGGCAGGTCAAAAGGGAAAAGGATGGGTTCATCGACGATCAAGGCAAGGAAGCGCTGAACTTCCAGATCACCGTGGCGATTGCCTGGCTGGTCTGTATGGTCCTGGCGTTTGCAGTGATCGGCTTTTTCCTGATGATCGCACTGGCGATTGCCACCGTGGTGCTGACGACCATTGGCGGGATCAAGGCCAATAAGGGGATCGCCTATCGCTATCCCTTTACCTGGCGTCTGGTCAAATAATGAGCGCTCACAAAAAAACCGACAGCGATGTCGGTTTTTTTGCGCCTGGACAAAGACCTCAGATGGTCAGTGTCCAGTCGTAGTCCACGATCAGTGGCGCGTGCTGCGAGAAGCGTGGCTGGCGCGGCAGGCGTGCACTGCGTACGAACCGGCGCAGACCTGGGGTCAGCAGTTGGTAGTCGAAACGCCAGCCGAGGTTGAGCATCTCCGCCTGTTCGTTGTCCGGCCACCAGCTGTACTGGTCGCCTTCGCGGCTGACTTCGCGCAGGGCATCGACATAACCCATGTTGCCGACAATCTCGTCCATCCAGGCCCGTTCCGGCGCCAGGAAACCCGGGGATTGCTGGCTGTCGCGCCAGTTCTTGATATCCAGCTTCTGTTGCGCCACGTACAGCGAGCCACAATAAATGTACTCGCGACGTTTGCGTCGCTGTTTATCCAGATAACGGGCGAAATCGTCCATTAGCTTGAACTTCTGGTTCAAGTCTTCATCGCCATTCTGCCCCGAAGGGAGCAGCAAGGTCGCGATGCTGACCTTATCGAAATCGGCTTGCAGGTAGCGCCCGTAGCGGTCGGCTGTCTCGAAGCCGAGGCCGCTGATGACCGCCTTGGGTTGCAACCGCGAGTACAAAGCCACGCCACCTTGGGTGGGCACTTCGGCATCGCAGGCATAAAGGAAGTAGCCATCCAGTTGGAAGGCTGGATCGTCCAGTTCAAAGGCGGAAGCGCGGGTATCCTGCAGGCAGATGACGTCAGCATTCTGGGCTTGCAGCCAACTGAGCAAACCACGCTCGACTGCAGCCTGAATACCATTAACGTTCACACTGATGATCCGCATAAATGGCCCCAAAAATCGCGTGCGTGTATGATACACGCCGTCTACCTAATTAGCTAAATCCGTGGTATCTGAGGCTTTTTTCATGCAGGCGTATCAACGCGATTTCATTCGTTTTGCCATCGATCGCGGGGTTTTGCGCTTCGGTGAGTTCACCCTCAAGTCCGGGCGCACCAGCCCGTATTTCTTCAATGCAGGCTTGTTCAACTCGGGTTCGGCCCTGGCTCAGCTGGGTCGTTTCTACGCGGCAGCCATCGTTGAAAGCGGCATTTCCTTCGACGTTTTGTTCGGGCCGGCCTACAAGGGCATTCCCCTGGCCGCCGCTACCGCCGTGGCTCTGGCTGAACATCACGGGCGCGATCTGCCCTGGTGCTTCAACCGCAAGGAAGCCAAGGCCCATGGCGAAGGCGGCAGCCTGGTTGGCGCGCCGCTGACCGGCAAGGTGCTGATCATCGACGACGTGATCACTGCCGGCACCGCGATTCGTGAAGTGATGCAGATCATCGCTTCCCAGGAAGGTGCCAAGGCTGCAGGCGTGCTGATCGCCTTGAACCGCCAGGAGCGTGGCAATGGTGAATTGTCGGCGATTCAGGAAGTGGAGCGTGATTTCGGTATTCCGGTGGTGAGCATCGTGTCGTTGAACCAGGTGTTGCAGTTCCTGGAAGACGATCCGCAACTCAAGCAGCACTTGCCAGCGGTGCGTGCATACCGCGAGCAGTTCGGCGTCCAATAAACGCCGCACAACAAAAAGCCCCACCCTCTGCAGGAGCGAGCTTGCTCGCGAAGAACGCCAACGATGACGCGTTTATTCTGGATGAACGCGGCGTCTTTACGTTTTTCGCGAGCAAGCTCGCTCCTACAGAGGGTGGGGCTTTTTTTTGTTTAAGGGCGCTTGCGGTTGCTGATCAGCGTGCCTACACCGGTGTCGGTGAAGATTTCCAGCAGGATCGCATTCGGCACGCGGCCGTCCAGGATCAGCGAGCTACCCACGCCGCCCTGCACCGCTTCCAGGGCGCAACGGATCTTCGGCAGCATGCCGCCATAGATGGTGCCGTCGGCGATCAGTTCGTCCACCTGTTGGGTGGTCAGGCCGGTCAGCACCTTGCCTTGCTTGTCCATCAGGCCGGCGATGTTGGTCAGCAGCATCAACTTTTCAGCTTTCAGCGCTTCGGCCACTTTGCCGGCCACCAGGTCGGCGTTGATGTTGTAGGACTCACCGTTGGCGCCCACGCCGATTGGCGCGATCACCGGAATGAAGTCGCCCTTGACCAGCAGGTTCAGCAGGTCGGTATTGATACCGGTCACTTCGCCCACCTGGCCAATGTCGATGATTTCCGGCTGAGTCATTTCCGGCGTCTGGCGGGTGACCGTCAGTTTTTTCGCGCGGATCAGCTCCGCATCCTTGCCGGTCAGGCCGATGGCGCTGCCGCCGTGACGGTTGATCAGGTTGACGATGTCCTTGTTCACCTGGCCGCCGAGGACCATCTCCACCACGTCCATGGTCTGCGCATCAGTGACGCGCATGCCATCGATGAAGTGACTCTCGATCGACAAGCGCTTGAGCAGGTCGCCGATTTGCGGGCCGCCGCCATGGACCACCACAGGGTGGATCCCCACGGCTTTCATCAACACGATGTCGCGGGCAAAGCCGGTTTTCAGCTCGTCGCTTTCCATGGCATTGCCGCCGTATTTGATCACCAGCGTCTTGCCGACGTAGCGTCGAATGTAAGGCAACGCTTCGGACAGGACCTTGGCGGTGTTGGCAGCGGCTTCGCGTTCGAGGGTCATTCAGGGCTCCGGTAAAAAATCAGAACGGTAATTGGAGATCAGGGGCAACACGTTTCAACTGGGCGTGGAACACATCCTTGATGCGCTGCAACTCAGCCTCGGTATCCGCCTCGAAGCGCAACACCAGCACCGGTGTGGTGTTGGACGCGCGCACCAGGCCCCAGCCTTTGGCGTAATCGACTCGCACACCATCAATGGTGGTCAGGTTGGCACCTTCACCCCATTGCGCATCGTGCAGGGCGTCAATGATGCTGAATTTGCTCTCTTCGGTCACATGGATATTGATCTCAGGCGTAGAAATATCATTCGGGAAGGTCTCAAACAGCCCTTGCGCGGTGGATTTTTCCTTGCTGAGGATCTCCAGCAGACGAGCGGCGCTGTAAATGCCGTCGTCAAACCCGAACCAGCGCTCCTTGAAGAACACGTGGCCGCTCATTTCGCCGGCCAGCAGGGCGCCGGTTTCCTTCATTTTCTTTTTGATCAACGAGTGACCGGTCTTCCACGATTCTGTTGAAAAAGTCGGAATTTCAGGCTGTAAGAAGGCGACGTTGGCCCTCGTTTCAGAACCTGGTCACCACGTTGCGTGGCTTTCCGGTTCTGCATTGACCGTTGCAGCTTGGTTAATAGGTTAATTTGAGGGTTTTTGCTGATTCCGGGCGTACCTATCCCGTGGTCGGCGGCCCTTGTGAGGTCAGTTTCGCCAGTCGTCTTAAATTCTGTACCGCAGCGGCCAAGGTAAATTCGTCGTTTGCACCGGTCATTCCTCGTAGCCTTAATCGATCCAGTTTCAGGATTCGTTTGAGATGAGCGAACAACATTTCGACCTTTTTGCGCTCATGGCGAGAGCACACGTATTGCGGTGTTGCGGCAATTCGCCGAGCAACATTGCGTGCCGCCTCATGGACGCTACGGGCGATTTTTCGGAACGAGGTGTTTGGGCAGCAGCGCTCTTTCATTGAGCATTTAGAGCAGTCTGTTTTCCGGGATCGAAAGATGATGGTGTCGGCTTTCGTGACATGTGAGCGCTGGTTCTTGAAGGCCCGCCACTCGCTGCGCAGGGCGTGCCCCGTGGGACAACGATATTCCTGCGCTTCTTCACTCCATTGAAAATCACTGATCGAGAGGCTCTCGTTCTTACGCTCGGTTTTGTCCCAAACCGGCACATGCGGCTCGATGTCTTTTTCGTTCACCATCCAGGCCAGCATCGGTGCGGTTCCGTAAGCGGTATCGCCGATGAGCCGATCCGGCTTGATGTCGAACTGTTCTTCGACCCGCTCGATCATGGTCTTGGTGCTCTCGACCTCGGCGGTTCGATGCGCTGGGGTCGGCTCCACATCCATGATCACGCCATGCTCGACATCAATCAGATAGTTCGTCGAGTAGGCGAAAAACGCCGGGCCTCCTGGCGCTGCGGTCCAACGAGAAAGTGGATCAGTCAATGACAGGCGCTTAGGCAGTGCTTCGCGTAACGCTTCTTCATCCAGCGCTTCAAGGTACTCACGCACGGCGCGAGTACTCAGCGACGGATCGCGCCAGTTGATTTCATCATCGCCAGGTACGCCACGTTGCCGACTGGCATCTGCTTTGATGACGCTGGCGTCGACCGCAAACCCTTCGCCCTTGACCAGACCTGCGTCCATGCAGCGACGCAGCACCTCGTTGAACAGCCAGCGAAACAGCGAGCTGTCACGAAAGCGACCGTGCCGATTCTTGGAAAACGTAGAGTGATTGGGGACTTCGTCTTCGAGGCTTAAGCGGCAGAACCAGCGATACGCCAAGTTCAAATGAGCCTCTTCGCACAACCGACGTTCGGAGCGAATGCCGTAGCAGTAGCCCACCACCAACAGGCGAATCATCAGTTCGGGATCAATCGATGGGCGCCCGATTGGGCTATAAAAATCGGCGAGATAATGGCGCAGATCGCTGAGATCAAGGCATCGATCAATGCTGCGCAGGAGGTGATTGGCTGGGATGTGATCTTCAATGTTGAACGAGTAAAACAGCCTCTCTTGTCCGCTCGACAATTGTCCCATCATGCTGCGAATCCTCCCGCTGGCCGATGACCTGATTTTGCCGCAGGCCAAGCAGGATATCTACTTTTTCAACAGAATCCCACATTAACGGACGACCGCCATATTCCTTGATCAGTGGGGTGAGGCGGCGGGTGCACTTCACGTCGAAAATGATCTCGGCACCTGGGTTGCGCGCCACCACGTCGCGGGCAAACAGCATCAGCAGACGGTCCGGGAACACGATTTCGCCGGTTTCGGTCACCACGCCCACGCGGTCGCCGTCACCGTCGAAGGCCAGGCCGACATCGGCGCCGGTTTCCTTGACCTTGGCGATCAGGTCCACCAGGTTCTCAGGCTTGCCCGGGTCCGGGTGGTGGTTGGGGAAGTGGCCGTCAACCTCGCAGAACAGCGGGATCACTTCGCAGTTCAGGGCTTCGAGCAGTTGCGGGGCAATCACGCCAGCCGCGCCGTTGCCGCAATCCACCACCACTTTCAGGCGGCGGGCGAGTTTCACGTCGCCGGTGATTTCATCAGAGTAGCGCTGGAGAATGTCGACTTTGGTGATGCTGCCCTTGCCGCTGGTCAGGTCGTTGTTCTTCAGGCGGTCGTGCAGGGCCTGGATCTGTTCGTTGGCGAGGGTGTCGCCGGCGATGACGATCTTGAAGCCGTTGTAGTCCGACGGGTTATGGCTGCCGGTCAGCATGACCCCGGATTTGCCAGCCAAGACGTTGGCCGCATAGTACAGCGCTGGAGTTGGCACCAGGCCGACGTCGCTGACATGGCAGCCGCTGTCGGCCAGGCCCTGGATCAGTTGCTCGACGAGCTCCGGGCCGGACAGGCGACCGTCGCGGCCGACCGAAACGTTAGGCTCATCCTGGGCCAGGCTCTGGGAGCCGATGGCGCGGCCGATCCAGTAGGCGGTTTCGGCGGTCAGGGTCTTGGGGACTACGCCACGGATGTCATAGGCGCGAAAGATGCTGTCGGGGAATGTCGGGGCTACTCGGGCTGCGGTACTCATCGCGGGGGGAAACTCCATCTGAAGGGGGCAAGGCTGGCCTTAACGTGGCTGACCGGCAGGCTCAAACTGAAGGGTATGACGGTGTTTTCGGCAGAGAGTTCGTGCTGCAAAAATGCCATCGGAGTGCTGGCTTCGTGTTTTTGTCTGCGTAATACATTGATTTCATTGGTGAAATCTCGCTCATGAGGTCCGCGCATTCTTCGTCCTGAAAACCCTTGCGGTGGGCGTCGAGCCGGGCAAAAGCGCCCGGCCGGATTCAGCGTGGTCAGTGACTGCCGGAGTGCCCGAAGCCGCCTGCACCGCGTTGGGTCTCGTCGAATTCCTGCACCAGCTCGAAGTGCGCCTGGACCACCGGAACCAGCACCAACTGCGCAATGCGCTCGCCGACAGCGATGTTGAAGGCCGTCTGGCCACGGTTCCAGCACGACACCATCAGCTCGCCCTGGTAGTCCGAGTCGATCAGGCCCACCAGGTTGCCCAGCACGATGCCGTGTTTGTGACCCAGGCCGGAGCGCGGCAGGATCAGCGCCGCCAGGCCCGGGTCGCCGACATAGATCGACAGGCCGGTCGGAATCAGCAGGGTCTGGCCCGGTTCGAGCACGGTGTCCTGCTGGAGCATGGCGCGCAGGTCCAGGCCGGCGGAGCCCGGCGTGGCATAGGCCGGCAGTGGGAAGTCGGTGCCGATGCGGGGGTCGAGGATCTTGGCTTGCAAAGCGTGCATGGAAATTAAACCTGGTTCAGCCGTTGGGCGATAAAAGAGATCAGTTGGCGGGCAATCTTGCCCTTGCTGGTCTGGGCGAAAAGGGTGGCGTGCAGGTCGCGGTCGATCACGCTGCAAGCGTTTTCCTCGCTGTTGAAGCCGATGCTCGGGTTGGCGACATCATTGGCAACGATCAGGTCGAGGTTTTTGTCTTTCAATTTGCGTGCGGCGTAGTCCAGCAGGTGTTCGGTCTCGGCAGCGAAGCCGACGCTGAATGGGCGGTCCGGACGGGTTGCGATGGTGGCCAGGATGTCCGGGTTGCGCACCATTTGCAGGAGCAAGCCGTCACCGCTCGTAGGGTCTTTCTTGAGCTTTTGCGGGGCAACGACTTCAGGGCGGTAGTCTGCAACCGCTGCCGAGGCGATGAACAGGTCGCAGGGAATCGCTGCCTCACAGGCCGCCAACATGTCCCGGCCGCTGACTACATCGATTCGCGTGACGCGATCGGGGGTCGGTAAATGCACCGGCCCGGTGATCAGCGTGACCCGTGCGCCTGCCTCGACCGCCGCTTCGGCCAGGGCGAAGCCCATTTTTCCTGAGCTATGGTTGGTGATGTAGCGCACCGGGTCGATGTTTTCCTGGGTCGGGCCGGCGGTGATCAGCACGTGCTTGCCGGTCAGGGCCAGGTGCTGGAAGCACTCGGCGGCGCACAGCGCCAGGTCAGTAGCCTCGAGCATGCGGCCCATGCCGACGTCGCCGCAGGCCTGGCTGCCGGACGCCGGTCCGAACACCTTGAGGCCACGGCTTTGCAGCAGTTGAGTGTTCGCCTGGGTCGCCGGATCGCGCCACATGGCCTGGTTCATGGCCGGGGCGATGGCGACGGTGGCATCGGTGGCCAGTACCAGGGTGGTCAGCAGGTCATCGGCAATGCCTTGGGCCAGGCGGGCGATCAGGTCGGCGGTGGCCGGGGCGATCAGCACCAGGTCGGCCCATTTGGCCAGTTCGATATGGCCCATGGCGGCTTCGGCCGCCGGGTCCAGCAGGTCCAGGTGAACCGGGTGCCCGGACAAGGCCTGCATGGTCAGCGGCGTGATGAACTCACTGCCGCCGCGGGTCATGACCACGCGCACTTCGGCGCCTTGGTCGAGGAGCCTGCGGACCAGCTCTGCGCTCTTGTAGGCGGCAATGCCGCCGCCGACGCCGAGAACGATGCGTTTCCGATACAGACGCTGCATTGGTTTGCCTTTCCAGTTCAGTGAAGCCAGTTCAGTGACGCTTGCGATGCCCCCTCCCCAGGTGAAATCGCATGCAAAAAAGTGGGGCTACGATAACACAGCGTCCGCCAGGCAACAGCGGCGTGCATGCACAGGGAGGTGGGATGAGTATTCGTGATTGGCCGGCGGCAGAGCGTCCGCGGGAAAAGCTTCTGGAGTGGGGGGCGGCGAGCCTGTCCGACGCCGAGCTGTTGGCAATCTTCCTGCGCACCGGGGTTGCCGGTAGGAGCGCGGTGGACCTGGCGCGTCATCTGTTGGCGCAATTTGGCGGCTTGCGTCCGCTGCTGGAAGCGAGTCAGACATTATTTAACCAGCAACTGGGCCTGGGGCCGGCGAAGTTTGCCCAGTTGCAGGCGGTGCTGGAAATGTCCCGGCGCCACATGGCTGAACGCTTGCGCAATGATTCGGTGCTGGAGAGCCCGGTGATCGTGCGCGATTACCTCAAAGCGTTATTGCGCCACGAGCCCCACGAGGTATTCGGCTGCCTGTTTCTAGACTCCAAGCATCGGGTGCTGGGTTTCGAGGCATTGTCCCAGGGCACCATCGACGCTGCGTTGGTTTACCCCCGGCAAGTGGTCAAGCGCGCCCTGGCCCATAACGCGGCGGCGTTGATCCTGTGTCACAACCATCCTTCCGGGAACACGGAGCCCAGCGCGGCTGATCGAAAATTGACCAAGTTGTTGCAAAAGGCCCTGGAAGTGGTGGATGTGCGGGTGCTGGATCACATTATCGTGGGGGATGGCGATCCGTTGTCGATGGCCGAGTATGGATGGATGTAACCCCGCCCCATTGGGGCGGGGTGGGTGTTCAAGGTTTGACGCTGACTTTCGAGAAGTCCTGGCGTCCGAAAGGGCTTACCTGGTACCCCTCGACAGTCTTGCGGGCCAGGGCGAATGCCGTCGGGTGCGCCAGCGGCAGCCACAACGCCTGTTGCTGGATCTGCGCCTGGGCCTGCTGATACAACTTGCTGCGCACCCCTTGCTCGCTGGTGGTCTTGCCGGCGCTGATGAGTTTGTCCAAGGCCGGGTCGCAGTAACGGGCGAAGTTGGTGCCGGATTTCACCGCCGCGCAGGAGAACTGCGGGGTCAGGAAGTTATCCGGGTCACCGTTGTCACCGGCCCAGCCCATGAACAGCAGGTCGTGCTCACCCGCTTTGGCGCGGCGAATCAACTCGCCCCACTCGATCACGCGGATCTCGGCCTGGATGCCGACATTGGCCAGGTCCGCCTGCAGCAACTGCGCGCCGAGGTTGGGGTTGGGGTTCAGCAGGCTGCCGGTAGGGCGTGTCCAGATGGTGGTTTTGAAACCGTCCTTGAGACCGGCGCGCTCCAGCAGGAGCTTGGCCTTGGCGAGGTCCTGTGGATAACCCGGCAAGTCCTTGGCGTAGCTCCAGGTGTTGGGCGGGTAGGGGCCGTTGGCAGCTTCGGCGGTGCCTTCGAACACTGCTTTGAGATAGCTGCCTTTGTCGAAGGCCAGGTTGATCGCCTGGCGTACTTCGGGCTTGTCCAGCGGTGGGTGTTGGCTGTTGATCGCGACGAATGCGGTCATGAATGCTGCGGTTTTTTCTACTTTGAGTGCAGGATCTTTCTCGGCTTCGCCCACATCCAGGGGTTTGGGTGACAGTGCTATCTGGCATTCGTCGCGGTGCAGTTTCTGCAGGCGCACGTTCGCATCCGGGGTAATGGCGAAGATCAAGTTATCCACAGCCGGTTTGCCGGCGAAGTAGTCCGGGTTGGCTTTGTAGCGGACCACGGCATCTTTCTGGAAGCGGCTGAAGATGAACGGCCCGGTGCCGATCGGCTGGCTGTTGAGCTTCTCCGGGGTGCCGGCCTTGAGCAGTTTGTCGGCGTACTCCGCCGGATAGATCGAGGCAAAGCCCATGCTCAGGGCGGCGAGGAAGGTGGAGTCGGCGTGGTCCAGGGTAAAACGCACGGTCAGCGGGTCGAGCGCATCGATCTTCTTGATCAGATCCGGCAATTGCAGCGACTGCGCATGGGGGAAGCCGCTCTGGGCGATCTGGTGCCATGGGGTGGCCGGGTCGAGCATGCGTTCGAAGCTGAAGCGCACGTCTTCGGCGGTCAGGGTGCGGCTGGGGGTGAAGTACTCGGTACGATGGAATTTCACCCCTGGGTGCAGCTTGAAGGTGTAGGTCAGGCCATCCGGCGAGACATCCCAGCTGTCCGCCAGGCTCGGTACCAGTTTGCCGCTGGTCGCGTCGTAGTCCACCAGGCGGTTCATCAGCACGTCGGCCGAGGCGTTGGTGGTGGTCAGCGAATTGTATTGCACCACGTCGAACCCCTCGGGGCTGGCCTCGGTGCAAACGCTCAAGGTGCTGGCGGCAGAGGCCAGCGGTGCAATAAAGAGAGGGGCGAGCAATAGCGGTAGGGCAGCGAGGCGCATGTTCGGTTTCCTGTGCAGATCGAAGGCCCATCTGCGAGCGCAGTCTGGAAAAGACCTACCGTAGTGGTCTGATTGATAAATGACTAGCCCATTTTTGCCTGTGCTTTTGCCTCAAATGCTGTTTTGATGGCGCCTCAGCACGTTTCGCCGTGCGCTTCACTGCGCGCGCGGGCGCTGTAAATCATTCTGTGCGACGAGCGGTCGGCTATGGCAGCGGCCCCTCCTGGCAACGGTTCGGGCGTCTGTCGCCGAGATTTACACCGGTAAAAACACACGGGCTGTTGTTGCACTTGGGTCTTTCTGGTATAAAGCAGCGCTCTTTTCTAGGGGCCCGGTTCCTTCGCTTGTAGGTGTAGCCGGTAAGACCCTAAAGAAACGCGGCGCCTGGCGCCAAATGACTGAGAGATTAAGCGGCCAACCCATGCCGGGTTGGGCATGTGGTTTTAGAGGGCTGAGGCATGTCGAGAGTCTGTCAAGTTACCGGTAAGGGTCCGGTGACTGGGAATAACATTTCCCACGCAAATAACAAAACCCGTCGTCGTTTCCTGCCGAACCTGCAGCATCACCGCTTCTGGGTTGAAGAAGAGAAACGTTTTGTACGCCTGCGCGTATCCGCCAAAGGCATGCGCATCATCGACAAGCGTGGCATCACTGTCGTGCTGGCCGAAATCCGCGCCGCTGGCAAGATCTAAGGAGCTCTATCATGCGTGAATTGATTCGAATGATCTCTAGCGCCGGTACTGGTCACTTCTACACTACCGACAAGAACAAGCGTACTACCCCGGACAAGCTCGAAAAGAAAATGTTCGACCCGCGCGTTCGCAAGCACGTGATCTACAAAGAAGGCAAAATCAAGTAATTGATTTTCCTCCTTGTGAAAAAAGCCCGTATCTCACGATGCGGGCTTTTTTTTGCGTGTGGGATTTGCCGGTCAGGCTTTTTGCTCGAACACCACGTAGATCTTGCGGCACGGCTCCAGCACTTCCCAGGTGCCGCTGAAGCCAGCGGGAATCACGAAGCGGTCGCCAGCGCGCAGGGTCTTTGAATTGCCCTCGTTGTCGCGCAGTACCGAAACACCCTGCACGATTTCGCAATACTCATGTTCGGTGTAGTTGACCTTCCACTGCCCGACTTCACCTTCCCAGACACCAGCGCTCATCTGTCCGCACGGGCTGTTGTAGTGGTTGTAGATCGTTTGTTCGGGATCGCCCTTGAGGATTTTTTCCGGGGCAGGAAGGTAGCGATCGGGGGCGGAGTTGGCTTGGCTGAAGTCGACGATGTCCTGGATGCTCATGTGCGTGTCCCGTCTGGCCTGCGGTTGGAGAGCCCAAAGTCTATGTTTATTAAAATGAACATCGCAAGGCCGTTTACCGCCGTTATGTCAAATATATTGATACATCCCCAGCCGCTGGTTTAGGGTGGCAGCTGCCTTGAGCCGAACGACTGGCTGGCGGGGCAAGCATTCTTTGAGGCTGCCGGCGGACATCGCCTGGCCCTTGTATTCAATAAGAGGAGGACACTCGCATGACCACCCTGACCCGTGCCGACTGGGAACAACGCGCCAAGGACCTGAAGATCGAAGGCCGCGCCTACATCAATGGCGAATACACCGCCGCTGTTTCCGGCGATACGTTTGAATGCATCAGCCCGGTCGACGGTCGCCTCCTGGCCACTGTTGCCAGCTGTGATGCCGCCGACGCCCAGCGCGCCGTGGAAAACGCCCGCGCCACGTTCAATTCCGGTGTGTGGTCGCGCCTGGCGCCGGCCAAGCGCAAGGCCACGATGATCCGTTTCGCCGCGCTGCTCAAGGCCAATGCCGAAGAGCTGGCGCTGCTTGAAACCCTGGACATGGGCAAGCCAATCAGCGACTCCCTGAACGTCGACGTACCCGGCGCGGCGAATGCCCTGAGCTGGAGCGGCGAGGCGATCGACAAGATTTATGACGAAGTCGCCACCACCCCGCACGATCAGTTGGGCCTGGTGACACGGGAGCCGGTCGGCGTGGTGAGTGCGATCGTGCCGTGGAACTTCCCGTTGATGATGGCCTGCTGGAAGCTCGGCCCGGCCTTGTCCACCGGTAACTCGGTGATCCTCAAGCCATCGGAAAAATCCCCGCTCACCGCCATCCGCATCGCGGCCCTGGCTGTCGAAGCCGGTATTCCAAAAGGCGTGTTCAACGTGCTGCCGGGCTACGGCCACACCGTGGGTAACGCGTTGGCGCTGCACATGGACGTCGACACCCTGGTATTCACCGGTTCCACCAAAATCGCCAAGCAGCTGTTGATCCGCTCCGGCGAGTCGAACATGAAGCGCGTCTGGCTGGAAGCGGGCGGTAAGAGCCCGAATATCGTGTTCGCCGATGCCCCCGACCTGCAAGCCGCTGCGGAATCGGCTGCTGGCGCGATTGCGTTCAACCAGGGCGAAGTCTGCACCGCCGGTTCGCGCCTGCTGGTGGAGCGTTCGATCAAGGATAAATTCCTGCCGCTGGTGATCGAGGCCCTCAAAGCCTGGAAGCCAGGCAACCCGCTGGACCCGGCCACTAACGTCGGCGCGCTGGTGGACACCCAGCAGATGAACACCGTGCTGTCGTATATCGAAGCGGGCCATACGGATGGCGCCAAGCTGGTCGCCGGTGGCAAGCGCACCCTGGAAGAAACGGGCGGCACCTATGTGGAGCCGACGATTTTCGACGGCGTGACCAACGCCATGAAGATTGCCCGGGAAGAGATCTTTGGCCCGGTTCTGTCGGTGATCACGTTCGACAGCGCCGAAGAAGCTATCGCCATCGCCAACGACACCCAATACGGCCTGGCCGCAGCGGTGTGGACGGCGGATATCTCCAAGGCGCACCTGACCGCCAAGGCCTTGCGCGCCGGTAGCGTGTGGGTCAACCAGTACGACGGCGGCGACATGACCGCGCCGTTCGGTGGCTTCAAGCAGTCGGGTAATGGTCGCGACAAGTCGCTGCATGCATTCGACAAGTACACCGAACTGAAGGCGACCTGGATCAAGCTCTAAGCCACACGGCAGGTCCCTGTAGGAGCGAGCTTGCTCGCGAAAAACGTCAACGATAACGCGTGCTGTCTGGTTGAACGCGGTGTCTTTGAGTTCTTCGCGAGCAAGCTCGCTCCTACAGTTCGTTTGCAACCCTGAAAACAATGATCCACAGGAGCGTGGAAATGCGTTGGGCGACATATTTCGCCGTGCTGGCCTCGGTGCTCAGCGTCGGCCTGGCGTTGGGTGTCAGTATGCCGCTGGTGTCCCTGCGCCTCGAAAGCTGGGGCTATGGCAGTTTCGCCATTGGCGTGATGGCAGCGATGCCGGCCTTCGGCGTATTGCTGGGCGCCAAGGTCTCCAGTCGCCTGGCCTCATGGCTGGGGACTGCCAAGCTGATGCGCCTGTGCCTGTGGGCTGGCGCGGTGTCCATTGGTTTGTTGGCGATATTGCCCAGCTACCCGGTGTGGCTGGTGCTGCGGCTGATGATCGGGGTGATCCTGACCATCGTGTTTATCCTTGGCGAAAGCTGGATCAACCAACTGGTGGTGGAGCAGTGGCGCGGTCGGCTGGTGGCGCTGTATGGCTGCAGTTACGCCTTGAGCCAGCTGTCGGGTCCCTTGCTGTTGGGCGTGATCGGCACCGAGCATGACTACGGTTTCTGGGTCGGCGTGGGCCTGCTGACGGTCGCACCGCTGCTGTTGCTGGGGCGTTCCGGCGCGCCGACGGCCGAGTCGTTCGGCGTGACGTTCAGCGACCTGTGGCGCTTCTGCCTGAGCCTGCCGGCGATTGCCTGGGCGGTGGCCCTGTTCGCCGCGTTCGAAGCGATGATCCTGACGCTGCTGCCGGTGTATTGCCTGCAACAGGGCTTCACCGCCGAGATCGCCCTCGCGATGGTCAGCACGGTGGTGGTCGGCGATGCATTGCTGCAGTTGCCCATCGGCGCGCTGGCCGATTACCTGCCACGGCGCACGCTGTTCCTGGGGTGTGCATTGCTGTTGCTGGTATCGAGCCTGGCGGTTCCGCTGTTGATGCACACGCCGCTGATCTGGCCGGTATGGGTGCTGTTCGGTGCCAGTGCCGGTGGATTGTTTACCTTGTCGTTGATCCTGATCGGCGAGCGCTACCGCGACGACGCGCTGGTGCGGGCCAATGCCCATGTCGCGCAGTTGTGGGGCATCGGTTGCCTGATCGGCCCGCTGGTGGCCGGTGCGGGCAGCCAGTGGATCAGTGGGCATGCCCTGCCATGGCTGATGGCGGCCGGGGCGTTGGGGCTGGTGCTGTTGTTGCTGCGCCAAGGGGCCTTTGGTGTGGCGCAGCCTGTTTAGGTGATGCGTGGGGGCAGGTCGGGCGCGGTGTTCTTGCGTTTTTGCTCCTACAGCATGCGCTCCAGGCCCACGCGGGTGGCGAACCAGGCATTGAACCGCCGCCACCAACTGCCCGGCTCACGGGACAGGGTGTGCAGTCGGCCGTTGTCCTCGGTCACCCACACCACGTTGCCGCCCTTGAGTTTCGCTTCATAGCTCAAGGGCGGCGCCATGCCTTCCAGCGCCAGGTTGCGCACGTGTTCGGCCAGTTCGGGGCTGTCCACCAGCACGCCGACTTCAGTGTTCCACAGCGCCGAGCGCGGGTCGAAGTTGAACGAGCCGATGAATGATTTCGTCCGGTCGAAAATCATCGCTTTGCTGTGCAGGCTCGAATCCGAACCTCGGAAGGCGCCGCGCCGAAACAGGTGTGGCCCGCTGCCGGCGCCGGGTGCGCCGGGCTGGCGACGCAGCTCATAGAGTTTTACCCCGTATTCCAGCAGCGCCTTGCGATAGGGCGCGTAGCCGCCGTGTACGGCCGGCACGTCGGTGGCTTCCAGGGAGTTGGTCAACAGGCTGACCGACACACCCGCATCGGCCCGTCCGGTCAGGTACACCACCCCGGACGGGCCCGGCACGAAGTACGCCGAGATCATCATCAACTCGTGGTTGACCCCTTGCAGTTCCGGCGCCAGTTGGGTGGTCAGCAGTAATCGAGGGTCGGGGTCGGCTTCTGCCAGCACTTTGCTTGGCGCGTCCCACAATGCCTGGTTCCAGGCCCAGATCAGCTCGCGGCGCCACATGTCCATGCGCGGTTCGGTCTGGTAGATGCGCAGGCGGTTGTACAGGGCGTGGTTCTGTTGGCGGGATTGGGCCAGCGACTCGTTCAGGAGCCGGCGCGCAGCGGCCAGGTCGCCTTTGGACGGCAGGTTGGAGACGAACTCGGCGATGGGTTTGCTCAGGGCGCTGTTCCAATACTGATCGAAGCTGTGGCCGAGCTGTTCGGCTACCGGGCCCATGCTGAGCATGTCGATATCGGTGAAGTTCAGGTTGGGCTCGGCGTCGAAATACTCATCCCCCAGGTTGCGCCCGCCAACAATGGCCGCGCTGTTATCCGCCAGCCATAGCTTGTTGTGCATGCGTCGGTGTTGCAGCGACAGGTTGAACAGGCGGCCCATGGCGCGTGTGACCCCGGTACTGCGCCCCAGGTGCAATGGGTTGAACAAGCGAATATCGATCCGGGGATGGGCGGCGAGGGTGGCAATCACCTCATCGAGGCCGTCGCTGGTGGTGTCGTCCAGCAGGATGCGCACGCGCACGCCCCGGTCGGCGGCCTTGAGCAGTTCGTCCACGAGCATGCGTGTGCTGATGCCGTCGTGCACGATGTAGTACTGCAGGTCGAGGCTGGTCTGGGCGTTGCGGATCAGTTCGGCGCGGGCCATGAAGGCTTCGCTGCTGCTGGGGAGCAGGCGAAAGCCCGAGCGGCCTTGATACGCTGCGGCCTGGGCCTGGATCGAGCGGCCGAACGACGATTGCGCGGCCGGCAGGGCGTCACTGGGGATGCGCGGCGCGGTCACCGTGGCGCATCCGCCCAGGGCCAGGGCTCCCAACAGGAAAAACGGTAAAAGCCGTCGAATCATCAAGGGAGTCGCTTCCGGATCAGGGCGGTTGTCGACATATGACGGCAATTTCCCGCGAAAGGTCAGTCGGCTGCCTTGGCCAGCAGGTTGCTCGCGGCGGCGCCTACCTTACGCACGGCTTCTTCAATCTGCGGAGTGGGTTTGGCAGCGTAGTTCATGCGCAGGCAATTCCTGTACTTGCCCGAAGCCGAAAAAATACTGCCCACCGCGATCTGTACGCCTTGTTCCACCAGCACGCGATTGAGCTTCAACGTATCAAAGCCTTCCGGCAGCTCGACCCACAGCATGAAACTGCCTTGGGGCCGGCTGGCACGGGTGCCCGCCGGGAAATAGCGGCTGACCCAGTCGAGCATCAAGTCGCGATTGCGCTGGTATTGGGTGCGCATCCGGCGTAAATGCGGTTCGAAATGGCCGCCCTTGAGAAATTCGGCGATGGCGATCTGCGGCTGTGTGGCGGTGGAACCGGTGCTGATGTACTTCATGTGCAGCACTCGCTCCAGGTATCGACCGGGCGCTACCCAACCAATGCGCAGGCCTGGCGCCAGGGTTTTCGAGAACGAGCTGCACAGCAGCACGCGGCCATCTTCGTCGAAGGATTTGATGGTGCGCGGGCGCGGATAGCTGTAGGCCAATTCGCCGTAGACGTCATCCTCGATGATCGCCACGTCAAAGCGCTGGGCCAGGGTCAGCAGCGCCCGTTTGCGCGCCTCCGGCATGATGTAGCCCAAGGGATTGTTGCAGTTGGGGGTCAACTGGATGACCTTGATCGGCCACTGCTCCAGCGCCAGTTCCAAGGCTTCCAGGCTGATGCCGGTGAGCGGGTCCGTAGGGATTTCCAGGGCTTTCATGCCCAGGCCCTTGAGGGTCTGCATGGCGCCGTGGAAGCTCGGCGAGTCCACCGCAACGATATCTCCCGGCTCGCAGATCGCATGGATGCTGGCGGACAGCGCCTCGTGGCAGCCGGTGGTGATCACGATGTCTTCAGCGCTCAGTTGGCAGCCCGAATCCAGTGACAGCCGGGCGATCTGCTCCCGCAATTCCATACAGCCGAGGATATTGTCGTAATACAACCCCGGCAGATCCTGGCGTCGACTCACGCGTGCCAGGCTGCGCAGCAAGGGCTTGATGGTGGGGGACAATACATCCGGCATGCCACGCCCCAGCTGTATGACGTCTTTGCGCGGCACGGCGCGAATCAGTTCGAGCACCTGGTCCCACTGGGAAATTTCCACCGGACGCTGGGCCGGCCGCCCGACTTCGGGCAGTGCCGGCAGCTCGCGGCCAACCGGAACGAAGTAGCCGGATTTCGGCTTGGGCGTCGCCAGGCCGTTGTCTTCCAGCAGCCGGTACGCCTGCTGCACGGTGCTCAGGCTGACCCCATGCTCCACACTCAAGGCGCGTACCGAGGGCAGGCGATCGCCGGGGCGATAGAAACCCTGTTCGATGCGTGTGCCCAGTAGTTCGGCGAGGTTGACGTAAAGGGTCATGGCGGTCGCTCCCAGGGGACCAGTACAGATTGGGGGAAAATACAGGATTCAGCCGCGCAGAGGCAGTGTCTGTATGGATTTAATAAAGATCCATTGAATCTGTAATGGTTTTGCTTGCTCACCCATTCTAGTCACTCATGGCAACAGGCAAACGAGGGGCAGCAAAATGAACGGGATGAGCGATGTGCGGCTGATGTTACGCAGTCAGGAATTGCAGGCTGAGCAAGAGCGGGCGAGCGCGCCGCGCGATATCAGTCGTTGGCAGCTGTTCTGGCGTCGTCGCCACACGCGCAAGGCCTTGCTGCATTTGACCCGCGAGCAGCTGCGCGATATCGGGTTGACCCCGGAGCAGGCGCGCCAGGAGGGCTTGAAGCCATTCTGGCGCGATTGATCAGACCAGCTCTTTGAGGCGGTGCCAGAGCATCCCCAATGCCAGCAACGGCGAACGCAGGTGTTTACCGCCGGGGAAGGTGATATGCGGGACTTGGGCGAACAGGTCGAAACGCCCCTGTTGCTGGCCGCTGATGGCCTCGGCCAGCAGCTTGCCCGCCAGGTGCGTGGCGTTGAGGCCATGGCCCGCATAGGCCTGGGCGTAATACACATTGGGTTGATCCGCCAGCCGGCCGATCTGGGGCAGGCGGTTGGCGCCGATGCCGATCATCCCACCCCATTGGTAGTCGATTTTGACGCCGGCCAGTTGTGGGAACACGTGGAGCATCTTCGGCTGCATGTAGGCGCCGATGTCCTTGGGGTCGCGTCCGGAATAGTGGCAGGCGCCGCCGAACAACAGGCGACGGTCGGCGGAGAGGCGGAAGTAATCCACCGTCACCCGCTGGTCGCACACCGCCATGTTCTGCGGCAGCAACTGGGCGGCCTGGGCTTCGCTCAAGGGCTCGGTGGCGATGATGTAGCTGCCGGCGGGCAGGACCTTGCCACCCAACTGCGGATTGAGCCCATTCAGGTAAGCATTGCAGGCTAGCACCAGGGTGTTGGCGTGCACCGTGCCGTTGGCGGTGTGCACCTTGACCTCGGGCCCGTAGTCGATGCGCGTCACGTTGGATTGCTCGAATAACTGCACCCCCAACTGTTGCGCGGCTGCCGCTTCACCCAGCGCCAGGTTCAACGGGTGCAGGTGGCCGGAGCCCATGTCGATCATGCCGCCCACGTAGCGGTCGGAGCCGATCACGCTGCCCATCTCGGCGGCTTGCAGCAGGCGCACCTCGTGGCGGTAACCCAGGGCGCGCAGTTCTTCGGCGTCTTCGGCCAGGCCTTGCAGGTCGCGGGGTTTATTGGCGAGGTCGCAGTAGCCCCAGGTCAGGTCGCAGGGGATCTGGAAGCGCTCGACGCGCTCGCGCACGATTTCCACGGCCTCCAGCCCCATCAGCTTCATCTGGCACACGCCGTCGGTGCCGATCACGTTGGCGAACTGCTCCAGGCCGTGACCGATGCCGCGAATCAACTGTCCGCCGTTGCGCCCGCTGGCGCCCCAGGCGATTTTGCGCGCTTCCAGCAGGACAACGCGCAGGCCGCGTTCAGCCAGCTCCAGGGCAGTGTTGAGCCCGGAAAACCCACCGCCGATCACACACACATCGGCGCGTACATCGCCCGTCAACGCCGGGTAATCGGGTTGCGGCAGGCTGCTGGCGGCATAGTAGGAAGCGGTGTGCCGGGTGCTGGCAGTCATCGGGAGCATCCCTGTCTGGAAAATTTGACGCAGGATACAGCGGTCGGACGAAGCTGTCTGCGCGGGGTGTTTTGCGTCAGAATCCACGTCTATTCGCCGTTCGGTACGTGTTTCGATGAGTTGCAACAGTCAGAAAATCAGCGCCCTGCGCAGGCAGATTCCTACGTTCGAGTGCGTCCCCGGCTGCCACGACTGTTGTGGGCCGGTGACCACGTCGCCCGAGGAAATGTCGCGGCTGCCGCGCAAGACCGCTGCGGAGCAGGAGGCCGCCATGGATGAGTTGAACTGCGTGCACCTGGGCCCCAACGGCTGCACCGTGTATGACGAACGGCCGCTGATCTGTCGACTGTTCGGCACCACAAAGACCTTGCCATGCCCCAATGGGCGCGGGCCGCTGGAGCTGATTCACCCACGGGTGGAAAAGCAGATCCACGAATACATGGCGAGCACCCGGCAGGTGCTGGTCTAAATGTGGGAGGGAGCACGCCCCCTTCCACATTGACCCAGTTGTGTCAGTCAGTCGGGGATCGGCAGGTTCAGGCTCTCCTTCACCTCTTCCATCACGATATAGCTCTTGGACTCTCGCACATGGGGCAGCTTGAGCAGGATATCGCCGAGCAATTTGCGGTACGACGCCATTTCGGAAATCCGTGCCTTCACCAGATAGTCGAAGTCCCCCGAGACCAGGTGGCATTCCAGTACATGGGGCAGTTTCAGCACGGCGCGGCGGAACTCCTCAAAGGTGTCGCCGGATTTGTAATCCAGGCTGATCTCGACAAATACCAGCAAACTCCCCTTCAAATGCTGGGGATTGAGCCGTGCGTTGTAGCCCATGATGATCCCTTCGCGCTCCAGGCGCCGCACGCGTTCTGTGCAGGGGGTGGTCGACAGTCCGACCTTTTCCCCCAGCTCCGTGAACGAAATACGCCCGTCGGCTTGTAGGATGCGCAGGATGTTGCGGTCGATCTTGTCCAGCTCCCGCTTGGTCTGGGTGTTGGTACGCATAGGGGATACGCCTCTGTGAAAAGGGTTTTTGCCGAGAATTGTCGCCAAATATAAGCATTTATATAGTGAAATGCACTGGTGATTGCTTTTTATACTGCGCACATCATTGCTCGAACAACACACGTCGGCGGTCAGCCGCGATGAGGATATAAAAATGCGCGTTCTGGTCTTGGGTAGCGGCGTCATTGGGGTGACCAGTGCCTACTATTTGGCGCGGGCTGGTTTTGAAGTGGTCGTGGTCGACCGTCAACCTGCCGCTGCCATGGAAACCAGTTTCGCCAACGCCGGCCAGGTGTCCCCTGGCTACGCCTCACCATGGGCCGCTCCGGGCGTGCCGCTCAAGGCCATCAAGTGGCTGCTGCAACGCCACGCGCCGCTGGCGATCAAGGCCACTGCCAGTATCGACCAATACCTGTGGATGGCCCAGATGCTGCGCAACTGCACGGCCAGCCGGTATGCGGTGAACAAGGAGCGCATGGTGCGCTTGTCCGAGTACAGCCGCGACTGCCTCGACGAACTGCGCGCTGAAACCGGCATTGCCTACGAAGGCCGCACGCTCGGAACTACCCAGCTGTTCCGCACCCAGGCCCAGCTCGATGGCGCGGCTAAAGATATCGCCGTGTTGAAAGAGTCCGGCGTGCCGTTCGAACTGCTCGACCGCGCCGGCATCGCCCGCGTTGAACCGGCCCTGGCCAGTGTCACCGATATCCTCGCCGGTGCCCTGCGCCTGCCGAACGACCAGACTGGCGACTGCCAGATGTTCACCACCCGCCTGGCCGAGATGTGCAAGCAGTTGGGCGTGGAATTCCGTTTCGAACAGGACATCCAGCGCCTCGACCACGCCGGCGAGCGCATCAACGGTGTGTGGATCGACGGCAAGCTGGAAACCGCCGACCGCTACGTCCTGGCCCTCGGCAGTTATTCGCCGCAGTTGCTCAAGCCGCTGGGAATCAAGGCGCCGGTATACCCGCTCAAGGGCTACTCGCTGACCGTGCCGATCACCAACCCGGCGATGGCGCCGACATCGACCATTCTCGACGAGACCTACAAGGTCGCGATCACCCGTTTCGACAACCGCATCCGCGTCGGCGGCATGGCTGAAATCGCCGGTTTTGACCTGTCGCTGAACCCGCGTCGGCGTGAAACCCTGGAGATGATCGTCAACGACCTTTATCCTCAGGGCGGCGATCTGACCGAAGCGATCTTTTGGACCGGGCTGCGTCCAACCACGCCTGATGGCACACCGATTGTCGGCGCTACTCCGTTCAAGAACCTGTTCCTGAACACCGGCCACGGCACCCTCGGTTGGACCATGGCCTGTGGCTCCGGTCGTCTGCTGGCTGACCTGATGGCGAAGAAAACCCCGCAGATCAGCGCCGAAGGCCTCGATATTTCCCGTTATGGCAACCACCAGGAGACTGCAAAACATGTCAATCCAGCGCCAGCTCACCAATGAGCGCATGAGCCAGATCGTTACCCACGGCGGGACTGTGTATCTGGCAGGGCAAGTCGGCGACGATCTGAGTGCCGGGATTGAACAGCAGACCCGTGAAACCCTGGCCAATATCGAGCGCTTGCTGGACCTGGCCGGTACCGACAAGACCAAGTTGCTGTCGGTGACGATCTACCTGAAAGACATCGACGCCGATTTCGCCGGCATGAACGCGGTGTGGGACACATGGCTGCCCAAGGGTGTCGCCCCGGCCCGCGCCACCGTTGAAGCGAAGCTGTGCGAACCGGAAATTCTGGTAGAGCTGTCCGTCGTGGCTGCGCTGCCGTAAACAACGATCCCTCTCCCGGCGCCGATGTTGTCGGTCGGCGCCGGTTTTTTCTTCCCTTGCCGCCTAGAAGCCTGCCGCCATGCGTCCTGCCCGTGCCCTGATCGACCTCCAAGCCCTGCGTCACAATTATCAATTGGCCCGTGAAGTCACGGGGGCCAAGGCCCTCGCCGTGATCAAGGCCGATGCCTACGGCCATGGTGCCGTGCGCGTGGCCCAGGCGCTGGAAGCCGAGGCCGACGGGTTTGCCGTGGCTTGTATCGAGGAAGCGCTGGAGCTGCGGGCCGCTGGCATCCGCGCGCCGGTATTGCTGCTCGAAGGGTTTTTCGAAGCCGACGAGCTGCCGCTGATCATCGAGCATGATTTCTGGTGCGTGGTGCATTCGCTGTGGCAACTGGAGGCAATCGAACAGGCGGCCTTGAGCAAGCCACTCACTGTTTGGCTCAAGCTCGACTCGGGCATGCACCGCGTTGGTCTGCATCCCAAGGACTACCACGAGGCGTACCAGCGCCTGCTGGCCAGCGGCAAGGTGGCCAAGATCGTGTTGATGAGCCACTTCGCCCGTGCCGACGAACTCGATTGCGTGCGCAGCAATGAACAGCTGGCGATATTCGATGCGGCGCGCCAGGGCTTGTCGGCCGAAGTGAGCCTGCGCAACTCGCCGTCGGTGATGGGGTGGCCGAATGTGTCCAGCGACTGGGTGCGCCCGGGCATCATGCTGTATGGCTCGACGCCATTTACCGAAGACCAGGCCATCGCCGCGCGCTTGCAGCCGGTGATGACCCTGGAATCGAAAGTCATCTGCGTGCGTGAACTGCCGGCCGGCGAGCCCGTGGGTTACGGCGCCAAGTTCATCACGCCAAAACCGATGCGCATCGGCGTGGTTGCCATGGGGTATGCCGATGGTTACCCGCGCCATGCGCCGACCGGCACGCCGGTGCTGGTCGCCGGGCAACGCAGCCAGTTGCTGGGGCGTGTGTCCATGGACATGCTGTGCATCGACCTGACCGACGTGCCGCAAGCGGGTTTGGGTTCCACCGTCGAGCTGTGGGGCAAGAACATCCTCGCCAGTGACGTCGCGACGGCCGCCGAGACCATTCCCTACCAGATCTTTTGCAACCTGCGCCGGGTGCCAAGGCTCTATTGCGGCACTTGATCGCCCACGACGAAGGCCGTTGCCTGGGATTTAGGCCCAAGTGTTGTAAATACTGAACGCTGTCGCCATGATACCGCTCAATTACAACAAAGCCTGAATCCTAGGAGGCTCCCGCATTGGACGTCGGCGAACGACTGCAATCCATCCGTAAGCTGAAGGGTCTTTCCCAGCGTGAGCTCGCCAAGCGTGCGGGTGTCACCAACAGCACCATTTCGATGATCGAGAAAAACAGTGTCAGCCCTTCCATCAGTTCCTTGCGCAAGGTGCTGGGCGGCATCCCCATGTCGATGGTCGAGTTCTTTTCCGAGGAAGTCCTCCAGGAAATACCGACACAGGTCGTCTACAAAGCCAACGAACTGATCGACATCTCTGATGGCGCCGTCACCATGAAGCTGGTGGGCCGTGCGCATCCGGGTCGGGCGATCACGTTTCTCACCGAGATTTACCCGCCTGGCGCCGACACCGGCGAAGAAATGCTCACCCACGAAGGCGAAGAAACCGGAATTCTGGTGGAAGGCCGCCTGGAATTGGTGGTCGGTCTTGAAACTTTTGTGCTCGAAGCCGGCGATAGCTACTACTTTGAAAGCACCAAGCCTCACCGTTTTCGCAATCCGTTCGATGTGCCGGCGCGACTAATCAGCGCAGCCACACCGGCGAACTTTTGATAGAAGAGGCGTCCTGCCAGCGTTGCAGAGGCACCCGAGCCGTATTTCGCCAGGTTGAATCCCCCTTTATTTAATAGGGTTGTTTCGGCCAGGCGGGGTAACCGTTATACTTTCGCCGCCTGCGAAACCGTGGCCGCAGGCGTGAATAGCCACCATTGAGGGTGAATGCGTGAACCTAATTATGAAAATGCTGGCTGTACCAGCAATAGTATTAGCCCTTGGGGGCTGTGGGCAGAAAGCTGAGCCTCCTGTCAGTAAGACCGCCAGTGATGCGATTGCCCAGCGCCTGGACCCAGTAGGGAAGGTCTGCGTTCAGGGCGAAGAGTGCAAAGGGATGGCAGTCGCTGCGACAGCGGGCGGCGGCGGCGGTGCGAAAACACCGGACGCGATCATCGCCAAACATTGCAACGCATGCCACGGCACCGGCCTGCTGGGCGCACCGAAGATCGGCGACACTGCCGCCTGGAAAGACCGCGCCGACCACCAGGGCGGCCTCGACGGCATCCTGGCCAAGGCCATCACCGGTATCAACTCCATGCCGCCAAAAGGCACATGCGCTGATTGCTCGGATGACGAGCTCAAGGGTGCTATCAAGAAGATGTCTGGCCTGTAATCTGCCGATCTTCGCCAAAAACGCCGCTTACGAGCGGCTTTTTTGTTTCTTGAATTCTGTTTTCAGGCTGTTCTTTGCAGCAAAGACCCGGCAAGCTCGGTCCAACCCCTAATCATGGAATGTCAGGAGGGTCGGATGGTGCAGTTATGTTCAATCGAGCAAGCAGTTGATGACGTCCTGGCGCGGTTGCCGGCCCATGTCCACATGGGGCTGCCTCTGGGCCTGGGCAAGCCGAACCTGTTCGTCAATGCGCTCTACCGGCGTATTGCCAAGTTGCCTGAGCGGTCGCTGACCATTTACACCGCGCTGAGCCTGGGCCGCCCCGCCTTGGGCGACGGCTTGCAGAAGCGCTTTCTCGAACCCTTTGTCGAGCGCGTGTTTGGCGACTACCCCGAACTGGATTTTCTCGCTGACCTGCATAAAGACAGCCTTCCAGACAATATCCGCGTGCAGCAGTTTTTCATGCAGCCCGGCAACTTGCTCCACAGTGTGTCGGCCCAGCAGCAATACATCAGCAGCAACTACAGCCACGCCGCCCGCGATATCAACGCCGCCGGCCTGAACCTGGTGGCGCAATTGGTGGCCAGCAGTCCTGACCATCCGGACCGCCTGAGCCTGAGCTGCAACCCCGATATCACCCTCGACCTGCTACCGATGATCGCCAAGCGCCGCGCCGCCGGGGAAACCGTGCTGATCGTCGGCCAGGTCCATACCGATTTGCCCTACATGCCCGGTGATTCGGAGCTGGGCATGGACGAATTCGATTACCTGCTCGATGAAAAGGACAGCACCACGTTGTTCTCCACGCCGAACATGCCGGTGGGTGTCCAGGATCATTTTATCGGCCTGCATGCCAGCACCCTGGTGCGCGATGGCGGTACGTTGCAGATCGGCATCGGCTCCATGGGCGATGCGCTCACGGCCGCCTTGCTCGCCCGCCAGGCGGATAACGAAGCCTATCGGCGGCTGCTGACCGATCTCGATGTGTACCGGTGGGCGCCGCTGATCAGTCGTGAAGGCGGGGTCGACCCGTTCGCCCGCGGCCTCTATGGCTGCAGCGAAATGTTCGTCAACGGCCTGCTGGTGCTGGCGGATGCGGGAATTGTGCGGCGCAAGGTCTATCCGGACGTGGCGACGCAAGCGCAAGCCAACGCAGGGCTGCTGGATGACGCGGCGCAGCCCGATGGCGTGTCGATCCACGGCGGCTTCTTTCTCGGGCCGCGTAGTTTTTACCAGCGCTTGCAGGAAATGACTCACGCCAGGCGCCTGGATTTCGACATGACCCGCATCAGCTACATCAACGAACTGTATGGCCAGGAAGAACTCAAGCGTCTGCAGCGCCTGGATGCACGGTTTATCAACAGCGCGATCGTGGTGACCCTGCTCGGCGCTGGGGTTGCCGACCAACTGGAAGGTGGCCACGTGCTCAGTGGCGTGGGCGGGCAGTACAACTTCGTGGCCCAGGGCCACGCGCTGGAAGGCGCGCGCTCGATCCTGATTTTGCGCAGCTGGCGCGAAGCGGCGGGAGAGGTCAGTTCCAATATCGTCTGGGAGTACGGGCATTGCACGATCCCACGGCACCTGCGGGATATTGTCATCACCGAATACGGAATTGCCGACTTGCGCGGTCAGACCGATGCCAAAGTGATCGAGGCGTTGCTCAACATCACCGACTCACGTTTCCAGAACGACTTGATCGAACAGGCGAAGAAGGCTGACAAGCTGCCCAAGGACTTCGAGCTGGACCCGCGTTTTGCCGATAACACGCCGGAGCGGCTCAAGGACATCCAGGCGCGGCATCGACGGTTGTTTCCGGAGTATCCGCTGGGCACCGACTTCACGGACGAGGAGCGGGATCTGCTGCGGGCGTTGAACTGGCTCAAGAGCAAATTCAAGCTGACGGAGATGCTGGAGTTGGGCAAGGCGGCGTTGGATGCGCCGGAGCCGGAGGCGTTTCCCGAGCATCTGAAGCGGATGGGGTTGGACCAGCCGGAAGGGCTGAAAGAGGATCTGTACCAGCGCCTGCTGCTCGCCGGACTGCAGGCCACCGCGCACTAAAAACCCCTATCAAACCCTTGTAAAACCCACACAAAACCCAATGTGGGAGGGGGCTTGCTCCCGATAGCGGTGTGTCAGTTACCAATAAATTGACTGACCTACCGCTATCGGGAGCAAGCCCCCTCCCACCTGTTTAATCGCGTTTCGTCAGCGATTACTCGATGAAGGTCACGACCCCATTGGCCAGCGACTTCACGCGAGCCAGGGACTCAACCCGATAACCCTGCGCATCCAGCTCCGCACGGCCACCCTGGAACGACTTCTCGATCACGATCCCCAGACCTGCCACGGTGGCGCCGGCCTGCTTGATGATCGAGATCAGCGCCTGGGACGCTTTGCCGTTGGCCAGGAAGTCATCGATGATCAGCACGCGGTCGCTGCTGGTCAGGTGGCGTGGCGAGATCGCCACGGTGCTTTCCACTTTCTTGGTGAAGGAATACACCGTCGCCGACAACAGGTTTTCGGTCAGGGTCAGGGATTGCTGCTTGCGCGCGAAGATCACCGGCACGCCGAGGTTCAGGCCGGTCATGATCGCCGGGGCAATCCCCGAGGCTTCGATGGTGACGATCTTGGTGATGCCCGAGTCCTTGAACAGCGCGGCGAATTCGTCACCGATCAGTTTCATCAATGCCGGGTCGATCTGGTGGTTCAGAAAGGCGTCGACCTTGAGTACCTGATCGGAAAGCACGATGCCTTCTTCGCGAATTTTCTTGTGCAGTGCTTCCACGGAACGCTTCCTCTAATGGCGCGGGGTGCGCCGAAAGTAGATTGAAAAGTAGTCGATTCTAGCGCTTTAACATCGCGCGTATGTCCGCCAGGGCGGTGTTGCCGCGAACGGCCTTCACCTCGGTCGGGGTGTCGTCATTGCCTTCCCAGGCCAGGTCATCCGGCGGCAGTTCGTCGAGGAACCGGCTGGGGGCACAATCGATGATTTCGCCGTACTGCTTGCGCTTGGCGGCAAAGGTGAAGGCCAGTGTCTGACGCGCGCGGGTAATGCCCACGTAGGCCAGGCGCCGTTCTTCTTCGATGGTGTCGGCTTCGATGCTGGAACGGTGTGGGAGGATTTCCTCTTCCATGCCCATGATGAACACGTAGGGAAATTCCAAGCCCTTGGACGCATGCAAAGTCATCATCTGCACGCCTTCGGCGCCGTCCTCCTCTTCCTGCTGACGCTCGAGCATGTCGCGCAGTACCAGCTTGCCGATGGCGTCTTCGACGGTCATTTCGCCGTCTTCGTCTTTTTCCAGGGTGTTCTTCAGCGCTTCGATCAGGAACCAGACGTTGCCCATGCGGTAATCCGCGGCCTTGTCGCTGGAGCTGTTGGTGCGCAGCCAATTCTCGTAGTCGATGTCCATGACCATGCTGCGCAGGGCGCTGATCGGGTCTTCGCCGGCGCATTGCTCGCGCACCTTGTCCATGAAGCGCTTGAAGCGCGACAGGCGATCGGTGAAACGCGTGTCGAGGTGTTCGCCCAGGCCGATTTCGTCGGTGGCGGCGTACATCGAGATCTTGCGTTCGGTGGCGTAGTTGCCGAGTTTTTCCAGGGTGGTGGAGCCGATTTCCCGGCGCGGCACGTTGATCACCCGCAGGAAAGCGTTGTCGTCGTCCGGGTTCACGATCAGCCGGAAGTAGGCCATCAGGTCTTTGACTTCCTGGCGTCCGAAAAAGCTGTTGCCACCGGACAGACGATACGGCACCTGGTGATGCTGCAACTTCAGCTCGATCAGCTTGGCCTGGTAGTTACCGCGATAGAGAATCGCGAAGTCGCTGTAGGGCCGGTCGGTGCGCAGGTGCAGGCTGAGGATTTCCACGGCCACGCGCTCGGCTTCGGCGTCTTCGTTGCGGCAGCGGATCACGCGGATCTCATCGCCGTGGCCCATCTCGCTCCACAGTTGTTTTTCGAACTCGTGGGGGTTGTTCGAGATCAGCACGTTGGCGCAGCGCAGGATGCGGCTGGTGGAGCGGTAGTTCTGCTCCAGCATCACCACTTTCAGGGACGGGTAGTCGTCCTTGAGCAGCATCAGGTTTTCCGGGCGGGCGCCGCGCCAGGCATAGATCGACTGGTCGTCGTCGCCCACCACGGTGAACTGGTTGCGCGTGCCGATCAGCAGCTTGACCAGCAGGTATTGGCTGGCGTTGGTGTCCTGGTATTCGTCCACCAGCAGGTAGCGCACTTTGTTCTGCCACTTTTCCAGGATGTCTTTGTGTTCCTGGAACAGCTTCACGGGCAGCAGGATCAGGTCGTCGAAGTCCACCGCGTTGAACGCCTTGAGCGTGCGCTGGTAGTGGGTGTAGACGATGGCGGCGGTCTGTTCCTTGGGGTTGCGCGCGTTTTCCAGGGCTTCGGGCGGCAGGACCAGGTCGTTCTTCCAGGCGCCGATCATGTTCTTGATCTCGTCGACGCCGTCGTCGCCCGCGTATTCCTTCTGCATGATGTCGGTCATCAGGGCTTTGACGTCGGTCTCGTCGAAGATCGAGAAACCCGGCTTGTAGCCCAGCCGCGCATGCTCCTTGCGGATGATGTTCAGCCCCAGGTTGTGGAAGGTACACACGGTGAGGCCGCGGCCTTCGCCGCCCTTGAGCAGGGTGCCGACGCGCTCTTTCATTTCCCGCGCCGCCTTGTTGGTAAAGGTCATGGCGACGATGTACTGGGCGCGGATGCCGCAGTTCTGGATCAGGTGCGCGATCTTGCGGGTGATCACGCTGGTCTTGCCGGAGCCTGCGCCGGCGAGCACCAATAGAGGGCCGCCGACGTAGTTCACGGCTTCTTGCTGCCGGGGATTGAGTCGGGACATACAGAGTCAGGGAGTCATTGTTCAAAAGGGCGGGCATTTTAACAGGCTGGCAAGATTCTGCTGCCCTGGATCGATGGTGTGACGTACCACTCGATCTAAATTTGCCGCATTTGTTACTTTGCCGCAGGATGTGGGGGTATTTGCGCCTTTTGTGCGCATTGCTTGTATTTGATAACTCTTGTCATTGGTGATTGCCAGGCCGCACGTCATAATGCGCGCGGCCAACGAAATCTTGCAGAGTCTAGGGAGCTAGCTTGTCTACGCCTGTCGAACCCTTGCGTTTGCTGCTACTGGCCGATATGCCTGAGTGGGCAGCATTGTTGCGCGAGTGCCTGGCGCCGATGGGCGATGGGGCTGTGCTGATCAGTGCACCCAACTGGGACTCGGTGAGTCGTCTGTTCGATGACGACCACAGCGCCATGCTGTTGACCACGCCCAACCTGCAACCCGGCCCTGGCCGTTGCAGCTTGCCGTGCGTGTTGTTGCTGGAACAGGAGCCACTGGTGGTACCCCTGGGGGTCAGTGACTGGCTGGTCCGTCATGCCCTGGACGCCAACACCCTGCGTCGCTGCCTGCGCCATGTGCGCGAGCGCGGCGTGCTGGAAGACACCCTGCAGCGCCTGGCCGAACAGGACCCGCTGACCGGTATCGCCAACCGCCAGGGTTTCCAGACCCTGCTGGCTGCGCGACTGGCGGACAACGATGGTCGCGGCCTGGCCCTGGGGCACCTGGACCTCGACAACTTCCGCCACGCCAACGATGCCCTCGGCCACCAGGCCGGCGACCGGCTGATCCTGCAAGTGGTCTCGCGGCTCAAGAGCCAGCTCGAAGCCGGCGACCAACTGGCACGCCTGGGCAGCGACGAATTTGCCTTGCTGATCGACACCCGCCGCGCACCCCAGCGCGCCGAATGGATGGCCGAGCGCATCATCGAAGTCATGGCCGAACCTTATTGGGTGGATGGCGAAAGCCTGCTGATCGGCTGCAGCCTTGGCATCGCGCATGCCCGCGCCCGTGCTGGTGCCGACCCGTTGATGTGGCATGCCCATATCGCCATGCAGCAAGCCAAAAGTACCCAAGGTTGCACGTTTCATATCTTCAACGAACGCATCAACCGCAACGCCCGCAGCCTGGCCGATCTGGAAAGCGAACTGCGCCGGGCCCTGCGTCGCGATGAGCTGGAGCTGCATTACCAGCCGCGCCTGGACCTGGACGACGGGCATATCGTCGGCCTCGAAGCCCTGGTGCGCTGGCGCCACGGCGAGCGCGGGCTGTTGCCGCCCAGTGAATTCGTGCCGTTGGCCGAACAAAGCGGCCTGATCGTACCTTTGGGTTACTGGGTGATTTCCCGGGCCCTGCGCGACATGCAGGACTTGCGCGAACGCGGCCTGCCGCCGCTGCACATGGCGGTCAACCTGTCGTTCCGCCAGTTCCAGGACAGCCAGTTGCTCTCGACCCTCAGCCGGCTGATTGCCGAGCGTGGGGTGGAAGCACAATGGCTGGAGTTCGAACTCACCGAAACCGCCGTGATGCGCCGCAGTGACCTGGTCAAGCAGACCATGGACGCGCTTGGCCGCTTGGGCGTGCGGTTTTCCCTGGATGACTTCGGCACCGGATTCTCATCATTTGTGCACCTCAACAGCCTGCCGATCGCCTTGTTGAAGATCGACAAGAGTTTTGTCGGCGGCATGGAAGAGCGCGAAGAGAACCGCAAGCTGGTGCACGCCATGATCAACCTGGCGCATAACCTCAACCTGGAAGTGGTGGCCGAAGGGGTGGAAACCCCAGAGCAACTGGCGCTATTGCGCTTGTTCGGCTGCGACCAGGCCCAGGGCTACCTGATCAGCAAGCCGCTGCCGTTGGCCGAGTTGGTGGAATACCTGACGTTCGGTCAAAGCCAGCAAGCCTTGCTGGGCTAGTCCGTCTCACTCGGTCTGTGCGGCGTGAAACCCGCGGTGGGCCTTTGGCTCCCGGCGGATCATGCGCTTGATCTTCGCCTCAAACGCGCAGGTCAGGCTGACCGCCGCACAGGCCAGGCCCAGCGCCAGGCCCCACCATACACCGGTCGGTCCCCAGCCCAGGGTGAAGGCCATCAGCCAGGCAGAAGGCGCGCCGATCAGCCAGTAGCAGCCCGCACCGATCAGGAAGGTGGTCTTGGCGTCCTTGAGCCCGCGAATGCAGCCCATGGCGATGGTTTGCACGCCGTCGAACAATTCGAACCATGCGGCGACGGCGAGCAGGCTGACAGCCAGGATGATCACGTCGTGGAACGCCGGGTCGTTGTGGTCGATCAGCAGTCCGATCAGCGGATCAGAAAACAGCCACAGCACGGCGGCAAATCCCAGCATCACCGCCGCGCCAAATCCTATGCCGACGCGTCCGGCCATACGGGCCTGTACCAATTGCCCGGCGCCGTAATGCTGGCCGATGCGCATTGTGACTGCGTAGGACATTCCCGCCGGCACCATAAAGGCGACCGATACGATCTGCAGGGCGACCTGATGCGCCGCCAACTGGGTGCTGCCCATGGTGCCCATGCACAGCGCCGCAAAGGCGAACAGCCCGACTTCCACCGCATAGGTACCGCCAATCGGCAGGCCCAGTCGCCACAGCTCGCGCAAGTACTGGGTATTGAGGCGCAGCAGGCCCGCGCTCAGCGGGTAGGCGGCGTAAGTGCGGTTGCTGCGGATGTACCACATCAACGCCAACGCCATGCCATTGGCGACGATGGCAGTGACCAGGCCAATGCCCACCAGGCCGAGTTTCGGCAGGCCGAACATGCCTTCGATCAACGCATGGTTGAGCAGGTAATTGAGGACGGTGCCGCCCAGGCTGATCACCATCACTGGCGTCGCCTTGCCGATGGCGCTGGTGAAGCCGCGCAAGGCCATGAAGCTCAGGTACCCGGGCAGGGCGAACGGCAGGATCGTCAGGAATTGCCCGGCCGAGTGCACATTGGTTTCAGTCTGGCCGAACATCAGCAGGACAGGCTTGAGGTTCCACAGCAGTAGACCGGCCGCCAGGGCCATCAGCCAGGCAAGCCACAGCCCGGCTTGGGTCAGGCGGGTGGCGCCGTGGATATCGCCGGCGCCATGACGGATGGCTACCAGCGTGCCCACGGCGGCAATCACGCCAATGCAGAAAATCGATACGAATGAGTAACTCGCCGCGCCCAATCCGCCACCGGCCAGGGCTTCGGGGCTCAGGCGCGCCATCATCAGCGTGTCGGTCAGCACCATCAGCATGTGTGCCAACTGCGAGGCAATCAACGGCCCGGACAACCGCAGAATGGCCCAGAGTTCGCTACGTGCTGGATGCTGCATGATCATCACGCTCAAAAAGTCATTGGGGAGGGGAAGGGCTGATTCTCGGCGCTCTCAGACCGTTGCACAAAGGGATAAATGCGATCATATGCATGATTAAAACTCATGCCTGATTGATTCTGGTAGGGTTTGGGCATTGCGCCGTCGGAGCTTTCCTCATGTCTCGTCGTCTTCCTCCGCTTTACGCCTTGCGCGCGTTTGAAGCCGCCTCGCGGCACAACTCCTTCACCCGCGCGGCGGAGGAGCTTTCGATTACCCAGAGCGCGGTCAGCCGCCATATCCGCACGCTGGAAGAGCATTTCGCCTGCCGCCTGTTCCAACGCAGCGGCCGTAACCTGCAACTCACCGAAGCCGCGCGCTTGCTGTTGCCCGGCGTGCGCGAAGGGTTCGCCGCGCTGGAGCGGGCCTGCCATACCCTGAACGCCGAAGACGACATCCTGCGCATGAAGGCGCCGTCCACGCTGACCATGCGCTGGTTGTTGGCGCGGGTCAGTCGTTTCCGGCATTTGCAGCCGGGCAATGAGGTGCAACTGACCAGCGCGTGGATGAGCGTGGACGAAGTGGACTTCAACCAGGAGCCCTTCGATTGCGCGGTATTGCTGAGCTATGGGCATTTTCCGGCGGACTGGGAAGCCTGCTACCTGTTCCCTGAACTGCTGATTCCTGTCGGTGCCCCGAACCTGTTGGACGATGGGCCTTGGGACGCTGCGCGGCTGGCCACCGCCGAATTGCTGCACCCCACGCCCGACCGGCGGGATTGGCGCAACTGGCTGCAACGTATGGGGCTGTCCTCCCAGGTGTCGCTCAAGGGCGGGCAGGTATTCGACACCCTTGAGCTGGGCATGATCGCCGCCGCGCGGGGTTATGGCGTCTCCATGGGCGATCTGCTGATGGTGGCCGAAGACGTGGCCCAGGGCCGGCTGAGCCTGCCGTGGCCCACCGCCGTGGCCAGTGGGGAAAGTTACTACCTGGTGTGGCCGAAGACCCGTCCCGGCGGCGAGCGCTTGCGGCGGCTGGCGGACTTTCTCCAGAGCGAAGTCAGCGCCATGGAACTGCCCCAGGTCGAACGCCTCGGCTGACGTGGGGAAAACAGCCGATGCAATCGTTTGCGAGATACCCCTGCGAATCGCTCAAGTATTGCTTCTGGCCGCCGAAGTAGGGGTGTTGGAACTATCGTGCACCAACGTTTCCCACTCGATAATTTGCCGAGCAGCGCTATGAGATCAGGACGATCCAGGCGTCGGCCAGGAGCCGTCATGTCTAAACCCCGTGCCCGGATCGCTTCACAGTTAGGCCTTGCGCTCGCTGTGATTCTGGCCGTCGTCATCAGCGGCAGTACCGTGTTTGCCTTGCGTTCCCTCGACTCCGCCAACCTCGACACCCGTGAGGAACACCTGGCCAGCGAGGCACGCCTGCTCGCCGATCAACTCAATACCTTCCACAGCACCTTGCGCGAGAGTACTCAGCGTTTGAGCGGGCTGTTCGAAAAGCGTTTCGGCGCCGGCTTGAGTGTGCGCGGTGACCAGCCAGTGGCTATCGCCGGGATACAGACGCCAGGCCTGTATCTGGGCAGTCATCTGCTGAACAACGATTTCGCTGAGGTCGATGAATTCAAGGACACCTCCGGCGGCGTGGCCACGGTGTTTGTGCGCAGCGGCGAAGACTTTGTCCGCATCAGTACCTCCCTGACCAAGCAAGACGGCAGTCGCGCCATCGGTACGGCCCTGGACCATCAGCATCCGGCGTATCAACGCCTGCTGGCCGGGCAGAGTTATGTCGGCCGCGCGGTGCTGTTCGAACGGTCCTACATGACCCAATACACGCCAGTGCGCGATGCCGCCGGCAAGGTGATTGCGGTACTGTTCGTCGGCTTCGACTACACCGATGCCCAGAACGCCCAGTTCGACAACCTCAAACGCTTCCGAATCGGCAAGACCGGTTCTCTGGCCTTGCTGGACGAACAGAAGCGCTGGCTGGTGCCACCGGCCGGTGTGCAGGCGCTAGAGCAGGCGATCCCGGTGATGCTCGACCTGGCGAAAAAGCCGGGTGAAGGGCGTTTCTGGAGCGACAAGAACGAAGACTTCTACAGCGTTTCGGTGCCGTTCGAAGGCGGCCCGTGGTCAGTGGTGGCGAGCATGCCGAAGGCTGAAATCCGCGCAGTCACGTGGGCGGTGGGCATTCGTCTGGTGATTGGCAGTGCGCTGGCGATGCTGTTCGCGGTGGGGGCGACGGTCTGGCTGCTGCGCAGCAAATTGCAGCCCCTGAGTGACCTGGTACGTCAGGCCGAGGCCTTGGGCGCCGGTGATTTGAGCGCACGGCTGAACGTGTCCAGCCATGACGAGATCGGCCAGTTGGCGCGCAGCTTCAACCAGATGGGGGAAGCGCTGTCGACCATGGTTTCGCACATCCGCAAGGCCGCCGAAGAGGTCAACGGCCGTGCCCAGGCGTTATCCGGGTTGTCCGGCGGGGCGTATGAGGGCATGGAGCAGCAGTCCGGCGAGATCACCAGCATGGCCGGCGCGGTGGAAGAATTCAGCGCCACCTCGCTGAACATCGCCGACAACATGGGCAACACCGAGCGACTGGCCCAGGAAAACGCCCAGCAGACCCGCATTGGCCGGACCTCAATGCAAGAGGCATCGTCGTCCCTGGAACACATCGCCACCGCGCTGAACAGTACGGCCACGGTGATCAACACCTTGGGCCAGCGCTCCCAGGAAATCGGCGGCATTGTCGGCGTGATCACCTCGATCGCCGAACAGACCAACCTGCTGGCGCTCAATGCCGCCATCGAGGCCGCCCGTGCCGGTGAGCAAGGCCGAGGATTTGCCGTGGTCGCCGACGAAGTGCGCAACCTGGCCTCACGCACCCGCCAGGCCACCGATGAAATTTCCGGGATGATCCAGAGCATCCAGCAGGAAACCGGCAACGCCATCAGCACCATGGAACAGGGCAACGCGCTGATGCAGGAAGGCTTGTCACGCAACGCCGACGTGGCGTCGGCCCTGGCACGTATCGACGAGCAGAGCCGCTCGGCCGGTCAGCAATTCGCCGCGATCACCACCGCCACCCAGGAGCAGAGCAGCACCGCGACCTTGCTGAGCAGCAACCTGCAAAGCATTGCACTGGCCAACAGCGAGCAGCGCGAAGTGGTGTCGAACCTGGCGATTACCGCCAAGGAACTGGAGACGCTGGCGGCGAGCCTGCGCCAAGAGGTCGACCGGTTCCGTTGACGGCGTGCCTGGCTAGCGTGCTTTGAGCGCGTGAGCCAGGCGGCGCATGGCGGTTTCGATTTCATGGGCAGTCAGGGACGAGTAGCCCAATAACCATCCCTGTTGCGTTGCCGCACCGGCATACAGTCGGCTGAGACCGGGCAGTTGCACGCCCGCGCTGGCGGCCTGGCGGATGGTTTTTTCTTCCGACCAGCCCTCGTGCAGCACGCAGGGAATTTGCAGCCCGCCCTGGGGCCGACACGCTGTGACCACATGGCCCAGGTGCTTGCCGATGGCATCGAGCATGATGGCTTGGCGCCCGGCGTAGAGTTTGCGCATCGCCCGGACGTGGGCGTTGTAATGCCCGTCCTCCATGAAGCGCGCCAGCGTCAGCTGCAGGATTTGCGGAGTGTGGCCGTCCAGCATGCTGCGCGCGTAGGTAAAGGCCTTGACCAGTTCACGGGGCAGCACCATGTAGCCCATGCGCAGGCCGGGGAACAGGGTCTTGCTGAAGGTGCCGAGGTACAGCGTGCGCTGGTACTTGTCCAGGCCTTGCACGCAGGCCGTGGGTTTGCCGGCGTAGTGGAACTCGCTGTCGTAGTCATCTTCGATGACCCATTTGCCTTTTTCCGCGGCCCAGTTGATCAACTCAAGACGCCGCTCCAGGGTCAGCGTGGCGCCGGTCGGGTATTGATGAGAGGGCGTGACATACACGCAATGGGCGCCGCTGCGGTCGGCGTGCAGCAGGTCGGTGCGGATGCCGGACGCATCGACATCGATGGGCACGACCTTGGCCTCGGCGGTTTCGAAGGCCTTCCTGGCGCCGAAATAGCCTGGGTTCTCCAGCAGGATCGGTTTGCCGACATCCACCAGTAACTGTGCGCACAGAAAAAGCGCCTGGCGCGTACTGCTCAGCACCAGGACCTGGTCGGGCGCGCAGTTGGCGCCGCGCTCAAGGTTCAGATACGTCGCGATGGCTTTGCGTAACGACTCGCTCCCTTGCGGGTCGCCGTGCAACAGCACGCTGCTGCGATAGTCCTTCATCACCTGGCGTTGCAGGCGCTCCCAGACATCGGTCGGGAACGAGCGGGTTTCGGGCAGGCCGGTGGCGAATGCTTTGATCACTTGTTGATCGTTCACGCCGCCGCTGTCGAGGATCATCCGCCCGCGCTGGCTCAAGCCGGCGCCCGGCGCCGCCTGGCTGATTTTGACCGCTTGCGCCTGGCGGCGGCGGGAGGCGCCGCGCAATTCGGCGCCGATGGCCTCGCACACGTAACTGCCGGACCCTTCGCGCCGCACGATAAAGCCATCGCGGTGCAACTGTACGTAGGCGTTCTCCACCGTATCGCGCGCGACCCCCAATGACTTGGCCAGGACCCGCGTCGCCGGCAACTTCAGGCCGGGCGCCAGTACGCCATCGAGGATCAAGGCCCGCAGTGCCCGTTGGATTCGCTGGTGCAGATCCAACTGCCGGAGTTGTGCGTCGTCGAGGCGCATTTGCAGGGTTTCCAGCTCGAAGGTTTTCGCCATGCGGTCTGCCTTGCTTTGAAGAATTGGCCGGTAACGGCAGGCCAGTCTATCCGTAGACTTTCACCCGTGCCACCGCCTCAAGGCCGGCCAACGACCCATCACGCGAGGCTCAATACCTCGCCTGGCAAGGAGCAATGTCCCTATGTCTTCTTCAATCTCGCCGTCGTCGCTGCGTCTGCGCGACGTGTTCCACCCCATTGTGGCCGGGCTGATTTCGGTCATCGTCAATTATGGCGGCACCTTCATTCTGGTGTTCCAGGCGGCCAAGGTGGCCGGGCTCAGCCCCGAGCTGACGGCGTCGTGGGTCTGGTCGGTGTCGATCGGCGTGGGGGTGACCGGGCTGTTTCTCAGCTGGGTGAGCCGCGAGCCGATCATCACCGCATGGTCGACCCCCGCGGCGGCGTTCCTGGTGGTCGCGTTGTCTGCTACGCCTTACGCCGAGGCGGTCGGCGCGTACATCGTGTCAGCCGTGGCATTTGTGCTGCTCGGGCTGTCCGGCTGCTTTGAAAAAGTCATCCGGCTGATTCCGCCGGGCATCGCGGCGGCCATGCTGGCGGGGATTCTGCTGCAGTTCGGCATCGGCGCGTTTGGTGGCATGAGCCTCGACCCGGTGCTGGTCGGCTTGTTGATCGCCGCTTACGTCGCGCTCAAGCGGTTCACTGCACGCTATGCGGTCGTCGGTATTCTGCTGCTGGGCCTGGGATTCCTGCTGGTGCAGGGGCGGGTGGACCTGTCGGGGCTGTCCCTGCAACTGGCGGCGCCGGTATTCACCCAGCCCGTGTTCTCGCTCAATGCCTTGCTCAGTGTGGCGCTGCCGCTGTTTCTGATCACCCTTACGGGCCAGTACATGCCGGGCATGCTGGTGTTGCGCAACGATGGTTTCAAGACCAGCGCGAACCCGATCCTGACGGTGACCGGGCTGGGCTCGCTGTTGATGGCGCCGTTCGGCTCGCACGCGTTCAACGTCGCGGCCATTACAGCGGCCATCTGCACGGGCAAGGAAGCCTCGGAAGACCCGTCCAAGCGCTGGGTCGCCGGGGTTGCCGCCGGGGTGTTCTACATCCTCGTCGGAGTGTTCGGGGTGACGCTGGCCGCCGTATTCATGGCGTTCCCGCCGGCGTTCATCACCACCCTGGCCGGCTTGGCCCTGCTGGGCACCATCGGCGCCAGCCTGGCCAACGCCATGGCGGACGTCCGTTCACGGGAAGCCGCGCTGATCACCTTTCTGGCATGCGCCGCCAACATCAACCTGCTGGGGATCGGTGGCGCGTTTTGGGGCTTGTTGATCGGCTTGGCCGCGTATGCGTTGCTCAATGGTCGCCTGCCTCGTCGCGGCCGCGCGCCGGTTTATCGCTGATTTTGACTTCTAGGCGTTTGCACCGTCCGCCGAGTTGGAGGCCGATGGCCGGTATTGCAGGGCCTCGGCAATGTGGCTGCGCTCGATAGTGTCTGCGCGCTCCAGATCCGCCAGGGTGCGGGCGACCTTGAGCAGGCGGTGGGCCGCTCGAAGGGACAGGGTCAAACGCTCGCAGGCGCTTTCCAGCCAGGCTTCATCCGGCCTCGACAGCGCACAATGCTGGCGCAAACCCGGCAGGTCCAGGAACGCATTGGCGCAGCCCTGGCGCTGTTGCTGGCGTTCCCTGGCCTGGGCAACCAGTGCCGAGGCGCTGGCGGTGTTGTCCCCTGGCTGCGGGGCCGGGTTCAGCGCGGTGATTTCGCGGGCTACCGTCAGGTGCAGGTCGATCCGATCCAGCAACGGCCCGGAGAGTTTGTTGCGGTAGCGCTGGACTTGCTCCGGCGTACAGCGACAGCGCGCACTGGAGTCGCCCATGTAGCCGCAAGGGCAGGGGTTCATCGCGGCGACCAGTTGAAAGCGCGCCGGGAAACTCACGCGGTCACGGGCACGTGAGATCACGATATGCCCCGATTCCAGTGGCTCGCGCAAAACCTCCAGCACTTTACGATCAAACTCGGGCAGTTCATCCAGGAACAGCACCCCATGGTGGGCCAGAGTGATTTCCCCCGGTTGCGGCCTCGACCCACCGCCTACCAGTGCAGGGCCTGATGCCGAATGATGGGGCTGACGAAACGGTCGATGGGGCCAATGGCTCAAGGGCGCCAGGCTGACCACGGATTGAATCGCCGCGACTTCAAGGGCTTCCTGCTCGCTCAATGGCGGCAACAAGCCGGGCAGACGGCTGGCAAGCAGGGTCTTGCCGGTGCCGGGTGGCCCGCTGAACAACAGGTTGTGCGCGCCGGCCGCCGCAATCAGCAACGCGCGCTTGGCTGCCAATTGGCCCTGAACTTCACTCAGGTCCGGGTAAGGTTTGTTCAAGTACCGCAAACCGTCGGATTTATAGGCCTCAATCGGCACGTGCCCATTCAGGTGCGCCACCACTTGGAGCAGATGGTCCACCGCAATCACTTTCAGCCCTGAAGCCAGGCATGCTTCCTCGGCATTGTGCCGGGGCACTATTACCGTGCGCCCGGCCTTGCGCGCCGCCAGCGCTGCCGGCAGCACGCCCTTCACCGCGCGCACCTCGCCGGACAACGCCAACTCTCCCAGGCATTCCACGTCATCGAGCATCAATGCCGGCACCTGCACACTGGCTGCGAGGATTCCCAGGGCAATCGCCAGATCGAAACGCCCACCCTCCTTGGGCAGATCGGCGGGCGCCAGGTTGAGGGTGATGCGGCGGGAGGGGTATTGCAGGGCGGAGTTGAGAATGGCGCTGCGCACGCGGTCCTTGCTTTCCTTGACCGCCGCTTCTGGCAGACCGACCAGCGTCAACGACGGCAAACCATTGGCCATATGCACTTCGACGGTGACGGCAGGGGCTTCGACGCCAATCTGGGCGCGGCTGTGGACAATGGCGAGGGACATGCTCGTTCCTTGAAAAGTGGGGCCCGCTTCCTGCGGTTTTTCAAGGGTAGATGAGGTGGGGAAGAATGAGGCGGGGAGGTTTTACAGAACGTATCCAGGGGGCCGTGAGCCCCCCAGGGGTTGAACTTATTCGGCGGGCGGGTTCAACCTTGCTTCCAATTCCGCGACTTTCGCCTCAAGGCTCTCCAACCGCGCACGCGTGCGGGCCAGTACCACCATCTGGCTGTCGAATTCTTCCCGACTCACCAGGTCCAGTTTGCTGAAGCCACTCTGCAACAAGGCCTTGAACTGGCTTTCGATTTCATTGCGGGGCAGCGGGGTGTCACCGCTGAACAGGCGAGAGGCGTGGCCGCTCAGGGCGTCGAGGAGGTCTTTGGGCGCGAGCATGGGAAATATTCCGGAAAACTGTTGGCCGGCAGTGTATCACGCAGCGTCTATAGTCTTTTCCAGGGCCCGATGCGCACGCTTTTCGCGCAGGGGGCCGGGAGGTGGCGCACTGTTTTTGTGCGCATTGCGGCCGCCATGAAGCCCCGCCGGTGGGCATAAGTGAGCAAGGGACTGATTTCAGTGGTTTTTACGGAGCTGGCAAGGTTTCTGCTTAGACGATCATGACCCATGCACTGATGCAGTCGCTGTGACGAATGCAGTGCGCCGACGGATCAGGGGTACAGGTTTCGTCACCAGTGGTTCGCTGGCGTCGTAATGGCAACTGCTCTTGCGACGACGCGTTACAAAGCCAGGCGCTGCGCTTAGACTTGAGACGGGTTTGTTTTCCTGGGGCAAGTCCACCAATTCGGGAGAGAGTTTTCATGAAGCTAGTCACTGCCATCATCAAGCCGTTCAAGTTGGACGATGTACGCGAGTCGTTGTCCGAGATCGGCGTGCAGGGCATTACCGTTACTGAGGTCAAAGGCTTCGGTCGGCAGAAGGGTCACACCGAGCTGTATCGCGGCGCGGAATACGTGGTCGATTTCCTGCCGAAGGTGAAGATTGATGTCGCCATTGACGACAAGGATCTTGATCGGGTTATCGAGGCGATAACCAAGGCCGCCAACACTGGCAAGATCGGTGACGGCAAGATCTTCGTGGTCAATCTGGAACAGGCTATTCGCATCCGTACCGGCGAAACCGATACCGACGCAATCTAAGCCGCCAAACCCCAACGCCCCAGGAGAAAACAATATGACTCTGCGTAAATTCGCAGGGCTCGGAGCCCTGTTGTCCATCGTAATGCCCGGCCTGGCCATGGCGGCAGACGAAGTGGCGGCTCCAGTCCTCAATTCCGGTGATACCGCGTGGATGCTCACATCCACCGCGCTCGTGCTGTTCATGACCATTCCCGGCCTGGCGCTGTTCTACGGCGGCATGGTGCGGTCCAAAAACATTCTGTCGGTGATGATGCAGTGCTTCGCCATCACTGGCTTGATCACCATCCTGTGGTTCGTCTACGGCTACAGCATGGCGTTCGACACCACCGGTATGGAAGCAGGCGTCGTCAACTTCAACTCCTTCGTGGGCGGCCTGTCCAAGTTGTTCCTGTCGGGTGTGACGCCGGCCAGCATCACCGGCCCTGCGGCGCTGTTCCCTGAGGCGGTGTTCGTCACCTATCAGATGACGTTCGCCATCATCACCCCGGCGCTGATTGTCGGTGCCTTCGCCGAGCGTATGAAGTTCTCCGCGATGCTGATCTTCATGGGCGTCTGGTTCACCCTGGTCTACGCGCCGATTGCCCACATGGTGTGGGGCGGTCCGGGCTCGCTGCTGGGTGATTGGGGCGTGCTGGACTTTGCCGGCGGTACCGTGGTGCATATCAACGCCGGTGTGGCCGGCCTGGTAGCGTGCCTGGTGCTGGGTAAACGCAAAGGCTTCCCGACCACGCCAATGGCGCCTCACAACCTGGGTTACACCCTGGTGGGCGCGGCCATGCTGTGGGTCGGCTGGTTCGGCTTCAACGCCGGTTCCGCTGCTGCGGCCAACGGTACTGCCGGTATGGCGATGCTGGTGACCCAGATCGCAACCGCCGCCGCCGCCCTGGGCTGGATGTTCGCCGAGTGGCTCACCCACGGTAAGCCAAGTGCCCTGGGCATCGCCTCGGGTGTGGTTGCGGGCCTTGTGGCCATTACGCCAGCTGCCGGCACTGTGGGCCCGATGGGCGCGCTGATCATCGGCCTGGCGGCGGGTGTGGTGTGCTTCTTCTGCGCCACGACCCTCAAACGCAAACTGGGCTATGACGACTCCCTGGACGCCTTCGGTGTCCACGGTATCGGCGGTATCCTCGGCGCAATCCTGACCGGTGTGTTTGCGGCACCGGCCCTGGGTGGCTTCGGCACCGTGACTGATGTGGCAGCCCAAGTCTGGATTCAGTGCAAAGGCGTTGGCTTCACCGTGATCTACACCGCCATCGTGACCTTCATCATCCTCAAGGTGCTGGACATGGTCATGGGCCTGCGGGTTACCGACGAAGAAGAGGCGGTCGGCCTCGACCTGGCGCAACACAACGAACGCGGCTACAACTTGTAAGTACGCAAAAAAACATGCCCGGCTTGCCGGGCATTTTTTTGTCTGGCGTTTGTCATTCATAACAAGCTGTATCGGTTTTTGCGCTCCGTTTGTGATGGAGCGCACGTGGCACGTTTCAGTGTGCGTATGTCTTACAGCCCTGTGGGCGTATTCGGCACTTTGTTTTTTCCCAGAGCACGCTAGAATGCGCGCCGATGGGCGGAGAACTGTATGTGGCAACAGACCCTGATTACCCTGCGGGCCAAGCCCCGGGGCTTTCACCTGGTGACCGACGAGTTGCTTGCCGGCTTGCCTGAATTGAAGGCGTGTCGCGTGGGCCTGTTGCACCTGTGGCTGCAGCACACCTCGGCCTCGTTGACCGTCAACGAGAATGCCGATCCGGCGGTTCGCCGTGACTTCGAGCGTTATTTCAACTCGCTGGTGCCGCAAGGCCTGGCAGGGTTCGAACACAACGACGAAGGCCCGGATGATCTGCCGGCGCACTTCAAGGCCAGTCTCCTGGGCTGCCAGCTGAGTTTGCCGGTGAAGGCCGGCCGCTTGGCGATGGGGACCTGGCAAGGTGTTTATCTGGGCGAGCACCGTGATCATGGCGGTGCTCGTAAAGTCCTCGCCACTTTGCACGGTGATGGGGCATAAGCCACTGGTTATCCGGTGGATGTTGATTTTTTTCCGGCAACCTCGACAGAGGGTGAAGCTGGGCTATAACTAATCTGCTTTTCGCAAGTCATGAGGTAGAACATGAGCGACGATGATCTGGAAAACGACGAACTGGAAGTAGGTGACGAAGACGACACCGAGGAAGGTCTTGAAGCGGCGGCGGAAGACGTTGCTGACGACGACGGCGGTGACGATGTTCCTGTTCCGGCTGCCAAAGGCAAGGCCAAGGCCGCTGTTTCGGTAGACGAACTGCCGAGCGTCGAGGCCAAGAACAAAGAGCGCGATGCGCTGGCCCGTGCGATGGAAGAATTCCTCGCAAAAGGCGGCAAAGTGGTCGAGGTCGAGCCCAATGTGGTTGCAGACCCTCCCAAGAAGCCTGACAACAAGTACGGCAGCCGGCCTATTTAAGTCCGTCCCATGCTTGCGTGAAAAAGCCCGCCGTCGCTGCGGGCTTTTTCATGTGTGAAACAAACTCTGTATGCCACTCAAGATCAGTCTCAGTTCCAGCTGCGCAGTAACTCGGGCAACTCCGCCAGGCTATGAATCTGCGCATCCGGGCGCTTGTCCCCTTCCCAGACCTTGCCCGCTGGGTTGAACCACACCGCACGAAGCCCCGCCTGCTGCGCGCCGACGATGTCATCGCCGGGATGGTCGCCGACATGCACCGCCGCACTCGCCTCCACCCCGCCACGCTGCAACGCCTCCTCAAACAATCGCGCATCCGGCTTGGCGATGCCGACATCTTCGGCGCGCAGGGCAAAGTGAAAGTAGTCCGCCAGGCCCACGCGCTGCACATCCGCGTTGCCATTGGTGATCACCCCCAGCAGGAAGTGTTGGCGCAGCGCCCGAAGCATGGGCTCGGCTTCAGGAAACACGGTGAGCTGGTGCCGTGCACGAATGAACGCCTCAAAGCACACATCGGCCATTTGCGTGGCCTCGGGCTGTGGATAGCCTGCTTCTTCAAACGCATGTATCAGGACGCGATGGCGTAAGAGGCTGATGCGGTGTTTCAGTTCGGGATGACGTTGCAGCACCTGCTGGCGCAGGGTGGCGAAGTGTTCCAGAGGCAGTTCGCCGACCTTGGACGCATGGGTGGCCAGCCATTCGCGCATCGACGCTTCGGCGCTGATGATGACCGGTACGTTGTCCCAGAGTGTGTCGTCCAGGTCGAAGGTGATCAGCTTGATACTCATGAGTCGCCGCCCTTGATGCGTTTGGCCCGTGGATGGGCGCTGTCATACACCGTTGCCAGGTGCTGGAAGTCCAGATGGGTATAGATTTGCGTGGTCTTGATATCGGAGTGGCCGAGCAGTTCCTGCACTGCGCGCAGGTCTTGGGACGACTCCAGCAAATGACTGGCAAACGAGTGCCGCAGCATGTGCGGATGCAGGTTCTGCCCCAGCTCGCGCTCACCGGCCGCCTTGACCCGTAGTTGAATGGCCCGCGGCCCTAGGCGCCGGCCCTGCTGGCTGACGAATACGGCGTCGTCCGCCGGGTTGGTCAGCGCGCGCAGGGGCAGCCACAGTTGCAGCGCTTCCCGGGCCTTCCGGCCGACCGGCAGCACGCGGGTCTTGCTGCCTTTGCCGAGCACTTGCACCAGGCCGTCGGCCAGGTCCAGTTGATCGAGGTTCAGGCCGGTCAGCTCCGACAGGCGCAGGCCCGAGGAGTAGAACAGTTCGAGGATCGCCTGGTCGCGATGGGCGAGGAAGTCATCCTCCACGGCACCATCGAGCAGTTGCAGGGCGCGATCGGTGTCCAGGGTCTTGGGCAGGCGCCGTTCGCCCTTGGGCGGGGCCAGGCCATTGGCCGGGTCGTGGTCGCACAGGCCTTCACGGTTCAGGTAGTGATACAGGCCGCGCACCGCCGACAGCAGGCGCGACAGGCTGCGCGAGGATTGGCCTTGCTGGTGCAGCCGCGCAATCAGGCTGCGCAGGCTCTGGATATCCAGGGCCTTCCAGCTGGTGATCTGTTGTTTTTCGCAGTACGCCAGGACCTTGTTCAAGTCCCGCCGGTAGGCTTCCAGGGTATGGGGCGACACCTGGCGCTCGTTGCGCAGGTGAGCGCAATAAGCGTCCAGTTGCCGTTCCATGGCTAGCGCACCGCGCGCAGGGCGGTGGTGAAGCGCGGCAGTATGCGGCCCAGCACTTCGGCGATGTAGGTCAGGAACAGCGTGCCCACCGAACTCTTGTAATGCGCGGGGTCTCGGCTGCCGATGGCCAGCACGCCGTGCAGACCTTGATGGCTGAGGGCGACCACGGCGGTGGAGCCGATCTGCTTGCGTTGTTCGGTGCCGAACAGGAAGTCCAGTTCATGCTCGCGCAGGGTGCCGCAGATGGTCTTGCCTTCGGACAGCAGGCCGCCGATGGCGGTTTGCGCCTCGCCACCGCTGACCCAGCGACCCACCGGCATCGGGTTGTCGCTGAACAGGATCAGGCTGACGAAGGGCACCTGGAAGTCCAGGCGCAGGCTGTCTTCCACGGCGATCACCGCTTCTTCCAGGCTGGTGGCATCCATCAGTGTGAGGATCAGGCGGCGGGTCTTGTCGAACAGGCGGTCGTTGTCGCGCGCGACGTCCATCAACTGCGAGAGCCGATGGCGCATTTCGATGTTGCGCTCGCGCAGGATCTTCATCTGCCGCTCCACCAGCGACACGGTATCGCCGCGCTGGTGGGGGATGCGCAGGGCCGGCAGCAATTCTTCGTGGTCGACGAAAAAGTCCGGATTAGCCTCAAGGTACGCCGCGACAGCTGCGGCCTCCAGGCTTTCGCTCGGGGTTGCTTGGGCGGGTACTTGAGGCTTATCGGTCATTAGCTCGGCTCACTCATAGACGGACCTGTCCTTCGTATACACGCGTGGCCGGCCCGGTCATCAGCACCGGGTGGCCGGGGCCTGCCCATTCGATGGACAGGCGTCCACCGGGCAGGTCGATCAGCAGCGGCGAATCCATCCACCCCTGGCTGATCGCGGCCACGGCGGCAGCGCAAGCGCCGGTACCGCAGGCCTGGGTTTCGCCGGCGCCGCGCTCCCACACGCGCAATTGCGCGCGGGAACGGTCGATCACCTGCAGGAAGCCCACATTGACCCGTGCCGGAAAGCGCGGGTGATGTTCGATCTTCGGCCCCAGCTCATGCACGGGCGCGCTGTTGATGTCGTTGACCCGCAGCACCGCATGGGGATTGCCCATCGACACGGCGGCGATATCCACCGATTGTCCATCGACGTCCAGCGCGTAGTGGGTCGCCTGCTCGGCGGCCTGGAACGGAATATCCGCGGGCACCAGGCGTGGCGCGCCCATGTTGACGCTGATCTGGCCGTCATTACGGATATCCAGCTCGATCACGCCGCTCTTGGTCTCGACACGAATCTGGCGCTTGGCGGTCAGGCGCTTGTCCAGCACGAAGCGCGCAAAGCAGCGCGCTCCGTTGCCGCACTGCTCCACTTCGGAGCCGTCGGAATTGAAGATCCGATAACGGAAATCCACCTCCGGGTTGCTCGGCGCCTCGACGATCAGCAATTGATCGAAGCCAATCCCGGTATGCCGGTCGCCCCACTGTTTAGCGTGCTTGGGCAGGATGTGCGCGTGCTGGCTGACCAGGTCAAGGACCATGAAATCGTTGCCCAGCCCGTGCATCTTGGTAAAACGCAGCAGCATGGCTTACTCCGGCAGCAGGCTTTCGCCAGCATACAACTCGGCTACCGTCTCACGGCGACGCACTTCAAACGCTTGATCACCGTCCACCAGCACCTCGGCGGTACGCCCGCGAGTGTTGTAGTTGGAGCTCATGACAAACCCGTAGGCACCGGCCGAATGCACGGCCAGCAGATCGCCTTCTTCCAGGGCCAGTTGACGATCCTTGGCCAGGAAATCGCCGGTCTCGCAGATCGGGCCGACGATGTCATAGGCACGAGCCTGGCTGTCGCGAGGCTTCACGGCGGTGACATTCATCCAGGCCTGATACAGCGCCGGGCGGATCAGGTCGTTCATCGCCGCGTCGACGATGGCGAAATCCTTGTGCTCGGTGTGCTTGAGGTATTCGACCTGGGTCAGCAGCACGCCGGCATTGGCGACGATAAAACGGCCCGGTTCGAACATCAGTGTCAGGTCGCGGCCTTCGATGCGCTCGCGCACGGCCTTGATGTAGTCGGCAATCAGCGGTGGCTCTTCATCGCGATAACGCACGCCGACACCGCCACCGAGGTCGATGTGATGCAGGTAGATGCCGCATTCGCCAAGGCGATCGACCAGCGCCAGCAGGCGGTCGAGGGCATCGAGGAACGGTGGCAGGGTGGTCAGTTGCGAGCCGATATGGCAGTCGACGCCCAACACTTCCAGGTTCGGCAGCTGGGCGGCGCGGATGTAGACGTCCTCGGCGTCGGCGATGGCGATGCCGAACTTGTTCTCTTTGAGACCGGTGGAAATATATGGGTGGGTGCCAGCGTCGACGTCGGGGTTGACGCGCAGGGAGATCGGCGCGCGAACGCCCATCTCGGCCGCGACGACCTGCAGGCGTTCAAGCTCCTCGGCGGACTCGACGTTGAAGCAATGCACGCCGACTTCCAGGGCGCGGCGCATGTCTTCACGGCTTTTGCCGACGCCGGAGAACACGACCTTGTCGGCCTGGCCGCCAGCGGCCAGCACACGTTCCAGCTCGCCACGGGAGACGATGTCGAAACCGGCGCCCAAACGCGCCAGGACATTCAGTACACCCAGGTTGGAGTTGGCCTTGACCGCGTAGCACACCAGGTGCGGTACGCCATCGAGAGGGTCGGTGAATGAGCGGTACTGGGCTTCGATGTGCGCGCGCGAGTACACATAGGTCGGGGTGCCAAAGCGCTCGGCAATCGCGGACAGCGCCACGCCTTCCGCGAACAGCTCGCCGTCCCGGTAGTTAAAAGCGTCCATGAGGTTCCCTTAGTAGGTGTCGTGCTTATGCGCTTTGGCGGGCTTTTGCGACGATTGCGCCTGGTCATTCGGGTCTTTGCTGTCATCGGGCAAATACAGCGGGCCTTTTTGACCACAGGCACTAACGAGGCAAGCGACCGCGACGAGCGCAGCAAGAGAAGAGATCAGGCGCTTCATGGCGAAATCCTTGAATATGCATTAATTGCGCCCGAGTATACCGACCACCCGGCAGCTTGCCTATGCGCCGAAGTACCCGTCCGGCGGGGGTTTGCCGAGATAGTCGAGAAGCGGGCTACGCTGGCTGAGGATATTTCGTACCGCCATCTGTAATGAAATCGGTATCCTTTGCAATCGGCGGGGCTCGCCCGTATCGTGCGGCGCTCGAGCGAAACCAGACACTTTTGAGGTTGCCACAATGAGTTTGACCGAAGCCCGTTTTCACGACCTGGTGGATTCGACCCAGCAGGCGCTGGAAGATATTTTCGACGACAGCGGCCTGGACGTGGACCTGGAAAATTCGGCCGGTGTGCTGACCGTCAAGTTCGAGAACGGCACCCAACTGATCTTCAGTCGCCAGGAGCCTTTGCGCCAACTGTGGCTGGCTGCACGTTCCGGTGGTTTTCACTTCGATTACAACGAAGAAGACAACAATTGGCAGTGCGATACCAGCGATGAGCTGCTCAGCGAAATGCTCGCGCGGCTGGTTCAGGAGCAAGCTGGCGTCGAACTGGGCTTCGATGAGCTGAACCCCGACGAGGACTGATCGTGAGCCAGTCTGCGCCTGTGCGTGCGCCCAAGCCGCTGTTCAGCAATATCAGCCCGGCAGTGCCGTCACCTTGTATCAGTTTGTGTCGCCTGGATGAGCAGAAAATCTGCCTCGGCTGCTTCCGTCATGTGGAAGACATCCGGGAATGGCGCTCCGCCGATGATCAGCGGCGACGCGTGATCGTGGCCCAGGCCGAGCAGCGTAAAGTCGCGCCCTGAGCCTGTCTTGTTTATTTATGGTGCTGTGGTAGTGTCCGGGTACGCCTCGACCCATAGAGGCCCGTGAGAACCCCGCCTTTTTCTGGCGGGGTTTTGCTTTTTTGTGCAGGAAAAAGGAGTCTGCCTGAATCATGACCACCGCACCGTCCATCATTCTTACCCGTCTTGACGTGCAGCGTCTGGAGCAACTGATCGACCGCTTGGGCGACGAAGCTCCGGGCGTCGCGGCGTTGCAAGCCGAACTCGATCGCGCCGAAGACGTGGTTGGCCACGATGAAGTGCCTGCGGGTGTCGTGACCATGAACTCCAGCGTGCATTGCCGTGAGCAAGGCAGCGGCAAGGATTACCACCTGACCCTGGTCTATCCGAAAGACGCGAACGCCGATGAAGGCAAGATCTCGATCCTGGCCCCGGTGGGCAGTGCCTTGCTTGGCTTGCAAGTGGGCCAGCATATTGATTGGCCAGCACCTGGCGGCAAGACCCTCAAGCTTGAATTGCTCAGCGTTGAAGCCCAGCCCAAAGACGGCGGTCCCTTTTCGCTCTAGATCCGGCTCAGTGCCTGGTTCAGTGAGCGCTCAAGTTCGGCCTTGTAACGCAGGTACAGATTGCTTGGGCTCTGCACATCGCCGAGCAGACCCGACAGGTCCAGATCAGTGATATAGCAGCGGTAGCGCTCGGCTTCCCGGCGCTGCCCGACGATCTCCTGGGCGACCACTGCAAACAGCTGGTCGCCAAACTCCAGTTCGGAAAACTCCCGCTGATTGCAGTACAGGGTAATCCCCACCTGGCCAGGCGCCGCCTTGCCGATAATTGCCTGCACGTCATAAAACGGCTTGTTTGCCGGGTTTTGCGGTGCCGGCCGCGGCTCGATGCCGCGTGCGCGGTTGCTGCCTGACGGTAGCAGTTGGTAGTACAGGATTTGCACCGCACCCAGCGGTTGTTGCGGGTCCAGGGGCGACAGGGCGTCACGGCGATAAATGATCGACTGCAGAAAGCGCTGCAACGGTACCAGCAGGCTCTGTTCATCATGGAACGGCAAGCGTTGCTGCCAGAGCGCGTTGAATTCATCCAGCACGTACAGTTCGGCGAAGTTTTCGTTGACCCGGTAGAAGACCTGAATGCAATCGGCCATCCCCATGGGCAGCAGCAACGCGAGCTCGTGGTCTTCCAGGGCCATGGCGTCCAGGTGCAGCGGGCTGAAGCTGGCCAGTTCTTCGCTGAGGTAGGCGATCAAGGCGTCCTGGGTCGGCAGCGACACATGGGTGGCCTGGCCCGGTACCAACTCCATGACGTGATAGTGCTGTTGTACTTGCAACACATAACGGTGGTTGCCCTGAGCCAGCAGTAGGTTCTGCGCGGTGTCGAAGATTTCTTCCACACGCCGGGCAATGAATTGCGCGCGGTTGTGGCAGAAGCAGCGCACCCGCAGGCGTGGCAGGTGGTCCGGCGGCAGTTGGTTGAGATAGTCGCGCAGGCAGTCGAGCAGGGCCTGGGGGCCGTCGTAGCGGCTGACCATCACCTCGTTCCAGCTATTGAGGGTGACTTGGTCCAGGGTCAGCACCAGGTTGTCGCGTACACCGGCATAACTCAGGGAGTCGGTGCGCTCGGTGGTCATCAGGATATTCAGGTCGCGGTGGTGCTTGAGCGGGTCGATGCCGACGTTGATCAGCAGCAATACCTCTTCGGGCACCGCCGAGCGCAGCAGGCGTTCTTCATCGACGCTGGCCAGGGGCAGGGCGATGCTCTGTTGCAGGCTACCCAGCAGGTTGAACAGCTCGAATTCGGTCAGATCGCTGGCGCCAGGGTGCAGGGCCAGGCGGGTACTGCTGTCGATCACGCCATTGCGGTGGCACCAGGTGAGCATTTCCAGGAGGTCGCGGCTGCGCTTGATCGGCGCGAAGTGCTCCCACTCCAGGGCGGTTAGGTTGCCGTTGTACAGGCCCCAGTGGTGCTGGCCCGGCTCCTTGCGGATGGGCGATTGCACCAGGGTCAGGGTGTCTTCGGCCAGGTCCGGGGCGATGCCGGGGTTGATGAACTCGACTTTGCCGGCCTTGCGCTCAAAGGCCGCATACAGGCGGCGGCCCAGCACATTGAGGTCGCGCTTATTGATCAGGCTGACAGTCTGCTCGGTGCGCGCGAACTGGGTCAGGAAGCGATAGCTGTAATTGAGTTCGTTGACCAAGTCGCGCCGTTCGGAGACCACCTGGCGGACTTTCCATTGGCTGCGGCTGTCCAGTAGCGCCAATTGTCGCTGATCCCAACCCCACTCATGGGCCAGGCGCTCCAGCAAGAGTCGCTGCCAGCCGATGGTGCGCTGGCCGGAGGTGAGCTTGCGGTTGACCTTCAGGTACAGCGCGCGGCGTACCAGTTCCAGGCGTTCGGGCTCGTTGCGGGCCTTGAGGTATTCCTCGATGCGCCGGTACACCACGATATAGGGGTCCAGTTCATCCAGGTCCATCTGATTGGCGAACACCGCCCGTTTGAAGCGCAGGCTCAAGCAGTGCACGTTCGGGTGCTCGCTGGCATAGACCTCGGTCAGCAGCAGCTTGAGCAACGACTTGTAGGGCGACTCGATGCCCTTGAACAATTGCCACAGCCCGGCCCCGATGAATTCGCCCGGCGGGATGCGCGCCAGGTGGCCGAGGTCGAGGGTTTCATCGGCACGGATAAAACGTTTGGACATCAGCGTGTGGGTGAACTCGGCGTAGCGTGTTTCTTCATACACCGGTACCAGCCACCAGATCGGCGTACGCCCGGCCAGCCAGATGGCGGTGCGGTAGAACTCGTCCAGCAACAGGTAATGCTGGGTGGTGCCGCAATCGTCAGAGCTCAGTTGCGTGTCCCGTTCGCCCAGCACAAAGCGGGTCGGCTCGATCAGGAAGAAGTGGGCTTCGGCACCCATGCTCAGGGCCCAGGCTTCCAGGAGTTGGCATTTCTTGCGCAGCTCGGCCAGCTCGTTTTCGCCCAGGTCTGCCGCGTGGCACACCCACACGTCCATATCGCTCTGATCGGCCTGGGCCAGGGTGCCCAGGCTGCCCATCAGGAACAGACCGTGGATCGGTCGCGGTGGGTTGCCGTGGCGTGGTTTGTAGGAGAACGAACGGGTGAGGCGCTGGGCTTCGGTCAGGGCTTGAGCGTCAGGCTCGAAGTTCGACAGGCCCGCCGGCGTGCTACCCGACACATAGCCTGGCAGCAGCGGGTGGTTGACGTGAAAAAACAGCGGTAACAGGGTCAGCACACTTTGCTGGCGTGGCGTCAGCCCTTCGACGGCCCGGGCCATGCGGCCTTCATTGAGCGCCATGAAACGCGCACGCAACTGGGCCAGCACCTTGCGGTCGATGCCTTCGTCCAGGTCGGGGCGGATTTCATGGGTGCGGGTCATATCGGATTCGGTGGCTCGCAGGCCCGACGTAGGCGGTTTAGAGGGAAAAGGTTTTTGGCGTCAGAATTTTGTGCCGCCCACGGCAACGCCCTCGGAATCCGCATTGGGCGGACTCCATGGGCGGTATCAGGTATCAGGCGGCTTCTTTGTTCGTGGCGGTCGTCAAGATAGTCAGCAGGGTTTGCGCCTGCTCGGCAGCATCCCGGCCCAGGCTGGTCAGGTAGCCTCCGTCCGGTTGATCAATCAGTTTTTTCTCGAACAGGCGCTGGGCGGCGGCGATGGCAGTAGGCGCAGCGGTCTGGTGGACTTTCAGACCTTCCTGGGAGCTGTCCAGGTTGAAGAGTGCAAGGATTTCCAGTTCGGCAACCAACTCAGGGGTATACGACATAAGGACTCCAGACTTTCTAAGAATTTGTTAGAGGCTAGCAGGCCATAAGGTGAACGCACTTTGGCAGGCTGTCCAGTAGGAGCGAGCTTGCGCGCGAAAAACCTGAGAGCGCCGCGTATATCCAGGCGCCCTGGGGTACCGTTGACGTTTTTCGCGAGCAAGCTCGCTGCTACGGAAAATAGCGGGCTATTGGTTTTCGGGCGGCAGTTCAGGCAGCGCTCTTAATGCGGTTTCATACCACTGGGTATCGAAGGCGCGGTCTTCGTCCAGCATCTTGTCGATCTCCACGGCCAGCACATGGGCCATGAGATTCAAAATCTCATCACGCTCGTAACCCACCAGCGTCAACTTGTTGAATGTGGCTTTGGCCGCCGGCGGGTTGTCGCTTTCAATCTGGTTTTCGATGGCTTGGGTCAGCGTGCTTTCGGCGAACTCTTCTTCGTCGTTGTCGATATCGGTCGGCTCGCTCATGGCAGGCTCCTCAAGGAAAGGGCGTCAGTCTACCTCCATTCAGGCAGCTGATGCTGCTGGTCAGATCGGGCCTGGGGATCTATAACGCTTGCAGCCAACCCTATTCCCAGCCTGGAGGCGATTGTCATGCTCAAGCTCTATGGATTCTCGGTCAGCAACTACTACAACATGGTCAAACTGGCGTTGCTGGAGAAAGGGCTGCCTTTTGAAGAGGTGCCTTTCTATGCCGGGCAAACCCCCGATGCCCTGGCGGTGAGCCCGCGAGGCAAGGTGCCAGTGCTGGGCGTGAAGCAAGGTTTTATCAACGAAACCAGCGTGATCCTCGAGTACATCGAGCAAACCCAGGAGGGGCCGTCGCTGCTCCCGGCCGAGCCATTTCAACGCGCCCAGGTGTTGGCGCTGTGCAGGGAAATCGAGTTGTACATCGAATTGCCCGCACGGGCGTGCTTCGGCGAGGCGTTTTTCGGCATGCCGGTGCCGGAGGCGATCAAGGAAAAATCCCGGGCCGAGTTGTTGTTAGGCGTGGGATCGCTAGGGCGACACGGTAAGTTCGCGCCGTACGTGGCGGGTGAGAGCTTCACCCTGGCGGATCTGTATTTCATGTACAGCCTGAACCTCGCCTGCGGCGTGGGCGAGAAGCTGTTTGGCCTGGACCTGTTGGCGGAGTACCCGGCGGCCAAGGCGTTGCTGGAGCGTTTGCATGCCATGCCCAACGCCCGGAAGGTGGCGGCGGACAGGGAAGCAGCGATGCCGGCGTTCATGGCGATGATTGCGGCGAAGAAGTAGAACCGCGCTTGTAGTGAGGGAGCAAGCTCCCTCACCACAAGGTATTAACGACTGGCGAGTAGCGCCTGACCACGCACAACGGCTGCCTTCACCTGTGCCGGCGCAGTGCCGCCCACATGGTTGCGGGCATTGACCGAGCCTTCCAGGGTCAGTACGGCAAACACGTCCTGCTCGATCTGGTCGCTGAACTGACGCAGTTCTTCCAGGCTCATTTCCGCCAGGTCCTTGCCGCTTTCCACGCCATATTTCACGGCATGGCCGACGATTTCGTGGCAGTCGCGGAACGGCAGGCCACGGCGCACCAGGTAGTCCGCCAGGTCGGTCGCGGTGGAGAACCCGCGCAAGGCCGCTTCCCGCATGATCGCGTGCTTGGGCTTGATCGCCGGAATCATGTCGGCAAAGGCACGCAGCGAGTCGCGCAGGGTGTCGGCGGCGTCGAACAGCGGTTCCTTGTCTTCCTGGTTGTCCTTGTTGTAGGCCAGGGGTTGGCCTTTCATCAGGGTCAGCAGGCCCATCAGGGCGCCGAATACGCGGCCGCTCTTGCCACGGACCAGTTCGGGTACGTCGGGGTTTTTCTTTTGCGGCATGATCGAACTACCGGTGCAGAAACGGTCCGGCAGATCAATGAACTGGAATTGCGCGCTGGTCCACAGCACCAGCTCTTCGGAGAAGCGCGACAGGTGCATCATCGCGATGCTGGCGGCGGCGCAGAACTCGATGGCGAAGTCACGGTCCGAAACGCCATCCAGGGAGTTGCCACCCACGGCGTCGAAGCCCAGCAGTTGCGCAGTGTACTCGCGGTCGATCGGGTAGGTGGTGCCGGCCAGCGCGGCGCTGCCCAATGGCATGCGGTTGGCGCGCTTGCGGCAATCGACCAGGCGCTCGTAGTCACGGCTGAGCATCTCGAACCACGCCAGCAGATGGTGGCCGAAGGTCACGGGTTGCGCGGTCTGCAGGTGGGTGAAACCGGGCATGATGGTGTCCGATTCACGCTCGGCCTGTTCCAGCAGACCTTTTTGCAGGCGGGTGATTTCGGCCAGGATCAGGTCGATTTCATCACGCAGCCACAGGCGGATATCGGTGGCCACCTGGTCGTTGCGGCTACGGCCGGTGTGCAGTTTCTTGCCGGTCACGCCGATGCGATCGGTGAGGCGGGCCTCGATGTTCATGTGCACATCTTCCAGGTCGACGCGCCAGTCGAACGTGCCGGCTTCGATCTCACCGCGGATGGTGGTCAGGCCGTCGATGATGCTGTCACGCTCGGCGTCGGTCAGCACGCCGACCTTGGCCAGCATCGTGGCGTGGGCGATGGAGCCCATGATGTCGTGGCGGTACAGGCGCTGGTCGAAGGTGACGGAGGCGGTGAAGCGGGCGACGAAGGCGTCGACGGGTTCACTGAAGCGGCCGCCCCAGGACTGGTTGGTCTTGTCGGTGCTCATGGATTCGCTCGTGATCTGCTTATAGAGAGGCATGGAAGTGTGCCGGCGATAATAACAGGGTTGCCCGTGATGGCGGTGCTGTGGGTCGTCGGCATTTTTATTTGTGCAAAGGATGGCTAAGTGCCTTGCCGCCGAACGCGTCCGGGACGAGACTGGAGGCAGGCTTATTGAAACGATATTTGACGATTGAGCAATATCGTCTCAGTGAGCGTCTACAGTTGGACTGATAGTGTGTGAATGCACCAAAGTCGGGTGATGCGGTCATAGCCCAGACTATCCATTTAAAAAGGGGGGTATTCGGATTGTGTATCAGCAAACCCTACGACGATGCCCGAAGGCACCAGGTCTTGGGCGCTATTGAACAGGTCCGGGTAAATATGGGTGCCGATCTCGGGGCACTTTTTGCCGCTCGCGCTAGTCTTAGCGTGGATCGCTGTGACGCAAGTCACCGCACCTGTCTACGCTATCCTTGTGCGAGACTCACGCAGGAATCCAGCGCAATATGAATGTCCTGATCGTTGATGACGAACCCCAAGCCCGCGAGCGACTGAGCCGTTTGGTCAGTGAGCTCGAGGGTTATACAGTCCTTGAACCGAGCGCCACCACGGGCGAAGAGGCGTTGACGTTGATCGACAGCCTCAAGCCGGATGTGGTGTTGCTCGATATCCGTATGCCAGGCCTCGATGGCCTGCAGGTTGCCGCCCGCTTGAGCGAGCGGGAATCGCCGCCTGCCGTGGTGCTGTGCGCTACCCAGGAGGAGTTTTCCGCAGAGGCGCTGGAGGCCAGTGGCGTCAGCTTTCTTGTCAAGCCGGTGAGTGCCGAGGCACTGCTCAAGGCCCTGAAAAAGGCCGAGCGACCCAACCGCATACAACTCGCTGCACTCACCCAGCCAGCCGCCCAGAGTGGTAATGGCCCGCGCAGCCATATCAGTGCCCGCACACGCAAAGGCATCGAACTGATCCCCTTGAACCAGGTGGTCTACTTTATTGCTGATCACAAGTACGTGACCCTGCGGCACGAGACCGGCGAAGTGCTGCTCGATGAGCCGCTCAAGGCGCTCGAGGATGAATTTGGCGACCGCTTCGTGCGCATCCACCGCAATGCGTTGGTGGCCCGTGAGCGTATCGAGCGCCTGCAGCGCACGCCCCTCGGACACTTTCAGTTGTTCCTCAAAGGGCTCAATGGTGATGCGCTGATCGTCAGTCGGCGCCATGTCGCGGGCGTGCGCAAAATGATGCAGCAGCTTTAGCATCAGGGTTGCAGCGAGGCCTGCCTTCCTGATTCCGGTGCGACGTGGCCAGGGAGGCCTGGCACTTGCTGATTCAAATCAAAGCGTATTTGCCTGAGCTGTTATTATCTGCCGTATCTATTCAGTACGGATTGATCCATGTCCTCTCGCGAAATCCGCATCGCCACCCGTAAAAGCGCCCTGGCCTTGTGGCAAGCCGAATACGTCAAAGCCCGCCTTGAACAGGCTCATCCCGGCCTCAAGGTGACCTTGGTGCCCATGGTCAGTCGTGGCGACAAGCTGCTGGACTCGCCGCTGTCGAAAATCGGCGGCAAGGGCCTGTTCGTCAAAGAGCTGGAAACCGCGCTGCTGGAAAACCACGCCGACATCGCGGTGCACTCGATGAAAGACGTGCCCATGGACTTCCCCGAAGGCCTGGGCCTGTTTTGCATCTGCGAACGCGAAGACCCGCGCGATGCCTTCGTTTCCAACACCTACGCGTCCCTGGATGAGCTGCCCCCTGGCAGCATCGTCGGTACCTCCAGCCTGCGTCGCCAGGCACAATTGCTGACCCGTCGCCCGGACCTGCAGATCCGCTTCCTGCGCGGCAACGTCAACACGCGCCTGGCCAAGCTGGACGCTGGTGAGTACGACGCGATCATCCTCGCTTCGGCGGGCCTGATCCGCCTGGGCTTTGAAGACCGCATCACCTCGGCCATCAGTGTCGAGGACAGTCTGCCGGCGGGTGGGCAGGGTGCCGTGGGCATCGAGTGTCGCACCGTCGATACTGAAATCCACGCGCTGCTGCAACCGCTGGATCACCACGACACCGACGTGCGCGTCACCGCCGAGCGAGCCCTGAACAAGCACCTCAACGGTGGCTGCCAGGTGCCGATCGCCTGTTACGCGGTGCTCGAGGGTGAAAACCTGTGGCTGCGTGGCCTGGTGGGCGACCCGGACGGTGGCACGTTGTTGACGGCGCAAGCGCGGGGCCCGCAGCGAGACGCCGCCGCCCTGGGCATCCAAGTGGCGGAAGAATTGCTCGACAAGGGCGCCGGAGCCATCCTGCAAAAAGTCTATGGCGAGGCCGGCCCGCAGTGACCGATTGGCGAGTGCTGCTGACGCGGCCCGCCGAAGAGTCGGCAACCCTGGCGGCGACGTTGTCCGAAGCCGGTATCTACAGTAGCAGCTTGCCGTTGCTGGACATCGAGCCGTTACCCATCACGCCTGAGCGGCAAGCTGTCTTGCGTGACCTGGGCCGCTATTGCGCGGTGATCGTCGTGAGCAAGCCGGCTGCGCGCCTGGCCTTGCAGCAGCTGGATCAAGCCTGGCCGCACTTGCGCTGGTTCAGCGTCGGCGCGGCCACCGCTCAAGTGCTGGCCGATCGAGGCCTGGACGTTCACTATCCGCAAACGGGTGACGACAGCGAGGCCTTGCTTCAATTGCCTGCGTTGCGCGAGGCTATTGCACGCCCGGATGCCCGGGTATTGATCCTGCGGGGCGAGGGTGGGCGCGAGCTGCTGGCTGAGCGTTTGCGTGAGCAAGGTGCTAGTGTCGACTACCTGGAGTTGTATCGCCGTTTCCTGCCGGCTTACGACAGCGGTGTACTGACACAGCGCATCCAGTTGGAACGCTTGAACGGCCTGGTGGTCAGCAGTGGGCAGGGTTTCTTGCACTTGCAGGCCCTGGCCGGACCCGATTGGCCGCAGGTGGCCCAGATGCCGTTGTTCGTGCCCAGCCCGCGAGTCTATGAGATGGCGCGGGCCGCTGGCGCAGAAAAAGTTGTGGATTGTCGCGGCGCGAGTGCCGCGGCTTTGTTAGTGGCGTTGGGCAGCTTTGCCTTATAAGGCATCCCGCCCCCACTCTCTGATACGCAAAGGACGGATACGTGAGCGAAACATCCTTGCCCAAAGAAGAAGCCCAGCCCGCACTCGATGCGCCGGTTGAGTCACCGGTCAACGCGCCGCGCCGTGGCAACGGCCTGGCAATCGTGGCCCTGCTGCTGGGCGCTGCCGGTGTTGCCGTCGGCGGCTGGGGAATCTGGCAGGTCCGCGCCCTGCAAGCCAGCAGCCAGCAACAGCTGGGTCAGGTGCGAACCCTCGATGACCAAGCCCAGTCCCTCAAGCAGAGCCAGCAGCAACTGGCTGCGCGCCTGGCCCAGTTGCCCGGTGCGGACGAGCTGGAGGAGCGCCGCCGGCTGGTCGCCCAATTGCAGGGGGATCAACAGCATTTGAGCCAGCGCCTGGAAACCGTGCTGGGCGCCAGCCGCAAGGATTGGCGCCTGGCTGAGGCCGAGCACTTGATACGCCTGGCGAGCCTGCGCCTGTCTGCCTTGCAGGACATCAACAGCGCCCAGGCGCTGGTGCAGGGGGCCGACGAGATTCTTCGCGAGCAGAGCGATCCAGGCTCCTACGCCGCTCGTGAACAATTGGCCAAGAGCCTGGCCGCACTGCGCAGCACCGAGCAGCCGGACCGTACCGGGTTGTATCTGCAATTGGCGGCCCTGCGCGACCAGGTGGTGCAACTGGCGGCCATCGCCCCGGAATATCAACTGACCGAGCCTGCGCCCCAAGGCCGTCCGACCACCGACACCGACAACCGTTGGAGCCAATGGTGGGAGCAGATCTCCCGTTACTTCCGCATCGACTTCAACCCTGATGACAACATCCGTCCGCTGCTGGCCGGCCAAGGTCTGAACCAGGTGCGCCTGGCCCTGAGCCTGGCCCTGGAGCAGGCCCAATGGGCTGCGCTCAATGGCGAGTCGGCGGTCTACAGCCGCTCGCTGGGCGAGGCGCGCGGCGTGCTGCAGGACAACTTCAATCAGGACAACCCGCAAAGCAAGGCGATGCTGGCGCGCATCGCCGAGCTTGAACCCAAGGCCGTTTCGGTAGTGACGCCGGACCTGGCCGCGAGCCTGGCGGCGGTGCAGGCGTACCTTGAACGTCGTCATCTGTCTGCCGACGAAGCCAAGGCGGCGGCCACGCCGGCGACCCAGGAGTAGAACCGATGAAGCGCTTCTATGTGATCCTGGTGCTGACGATAGCGATCGCCCTGGCACTCGCCGTGGGCATTTCGAAACATACCGGCTATGTGCTGATTACCTATCCTCACGTGCTGAATTACGAGTCGAGCCTGTGGGCTACCGTGGTGGCGGTGTTTGCCATTGGCCTGGCGATCTACCTGATCCGCGTGTTATTCGGCCTGGTCAGCGCGTCAAGCGGGGTGGTCAACCCGTGGTCGCGGCGTAATCGCAGCCGTCGCGTGCAGATTGCCATCGAACAGGGCCAGATGGACCTCGCCGAAGGCCGCTGGGCCAGCGCCGAGCGCCACCTGCGCCGCGCTGCCGAAGCCGAGCGCCAGCCATTGCTGTATTACCTCGGCGCGGCGCGAGCCGCCAACGAGCTGGGGCGCTATGAAGAGTCGGACGGTTTGCTGGAGCGTGCCCTGGAGCGTCAGCCCGAGGCCGAGCTCGCGATTGCCTTGAGCCATGCGCAATTGCAACTGGACCGTGGCGACACGGATGGCGCGTTGACCACCCTGCAGGCGATGCATGAGCGTCATCCCCATAACGCCCAGGTGCTGCGCCAATTGCAGCGCCTGCATCAGCAGCGGGGCGACTGGTCGTCCGTGATTCGCCTGTTGCCGGAGCTGCGCAAGGACAGGGTGCTGCCTGCCGCCGAACTGGCCGAACTCGAGCGCCGTGCCTGGGGTGAAAATCTGAGCCTGGCCGCCCAGCGTGACGAGCAGGGCGAAGCGGGCCAGCAGTCGCTTGAGCGCGCCTGGCAGCAACTCACCTCGGCCCAGCGCCAGGAACCGCAATTGGTCCTGGCTTATGCCGAGCAACTGCGTCAACTGGGCGCCGATGCCGATGCCGAAGAAGCGCTGCGCGGGGCGATCAAGCGCAGCTACGACAGTCACCTGATCCGCCTCTACGGTCTGCTGCGTGGCAGCGATCCGGGCCGGCAATTGAAATTTGCCGAAGGTTGGCTCAAGGACCATCCAGGGGATGCCAGCCTGCTGCTGACGCTGGGTCGCTTATGCCTGCAAAACAGCTTGTGGGGCAAGGCGCGGGATTATCTGGAAAGCAGCCTGCAAGTGGAGCGCAATCCCGAGGCGTGTGCTGAATTGGCAAGGCTGTTGGCCCAGTTAGGCGACGCTGAGCGTAGCAACCAGTTGTTCCAGGAGGGCCTGGGGTTGTTGGATAGCCGCTTGCTGGCGTCACCCCTGCCTGTCCCGGCTCGGGTTTGATGTAGGAAGATGTCTGGGGTTGGGTCAGATGTGTCTGATAGCCAGCCCCTTAATGTCTCGCAAATGATGGGCCTTGAGCGTTCGTAGGTGAACTCCTACACGCTGCACCTCGAAGTCTTCCATGTTCTGACGGGTTGTCCTTACGCTCTCGCGGAATCGTCTGCTCTGGCGTGTATTGAAAGGGGTCAGGCCTTTCCTCTACCGTATCGACCTATATTTCGCGGTGCGGATAAAGCATGTCTTTGGCCCCTTCACGTTCCTTGTTTTTCCTTGCGTTCCTGGCGGGTGCGCTGACGTTGGGCGCGTCTTTTTACCTTGAGTTCGGTGCGTCGTTGCGGCCCTGCTTCCTCTGTCAGATGCAACGGGGCTTCCTGGCCGTCTTCACGTTGATCAATCTGCTCGCCGCCATCCACAGCCCCAAGCGTTCTGCCATCTACCTGTACGGGGTAGCCAGCATGGGATGCGCGCTGCTCGGCGCCATCACCGCCGTGCGCCAGGTGTTGCTACAAAACGCCGCACCGGAGTTGGCTGGCGATTGCTGGCCCAGCCTGCACCATATGATCGAAAACCTGTCGCTCTGGCAGGCGCTGCAATTGACTGTCCAGGGCAGCGTCGATTGCATGGAGATCACCTGGACACTGTTTGACTTGAGCCTTCCCGAGTGGAGCCTGCTGTTCTTCCTGGGGATGCTGATGCTCGGCGTAATGCAGTTTTCACGGCTGTTTTTGAGCCAGCGCCTGCGCCCGGCAAGGCACTGAGCGGCAGTCGCAGTTTGTAGGACGGGATTAAACACTTGTATGAACATTCTCTCCTGCGTACCTTGAAGCCATAGTCATGCGGGCATAATCTGGCCCGCACGCGTTACTGAAACCGTTGTCAGATGCGGCCTTGCCCGGCTGCCGCTTTTATCCATGAAGTGTTGCGCGGGCATGGGCGGCAGCGCCCCTATAGGGAAGAGAGATCATCATGCTGGAAAGTTGTCAGAATGCTCAGGAACGCTGGGGTGGGGTGCACAAGCTGATCGACAGCTGGTTGAAGGCACGTCACGAACTGGTTCGGGCCTTTGATGTTCTCGGCGCAAAGCCCGAGGCACTGGCTGCGAATCTCAAGCCGTTGCAAGAGTTCTGCGGAGTGTTGGTGGACTACGTGTCGGCTGGCCATTTCGGCGTCTATGAGCAACTGACCAAGGAGGCGGAAGCCTTCGACGATCAGCGTGGCCTGGAATTGGCCGAGACGATTTACCCGCGCATCGATGTCATTACTGGGCAACTGCTGGCCTTCAACGACCTGTGTGATGCCGGAAACTGTGTGGCGGAAAAATTCAAAGAATTGGGCGCATTGCTTCACGAGCGTTTCGAGCTGGAAGACTGCTTGATCGAAGTGCTGCACAACGCGCACAAGGAAGAGCCGGCTATCCAGGCCTGATCCTCGACAGCGGGAAAAAAACGGTGCGCATGACGCACCGTTTTTTATTGGGTCAAGGGCGAGTGCCGAGCAATTCGATCTCGAACACCAGTGGCGTATAAGGCGGGATCAGCTCGCCAGCACCGTCGGCGCCATAGGCCTGGGCCGATGGAATCACCAGGCGCCATTTCGCACCCACCGGCATCTGTTGCAGTGCACTGCTCCAGCCGCTGATCACACTGTCCAGGCGGAACCATTGGGGCTGCGTGCTCTGATCGAACACCGTACCGTCGGGTAGCCGTCCCACGTAGTTCACTTGAACCTGGTCGCTGGCCATCGGCTTATTGCCCGTGCCGGCCGTGAGTTCTGTGAGCAGGATACCGTCCGCCAATTCGCGTACACCTTTTGCGGCTTTTTCCTTGGCCAGAAACTGTTGTTCGGCAGCCAGTGCTTTTTCGCTTTTGGGGGCTTGCGTGTCAGCTTCGCTCTGCGCTTCTTGCTGGGCAAGAATCTGTTCGATGCGCGCGTTATCCAACGCCAGCGGTTGGCCTTGATAGGCTTGCTTGAGGCCATCGATCAGGGCCTGGATCTGCAGGTCGGGAACCTCTTGGCGCAGCCGCTCGCCCAGGCTGGCACCCAGGCTGTAGGCGAGATCGTGCTGAGTCTGCGCCGGGGTTTGGGGCGGCGACTGTTCGTTCGCATGGGCCACCGAAATCGCCAGGCCAAGCACAAGAAAAAGGTAACGCGACATGGGTGTTCTCCCGCCGAAAGTGCGACGGATTATGCCAGTGCGAGGAGGTAAAAAGTGCCGCGTATTTTCGTTATATCGATAAGAATTTTCGTAGGGTGCAACGCAAGGCAAACGATACTGTCAACATGCCCTAGCGGCGGTAAGAGCAGAGGGCTAGTATGAGCCGCACCCACGTCAGCCAGGAGGTAAACCATGTCGGCCAAACAGAAGCCTGTTAATACCCCGTTGCATCTACTTCAACAACTTTCGGGCAGCTTGCTCGAACATCTGGAAAGCGCCTGTTCTCAAGCGTTGGCCGATGCAGAAAAACTGCTCGCCAAGCTGGAAAAACAACGCGGTAAAGCGCAAGAAAAACTGCACAAATCCCGCACCAAACTGCAAGACGCCGCCACTGCCGGCAAGGCCAAGGCACAAGCCAAAGCCAAGGACGCCGTCAAAGAACTCGAGGATCTGCTGGACGCTCTCAAGGATCGTCAGGCTGAAACCCGCGCCTATATTTCCCAACTCAAGAAAGATGCCCAGGAAAGCCTGAAACTGGCCCAGGGCGTTGGTCGTGTGAAGGAAGCCGTGACTAAAGTGCTGGGCGCTCGTACCCCTGCAAAAGCTGTTGCAGCAAGCCCGGTGAAAAAGCCGGCAAGCAAAGCAGTTGCCGCCAAGGCCCCTGCCAAGCCAGTTGCCAAAACCGCTGCTGCAAAACCAGCCGCCAAGCCAGTTGCCAAAACCGCTGCTGCAAAACCAGCCGCCAAGCCAGTTGCCAAAACCGCTGCTGCAAAACCAGCCGCCAAGCCAGTTGCCAAAACCGCTGCTGCAAAACCAGCCGCCAAGCCAGCTGCCAAAACTGCTGCTGCGAAACCAGCCGCCAAGCCAGCTGCCAAAGCTGCTGCTGCGAAACCAGCCGCCAAGCCAGCTGCCAAAGCTGCTGCTGCGAAACCAGCCGCCAAGCCAGTTGCCAAAGCTGCTGCTGCGAAACCAGCCGCCAAGCCAGCCGCCAAAACTGCTGCTGCGAAACCAGCTGCTAAGCCAGTCGCCAAAGCTGCTGCCGCGAAACCAGCCGCCAAGCCAGTTGCTAAAGCTGCTGCTGCGAAACCAGCGGCCAAGCCAGTTGCCAAAGCTGCTGCTGCGAAACCAGCCGCCAAGCCAGTTGCTAAAGCTGCTGCTGCAAAACCAGCGGCCAAGCCAGCCGCTCCAGCAGCACCTGCTGCTACTCCTGCGCCCACCGCGCCGGCGAGCAGCGCTCCTGCGGCGGTAGTGCCAAGCACCACCCCAACCAGCGCTTCCTAAGTGCCGGTGACCATGGCGCGCAGCCGCAGCAGCGCGTCATGGTCAAGGTTGGTGGCATTCTCAGCCGCCAGCCCTTCCAGCCATCGCGGGTAACCCATCGTCTCTGTGATCGGCCATGTTTGTGCCAACGCTTCCAGTCGCATCAGTAGCGTTCTTTCGGCGTCCAGCTCCAGGGCTTTGACCCGCTCCCGCAACACCGCCAATTGCTCATCCTGCTGCGCCATGGCGCGCCATTGCCCGCGCATCTGTCGCAACGGCTCGACCACCTGCGCCTGCCACGGCCGGGCGAGCTGTTGCAGTGCCTGCGCGCGCCCCGGCTCAAACGCAACACCGCGCTGTTCCAGCCACGCGCCGCACAGTAACAGGCACACATCCGCGCCTTGCGCCTGCAAGCGCAGGCAAGCGGCTTCGACGCCGGGGCGGGCGTAAGTCGAGAGGGCAAAGCTCCACAGGTCAGCGCACATATTCACACCCAAGCCAGCGGCCAACGAAGCTGGTAGACTCCGCCGCCATTATGATCCGACTTCAAAGCCTAACATTACAGCGTGGCCCGCAACGTCTTCTCGAAGACGCCGAGCTGACCCTGCACGCCGGTCACAAAGCCGGCCTGATCGGTGCCAACGGCGCCGGCAAATCCACATTGTTCGCCCTGTTGCTCGGTGAGCTGACCCCTGATTCCGGGGACTGCCTGCTGCCGGCCGACTGGCGCATCGCCCACATGCGCCAGGAGATCGATACCCTGGACCGCATCGCGATCGACTATGTGCTCGATGGCGACCTGCGTCTGCGCCAGGTGCAACACGACCTGGCCGAGGCCGAGAAAGCCCAGGACGGTGCCGCCCAGGCCCGCCTGCACGCTGAACTCGACAGCGCCGACGGCTACACCGCCGATGCCCGTGCGCGCAAGATGCTCGCCGGCCTGGGCTTTACCAATGAACAGATGGACCGCCCGGTCGCTGACTTCTCCGGCGGCTGGCGCATGCGCCTGAACCTGGCCCAGGCGCTGATGTGTCCCTCGGACCTGCTGCTGCTCGACGAACCGACCAACCACTTGGACCTCGATGCGATCCTGTGGCTGGAAGACTTCCTCAAGAGCTACCAGGGCACCTTGCTGCTGATTTCCCACGACCGGGATTTCCTCGACGCGGTGGTCGACAACATCGCCCATGTCGAACAGCAGAAAATCACCCTCTACCGTGGTGGCTACACCGCGTTCGAACGCGCCCGTGCCGAACGTCTGGCCCAGCAGCAACAGGCCTACGAGAAGCAGCAGGCGCAGCGTGCGCACATGGAAAGCTACATCGCCCGGTTCAAGGCCCAGGCCACCAAGGCCCGTCAGGCCCAGAGCCGGATCAAGGCGTTGGAGCGCATGGAGGAACTGTCGGCGGCCCACGTCGATTCGCCGTTCGATTTTGTGTTCCGCGAATCGGTGAAAATCTCCAGCCCCTTGCTCGATCTCTCGGATGCGCGCCTGGGTTACGGCGACAAAGTCATCCTGGAGAAGGTCAAGCTGCAGCTCACGCCGGGCGCACGCATCGGTTTGCTCGGGCCAAATGGCGCGGGTAAATCGACGCTGATCAAGAACCTGTCGGGCGAGTTGCAGCCGTTGGCCGGCCGCCTGACCCGAGGCGAGAACCTGGTGGTGGGCTACTTCGCCCAGCATCAGCTGGACTCCCTCGACGCCAAGGCCAGCCCGTTGTTGCACTTGCAGCGCCTGGCACCGACCGAACGCGAACAGACCCTGCGCGACTTCCTCGGCGGTTTCGATTTCCGTGGCGCGCGCATCGATGAACCGGTGCTGAATTTCTCCGGTGGCGAAAAAGCCCGCCTGGCCCTGGCCTTGATCGCCTGGGACCGGCCGAACCTGCTGCTGCTCGACGAACCGACCAACCACCTGGACCTGGAAATGCGCCTGGCGCTGACCATGGCCTTGCAGGAATTCAGCGGCGCGGTACTGGTGGTGTCTCACGATCGCCACTTGCTCAAGAGCACCACCGACAACTTCCTGCTGGTGGCCGATGGCAAAGTCGAAGAGTTCGACGGCGACCTCGACGACTACGCGCGCTGGCTGACGGATTACCGCCTGCGCAACGCGCCGACCAGCAACACCCCGGTCAACCCGGACAAAACCGACAAGAAGGCCCAACGCCAGGCCGCCGCCGCGCTGCGCCAACAACTGGCGCCGCACAAGCGCGAAGCCGACAAGCTGGAAGCCGAACTGGGCAAGGTGCACGAGCGCTTGGCCAAGATCGAAGCCAGCCTGGGCGACAGCGCCGTGTACGAGGCGGCACGCAAGGACGAACTGCGCGACCTGCTGGCCGAACAGGCCAAGCTCAAGGTGCGTGAAGGGCAATTGGAGGAGAGCTGGATGGAAGCCCTCGAACTGCTCGAAAGCCTGCAAGCGGAGCTGGAGGCGCTGTCCTGATGGAAGCGTTGCATCTGCCGCCACAATGGGTCGAACCCGTGTGGATCGGCGTGCAAATCCTGCTGATCCTGCTGGCCGGTTACCTTGCTCAGCGGTTTGTCGCCAAGGGCCTGACTCGCCTGGGGGAGCGTTACCCGTTGCCGCCGCAACTGCTGATGCCGCTGCGCGGGGGCTTGCGCTGGTTGATCATGGGCAGTGCGCTGATCTTTGTGCTGGGCCGCCTGGGTGTGTCCGCCACGGTGTTGTGGACGGCACTGTCAGGGTTTGTCGCGGTGGCGGCGGTGGCGTTTTTCGCCATGTGGTCGGTGCTGTCCAACCTGTTGTGCGCGATCCTGATTTTCACGGTCGGCCCGTTTCGCCTCGGTGACATCGTTGAGTTGGTCGACACCGTCGACAAACCTGGGGTGAAGGGGCGCGTGGTGGCGATCAATCTGCTCTACACCACGTTGATCGAAGTGGAAGACGCAGGCACCGGCAGCGCCATGGTGCAGGTACCTAACAGCCTGTTCTTCCAGCGCTCGGTGCGACGTTGGCCGGGTACCCATGTGTTTCCGGGCGACCGCTAGCGTTTACATCCTGTAAAAATCTATAGCCAGCGTTTGCTCGGCGGAGTTAGCTTAAGGCCCATCAGCAAACGCGCTCCTGAGGTATGTCATGGCACTCGATACGTGGCTGGCCTTTTTCCTGGCCAGTTGGATCATTTCCCTTTCCCCCGGCGCCGGCGCCATCGCCTCGATGTCCAGCGGCCTGCAATACGGTTTCCTACGCGGTTACTGGAATGCCATCGGCCTGCAAATCGGCCTGGCGATGCAGATTGCCGTGGTGGCGGGCGGTCTGGGGGCGATTCTGGCGGCGTCGTCTACCGCGTTTTATGCGATCAAATGGTTCGGTGTGGCGTACCTGGTGTACCTGGCCATCAAGCAATGGCGGGCCTTGCCCATGGATATGACCGATGACGCGGCCGTGCGCCCGGTCGGCAAGCCGATGGCAATGGTGTTCCGTGGCTTTCTGGTCAACGCCAGCAACCCCAAGGCCCTGGTGTTCATGCTGGCGGTGTTGCCGCAGTTCGTGAACCCGCAGGCGCCGCTGCTGATCCAGTACCTGATCCTCGGCGCGACCATGATCAGCGTCGACATGATCGTGATGGCGGGCTACACGGGGCTGGCGTCGAAAGTGTTGCGCCTGTTGCGCACGCCTAAACAGCAGAAGCGCATGAACCGCACCTTTGCCGGGTTGTTCGTGGGGGCTGCAGGTTTCCTGGCCAGCCTGCATCGCGCAACGGCCTGATTGACGAAACCGGATCAATATGTGGGAGGGAGCTTGCTCCCACATTGGTTTTGGGTTGTCCGCAGGATTGCGGCTCAGCGCAGAATCTTCGGCGCTTCATCCAGTGGCAGGTGGTTGCGCAGCGGCGGTTGGCCGGGGTCTTGATACCCGCCGCCCAATTGTTCCGCCAACTGCCGCGCCACATCCTCACCCAGCGCCTTCGACACTTCCTTCACCACCCGCGGCCGGTTCAGGCTCACGCGCACGTCGCGGCTGCTCACCAGTTTGGTGTCCTGGCCTTCACCCATGGCGGTGAACGCCGAGGTGATCTCGTAGGTGCGCGTATTAATCAGGCTGAAATCCGCCACCAGCGTCAGGCCCAGCACCGCCGAGTAGCTGTTGGTGTGGTCCAGGGCGTTGATGTCCTGGGTGAAGTCGATGTCTGACAGCGTGCCGAACAGCACGTAGTCCGCGCCCTTGAAATGACCGGCCTTGATGCGCTTGATCACGTCATACACGTCACCCTTGGCATCGGCGGTGTAGGGCGTGCCCTGCACCAGCTGGAACTGACGGGACTTGAGGATCTCGCCTTTGATGTCGCCGCTGAATTTACGCAGCTCGGTCTGTTCGATGTAGCTGGTACGGCTCTCGTACTCGCTGTAGTTCGACGCGCCGCTGGCGTGGTAGGCGCTGGCCTGAAAGTTGTTGCTGGCCGAAACCTGGTGGATGTACTCCTCGACCCGAGCCTCGTAGGCCAGGTCGGTCACCGCGATCTTCGGGGCGGCCGAGGCGCCGAAGGCGCACAGCAGGCCGATGATGCCGATCCATGCACGCATTGCTTAACGCTCCGTGGTTTTGCGGATTTCTTTTTCGTCCATCCATTCGGCCAGGCCGCTCTCGACGTCGATCAGCTGCAGGCTGAACTTGTAGAACACGTCCTTGTAGTCGGAACTGCGCTTGACGATGGAGCTGATGGAGCCTTCGAGGCGGTACTTGGCGGCGACCATGTTGCCGGTCTTGTTCACCGTGGACTTCTTGTACAGGCCGCTCTGGTTCTGCAGCTTGAGCTGGTCGACCTGGCTCTGCATGTCGGTGTTGTCGCTGGCGAAGCGCGCGGTGCCGGTCTTCATCAGTTGGGTCTTGATCGACGTGGTGATCTCGCGGGTGTCGATGTACTCGCTGGTCTTGTTCTTCACGTCATACACCTGCACCACCGGGCGGCCCTGGAGGATGCCGGACTGGGCCAGGGAGCGGGTCATGCTTTCGGCGATCATCTGCAGGTCGGTGGAGCCGAACTCGTTGGTCACCAGTTCCACGGCCTTGGTGTCGCCGTAGCCGATGTTTTTACCGCCCAGTACCGGGGAGGTGTTGGCGCAGCCACTGGCCAGGACGGCGACGACGGCGAGGATCGAAAAGCGTGCAAACATGGGGACATCTCTCAGCAGCAAAAGGGGTGGACGGCTCAAGGGGTTTTCACTTCAAGACGGAAGTCCGCCGCCTGGGGCAGATTGGCGATGGCCGGCAGGAAGGTCGCCTGGTTGGCGTACAGGTTCAGCACTTTCCAGGTCTCTTCGTCGCCCACCGGAAAGCCGTCGGCGCCCAGCCAGGCGAAGCGGTAATACATCATCCGGTTGCTGCTGGTGGTGTTGCTCAACTGCACCTTGGCGGTGAGAAAACCGTTCTCGCGCGCGACGCGAATGGCACCGACGGCGATGCCCTTGAACGAGCCCATCACCACGATTTTGCTGGCGGCGCTGCCGGGCGCCGGCGGCGGCGGGGTGGCGCAACCGGCGAGCAGGACCAGCGCCAGGACGCCGAGGATGAAATGACGCATAGCGCGCTCCTTAAGGTTATTTGAGAGTGGCGATAGCCTGGGGTTGAGTGCTCGGCACGACATGGGCCGCAAGGCCGCCGGTGAACACTTGGTTGCCGACCACGCGCAGCGTGATCACTTGGTAGCGCTGATCGGCCTTGACCGTCACCAGCGTGCCGCCCAGGGCATTGGGCAGGCTGACCTGGTGTTCGCCGTGCTTGAGGCGCAGGCGGGTCACTTGGGTCATGTCCGGCAAGGTGCGCCAGGTGCGGGTGTCGGCGCCTTCGGCCACCGCCGAGGCGACACCCAGGACCAGGCCCGCCATGGGGTTGGTCTTGTTCAGGTTGTTTTGCGCCACGCCACGGCTGACGGCCCGCACGGTGGTACGCAGGATGATGCCGGGCATGTCATCGCGCAGGGCTCGGCGGGACATGGCGGTGGTGCTGTTGAGTGGCGTGAGGTTCTGCTGCTGGCCGTCGACACCGATCTGGGCGAACGACGCGGTCGATGTGTCGGCCTTGATCACCGGGAACGACAACGGGGTGATCACCAGGTTGCCATTGATCGGGATCGGCAGCGGCAGGCGAATCGAGTCGCGGGCCGGTGCCAGGCCGCTCTGGACCACGATCAGGACATCCGTTTCATCGGCGCCGACCTTGGATTTGTCCAGGTTCAGCAGGGCCTGCTCCAGCAGCGGCGTGTTGGGACGCAACTCGGCAGCCTTGCGGTAGCCGGGGGCGGCCAGGTCTTTTTCGCCCAGGGCTTCGTAGACGAAGCCCGCCAGGTAATGGCTGAACGCACTCTGGTAGCTGTTTTTCAGTCCGACCACTTCCGGCGCGTCCAGGGCTTCCACCGGGTAGCCGCGCAGGTCTTTCATCTGGGTGGTCACGCCTTCGCGCTTGGCTTCATCCTCGCGCTTGAGGTATTCCTTGTCCCGCAGGTCGGCGATCACTGCTTCGCGTTCGTGGGTCTTCTTGATTTCGGTGCGTGCGCCGTCGAAGTCATTCAGGGCCAGCAGGTTCAGGGCCATCTGCGTGGTCAGCATGACTTTTTCGTAGTCATAACCTTCGTAGCGACGCACTTTGTCGTTGACCAGGAAACTGCCGAACTGGGCGAGGTACTTTTCGCTGTCGAACTTGACCGACTCTTCCCACTTGTAGACTTGCAGATCGGCGCTGCGCCAGGCGGCCTGGCTGCCGGTCAGATCGCCCTTGGCCCGCAGCAACTCGCCTTTTTCAAAGAAATAGAGCAGGTCTTTGTCTTTGCCGGTGTTGTTCTTTTCCAGCTGCGTCAGGGCGCCGTCGACATTGCCGGTGGCCAGTTGCTGGTTGGTGGCTTGCAGCTCGGTATCGTAGCTGCGGAACATCGAACAGCCGGACAGCAAGGTGACTGCCGCAAGCGCGAGCGGAGGTAAGGCGCGAAATGCCATGCAACTTCTTCCCTGAAAGTATTCAACTTATATGGCAATTCCTCATAAAAATGAGGATTGAAATTCCCTTTAGCGCTAACAGGGGCGCGCATTATAAGCGCCATTACTGGCGAAACAATGGCTTTGTGCTTTTACGCGAGCGACTAAATGCCACTATCGTCGCTGGACTGCGACGTCTTTACACAGGCGAGACCACGAACACCTTGAGTCAAACCCTTTAAAGTTAAACAATGTGTTACTTCGTATTTCCCTTTGAGATTCATTCATGATTGCGCCCCTCCGTTTGCTCGCCTGGCTGGTAGTGCCGGCGTTGATGTCGTGCAGCTTCAACCTGTTGGCCGCGAATGCCGAGGGCGCCCCGAAAGCCTTGCATTTACTCGATTACATCGGCGCGGACTACCCGCCGACCGTGGCCGCTGGCAAGGTCATCGATGAGTCGGAATACCGCGAGCAGGTGGAGTTTCTCGGGGTGTTGCAGGGGCTGGTGGCAGATTTGCCCGTCAAGCCCGAGCGCGCCGAGTTGGTCAAAGGGGTCGATCAATTGAAGGCGGCAGTGACCGCTCGTCAGGACGGAGCCACCGTGGCCCGCCAGGCTCGGCAGTTGGGCGCCAAGCTGGCGGTCGCGTATGAAGTCAGCCAGGCCCCGGCGATTACCCCCGACCCAACGCGCGGCGCACCGCTCTATGCCCAGCATTGCTCGGTCTGCCACGGCACGGCGGGGGCCGGTGATGGCCCCGCGAGCGTTGGCATGACGCCACCACCGGCGAACCTCACAAGCGGTGCACGTCTGGACCGCCTGAGTCTCTACGCGATCTACAACACCCTGGGCCTGGGCGTTGAAGGCACCGATATGCCGTCCTTCGCCGACCAACTGGACGACCGTCAGCGCTGGGACCTGGCCACCTATATCGCCGGCTTCACCGCCGATCCGGCCGCCGCTAAGAGCGAACAACCCTTCAACCTCGCCGACCTGGCCCGCCAGACCCCCAATGAAGTGCTCGCCGCCAGTGGCCCGGATGTCACCGCGAACTTCCGCGCCCAGCGTGCGCAACCGCCCCAGGTCAAACGTGGCCCGGCGCAGTTGCTCGACTACACCGCCGCCACCCTGGACAAGAGCCTTGCCGCGTTCCGCAACGGCGATCGCGAACAGGCCTATGACCTGTCGGTAGCGGCTTACCTGGAGGGCTTCGAGCTGGTGGAAAGCTCCCTGGACAACGTCAACGCCAACGTACGCAAGGACACCGAGAAGGCCCTGATGGCCTACCGGCAGGCGTTGCAGGACGGGTTGTCGATCGAGCAGGTGCAGCAGCGCCTGGACGCTGCCAAGGGCAAGCTCACCGAATCCGCCGGCTTGCTCGGCGGCGACGGCCTGAGCTGGTCGCTGAGCTACATCTCCGGCTTGTTGATTCTGCTGCGAGAAGGCCTGGAAGCGATTCTGGTGCTGGCCGCGGTCCTCGCTTTCCTGCGTAACACCGGCCAGCAATCGGCGGTGCGCAGTGTCCACATGGGCTGGGGCCTGGCGCTGTTGGCCGGCTTGGCCACCTGGGGGCTGGCGGCGTATGTGATCGACGTCAGTGGCGCCCAACGCGAACTGCTTGAAGGTTGCACGGCACTGTTCGCCAGCGTGATGGTGCTGTGGCTCGGCGTGTGGATGCATGACCGACGCCACGCAGCCGCCTGGCAGGATTACATCAAGAGCAGCCTGGTGGGCGGCGGCGGGCGTTTCGGCTTTGCGATGCTGGCGTTCTTCTCGGTGTACCGCGAGCTGTTCGAAGTGATCCTGTTCTACGAAACCCTGTGGTTGCAAGCCGGCCCTGCCGGGCACAACGCGGTGCTGATGGGGGGCGCCACGGCGCTGGTGCTGTTGACGGGCCTGGCCTGGGTGATCCTGCGCGGTTCGGCGAAGCTGCCGCTGGCGTTGTTCTTCGGTATCAACGCGGCGCTGCTGTGTGCGTTGTCGGTGGTGTTCGCCGGGCATGGTGTGAAGGCGCTGCAGGAAGCGGGCATCTTTGGTACGCGGCCGGTGGCGTTCTTCGACTTCGACTGGCTGGGCATCCACGCCGACGCTTACTCATTGGGCGCGCAGGTGGTGGCGATCCTGGCGATTGTGGTGCTGTATGGCCGCAGCCGCCTGGCCGACAAGCACCGCGTGGCGGCCTAGGCATGCGGGTGTGGATCGACGCCGACGCCTGCCCGCGGGCGGCCAAGGACCAAGTGGTGAAGTTCGCCCTCAAGCGCCAGTTCGAAGTGGTGTTGGTGGCCGGACAGAGCCAGATCAAGCCGAGCTTCTCTTGTGTGAAGCTGATCGTGGTGCCCAGCGGCCCGGACGCGGCCGATGATTACCTGGTGGAGCACGCCGTGCCTGGCGAGCTGGTGATCTGCAGCGATGTGCCCCTGGCCGACCGGCTGGTGAAGAAGGGCGTCGCAGCCCTGGACCCGCGCGGCAAGGAGTTCAGCCCGGCGAACATGAGTGAGCGGCTGGCGGTGCGCAACCTGTTCACCGATCTGCGCGAGCAAGGCCAGATGGGCGGCGGTCCACCGCCCCATGGTGAAAAGGACAAACAGGCATTTGCCAACGCGCTTGACCGCATCCTCACTCGGTTGATGCGGTAAGCCTGGAGGTGAGCAGGGCTCAGTCGTTCTCGTGGGTCAGCTCCAGCACCCGATCCACCAGCTTGTTGATGCCTGACGCCACCTCGCTGATGTTCTTGCCCAGCATGTAGGCTGGTGTACTCACCAGTTTGCGCGCCTTGTCCTCGACGATGTCCTCCACCGTGCATTCGTGGTGGGTGGCGCCCATTTTTTCGAGGGCGGCGGCGGTGCCGGCATCGTTGCCGATGGTGCAGATCACGCCCGGGCCATAGATTTTCGCGGCCAGGGCCGGCGAGATGCAGATCAATCCCACCGGTTTACCCGCTTCGGCAAAGGCTTCGGCCAGCGCCAGCAGTTGCGGGTCGATACTGCAAGCGGCGCCCTCAACGGCAAAGTTCGACAGATTCTTCGCCGCCCCGAACCCGCCGGGCACGATCAGCGCGTCAAAGTCTTCGACGTTGGCGTCGCGGATGTCTTTCACTTCACCCCGGGCGATGCGCGCCGATTCCACCAGCACATTGCGCGATTCGGGCATTTCGACGCCGGTGAGGTGGTTGATCACATGCAACTGCGCGATGTCCGGGGCAAAGCATTGGACCTGAGCGCCGCGCTGGTCCAGGCGCAGCAAGGTGATCACGCTTTCATGGATCTCTGCGCCGTCGTACACGCCACAGCCGGAAAGGATCACTGCAATCTTTTTGCTCATGGGCATTTCTCCTGGGTTCTTGGCGTTAAATGTCTACTAATTTGTAACCTGTTGCCAATGGGATCTCGTGCCACTGCACCTAATCTTGACCAAACAAAAACACACCGGACCAGCCCATGGACTTCGTGCCTTATGCGGTACCGTTTTTCATCGCCTTGATTGTGGTAGAGCTGCTCGCCGACCTTTGGCGCGGCCAGCGCAACTACCGAGTGGCGGACGCCATCAACAGCCTCAGCACCGGGGTGCTATCCACCACCACGGGCCTGCTGACCAAGGGCGTGGGGCTTTTGACCTACGCGTTTGCCCTCCAGCACCTGGCACTGATCGAACTGTCGGCCCAGAACGTCTGGACCTGGGTGTTCGCCTTTGTCTTCTATGACTTCTGCTACTACTGGCTGCATCGCTGCGGCCATGAGCGCAACATCCTTTGGGCCGCGCATTCGGTGCATCACCAGAGCGAGGACTACAACCTCACCACCGCCCTGCGCCAGACCAGCACCGGCTTCCTGCTGAGCTGGATCTTCTACCTGCCCCTGGCCGTGCTCGGCGTGCCGTTGGTGGTGTTCATCAGCGTGGCATCGCTCAACCTGCTGTACCAATTCTGGGTGCACACCCGCCACGTGCCCAAGCTTGGCTGGTTCGAGTGGTGCTTCGTCACGCCATCTAATCATCGGGCCCACCATGCACAGAACGCTCTCTACATGGATCGCAACTACGGCGGGGTGTTCATTATTTGGGACCGGTTGTTCGGCAGTTTCCAGGAAGAAGACGATAACGAGCCGGTGATCTTTGGCGTGACCACGCCCCTGGCCAGCTGGAACCCGCTATGGGCCAACCTGCAGTTTTATGTGCAGTTGTGGAACGATGCGCGGCGCACGCAGAGCTGGTGGGACAAGCTGCGCATCTGGTTCATGCGCACCGGTTGGCGGCCGGCCGATGTGAAGGCCAAATACCCGCTGGCCAAGCCGGACCTGAGCCAGTTCCGCAAATTCGAGGTGCCACTGGACACGCGCCAGCAGGTGTACGTCTCTGTGCAATTTGCGGCGTATGTGGGCTTTGGCAGCTATTTGATGAATGTCGGCGAGGGATTGCCCGCGGCGGCGCTGATCCTGGGCTGGAGTGCGATGGCGCTGGGGTTGTTCACGTTGGGGGTGGCCCTGGAGAATCGTCCGTGGGCGCTCAAGGCCGAGCTGGTGCGCCTGGCGCTGAATGTGCCATGGGTGTGGCTGGCGCCGGTGGTCGGGCTGTGGCCCGCCAGCGCTTTGGGCTGGCTGGGCCTGGTGAGTTACAGCTTGCTCAGCCTGATCGGCCTTTACTGCTGCAGAAGCCGCCTTACTCGACTGGCGTCTTAGGGGGCTCGACCGGAGCGGGCTCGACGGTCAGTCGGGCCTCGGCATCGGCGCAGGCTTGGCGGGCGATACGTGCGTTCTTGAAGCGCCGACGCAGCCACAGGGCAAAGCCCAGCACCAGCAAGGCGCCCAGTACCCACAGCTCGTATTTCTTGACGCTGCCGAGCATGCCTTCGAGTACCGCGCCGAAGTGATAGGCCGCAGCGCCCAGGGCCGCAGCCCAGACCGCAGCGCCGATACCATTGAGGATCAGGTAGCGCACCGGCGAGTAGCCGGAAAGACCGATCGCCACGGGCATCACCGTGCGCAAGCCGTAGACAAAGCGGAAACTCAGCACCCAGACATCCGGATGCTTGCGGATATGTTCCAGGGCCTTGTCGCCCATCAATTGCCAGCGCGGCTTGCGCGCCAACAGTTTGCGGCCGTGCTTGCGCCCCATGTAATACCAGAGCTGGTCACCGGCGTAGCTGCCGAAGAAGGCAACGACCACTACCAGGTTGATATCCATATATCCACGGAACGCCAGGAAGCCTGCGAGAACCAAAATGGTCTCGCCTTCGAAGAACGTGCCTAGGAAGAGGGCGAAGTAGCCGAAGTCATGCAGAAATTGTTGAAGCATGGTCTGGGTGCTGGCGAAATGAACGCGCAGCCTACGCCTTCGTGAACTTTGATGAAAGTATCGAGATGTGTCACGAAGTGAACAATTCCTACATAAACGACGAATGCGACTACAGGTCGCATGCTTAAGCACAACTGTCATACCTTCGTCATAATGGCCGCTTATAACTGCAACGCTCGCCCGTAAACCCGGGCTCAGGAGTCTGTCGTGAGCTTTACCCCTGCCAATCGCCTGTTCCCAGCCACTCGCCTGCGTCGCAATCGCCGTGATGATTTTTCTCGTCGCCTGGTGCGTGAAAACGTGCTGACGGTGAACGATTTGATCCTGCCGGTGTTCGTACTGGAGGGTGAGAATCGTCGGGAAGCGGTGGCATCGATGCCCGGTGTAGAGCGTTTGACCATTGATCTGCTGCTTGAAGAGGCTGCGAACTGGGTCGAACTGGGGATTCCGGCGCTGGCGCTGTTTCCGGTCACGCCATCCGAACTCAAGTCCCTTGACGCTGCACAAGCCTGGAACCCGGAAGGGATCGCCCAGCGCGCCACCCGTGCCCTGCGCGAGCGCTTTCCCGAGCTTGGGGTGATCACCGACGTGGCATTGGACCCATTCACCACCCACGGGCAGGATGGCATTCTTGACGAAGACGGCTATGTTCAAAACGACCTGACCGTCGACGCGCTGGTCAAGCAGGCCTTGTCCCACGCGGCAGCCGGTGCCCAGGTGGTCGCACCTTCTGACATGATGGACGGACGTATCCAGGCGATTCGCGAAGCCTTGGAGTTGGCCGGTCACGTCAACGTGCGGATCATGGCCTACTCGGCCAAATACGCCAGTGCCTATTACGGCCCGTTCCGCGATGCGGTGGGCTCGGCCCTGAACCTGGGCAAGGCCAACAAGGCCTCGTACCAGATGGACCCGGCCAACAGCCACGAGGCCTTGCACGAAGTGGCGGCCGACCTGGCCGAAGGCGCCGATATGGTAATGGTCAAGCCGGGGATGCCTTACCTGGACATCCTTTACCGCGTCAAAGAGGAATTCAAAGTGCCGACCTTTGTGTATCAGGTCAGTGGCGAGTACGCCATGCACATGGCTGCAATACAGAATGGCTGGTTGAGTGAAGGGGTGATCCTTGAATCCCTGACGGCCTTTAAACGTGCCGGGGCTGATGGCATCCTGACCTATTTCGCCGCCCGCGCCGCCCAATTGCTTAGAGAGCAACAATAGCCCTCACAGGAACAGTCAATGAATACCGAAGGACTCTCTGAAGTTGCCGTAAAAGACGCTCACCCGGTGGTTGAATCCGTCGCTGAGACCCCGCCGGAGCTGGAGCCGGTGCCGCCCGTGGTGGTCGCCGAAGCGCCGGCCCCGGCCCCGGCGCCCGCCGTGGTGACCAACCTGGATGACAGCAGCCTGTACATCCACCGCGAACTGTCGCAGCTGCAATTCAATATCCGCGTGCTGGAACAGGCGCTGGATGAGTCTTACCCACTGCTGGAGCGGCTGAAGTTCCTGCTGATCTTCTCCAGCAACCTGGACGAGTTCTTCGAAATCCGCGTCGCCGGTCTCAAGAAGCAGATCACCTTCGCCCGTGAGCAAGCCGGCGCCGACGGCCTGCAGCCGCACCAGGCCCTGGCACGTATCAGCGAGCTGGTGCACGGCCATGTGGACCGCCAATACGCGATCCTCAATGACATCCTGCTGCCGGAACTGGAAAAACATCAGGTCCGCTTCATCCGTCGCCGTCACTGGACCACCAAGATCAAGACCTGGGTGCGTCGCTACTTCCGCGACGAAATCGCACCGATCATCACCCCTATCGGCCTCGACCCGACCCACCCGTTCCCATTGCTGGTGAACAAGAGCCTGAACTTCATCGTCGAGCTGGAAGGTATCGACGCCTTCGGTCGCGATTCCGGCCTGGCGATCATCCCGGCGCCGCGCTTGCTGCCACGGATCATCAAGGTACCGGAAGAAGTGGGGGGCGCTGGCGATAACTATGTATTCCTGTCGTCGATGATCCACGCTCACGCCGATGACCTGTTCCAGGGCATGAAGGTCAAGGGCTGCTACCAATTCCGCCTGACCCGAAACGCCGACCTGGCGCTGGATTCCGAAGACGTCGAAGACTTGGCCCGTGCCCTGCGCGGCGAGCTGTTCTCGCGGCGCTACGGCGATGCGGTGCGCCTGGAAGTGGCCGACACCTGCCCCAAACACCTGTCGGACTACCTGCTCAAGCAGTTCAACTTGAGTGAGAGCGAGCTGTATCAGGTCAACGGCCCGGTGAACCTGACGCGTCTGTTCAGCATCACCAGCCTGGACAGCCATCCAGAGCTGCAATACACGCCGTTCACGCCGCAGATCCCGAAACTGCTGCAAAACAGCGAAAACATTTTCAGCGTGATCAGCAAGCAGGACATCCTGTTGCTGCACCCGTTCGAGTCCTTCACGCCGGTGGTCGACCTGCTGCGCCAGGCCGCCAAGGACCCCCATGTACTCGCCGTGCGTCAGACCCTGTACCGCAGCGGCGCCAACTCGGAAATCGTCGACGCCCTGGTGGACGCTGCGCGTAACGGCAAGGAAGTCACTGCGGTGATCGAACTGCGCGCGCGCTTCGACGAAGAGTCCAACCTGCAACTGGCCAGCCGCCTGCAAGCAGCCGGCGCGGTGGTGATCTACGGCGTGGTCGGCTTCAAGACCCACGCCAAGATGATGCTGATCCTGCGCCGCGAAGCCGGTGAAATCGTGCGCTACGCCCACTTGGGCACCGGCAACTATCACGCCGGTAATGCCAAGCTCTACACCGACTACAGCCTGTTGACCTCCGACGACGCCTTGTGTGAAGACGTCGGCAAGTTGTTCAGCCAGCTGATCGGCATGGGCAAGACCTTGCGCATGAAGAAGCTGCTGCACGCGCCGTTCACCCTCAAGAAGGGCATGCTCGACATGATTGCCCGCGAGACCCAGTTCGCCCTCGACGGCAAACCGGCGCACATCATTGCCAAGTTCAACTCGCTGACCGATCCGAAGATCATCCGCGCGCTGTACAAGGCCAGTCAGTCCGGCGTGCGTATCGACCTGGTGGTGCGCGGCATGTGCTGCCTGCGTCCGGGCATCGCCGGCGTCTCGCATAACATCTATGTGCGTTCGATCATCGGCCGCTTCCTGGAACACACGCGGGTGTTCTACTTCCTCAACGGCGGCGAAGAGCAGATGTTCCTCTCCAGTGCCGACTGGATGGAGCGCAACCTCGACAAGCGTGTCGAGACCTGCTTCCCGGTGGAGGGCAAGAAGCTGATCATGCGGGTCAAGAAGGAGCTGGAAAGCTACCTCACCGACAACACCCACAGCTGGAGCCTGCAGTCGGACGGCCGCTATGTGCGCAACACGCCGACCGGCAACCAGAACCCGCGCAGTGCGCAGGCGACGTTGCTGGAAAGGCTGGGTAGCCCGATTCTGGCCGTGAATTGACGCGGACCTAATGTGGGAGGGGGCTTGCTCCCGATAGCAGTGTGTCAGTCAACCCATCAGTGACTGACACTCCGCGATCGGGGGCAAGCCCCCTCCCACTTGTGTTTTCGGCGTTGTTTAGCGCAGGTTCAGGGTAAACCCCACCCGCGTCAGCCACTCCGCTTCCTGGGCGAAGTCCGCCTGGGTCAGTTGGTTCTCGTCCAGCCAGCCTTTCGGAAACACCACATCCAAGCTGTCGCCGCTGGCGCGCAGGGCCACCTGGGGCATTTCCTGGGTGCCACGGATGTGGTGGAACAGGATCGCAAAGCGCAGCAGCACGCACAGGCGGATCAGCTTGATGCCGTCGTCGCCGAATTCGGCGAATTTGTCCTTGGGGATATTGCGGCGATGGCCGCGTACCAGCAGCGCGAGCATCTGCTGGTCTTCCCGGGAGAAACCGGCCAGGTCCGAGTGCTCGATCAGGTAGGCGCCGTGCTTGTGGTAGTGATAGTGGGCGATATCCAGGCCCACTTCATGCACCTTGGCCGCCCAGCCCAGCAGTTCGCGCCAGACACCGTCTTCCAGATCCCAGTCCGCGGCCACCTGGTCGAAGGCATGCAGGGCTTTGCGTTCCACGCGGGCCGCTTGTTCCAGATCGGCGTGATAGCGCTCCATCAACGAACTGAGGGTGCGCTCACGCACGTCCTCGTGGTGATGGCGACCCAGCAGGTCGTAGAGCACGCCTTCGCGCAGGGCGCCGTCACAGTGGTCCATGCGTTGCAGCTCGAGGGCGTCGAAGATCGCTTCGAGGATCGCCAGGCCGGCCGGGAAGATAGTGCGCCGGTCGGGCTTGATGCCGTCGAAGTCGATCTTCTCGGCATCCCCCAGCTTGAACAGTTTGCGCTTGAGCCATGCCAGGCCTTCGGCATTGACTTCACCGGTGCCATGGCCGCCGGCCTTGAGGGCCAGGCCGATGGCGCGGATGGTGCCGGAGGAGCCGATGGCTTCATCCCAGGTCAGGCGGTGCAGGGCGTGCTCGATACTCATGATCTCCAGGCGCGCCGCCGTATAGGCCTGGGCGTAGCGTGCCGGGGTGATCTTGCCGTCCTTGAAATAGCGTTGGGTGTAGCTGACGCAGCCCATTTGCAGGCTTTCGCGCAGCAGCGGCTCGAAGCGCTGGCCGATGATGAACTCGGTACTGCCGCCGCCGATGTCCGCCACCAGACGCTTGCCAGGGGTGTCGGCGAGAGTGTGGGACACACCGAGGTAGATCAGGCGCGCTTCTTCGCGGCCGGAAATGACTTCTACCGGGTGCCCGAGAATTTCCTCGGCGCGGCGGATGAACTCACCGCGGTTGCGGGCCTCGCGCAGGGCGTTGGTACCGACGATTCGCACGGCACCAGTGGGCATGCCGTTGATCAACTGAGCAAAACGCTTGAGGCAATCGAGCCCGCGTTGCATGGATTCTTCATTGAGCTGGCGCTCGTCGTCGATCCCGGCAGCCAGTTGCACTTTCTCGCCGAGCCGTTCAAGGATGCGGATTTCGCCGTTCTGGGCCTTGGCCACGACCATGTGAAAGCTGTTGGAGCCCAGGTCGATGGCGGCGATCAGGGACAGATTCTTGGCTTGGGATTGCGGCATGGTTAGGGGGTCTCGGTCGATAACCTCGCCATCGTGCCACGATCGACCGCTGCCGCCAACGCGTAGTGCCTCAGGAATTTCTCTTCGGCCGCTTGTAGGTGATTCTTGTAGGAAATGTAGGTTAGCTTTCCAAGCTTCTGTTGGCTTGAGCATATGGCACGTAGGAAGTATTAACTTTGATCGGTTGTAAGGTCACTAACGAATTGGCCTACACCCTGGTCGGAGGTGTTTTATTCGTGATTATGTTTGAGCCTACTGTTGGGTCAGGTTCTGGCGACAATTTATTTATATCGCTCTCACATTAATTGACGTGTTGTCTTATTCTTTAGCGCCGTACCAAAGCGACAGACTGTCACTCGGCAATTTTGCCGTGGTGTTATTTATTTATGACTTGCCGTTTCAAGTTAAAAATAAATACGCCTGATAACTTTAAGTGACAGGTCGAATATGAAAAAAATTGTTGGATTGACTCTTGGTCTCGCTTGCCTGGCCGCAGGCCTCAACGCTCAGGCATCCACCAGCGCCGAGCTGATCGTCAGGGGGACGATCAAGCCCGTCGCCTGCAACCTCAGCATGACCGGTGGCGGCATTATCAATTACGGCGACATCCCCTCGGGTCAACTGCAGCAGGCGGCGTTCAACCCGCTTGCGGAAAGAACCACGCCGTTGACCGTCAACTGCGGTAACACACCTGCCAGGTTCGGCCTGAAGTTCGTCGACCTCCAGGCGGGTAGCAAGGTGCCAGGCATCCTCAATGCACTCGGGGCAGGCTACACCGAGGCGCACAACTATGGCCTGGGCACAGCGTCGGGCCGCAAGACCGGTGGCTTTGCGGTCACCCTCAAGGACCTCAGGGCGTCGACCACGCCGCTGTATCCCATCATGCGTTCCGGTGTGGGCGCCTGGCAGAGCAGCGACGGCAAGGTTGCCCAATCGCCCACTCAATACTCATGGCGCAGCAGCACAGCGATCGTTCCAGCCGCGGTCTCTCAACTGGCCGGGACTATCGCGGTGCGGGCGGTTATCAACAGGGGCCAGGATCTGGACCTGAGTCGTGACATTACCCTTGATGGGCGCGCGACACTTGAGTTGAGCTACATCTAAGCGACTGAAATACAGCCGACCAAGATACTCCGTGTTTCTTGTCGGCTGTTTTTACGTGGGCGTCTGGTTATCAATCGTCAACTTCAAGGTCGTGGGGAGCGCTGAGTGCTTAGTCTTTCAGTAATAAATAATCTGCGGTTGTTGTGTGCAAGTGTGTGTATCGGATTTGTCGGTATTACCGTGGCGGACGGTATGTTGCCGGAAACTACGGTAGTTGTGCTTTATGAGGAACAGGGCGAAGCCACGATAAACATCAAGAATACCGACGCGGCGCCGGCGCTGTTGCATTCGGTCGTGGAAAACGTGCCCGAAGACCTGGAGCCGTTATTGATTGTGACGCCACCCATAACGCGTGTGGAAGCCGGTGAAACCCAGCTGGTGCGCTTCATCGGCACCTTGCAGGAACCCCTGAAGACCCAACGCCTGAAACGCGTGACTTTCGAGGGCATCCCCCAGGCGCGCGTCGGCGGCGGTGCGACCATTGGTATCACCCTGCGGCAGAATTTGCCGTTGATCCTGCACCCGCGAGGCCTGCCCGTGCACCACAGCCCTTGGGAGCTGCTGAAGTGGCAGCGTGCAGGGGAGCGTCTCACGGTTCACAACGACAGCGCCTATGTGGTGCGCCTGGCGCCGGAGGTGCAGTTGCTTCCGCAAGGCGTGCTGGCAACGTTGCCGCGAACCTACGTGTTGCCGGGCGAAGCGCTGACGCTCAAGGTTGAAGGTTCGTTGGAGGGCGTGGCAGGCGTCGAAATCCATCCGGCGACGATCTACGGGTTTTCGGCAGACAGTCACCGAGCCTCGATCGATACCGATGGGAGTTGATCGGGCCATGACCAACCTGTCGAGTCATCGATCTGCCGCTTCCTGCTGGCCGCGCCGACCCACCCTGCTCGTGGGGGTTGCCACGCTATGGAGCTTGCCGGGCCTCGTTCCTGCCCTGGAGCTGGGCGAGGGGTTCGATCTGGCGGCGCTCACCACCCACGGTATCGACCCGAAAGTCTCCGACTACTTCCGCAGTGCGGCGCGGTTTCGCGAGGGTGTCCATGTAGTGGGGCTGCGGGTCAATGGAGACCCCCTCGGCCTGGTGGATGCGCGGTTCGACGCCCAAGGGCAATTGTGTTTTACGCCGGGGTTGCTGGAAAAAGCGGGCCTGGTAAAGCCCGGTGATGTCGTTCGCGCCGCGGCTACTGCAGATCAGGCCTGTCACGACTTTCTCGGGGCCTTCCCCACAACGATGGTGCGGCTGCGGCCTGGCAGCGACGAAGTGGCGCTGGTGGTGCCGACCGGTTCACTGCGTGAGCCGCAATGGGATGCCGGGGAGTTTGCCCGGGGCGGTGCGGCAGCGATGTTCAACTATGACGTGCAGGGTTTAGACAGCCATTCGCGCAGCGGGCCCAGCCGCTTCGTTTCGGCCTATACCGAGGCAGGCTTCAACTTGGGCGATTGGCTCGTGCGTAGCCGCCAATTCTATGTGTCCGACAACGGTACAGCCCGTACCGAGCATCTGTATGCCTACGCCCAGCGGGATATCGCCGCGTTGCAATCGACCTTTCAGGTGGGGCAGCTTTCCAGCAACAACCCGTTGTTTGGCGGCATCCAGCTGTCCGGCGTGCAGTTTTCTCCCGATGGTCAATCGCGGGCGCCGGCGGGCAGCAACAATGCGGTGGTCGAAGGGCTGGCCCAGAGCCAGTCGCGGATTGAAGTGCGCCAGTCCGGTGTGTTGATTCACAGCACGCTGGTGCCGGAAGGTCCCTTCAGGTTGACGGGCCTGCCCCTGCTCAACGGCACCAGTGACCTGGAGGTCAGCGTCATCGATGTGCGCGGTGCCAAGCGCAGCTTCGTGGTGCCGGCGGCCTCTTTCGCGGGGGCTGTTCCGGCGGCCCCCGGTTATTACTTCGCCCTTGGCAAGGTGCGTGAAAATGCCCAGGAGGAGGCTCGGTCGCCGGTAGTTGCCATGGGCGGCGGCACCTGGGGCCTGGGGCGCGACACCTCGGCGGGCCTGGGCCTGTTGGGCACCGATGAGTACGGGGCGGCAGGGGGCACCCTGAGCCATGTGTTTTTCCAGCGGGTTTCCGTGGGGGCGCGTCATAACCTGTCTCGGGACAGCCGTAATGCCGTATCCGGGTCACGCAGCAGCGTGTCCGTGAGCAGCCCGGTGTTCGCCAATATCGATGCCAACCTCAGCGCAACCACGCAGACCCGTGGTTACCGGGAAGTGCTTGAAGCGGGCCGCTCGCCCAAGGTCGACGAGCTGGATTCGCGCTTCAAGAACCAATATACGGCGGGCCTGAGCTGGGTCGATGACACCTTGGGTGCCTTCTCCCTGGGCTATACCCGTAGTGCGCAGGTGAATGGGCAAGCCACCGAACATGTGTTCGCCTCCTGGAACAAGTCGTTGCGCTACGCCGATATCGCGCTGGTCGCCGATTCCCAGGTGGGCGGCACTTCGCCGCGCCGCAACGTCAATGATCCGGATCGCCGGCGTGATACTGCGCGGGACAATGACCTGTCCGTGCGGTTGCAGGTCAGCGTGCCCTTGGGCGGGGATCGTCGCGTGAACAGCTACATCAGCCGTCGTGGGGATCAGTCCCGAGCGGGTACCGCACTCAGCGAGCGGGTCAATGAGTATGTGAATTACGAGGTGGGCGTCGAGCGCGACCTCAGTGCACGCGAGCAATCGATGCATGGCCGGGTGGACCTGATGCCTCGTTATACCCGCGTGGGCCTCGGGGTCAGTCGCGACCCATCGGGTACCCGCTATTCAGGGCAATTGCAGGGCGGCGTAGTGGCTCATGGTGGCGGGGTGACTTTTTCGCCCTACGCGGTGCAGGACACATTCGGCATCGTCTCGGTAGGTGACATCGGCTCTGCCAGGATCGATACCCCGCAAGGTCCGGTCTGGACCGACTTCAGCGGGCAGGCCGTTCTCCCTGCCTTGCCGGCCTACACCAACAGTCGTATCGAGGTACAAACCCAATCCTTGCCAAAACGCGTGGACTTGAAGAACGGCACCCAGGTGCTCGCCGCGGGGCGAGGGTCTTTCAATAACGTGGCATTCGATGTGGTGAAAGTGCGTCGGGTCTTGATCTCCGCCAGCGATGCACAAGGTCGACCGTTGCCTCAGGGGGCTGCGGTGTTCGACAAGGACAATCGCTTCCTCACCAGCGTGGTGGGTGAGGGCATGATTTTCCTGAACGACGCCAATGACGCGCCAAACCTGCGGGTGTCACTGTCGGACTCTTCCTCCTGCCTGCTGAACCTTGCCCCCGAGACCCAGGCCGACAATGACAAGTTCTACGAGACAACATCGGCGGTGTGCCATGGTCGCTAAGTTCAAAGGCATCGGCGGGGTAATGCTGTGCATGCTGCTGATGGTCCAGGGGGCGCGGGCGGACGACTGTCGGTTGTCCATCAGCCAGTCCCGTGTCGATTACGGCGTCATTCACAGGGAGGCCCTGGTCGAGAGACCTTCGGTTGCGCTGGGTACGCGTACGCTGCACTTGAACGTACTCTGCACGGAGCCTTCGGCAATGGCATTGCGGTTTACCGGAGCAGCAGAAGGGCAGGGTTTTCGCTTTGGTCGTGAGGGACGCATGCGTCTGACGCTCAGGCACGCCCAGGTGGATGGGCGTGCCATCGATTGGAGGATGGCCCACCTTCCCGGCGAGACCGCCAGCGGCCAGTTGCTACCGGGGCAGGTTCTGGTGGCCGGCTCGCCGGGAAAGCGGCTGACGGCCCAGGTCGATATCGACACCGACCTGCCCTCGGACGCCTTGCAGGTGCGCAGTGAGACGATCCTGGAGGGGCTGGGCCGCTTCGAGCTGGTCAGTCCGGCTGTTCCGTTGAGCCGATGAAGTTGGCGAGCTCGGGGGTTCGCGGGTTGGCGAACAATACCTTGGGGTCACCCACTTCGTGCACCTTGCCCTGGTGCATGAACACCAGCTTGTCGCCGACTTCGCGGGCAAAGCGCATTTCGTGGGTGACCATGATCAAGGTCATACCGTCCTTGGCCAGTTGGCGCACCACGCTGAGCACTTCGTTGACCAGTTCCGGGTCCAGGGCAGAGGTGATTTCGTCACACAGCAGCACCTTGGGCGACATCGCCAGGGCGCGGGCAATGGCGACCCGCTGTTGCTGGCCGCCGGACAAACGATCGGGAAACGCGTCGAACTTTTCTCCCAGGCCGACGCGTTCCAGCATCTGTCTGGCCAGTTTCGCCGCCTTGGCCTTGGGCACTTTCTGCACCACTTGCGGCGCGAGCATGACGTTTTCGCCCACCGTCAGGTGCGGAAACAGGTTGAACTGCTGGAACACCATGCCGACTTTCTGTCGCAGGCTGCGCAGGTCGGCGCGGGCGGCGTCGAGGTATTCGCCGTCGACCTCGATCACGCCATCGTTGATCGACTCCAGGCCATTGAGGGTCCGCAGCAAGGTGGACTTGCCCGAGCCGCTGCGGCCGATGATCGCCACCACCTGGCCTTCTTCGACCGTCAGGTCGATGCCCTTGAGGACGTGGTGATCGCCGTAATACTTATGCAGGGCGGAAATTCTAAGCAGAGGCATGCAGTCTCCTTTCCAGGTAGCGCGCACTGAGGGACAAGGGGTAGCAGAGCAGGAAGTAACCAAGGGCCACGAGGCCGTAGACCATGAAGGGTTCGAAGGTGGCGTTGGCGAGCATGCCGCCGGTCTTGGTCAGTTCGGTGAAGCCGATGATCGATGTCACGGCAGTGCCCTTGACCACCTGCACCGAGAAACCCACGGTGGGCGCCACGGCAATCCGCAGGGCTTGAGGCAGGATCACATAGCGCAATTGTTCAAGAGGGTTCAACGCCAGGCTGGCCGATGCCTCCCACTGTCCGTGGGCGATGGAGTCGACGCAACCGCGCCAGATTTCGGCGAGGTAGGCGCTGGTGAAGAGGGTCAGGGCAATCGCGGCTGCCAGCCAGGGCGAAATATCCACCCCGAGCAGGGCGACGCCGAAAAACACCAGGAACAGCTGCATCAGCAGCGGCGTGCCCTGGAACAGTTCGATATAGGTACGGGCGACGTTGCGCGGGAAGGCTTTTTGGCTGATGCGCATCGTCATCACCAGCAAGCCGATCAGCCCGCCACCGATAAACGCCACCAGCGACAGCAGCACGGTCCACTGCAGGCCGGTGAGCAGATTGCGCACGATGTCCCAGAAGGAAAAATCACTCATCGGCTGTTCCTCATCACAAACCGCCGACCGATCCAGTTGAGCAACTGGCGAATCATCAACGCCATGCACAGGTACACCAGGGTGGTCAGGGCATAGGTTTCAAACGCACGGAAGTTGCGCGACTGGATAAAGTTGGCGGCAAAACTCAGTTCCTCGGTGGCGATCTGCGAGCACACCGCCGAACCGAGCATCACGATGATGATCTGGCTGCTCAGGGCCGGCCAGACTTTGCCCAGCGCCGGCAGCAGCACCACATAGCGGAACGCTTCGAAGCGCGTCATCGCCAGCGCGGCGGCGGCTTCCAGTTGCCCGCGAGGGATGGCCTGGATGCCGGCGCGGATAATCTCGGTGGAATAGGCGCCCAGGTTGATCACCATCGCCAGCACGGCGGCTTGCCACTCGGTGATTTTCAGCCCCAGGGAGGGCAGGCCGAAGAAGATAAAGAACAACTGCACCAAAAATGGTGTGTTGCGGATCAACTCGACATACACCCCGAAAAACCACGCGAACGGTTGGATCTTCCACGCCCGTACCACTGCGCCCACAGTACCCAGGGCGATCCCCAGGATCGCGCCGATAGCGGTCAGTTCAAGGGTGAACAGGGCGCCGCGCAACAGCAGGTCGGTATTGGCCAGCACCGGCACAAAGTCGAATTGATAGGCCATGGGTCAGCTCCGCTTCAGAGATCGGCAGGCAATGGTTCTTTCAGCCATTGCATTGCGTTCTTTTCCAGGCTGCCGTCAGCCTTGGCCGCCACCAGGATCTGGTTGACCTTCTCCAGCAGCGCCGGCTCGTTCTTGTTCACGCCTACGTAGACCGGCGAATCCTTGAGCTTCACTTTCAGTGCCGGGACCCGTTTCGGGTTGCGCTCGCTGATGGCCACCATCACCACGTTGCCGCTGGCGATCAGGTCGACCTGGCCGGCCAGGTAGGCGGCGATGGTCGAGTTGTTGTCTTCGAAGCGCTTGATCGTGGCTTCCTTGGGGGCTACGGCGGTCAGCTCGATGTCTTCGATCGCGCCACGGGTCACGCTGATGGTCTTGCCCTTGAGGTCGTCAGTGGTGCTGATCGCGGCGTCAGGCGGGCCGAACACGGCCAGGTAGAACGGTGCGTAGGCCTTGGAGAAATCGATGACCTTCTCGCGTTCTGGGTTCTTGCCCAGGCTGGAAATCACCAGGTCGACCTTGCCGGTGGTGAGGAACGGAATGCGGTTGGTGCTGTTGACCGGGGTCAGCTCCAGCTTGACCTTGAGCTGGTCCGCCAGCAGCTTGGCGGTATCGATGTCCAGGCCACGTGGCTTCATGTCGGGGCCGACCGAGCCGAACGGTGGGAAGTCCTGAGGCACGGCGACCTTCAGGGTGCCGCGGGCGACGATGTCGTCCAGACCATTGGCCTGGGCGGGTGCCTGGCTCAGCATCAGGCTGGCAAACAGGGCAGTGAACAGGGCGCTGCAGCGCTTGGTCATGGCAACTCTCCGAGAAGGGCGAAGGATTTTTCTGGATTTGCTCAGTGCACAGCCCATGCCAGCCGCGCTCGGATCGTCTGCAGGGCTGGAGTTCATTGAGCTGAGGTGGTCTTACTGGTCTGAACAGTAGGCAGGCTTTTCGCACCCTTTTCGAGCGCCGGTAAAATTGCGCGAGCCCCTTTGGGGCGTGGCTTGCCGCCAGCCGCGAATAGCTTTACAACTAGCCGCACAGCTGACCGAAAACTTGAGTTTTTTATGACTTCCATCGCCCAAGCCGTACCCGAAGCGGCCCTGCAGGCCATCCGCAAACTGATCAAGCAGCACGGCTTCGGACCGGGCGATGCGTTGCCGTCCCAGCGCGACCTGGCGGTGCAGTTGGGGGTGAGTCGGGCGTCGTTGCGCGAGGCGTTGTCGTCCCTGAGTGCCTTGGGCGTCGTCAGTGTGCAGCCGGGCAAGGGGGTGTTCGTGCAGGCGATCGATGAGACGCCGTCGTTCGCCTGGCCTTTTACGGCGCAGGCCACGCCGCTGGATATCTTCCAGTTGCGCTATGCCCTTGAGGGGTTCGCGGCGGGGTTGGCGGCGGTGACGTTGACGATCGACGAGCTGGACAGCCTGGAGGACAACGTCGAGGCGATGCGCAAGGTGCTCAAGGCCGGTGACTTCGATGCAGCCAACCGGCTGGACTTCGAATTCCACCAACGCATCCTGCTCGCCAGCGGCAACCAGGCGATGGTGAGCATTCTCAGCACCAGCGCCGAGGTGTTCCTGGAGAGCCAGAAGCTACCGTTCATCCGACCGGAACGGGCCATGGAGACCTGGCAGGAGCATCGCAAGATCCTGCGTGCATTGGCCCGTCGCGCCAGCGCGGCGGCGCAGAAAACCATGCAGGAACATGTACGTAACGCGGCGTTGCGTACCGGCATTGCCTTCGTTACCCCTGTAACTCCGTGAGTCGGGCCATACCCAAACTCATGGCCCATCATAGGAAGACTCAATCAGAGGCAGCTTCCTGAACGAGGGAAGGGCAGCTATGATGGGCAACGTTTTTTTTGCTTACAATCCGGAGACATCCATGAGCAACGATCTTATCAAGCACGTCACCGACGCGACCTTTGAGGCCGAAGTACTCAAGGCTGCTGGCCCGGTGCTGGTTGACTACTGGGCTGAGTGGTGCGGCCCTTGCAAAATGGTCGCTCCTGTCCTGGACGACATTGCAACCACCTACGAAGGCAAACTGACCATTGCCAAGCTGAACATCGACGACAACCAGGATACCCCGACCAAACACGGCGTGCGCGGTATTCCTACACTGATGCTGTTCAAGAACGGCAACGTCGAAGCGACTAAAGTAGGCGCGCTGTCGAAGTCTCAGTTGCAAGCATTCCTCGACGCACATCTCTAAGCGTCGTCAAAAAAGCCCCGCAAATTGCGGGGCTTTTTCGTGAAACAGGGCTAGACGCTCCGAAACTCAGGTGGTACATTCGGCCCCGCACTGGTTTCTCCACTGCCCCCTGCAAGCCGTCGCCGACGCATTCCTTTTCGATTAGTACGCGATCCTGTCGCCTTCTCTGCGGCGCGGCCTCATTAAGCCAAAAGCTTAATTTCCCCCCCTCCATAAATGATTACGTCATTCCTATATGAATCTGACTGAACTCAAGCAAAAGCCAATTACCGACCTGCTCCAATTGGCCGAAGAAATGGGCATAGAAAATATGGCCCGTTCGCGCAAGCAGGACGTGATTTTCTCCCTGCTCAAAAAGCACGCGAAAAGCGGCGAGGAAATCTCTGGTGATGGCGTGCTGGAGATTCTCCAGGACGGTTTCGGTTTCCTCCGCTCTGCAGACGCCTCCTATCTCGCCGGCCCGGACGATATCTACGTCTCGCCGAGCCAGATCCGCCGTTTCAACTTGCGCACCGGTGACACCATCGTTGGCAAGATCCGCCCTCCGAAGGAAGGCGAGCGTTATTTTGCCCTGCTCAAGGTCGACACGATCAACTTCGATCGTCCCGAGAACGCGAAAAACAAGATTCTCTTCGAGAACCTGACTCCGCTGTTCCCGACCGTGCGCATGAAGATGGAAGCCGGTAACGGTTCCACCGAAGACTTGACCGGCCGTGTGATCGACCTGTGCGCGCCTATCGGCAAGGGCCAGCGTGGCCTGATCGTCGCACCGCCGAAAGCCGGTAAGACCATCATGCTGCAGAACATTGCAGCGAACATCGCACGTAACAACCCGGAAGTTCACCTGATCGTGCTGCTGATCGATGAGCGTCCGGAAGAAGTGACCGAAATGCAGCGCACCGTGCGCGGCGAAGTGGTTGCCTCCACGTTCGACGAGCCGCCAACCCGCCACGTGCAGGTTGCTGAAATGGTGATCGAGAAGGCCAAGCGCCTGGTCGAACACAAGAAAGACGTGGTGATCCTGCTCGACTCCATCACCCGTCTGGCCCGTGCCTACAACACCGTGATCCCAAGCTCCGGCAAGGTATTGACCGGTGGTGTCGATGCCCACGCCCTGGAGAAACCGAAGCGTTTCTTCGGTGCCGCGCGCAACATCGAAGAAGGCGGTTCGTTGACCATCATCGCCACCGCGCTGGTCGAAACCGGCTCGAAGATGGATGAAGTGATCTACGAAGAGTTCAAGGGTACCGGCAACATGGAACTGCCCCTGGACCGTCGCATCGCGGAAAAACGCGTCTTCCCGGCCATCAACATCAACCGCTCCGGCACCCGCCGCGAAGAGTTGCTGACCGCTGACGACGAACTGCAGCGCATGTGGATTCTGCGCAAGCTGCTGCACCCGATGGACGAAGTGGCCGCCATCGAGTTCCTGATCGACAAGCTGAAAACCACCAAGACCAACGACGAGTTCTTCCTGTCGATGAAGCGTAAGTAATACGACGTTTCAGGTCCGAAAGAATGGCGCCCCCAGGGGCGCCATTTTTTTGTGTGCGCTTTTTAAGGGCCTTCGACAGCCAAATGCACCGCGATAAGCTGCCAGCCGCCCTCAGAGCAGGTAGGATGTACGCCTATTTTACGGGTGGCATGGTTAATGAAATTCAAGGATCTTCGGGATTTCGTGCAGCAACTTGAGCAGCGCGGAGAGTTGAAACGTATCCAGGTGCCGGTGTCCCCGGTGCTGGAAATGACTGAGATTTGCGATCGTACCCTGCGCGCCAAGGGCCCGGCGCTGCTGTTCGAGAACCCGACCGGTTTTGATATCCCGGTGCTCGGCAACCTGTTCGGCACCCCCGATCGCGTGGCCTTTGGCATGGGCGCCGAGTCGGTCAGCGAATTGCGCGAGATCGGCAAGTTGCTGGCATTCCTCAAGGAGCCAGAGCCACCCAAGGGCTTGAAGGACGCCTGGTCGAAGCTGCCGATCTTCCGCAAGATCATTGCCATGGCGCCCAAGGTGGTCAAGGACGCGGTATGCCAGAAAGTGGTCATCGAAGGCGATGACGTCGACCTGGGCATGCTTCCGGTGCAGACCTGCTGGCCCGGCGATGTCGGCCCGCTGATTACTTGGGGCCTGACCGTCACCAAGGGCCCGAACAAGGAGCGCCAGAACCTCGGCATCTACCGTCAGCAAGTGATCGGCCGCAACAAGGTGATCATGCGTTGGCTGAGCCACCGTGGCGGCGCCCTGGACTTCCGTGAGTGGTGCGAGAAGCATCCCGGCAAGCCATTCCCGGTCTCCGTGGCCCTGGGCGCCGATCCGGCCACCATCCTTGGCGCCGTGACCCCAGTGCCTGACAGCCTGTCCGAATATGCCTTCGCCGGTCTGTTGCGCGGCAATCGCACCGAACTGGTGAAGTGCCGTGGCAACGACCTGCAGGTGCCGGCCACCGCCGAAATTATCCTCGAAGGCGTGATTCACCCCGGTGAAATGGCCGACGAAGGCCCATACGGCGACCACACCGGCTACTACAACGAAGTCGACAGCTTCCCGGTGTTCACCGTCGAACGCATCACCCATCGGATCAAGCCGATCTATCACAGCACCTACACCGGCCGTCCGCCGGATGAGCCAGCGATTCTCGGCGTGGCGCTCAACGAAGTGTTCGTGCCGATCCTGCAGAAGCAATTCCCGGAAATCACCGACTTCTACCTGCCGCCCGAAGGCTGCTCGTACCGCATGGCCATCGTGACCATGAAGAAGTCGTACCCAGGCCATGCCAAGCGGGTCATGCTCGGCGTGTGGTCGTTTTTGCGACAGTTCATGTACACCAAGTTCGTTATTGTCACCGACGATGACATCAATGCCCGCGACTGGAACGACGTGATCTGGGCCATCACCACGCGCATGGACCCCAAGCGCGATACGGTGATGATCGACAATACGCCGATCGACTACCTCGACTTCGCTTCGCCGGTGTCGGGCCTGGGTTCGAAGATGGGCCTGGATGCCACCCACAAATGGCCGGGTGAAACCACCCGCGAGTGGGGTCGGGTGATCGTCAAGGACGAAGCCGTGACGGCACGTGTCGATGCGATGTGGAAAGAATTGGGAATAGATTGATGCGTTTAACCCTGCAACCTTCCGGCGCCGTACTGGAGCTGGTCCCCGGCGAGCGAATCCTCGAAGGCGCGCGGCGCCTGGGCTACGACTGCCCTCAGGCGTGCCGCAATGGCGTGTGTCATGTGTGTGCGGCTTTGCTGGTGGAAGGCCGGGTGCAGCAAGCCGGCGAAGTGCGCGATCACGGTGAGTTCTACACCTGTATCGCCGAACCGCTGGAAGATTGTGTGGTGTTGTGGGATGGCGTGCTGGCGCCGGGAGAGTTGCCGTTGCGCAAGTTGTCGTGCCAAGTGAGTGAATGCGTGGAAGTCGGTGGCGATGTCTGGCGTGTGCGCCTGCTCGCCCCGGCCGGCAAGGCAGTGCGTTACCACGCCGGGCAATACCTGATGATCGAGCGGGAGAACGGCGAGAAGTCGGCGTTTTCCCTGGCGTCGGCGCCCCATTGCGGGCGTGAATTGGAGCTGCATGTGCTGGTCCGCGAGGACAGCGCGCGCACCCTGCTGGAGCAATTGCAGCGCAACCGCATGGCGCGCATCGAGCTGCCGTTTGGTGACACCCACCTGGCCGAGCTGCCGGACGGGCCGCTGGTGCTGATCGCCGCCGGCACCGGCATGGCGCAGATGCACAGCCTGATCGAGCATTGCCGTGCCTCCGGCTTCAAACACCCGGTGCACTTGTATTGGGGCGTGCGTCGTCCTGAGGATTTCTACGAGATCCAAGAGTGGGATCAATGGTTGAAACTGCCCAACCTGTTCTTGCACAAAGTCGTCAGCGACCTGTGCGGTTGGGATGGGCGTTGCGGGTTACTGCATGAAGCCGTGTGCGAAGACATTGCCGATCTCAAGGGCGTGCACGTCTACGCCAGCGGCTCGCCGGCGATGATCTACGGCACGCTGGATGCGCTGGTCGACGCCGGCATGGATGCGCACCAGATGCGTGCCGACGTGTTTGCCTATGCACCGCGCCCTTAAAAACGCACGCCGGTCGTCACCATTGCCGCATTGAACCCCAGCAGCACCAGTTCCGCCGCGACCGGCCCGTAATGGGTGCCCACTGACGGAATGATCACCGGCGCCACGCCGAAACGGTTCAAGGGGATCTTGTCGCGGTACTTGCCGCGATACCCCTGGATCGCCCCGCCTGTCAGTTTCAAATACACCGGATAGTCGCGCATGTCATAGCGTTTGCCTGCATAGACGTAGTAGGCGCGCTGGCTGAACGAGTTGCGAAACGTCGCCCCGCCATACACCAGGCCTGACGCCTCATTGCGCTCCAGGCCGAGTAAATCCTGATGATTGTTGTGCTCGGGGTCTGGTGAGAAGTGCCGGGTGTAGACGCTGGTCTGCGCATACCAGAAGCCTTTGTCATCGTCGGCAGGCAGCGCTTCGGCCGCCAGAGCAGTGGTGGCCTGTACCAGTAGCAGCAGGCCAGTCAGTCGAATTTTTTTCATGGAGGTGACCTCGATTAGTCGGTTTGAGGGGCGGCTAGGTGGGTCGTGATAGGGGAACTATTTTGAAGAGTTGGTGTGCACCCAGTCTGAACCGGGGCTGAAAGTAACGGGATTGCTGTCTCGGATCCTGACGATCGGGTGTACCGTTCAGGGGAGCTTTTTCGCCGTACGGTAACAGCCGCGCGTTTTATTACGGTAAAGTTGCTTACAACTGGTAACACAAAGGGGGCACTCCGCTTTTCGCCATGACCGCCATTGAATCCGATCTTTTGCAGTTGGCTTACCCTCCGCGGCTCGATCTGGGGCCGCAACTCACTCACGAACAGTTGATGAGCTCGATGCAGGCCACCATGGCGCGGCATAAGGGTGGGCCAGTGTGGCTATTTGCATATGGTTCGTTGATCTGGCGCCCTGAATGTTCGTCGACCGAGCGGGTGCGGGCCCGGGTTCATGGTTATCACCGTGGCTTGTACCTGTGGTCCCATGAACACCGAGGCACGCCGGAATTGCCGGGGCTGGTCTTTGGCTTGGATCGCGGCGGATCCTGCAGCGGGTTTGCCTACCGCTTGCCGGAAGATCAACTGGAGGCCTCGCTTTATGCCCTGTGGCAGCGCGAGATGCCTTACCCCTCCTACCGGCCGCACTGGCTCAGCTGTCGTCTTGAAGATGGCAGCCAGGTGCAGGCTTTAGGGTTTGTCCTGGAGCGGCACTTGCCCAGCTACGCGGGCAACTTGCCTGACATCGTGCTTAACCATGTACTGCAAAGTGCGTGCGGGCGTTATGGCACCACGCGTGATTATGTCGAGCAGACCGTCAAGGCCCTGCGCAGCCACGCCATGCCAGATAAAAACCTGGAGGCGCGGCTCAAGCGTTGTGCCAAGGATTGCTCAGCATGATGGCGTTAGCGGGTCTGGACGACGACTTTGCCAACCGCCTTGCGCTGGCCCAGGTCATTAATCGCCTGGGCGGCCTGATCGAGTGGGTATACCTGCGACACTAACGGCTTGAGCTTGCCCTCGGCGTACCACGTGAACAGTTGTTGGAAATTCGCCCCATTATCCTGCGGCTGGCGCTGGGCAAACGAGCCCCAGAACACCCCGACCACCGCCGCGCCCTTGAGCAGCGCCAGGTTCACCGGCAGCTCGGGAATGCGTCCGCTGGCAAAGCCCACCACCAGCAGGCGGCCGTTCCAGGCGATGGCGCGGATGGCCTGGTCGAACAGGTCGCCGCCCACCGGGTCGTAGATCACGTCGGCGCCGTTGCCGTCGGTCAGGCGTTTGATCTCGTCCTTCAGGCTGGTTTCGCTGTAGTTGATCAACTCATCGGCACCGGCCGCCTTGGCCACCGCCAGTTTCTCGGTACTGCTGGCGGCGGCGATCACCCGCGCGCCCATGGCCTTGCCGATTTCCACGGCAGCCAGGCCCACCCCCCCGGAAGCGCCGAGCACCAGCAGGGTTTCACCGGGTTGCAGGTTGGCCCGTTGTTTCAGCGCATGCATGGACGTGCCGTAGGTCATGCTGAACGCGGCGGCGGTGTTGAAGTCCATGCTCGGCGGGATCGGCAGCACGTTATAGCCCGGCACGGCGACCTGTTCGGCAAAGCTGCCCCAGCCGGTGAGCGCCATGACCCGGTCGCCGACTTTCAAGTGACTGACCTTTTCCCCTACTTCGCTGACCACGCCCGCCGCTTCGCCGCCCGGCGAGAACGGGAAGGGCGGCTTGAACTGGTATTTGCCCTCGATGATCAGCGTGTCCGGGAAGTTCACCCCGGCGGCATGCACGTCCAGCAGGATTTCGTTTTTCTTGATCGCCGGGCTGGCGATTTCTTCCAGCACCAGGGTTTCGGCAGGGCCGAAGGCTTTGCACAGCACAGCTTTCATCGGACTATTCCTTTGGGCGTCGTGGCCGATAAGTGTAGGAGGGTATGTCCGAGGGTCAATGAGCATGTCCCGGCCTGATAAGTCGCCATAAGCTTGTGCTCTGCGTTGCTAGCGTTATGCTACCGGGCAACCGAATGTGAGGAATGAACTGTGAAAGCGTGGATTCTGTTGATGCTGGCCCTGACCTTGCCGATGGCGGCCCAGGCCCAAGAGGCGAAAGAAGCGAAAGAAGGCGAGGCGCCGAAGGTCAGCTATATCAGCCTGAGCCCGCCGTTCGTGGGCAACTATGGCCTGGATGGCACGGCGAAACTCAAGGTATACAAGGCCGACATCGCCCTGCGCGTGACCGGCACCGAAGCGGCCGCAGCAGTCAAAGCCAATGACGCGCTGATTCGTAACCAGTTGGTGGCGTTGTTCAACCAGCAGACCAGCGAGACCATGAGCACCGTCGAAGGCAAGGAAAAGCTGCGCCAGGAAGCCCTGAAGCAAACCCAGCAAGTGATGAGCGACGAGACGGGCAAGCCGATGGTGGAAGATCTGTTGTTCAACAACCTGATTGTCCAGTAGGAGCAAGCTTGCTCGCGAAAATCGTCAACGATAACGCGTACTTTCTGATTTGACGCGGTGTCCTTGAGTGCTTCGCAAGCAAGCTCGTTCCTACCGTCGGCGGCACGCGGTTTCAGGAAGCCAGGCTCTTCCTGAACCGCGCCAGCGCCACCGCAAAGAACAGCAAACCAATCCCCGCCAGCGCCAGCATGTCCGGCCACACCACGCTGACTCCCGCATCCCGGAACAGAATCGCCGCGCTCAGGCTTACAAAGTGTGTCGACGGCGAGACCTGCATCACCCACTGCAACCATTCGGGCATGCTGTCCAACGGCGTACTGCCGCCTGAAAGCAGCAGCATCGGGATGATCACCGGGATCGCCAGCAAGCCGAACTGCGGCGTCGAGCGCGCGAGGGTGGCGAGGAAGATGCCCAGCGCGGTGCTGGCAAACAGGTACAGCGCCGTCACAAACAGGAACAAGACCAGCGACCCGGCCAACGGCACGCCGAGCATCCACTTGACCACCACCTCCAGCGACAGCCAGGTACACAGCACCACCACCAGCATGTTGCTCCAGATTTTCGCCAGCATGATTTCCAGCGCGGTCAGCGGCAGTACCAGCAGGTGGTCGAGGGTGCCGTGTTCGCGCTCGCGCAGCAACGCGGTGCCGGTGAGTACGATGGCGAGGATGGTGATGTTGTTGACGATCTGGATCACCGCCAGGAACCAGCCGCCCTCCAGGTTACTGTTGAACAGCGCCCTGGACGTGAGCAGGGCGGGCGCCTGACTGGCGGCATTGGCTTGCCCGCTGTAGGTCAGCAGTTCCTGCTGGAAAATCCGCCCGATGTAGCCCGCGCCCATGAACGCCTGGCTCATTGCCGTGGCATCGACATTCACCTGCACGCCCGGCTGACGCCCTGCCAGCAGGTCGGCCTGGAAGTTCGCCGGCACGTTGATCACGAACGTGTACTCGCCGCTGTCCATGACCTTGTCCAACTGATCGTAGGCCAACGGCACTGGCGTCTGAAACTCGGGGGGCAGCAGCGCTTCGGCCATCTGCCGCGAGAGCGCGCTGTGATCTTCATCGACAAACGCCACGCTGGCATTGTGCACGCCGATCACCGAACCGGCGGCAGGCATATAGATCGCCACGGTGAAGGCGTAGAACAGGAACAGCAGCAACACGCTGTCGTGGCGCAGGCTGGTGAGTTCCTTGAGGCCCAGGCGCAGGATATGAGCGAACTTGTGCATCAGACCTCCTGTTTCTTGAGCATGATCAGACTGAGCCCGGTGAACCCGACGAAAAATCCGAACAGCGCCAGGCATTGCGGCCACAGCTGGCGCAGGTCCAGGGCCTTGGTGAAGGTGCCCACGGCAATATCCAGGAAGTGCCCGGCGGGAAACAGCGTGCCCATTACTGCAGCAGCGCCTTCCAGGGACGAGCGCGGCACGATCAGCCCGGAGAACTGGATGGTCGGCAGGCTGGTGATGATCATGGTGCCGAGGATCGCCGCGATCTGGGTGCGGGTGAACGCGGAAATCAGCAGGCCCATGCTGGTGGTCGCCAGCACGTACAACAGGCCGCCGAACGCCAGGGTCAGGGCGCTGCCCTTGAACGGGACGCCGAACAGCCAGCGGTTCATGGCCACCAGTACGGCCAGGTTGATCAGGCTCACTGCCAGGTACGGCGCCTGTTTGCCCAGCAGGAACTCCAGGCGGGTCAGGGGGGTGGCGTAGAAGTTGGTGATCGACCCCAGCTCTTTTTCGCGCACGATGCCCAAGGCGGTGAGCATCGCCGGGATAAAGGCGAGGATCAGCGCCATCACGCCCGGGCCGATGGCATTTACGCTGACCACATCCTGGTTATAGCGAAAGCGTGTTTCCAGCTTGGCCGCAGCCTGGTTGTTCGCGGGCGCGCTGCTCAGCTCGGCCAGTTGCTCAAGGTTGGCCTGGTGTACGGCTTCCACATAGTTGCGGCTGGTTTCTGCGCGAAACGGCATGCCGCCGTCGAGCCAAGCGGCCACCGTGGGTTGACGGCCGGCATACAGGTCGCGGCCGAAACCGGGCGGGATTTCCAGGGCCAGTTTGATTTCCGAGCGTTGCAGGCGCCGGTGCAGTTCGCTGGCATCCTGGATCGGGGCTTGTTCGGCGAAGTAACGCGAACTGCGAAAGGCTTCCAGGTAGGCGCGGCTTTGTGGGGTCTGGTCCTGGTCGTAGACGGCGAAGGCGAGGTTTTCCACGTCCAGGGAAATGCCGTAGCCGAAGATCACCATCATGAACATCGCCCCGAGCAGGGCAAAGGCCATGCGCACCTTGTCGCGCAGCAATTCCTTGCCTTCACGGCTGGCCACGGCCATCAGGCGCGGCAGACTGAACCCGCGCCTGCTCGCGGGCGGTGCGGCGGTTTCGCTGACGGTTTGGGCCGGCGCGCTGGGTTCGGGTTCGCCCTGGGCCTGTTCCAGGCAGGTGACGAACGCGGCTTCCAGGGTGTCGCCGTGGAACTGCTGTTGCAGCGCGTCGGGTGTATCGCAGGCCAGTACCTTGCCGGCGTGCATCAGGGAAATGCGGTCGCAGCGCTGGGCTTCGTTCATGAAGTGGGTGGACAGGAAGATCGTCACCCCTTGTTCGCGGGACAACTCGATCAGCAGCCGCCAGAAATCATCCCGCGCCGCCGGGTCGACGCCCGAGGTTGGCTCATCGAGGATCAACACTTCCGGGCGATGCAGCACCGCCACGGCCAAGGACAGGCGCTGGCGCAGGCCAAGGGGCAGTTCGCCGGACGGCTGCTCGGCCACATGGTCGAGGTCGAAGCGTTGGATCAGCTCATCGATGCGCTTAGCGCTGTCGTCCTTGGGCAAGTCGAACAGTTGCGCGTGCAGCACCAGGTTCTGGCGCACGCTGAGTTCGCCATACAGCGAGAAGCTTTGCGACATGAAGCCCACCCGCTTGCGGGTGGCGAGGTCCTTGGCGTCCACCGGGTTGCCCAGCAGCGTGGCGCTGCCTTCGGTGGCGGGCATCAGTCCGGTGAGGACTTTCATGGTGGTGGTCTTGCCGCAGCCGTTGGAGCCGAGGAAGCCGAAAATCTCGCCGCGACCGATGGCAAAGCTGACCTTGTTCACCGCGGTGAAATCGCCGAAGCGCAGGGTCAGGTCGTGGGCTTCGATGGCGATATCGTTGTTGGCGTTTGTCCTGGGTGGAATCACCAGCGGCTGGTTGTCATGGCCGCTGTCGCCCTGGAAGTGGGTGAACGCTTCATCCAGTTTGCCGCTGGGGGTGGCGGCGGCCAGTTCGTGGCTGAGGCCATCGGCGATCAGCTTGCCACGGTCGAGCATCAGGCAATGTTCGAATTGCTCGGCTTCTTCCATGTAGGCCGTGGCCACCAGCAGCGTCAGTTGCGGGCGCTCGCTGCGCACGGTTTCGACCAGTTCCCAGAAGCGCCGGCGCGACAGCGGGTCGACGCCGGTGGTGGGTTCGTCGAGGATCAGCAGGTCCGGTTCGTGGATCAGCGCGCAGCACAGGCCGAGCTTCTGTTTCATCCCGCCAGAGAGTTTGCCGGCCGGGCGGTCGGCGAAGCGTTCGAGGTCGGTGGCCAGCAGCAGGTTGTGCATGCGCTGGTCGCAATCGGCTTTGGACAGGCCGAACAGCGTCGCGAAGAAGCGGATGTTTTCGCTGATGGACAGCTCGGGGTACAGGTTGCCGCCTAGGCCTTGGGGCATGAAGGCGATGCGCGGGTACAGGCTGTTGCGGTGGTGGCGGTCGGCGATGGAGCCGCCGAGCACCTCCAGCTGGCCGTCCTGCAGTTTTTTGACCCCGGCGATCAGTCCCAGCAGGCTCGACTTGCCGGCGCCATCCGGGCCGATCAGCCCGCAGCGCGTGCCGGCGGGCAGGCTGAAGGCGATGTCGATCAGTGCCTGTTGCTTGCCGTAGCGGTGCTGGATGCCCGTGGCGTGCAGCGCCAGGCCGCTCATTGCAGGTTGGCCGGCCAGTCGATGTCAGCCGTGCGCACATAGCCGGCGCCGGGCATGCCCGGTTTGGCCTGGGGCACGGCGCTGGGTTGGGTCAGGCGCAGCTTGACGCGGAATACCAGCTTCTGGCGTTCATCGCGGGTTTCCACTTCCTTGGGGGTGAACTGGGATTTGGCCGCGACAAAGCTGATTTTGGCCGGCAGCGATTGGCCGGGGAGCGCGTCGAGGAGGATGCGCGCATCGCTGCCGACGGTCAGGGCGCCGGTCACCGAGGCGGGCAGGTAGAGGTTCATGTATTGATCCTCGGGGTCGATCAGCAGCAGCACGCGACCGCCAGCGCCGAGCACTTCGCCGGGCTCGGCCAGGCGCAGCTGGATGATGCCGTCGATCGGCGCGCGCAGGCTGCTGTCGTCGATTTCGCTGGTGAGCTGGGCCACCTGGGCCTGGGCCGCGCCGATGGCAGCCTTCACCGAATTGACCTGGGCCTGGGCCGCGACCACCGCCGCATTGCCGGTGCTCTGGCGGGACTGCTGCTGGTCGATCAATTGGCTGCTGGCAAAGCCGCGCTTGTACAACTCCTGGGTGCGCTTGAGTTCTTGATTGGCCAGCAATTGTTCGCTCTGGCGCAGTTGCACGGTGGCCTCGGCGGCGGCGAGGTTTTCCCTGGCGCGCAGCACTTCGGCTTCGGCCTGGGCACGCTGGGCTTCCAGGGTGCGGGTGTCCATGCGCGCCAGCAGTTGGCCTTTAAGCACCTTGTCGCCTTCATCTACCCGCACTTCGGCCAGGCGGCCAGGGATCTTGGCGGCGATCTGCACTTCAGTGGACTCCAGTCGGCCGTTGCCCATGCTCAAGCCTTCGGGCAGACGGTCCTGGGTGGAGCGCCAGTAACCGAAGGCGCCAGCCCCCAGCAATAGGGCGAGCAGTGCGATGGCAAAAAAGCGGGACAGATGGCGGTTCGTGGACATGACTGCTTCCTGCGGCATTAGCGGATGAGTGTGATCTGTTTCCCCGGAGAGGGCTTTGATACCGGTCAGTTAAAGCAAATGAAGGATGGCGGCCCATTGCTGCGGCGTGACGGCCATCACGGAAAGGCGGCTGCCTTTTTGCACCAGCGGCAACTCGGCGAGGGCGGCTTGCTGTTTCAGATAGCCCAGACCCAGCACCTTGGGGAAGGTCTGGACGTGCGCCACATTGATGGCACTCCACGGGTTCTTCTCCGGGCTGGCCTTGGCGTCGAAATAGTGGCTGTCCGGTTCCAGTGCGGTGGGGTCCGGGTAGGCGGCCTCGACGATTTTGCCGATGCCGGCAATGCCCGGCTCGGGGCAACTGGAGTGATAGAAGAAGAACTCATCGCCGACGGCCATGGCGCGCAGGAAATTGCGCGCCTGGTAGTTGCGCACCCCGTCCCAGCGGGCTTCACCGAGCTTTTCCAGACCTTTGATCGAGAGTTCGTCCGGTTCGGATTTCATCAGCCAGTAGGCCATTGTCGGGCTCCTGAAAATGGGGTTTGGCAAGTTGTGCGGCAATTGGATGACAAACCGACAGTCGGTTGGCGCCAAGGTTTGCGTGTTGGTTCACGTTAACGCAGAATGCCGGGATTTTAAGCTTGACGCAGCTGCAACGGACTACTTTGGAACGTTGTTGTCATCGTGTACGAGGTGCCTGAAGGGGGGCAATCGATGCAACGTAAACCGGATTTACTATGGATTCTGGTGATTTTGTTTGGTCTGGGTGTGGTCACCACCGGGTATGCGCAAAGCCTGTGGTCGAACAAGACAGATGCCCCGGTGGAGCTGGCCCAGAAGCCGCCACAACCGTTCAAGCGTTGACCCTTCTTCAAGGCGCCGCTGATTCCAGTGGCGTCTGTGCGGTATACCATCTCTTGTCAGTAACGGTGCCCGCCAACGGCACATCCCAGCTCGCCTGTACCAGCCGTTCGACTTTCTGACACTCATGGGCCAGGCCCAATAGCGTCGGCTTGCGCCAGCGTTGGCGGCGCGCCAGGTACGCCAGGCTGCGGTCGTAGAAGCCACCGCCCATGCCCAGGCGACCACCCGCCTCATCGAACCCCACCAATGGCAGCAATACCAGGTCCAGTGCCCATACCTTGCGTTGCCGGCTGACGGTCACGCGTGGCTCCAGAATGCGAAAACGGTTGGGCCGCAGCTTTTCTGCGGGCAGCACGCGCTGGAACACCATCTTGGTCCGCGGCCAGGCGCTGAGCACCGGCAGGTAAGTGGCCTTGCCCCGGCGCTGCGCTGCGCGCAGCAGCAGGCGCGGATCGATTTCACCGTCCGTCGGTAGATACAAAGCGATATGTTTGGCCCGGCGAAACAGCGGATGCTGTGCCAGTTGTCGATACAGGCCAAGGGCGGCCTGGCGCTGCTCACTCGGCGTGAGGGCGCGTCGAGCGTTGCGCAACATGCGTCGAAGTTGCGGACGGGAAAGCGGCGCAGGTTCGGTCATGGCTTTTCGGCTCATAAAACAATGCCAGTCCTTGAGACTGGCATTGAGTTTGGAATTCAGGCTCCCCGACAGAGCCGCTGTCGACTCAGCCCTTGAACCCGAAAGTTCAAGGTGGAAGATGCAGTAGGCTTTAAGGCTTTCCGTCTAGCGGACATGCACACCAGCCCAACGTGCAACTTCCAGGGTAGTGCGAATCGGCTCCGGGACATCGCCGACTGGCAAGCACGCCAGGGAGTGCGGCGAGTATACCTTAAACCTTGGCGGCAATCAGCCTTTGGGTGTGTCTGAATCGCTGGAGAGAACCAGGTCGACGCGTTCCAGCAGGTCGCGCACTTGCTCGCGCGTCGAGCCGCTGGCCTGCACGTCAGGGCGTTCCTGCTTATGCAGCAGATCGTGGGTGATATTCAGGGCGGCCATCACGGCGATGCGATCGGCGCCGATCACTTTGCCGCTGCTGCGGATTTCACGCATCTTGCCATCGAGGTAGCGGGCGGCGCTCACCAGGTTGTTGCGCTCTTCCGGGGGGCAGATGATCGAATATTCTTTGTCGAGGATCTGCACGGTGACGCTATTGCTTGAACTCATGAGTCTTGCTCCAGGGCCTTCAGGCGCGAAATCATCGATTCGACCTTACGCCGGGCGATTTCGTTTTTTTCAATGAGGTGAGCGCGTTCCTCGCGCCAGGTCTTTTCCTGAGCTAATAGGAGTCCGTTTTGACTCTTAAGTTGCTCGACCCGAGTAATTAGCAATTCGAGTCTGGCCATCAGCGCTTGCAGGTCGGTGTCTTCCATTGGGTTCCACTGGATTTGTCTGATGAATGGCAACTGCAGGATAAACGATCTGACGCCCTTGATAGTCTTGGTACGTCTGCCGGTGCTAGGATACAGCGCTCCATTCTAGACATTGCGCCGTCTGGCGCCTAGCTCACCATGCCCAATCCAAATTCCCCGTACGATGCTTTTTCCACACTGCTGAGCACCAGCGGTCATCCTTGCTCACCTGCCGAACTGCACGGCGTGCTTTTGGGCCGCAGTTGCACCGGCGTTGGTTTCGATGCCGACAACTGGCTGGCCGATGTGGCTGAGCTGCTGGAAAAAGAGCCAGAAGACAGCGTGCGTAATGCACTGATCGGCCTGCAGGAAATGGTCAAGGGCGAGCTGACCGGTGATGACGTCACCGTGGTCCTGCTGCTGCCGACCGATGATGCGCCGCTCGCCGAGCGTGCCGCTGCGCTGGGTCAATGGTGCCAGGGCTTCCTCCATGGCTTTGGCGTGAATGCCGGCGGCCTGGAACTGAGTGACGACGCCAAGGAAGTACTGCAGGACCTCGCGGCCATCTCCCAGGTGCAAGATGCCCTGGAAGAATCCGAAGACGGCGAAGGCGACTACATGGAAGTCATGGAATACCTGCGCGTCGCGCCGCTGCTGCTGTTCACCGAGACCAAGAAGTCTGCTGAGCCGGTCGCGGCCAAGCCGTCGTTGCACTAAGGCCGTCACTGCACCCAGAAAGGAAGCCCATCTGCCCATGATCCATATCCCGAAAGCGGAATACATCCGGCGCCGCAAGGCGCTCATGGCGCAGATGGTCCCCAACAGCATCGCCATTCTGCCGGCCGCCGCCGTGGCGATCCGCAATCGCGATGTCGAGCATGTCTACCGCCAGGACAGCGACTTCCAGTACCTGAGCGGCTTCCCCGAGCCCGAAGCGGTGATCGTGCTGATGCCCGGTCGCCAGCACGGCGAATACGTGCTGTTCTGCCGCGAGCGCAATGCCGAGCGCGAACTGTGGGACGGCCTGCGCGCCGGTACCGAAGGCGCCGTGCGTGACTTTGGCGCCGACGATGCCTTTCCCATCACCGATATCGACGACATCCTGCCCGGCCTGATCGAAGGCCGCGACCGGGTGTATTCGGCCATGGGCAGCAATGCCGAATTCGACCGGCACTTGATGGAGTGGATCAACGTCATCCGTTCCAAAGCGCACCTGGGCGCCCAGCCACCGAACGAATTCGTTGCCCTGGATCATCTGCTCCACGACATGCGCCTGTATAAATCGGCGGCGGAAGTGAAGGTGATGCGCGAGGCTGCGCGCATTTCCTGCGCGGCTCATGTCCGCGCGATGCAGGCCAGTCGCGCCGGTTTGCATGAGTTCAGCCTGGAAGCCGAGCTGGATTACGAGTTTCGCAAGGGCGGCGCGAAGATGCCGGCCTATGGCTCAATCGTCGCGGCCGGACGCAACAGCTGCATCCTGCATTACCAGCAGAATGACGCGTTGCTCAAGGACGGCGACCTGGTGCTGATCGACGCCGGTTGCGAGATCGACTGCTATGCCAGCGATATCACTCGCACCTGGCCGGTCAACGGCAAGTTTTCGCCGGAACAGAAGGCGATCTACGAAATCGTACTGGCCTCCCAGGAAGCCGCGTTTGCCCAGATCGCGCCGAACAAGCATTGGAACCAGGCCCACGAGGCGACCGTCCAGGTGATCACCGCCGGGCTGGTCAGGCTGGGGTTGTTGCAGGGCGACGTTGACGAGTTGATCGCCAGCGAAGCCTACAAGCCTTTCTATATGCACCGCGCCGGCCATTGGCTGGGGATGGATGTGCATGATGTGGGCGAGTACAAAGTGGGCGGTGAATGGCGCGTGCTGGAAGTCGGCATGGCGTTGACCGTGGAACCGGGGATTTATATTTCGCCGGATAACCAGAACGTGGCAAAGAAATGGCGTGGCATTGGCGTACGCATCGAGGACGACGTGGTGGTGACCAAGCAAGGCTGTGAAATCCTGACCGGCGGCGTGCCCAAGGCGGTCGCCGAGATTGAAGCGTTGATGGCGGCAGCCCGATGAGCCGGGTCAACCTGGCGATTATCGGCGGCGGCCTGGTGGGTGCCAGCCTCGCGTTGGCGTTGCAGGCCGGCGCCAAGGCGCGGGGCTGGAAGATTGTCCTGATCGAACCGTTCGCTCCGGGCGACAGCTACCAGCCGAGCTACGATGCGCGGTCGTCTGCGTTGTCCTATGGGGCTCGTCAGATTTATCAGCGGCTGGGCATCTGGCAGGACATTTCCCGCCGTGCCGAGCCGATCAAGCAGATCCATGTGTCGGACCGTGGGCGTTTCTCCACCGCACGTCTTTCGGCCATGGAAGAAGGCGTGCCGGCCCTCGGTTATGTGGTCGAAAACGCCTGGCTCGGCCAATGTCTGTGGCAGGGTTTGGATCGCGACGTGGTCAGTTGGCGTTGCCCGGCGGAAGTCACGCGCATGGAACCGCTGCCGGATGGTTATCGCCTGACCCTCAACGACGAAACCGTGCTGGAGTGTGACCTCGCGGTGCTGGCCGATGGCGGCCGTTCCGGTTTGCGCGAGCAACTGGGCATCGGCGTGAAAACCCGGCCCTACAACCAGAGCGCGCTGATCGCCAACATCACCCCCAGCGAAGCCCACAATGGCGAAGCCTTCGAGCGCTTCACCGACGACGGGCCGATGGCCTTGCTGCCGCTGCCGGACAACCGCTGCGCGCTGGTCTGGACCCGCGCCGGCATGGACGCCCAGCGCCTGGCCGCACTCGACGAGCGCAGCTTCTTGAGTGAATTGCAGGGCGTGTTCGGCTATCGCCTGGGCACCTTGAAGCAAGTGGGCGCCCGTCATCTGTATCCGTTGAATCTGGTGGAAGCCGAAGAGCAAGTGCGCTCGCACCTGGTGATCCTCGGCAACGCCGCCCACAGCCTGCACCCGATTGCCGGGCAGGGCTTCAACCTGTCCCTGCGCGATGCGAGTGCCTTGGCCGAGGCCTTGTTGGCCGGGCCTGCGGTACCCGGTGACCTGGCGACCCTGCAAGACTATCGCGAGCGTCAGCGGATGGATCAGAAGCTGACCGTGGGTTTTTCCGACCAGGTCACGCGGCTGTTCGGCAGTGCCCAACCGCTGGTGGCGTTGGGCCGCAACATGGGCTTGCTGGGCCTGGACCTGTTACCGCCGGCCAAGCGCTGGTTCGCCCGTCAGGCCATGGGCCTGGGCACGCGTCCCGATGCGTAAAGGGTTGATCGAGCGTCTGGGCAAGGCGCGGTTGTTGCGTTGGATCATGACCCTGTACCCGCCGTATCTGGGCGCGGGCATCCGCGTACAGCACATGAGCGCTGATTTTCGCCATGTCAAAGTGCGCATGGGCCTGGGCTGGTACAACCGCAATTACGTCGGCACGCAATTCGGCGGTAGCCTGTATTCGATGGTCGACCCGTTCTACATGTTGATGCTGATGGAGAACCTGGGCCGCGACTACATCGTCTGGGACAAGGCCGCCAGCATCGATTTCGTCTCGCCGGGCAAGGGCCCGGTGTACGCCGAATTTTCCATCGACGACGCCTTGCTCGATGAGGTACGTCGCCAGACCGCAGGCGGCGAGAAGTATTTGCCCCACCTCGAGGTCCAGATTCATGACGGCTCCGGCACCTTGGTGGCGCGCGTCGACAAAACCCTTTACGTGCGGCGCAAGCCGCCAGCGAGACAGGCTTAAAGCATGGACATGCGCGCAGATGTGCTGATTGTCGGGGCCGGAATGGTCGGAAGCGCCCTGGCGCTGGCGTTGCAGGGCAGTGGCCTGCAGGTGCTGCTGCTCGACGGCAGCGCGCTCAGCGTCAAGCCGTTCGACCCCGAGGCCGCCTTCGAGCCACGGGTGAGCGCCTTGTCGGCCGCCAGCCAGCGCATCCTGGAGCGCCTGGGTGTGTGGGACGGCATCGTCGCACGGCGCGCCAGCCCTTACGGCGAAATGCAAGTGTGGGATGGCAGCGGCACCGGGCAGATCCACTTTTCGGCGGCCAGCGTGCATGCCGAGGTGCTGGGGCATATCGTCGAGAACCGCGTGGTCCAGGATGCCTTGCTCGACCGCCTGCACGACTGCGACCTGGGCCTTTTGGCCAATGCGCGCCTGGAGCAGATGCGCCGCTCCGGCGATGACTGGCTGCTGACCCTGGCCGATGGCCGCACGCTGCGCGCGCCGCTGGTGGTCGCCGCCGATGGCGCCAACTCCGCTGTGCGCCGCCTGACCGGCACCGCAACGCGTGAATGGGATTATCTGCATAACGCCATCGTCACCAGCGTGCGCAGCAGCCAGCCGCACCAGCGTACTGCGTGGCAACGCTTTACCGACACCGGCCCGCTGGCGTTTTTGCCGCTGGTGCGCGATGGCCAGGAGGATTGGTGTTCGATCGTCTGGTCGACCACGCCGGCTGAATCCGCACGCCTGATGGCGCTGGACGATGAGCGCTTCTGCCGTGAGCTGGAGCGTGCGTTCGAGGGGCGCCTGGGCACCGTGGTCAGCGCTGACCCGCGCGTTTGCGTGCCCTTGCGCCAGCGCCACGCCAAGCGCTATGTGGCCGAGGGGCTGGCACTGATCGGCGATGCCGCCCACGTGATCCATCCATTGGCGGGGCAGGGCGTGAACCTGGGCTTTCTCGACGCTGCGGTGCTGGCCGAGGTGCTGTTGTCGGCGACCGAGCGTGGCGAGCGCCTGGCGGACTTGAAAGTGCTGAGCCGTTACGAGCGCCGGCGCATGCCGCATAACCTGGCGCTGATGGCGGCGATGGAGGGCTTCGAGCGCTTGTTCCAGGCCGATCAACTGCCATTGCGCTGGTTGCGCAATGCGGGCTTGAAGCTGGTCGACCAGATGCCCGAAGCGAAGGCCGTCTTCGTTCGCCAGGCCCTCGGCCTGACGGGCGACTTGCCGGAACTGGCCAAACTCTGAAACACAACCCTCCTGTAGGAGCGAGCTTGCTCGCGAAAAACGCAATGACACCGCGTTTATCCAGTCGGACAAGCGTTATCGTTGACGGTCTTCGCGAGCAAGCTCGCTCCTACCGGGAGGGCGGTTTGCAACATCTGGTAACGCCTCTGCTGAGTGTTTGATTGAGATGCTAAATGTGAGTCCCTATCATTTGCCTTCAATTTGCATCTGAGAGACCGCACCCATGTCGGCATCCAAACGCCTTCTGACTGCCCTGGCACTCACCCTGATCGGCACCACCACCGTGCAGGCGGCCGACGAAGTCGTGGTCTACTCCTCGCGCATCGATGAACTGATCAAGCCGGTGTTCGACGCCTACACCCAGAAGACCGGCGTACAGGTGAAGTTCATCACCGACAAGGAAGCCCCGCTGATGCAGCGCATCAAGGCCGAGGGCGAAAACGCTACCGCCGACCTGCTGCTCACCGTGGATGCCGGCAATCTCTGGCAGGCCGAGCAGATGGGCATCCTGCAACCGTTCACCTCTGACGTGATCGACAAGAACATCCCTCTGCAATACCGCTCTTCCAAGCACGCCTGGACCGGCTTGAGCCTGCGTGCGCGGACCATCGCCTATTCCACCGACCGGGTAAAACCGGGTGAGCTGACCACCTACGAAGCCCTGGCCGACAAACAATGGGAAGGCCGTCTGTGCCTGCGCACAGCGAAAAAGGTCTACAACCAGTCGCTGACCGCCACCCTGATCGAGACCCATGGCGAGGCCAAGACCGAAGCCATCGTCAAGGGCTGGGTCAGCAACCTGTCCACCGATGTGTTCTCCGACGACATTGCTGTCCTGGAAGCGATCAACGCCGGGCAATGCGACGTGGGTATCGTCAACACGTACTACTACGGCCGCCTGCACAAGCAGAAGCCGGACCTGGCGGTGAAGCTGTTCTGGCCGAACCAGGGCGACCGTGGCGTGCATGTGAACCTGTCGGGTATCGGCCTGACCCAACACGCACCGCACCCGCAAGCCGCCAAGGCACTGGTGGAATGGATGACCACGCCCGAGGCGCAGAAGATCTTTGCCGATGTGAACCAGGAATTCCCGGCCAACCCGGCGGTACCGCCATCGGCTGAAGTGGCGAGCTGGGGCAAGTTCGTAGCCGATACCTTGCCGGTGGAAGTGGCGGGCAAGCGCCAGGCCGAGGCAATCCGCTTGATGGATCGGGCCGGCTGGAACTGAATGTAAATGTGGGAGGGGGCTTGCTCCCGATGGCGGTCGGTCAGTCACTGATGGGGTGACTGGCACGGTTCCATCGGGAGCAAGCCCTCTCCCACATTGTTTTGTGTCTGTCTGTAGATCATCCACTCCCTGGGAACTTGCTCTTGGCCCACCCCGCGCAACGTCGTTGGTACCTGCCGGTCTTCACCGTCGCCGCCCTGGTTTTGCTGCCGCTGAGCGTGCTGGTGCTGTCCTGGCAAAGCATCGACGTGCAAATCTGGTCCCACCTCTGGGACACCCAGATGCCGCGCCTGCTGGGTAACACCCTGACCCTGGTGCTGGGCGTCGGTATCGGCGTCACGCTGCTGGGCGTGAGCCTGGCCTGGCTGACCAGCCTCTGTGAGTTCCCCGGACGGCGCTGGCTCGACTGGGCGCTGATGCTGCCCTTCGCGATCCCTGCCTATGTGCTGGCCTTTGTATTCGTGGGGCTGCTGGATTTCGCCGGCCCGGTGCAAACCCTGCTACGGGACGGGTTCGGCTCAGGGCTGCGCTTGCCACGGGTGCGCTCCACTGGCGGCGTGATCATCGTGTTGGTGCTGGTGTTCTATCCCTATGTCTACCTGCTGGCACGCGCCGCGTTCCTGTCCCAGGGCAAAGGCTTGATGGAAGCCGCGCGGGTGCTGGGACAGTCGCCCTGGCAAGCATTCTGGCGCGTGGCGTTGCCCATGGCGCGACCGGCGATTGGCGCGGGCGTGGCCCTGGCGTTGATGGAAACCCTGGCGGATTTCGGCGCCGTATCGGTGTTCAATTTCGATACTTTCACCACCGCCATCTACAAGACCTGGTATGGCTTCTTCAGCCTGTCCAGCGCGGCGCAGTTGGCCAGCCTGTTGCTGCTGGTGGTGATGCTGGTGCTGTACGGCGAACGGCGCGCCCGGGGCGCCAGCCGACCCAGCAACGAACGACCGCGAGGCAAGGCCCTGTATCACCTGCGCGGCTTCAAGGCCGCGGCGGCCAGCGGTTGGTGTGGATTGGTATTTGCCTGTGCCTTTGTCATTCCGATGCTGCAACTGCTCGCCTGGTTCTGGCAGCGCGGGCGGTTCGACCTGGATGAGCGCTATTCGGGCCTGATCGTCCACACCCTCTACCTGGGCGGCATCGCGGCCCTGATCACCGTCAGCGTGGCGCTGCTGCTGGCCTTCGCCAACCGCCTGGCACCTACCCGGACGATTCGCTCCGGCATCAGCCTGGCCAACGTCGGGTACGCCTTGCCGGGCTCGGTGCTGGCGGTGTCGATCATGTTGGCATTCAGCTATCTCGACCGGGAACTGGTGGTGCCGCTGTCCGGCTGGCTCGGCGGTGCGGGCAAACCCTTGCTGTTGGGCAGCCTGTCGGCGCTGGTGCTGGCGTACCTGGTGCGTTTCCTGGCCGTGGCCTATGGGCCGCTGGAAAACAGCCTGGCGCGCATCCGCCCCTCCTTGCCGGAAGCGGCACGCAGTCTTGGAGTGAGTGGTCCACGACTGTTTTGCAAAGTGTATCTGCCGTTATTACTGCCCGGGACGTTGAGCGCTGCGCTGCTGGTGTTCGTCGATGTGCTCAAGGAAATGCCCGCGACCTTGCTGATGCGCCCGTTTGGCTGGGACACCCTGGCGGTGCGGATTTTTGAAATGACCAGCGAGGGGGAATGGGCACGAGCATCATTACCGGCCTTGACCCTGGTGTTGGTGGGCCTGCTGCCGGTCGTCGGGCTGATCCGACGCTCTGCCCGTCAAATCGGCTAGGTGCCAGTCCTACAGCTTGAGGCTACAATGCGCGGCATTCGGTGCGGTCCGTCTTTCGGATCGAGTCGCTGTGCGTCGCTGCAGGCCTTGTAATTCAAGGTATTCAGTACGACCGGCAACCCTGCGCACCTTCGCCAAGCCCGGAAGGAGAAACCCATGGGACAGCGTACGCCTCTGTATGACCTGCATCTCGCCCTCGGCGCGAAAATGGTCGATTTTGGCGGTTGGGATATGCCTCTGCACTACGGCTCGCAAGTTGAAGAGCACCATCAGGTGCGACGCGACTGCGGGGTGTTCGATGTATCTCATATGACCGTGATCGATATCTCAGGCCCCCAGGCCAAGGAATGGCTCCAGCACCTGCTGGCCAATGACGTCGACCGTTTGGATGGCTGCGGCCGTGCGTTATACAGCGCCATGCTCAACGAGCAGGGCGGCGTGGTGGACGACATGATCGTCTACCGTACCGAAACCGGTTACCGGCTGGTGGTCAATGCCGCCACCCGTGACCAGGACATGGCCTGGATGCAGGCGCAACTGGGTGACTATCAGGTGCAACTGCTTGAACGGCCCGAGCTGGCCATGTTGGCGATTCAAGGCCCTCACGCGCGGCAGAAAATTGCCGAGCTGGTCACCCAGTCTCGTGCCACGCTTATTCACCAGCTCAAGCCTTTTGAAGGCCAGGCCGACGGCGACTGGTTCATTGCCCGGACCGGCTACACCGGTGAAGATGGCCTGGAAATTATCCTGCCTGCCGACCAGGCTCCGGGTTTTTTCAACGACCTGGTGGGCGCGGGTATTTCACCCATCGGCCTCGGCGCCCGCGATACCTTGCGCCTGGAGGCCGGCATGAACCTGTACGGCCAGGATATCCGCGAGGATGTCTCGCCGCTGGCAGCCAACATGGCCTGGAGCATTGCCTGGGAGCCTGCCGGACGCAACTTCATCGGCCGTGCGGCGCTGGAAGCCGAGTTGGCGGCGGGCGTGCAGTCCAAACTGGTGGGGTTGGTGCTGGAAGAACGCGGGGTTTTACGCGCGCATCAGGTGGTTCGTATCGCCAATGTTGGCGAAGGGGAGATCACCAGTGGTAGTTTCTCTCCTACGCTGAGCAAATCCATTGCCTTGGCGCGTGTACCGTCGGCGACTGCCGACCGGGCCGAAGTGGAAATCCGCGGCAAGTGGTACCCGGTTCGAGTGGTCAAACCGACCTTCGTGCGCCATGGCAAAACCTTGATCTAACTATTTATGGCAGGCCAAAGGCCGCTGACATTTCTTCTTGAGGACACAGACTATGAGCAATATCCCGGCCGACCTGCGTTTTGCCGTAAGTCATGAATGGGCCCGCCTGGAAGCAGACGGCACCGTGACCGTCGGTATCTCCGATCATGCCCAGGAAGCCTTGGGTGATGTGGTGTTTGTTGAGTTGGCCGAAGTGGGGGCTGAATTTGCCGCCGAAGGCCAGGCTGGCGTAGTCGAATCGGTGAAAGCCGCTTCGGATATCTACGCCCCGGTGGCTGGTGAGGTCATTGCAGTCAACGAGGAACTGAGCGCAAGCCCTGAGCTGTTGAACTCCGACCCTTATGGCGCCTGGATCTTCAAGCTCAAGCCGGCTAACCCGGCTGACCTGGACAAGCTGTTGGATGCTGCCGGCTACAAAGCCGCCATCGGCGAGTGATCCTGCTGCAGGAGCCGGGCATCCGGCTCCTGCAATACGCTTTCAGCGTTGCAACACTGCTTTTACCGCTGCGACCGACCGTTCGACATCCGCTAGCGTCATCGCCGTAAACATCGGCAACGACACGATCAAGCGCCCCACCTTCTCCGCTACCGGGAACATGCCTTCCTTGAACCCCTGCGCCCGATACAGGCTCAGCAGGTGGATCGGTGGGTAGTGGTAGCCAATGCCTACGCCGCGGGCCTGCATCTGCTCCATGAAGGTGGCGCGGGCGGGCAGGCCGTCCTGACGCTCCGGCAGTACCAGCTGGAACAGGTGCCAGTTGCTGTTTTCGAAATCCGCCGGCGGCAGTTGCGCACCGTACTTCTCTTCGAAATCGCTGCCGAAGCACTTGAAGTAGTGCTGTGCCAGGCTGCGGCGGTGGGCAGTGATTTGCTCGATGTGGGCAAACTGCCCCAGGCCGATGGCGGCGGCAATATCGGTCATGTTGAACTTGCCGCCCAGTACATCCACGTCCAGGCCGTCGAAGCCGGTACGGGTCACGCCCTGCAGGCGGTATTTTTCCGCCAGGCGCGCCTCTTCGGCATCGTTCAGCACCAGGCAACCGCCTTCGGATGAGGTGATGTTCTTGTTGGCCTGAAAGCTGAACGACACAAAATCACCGGTGGAGCCGATGCGTTCACCGTCCCAGCTGGAACCCAACGCTTGTGCGGCGTCTTCGACGATGCGCAGGTTGTACTTGTTGGCCAGCGCATACAGCATCGGCATATCCACGGGCAGGCCCGCCAGGTAGACCGGAATGATTGCCTTGGTGCGTGGAGTGATCGCGGCCTCCACTTGGGCCAGATCGATATTGCGGGTGACCGGATCGATATCGGCGAACACCGGCGTGGCACCCACTTCCAGGATCACGTTGGCCGTGGCGACCCAGGAGATCGGCGTGGTGATGACTTCATCGCCCGGCCCGATACCGGCAATGCGCAAGGCAATCTCCATGGTGCAGGTGCCCGAGTTGAAAGTCCGCACCGGTCGGCCGCCGAAATATTCCGACAACTGCGCCTCGAATGCCTGCACTTTGGGCCCGCTGGTGATCCAGCCCGAGCGCAGTACATCGCCGACCGCCGCAATGGTGGCTTCGTCGATGGTAGGTTTGGAAAACGGCAGAAAGGGCTGTTGGCTCATAACGACGAAGGCATCCGTTTCAGATTGGCGATGAGTAAGCAAGGTATCAGTACCGGCATGGTTGCACGGTTCTACTGAATATAGCCTGTCGCCTGTGAATGAATCGTCAGCATGCAGACAAAAAAATGCCGCTTCGAGAGCGGCATTCTTCAGAGTGGGCGTATCACTCGGTGACAGCGTTTTTCGCAAGGATGGCGTTGGCCAGTTCCATATCCGTGGCTTGCAGGCCAGGATTGTCGGCGCGGACTTTCTGCATGGCCGCTTCCAGGTACGGGCCGCGGATGCCGCCGTCGCTGGCGACAAAGCTGCCGGCGTCGTCTTGAGCGGCGACTACCAGCTTGTGGTCCTTGAAGGTCAGGTACGTCGAGCCGGTAGTGGCACCCGACGAAATGACATTGCGCCAGAAGCTGTCGGCCATGGCTGAGCCGACAGGGAGAGAAAGCACGGCGAGGGTTACGACAGCATATTTGAGACGCATGATGGGTGACTCCGGGTGGGGTATCTGTTCATTATGATTGTCGTTAGCCCAGCCGAGTTCCATCGCTGACTAAACAGTTTCAACCTTCAGCACGGCACCTTCCTGAGCAACCACCCTTACATGAGCGCCTACAGGGCTGTCCGGACCGGTTACCATCCATACGCCATCCCCGACTTTTACCTTCCCTCGGCCATCGACAATCGCCTGATGGACCACAAACGTGCGGCCGATCAGCTCCGAGCCCCGTTCGTTCAGCCCCGGTTGGTCACTGGTTTTGGCACTGCTGCGTTGGCGCTTCCACCAATACACCGCGGTCAGTATCGACAGCACGGCAAACAGCAGCAGCTGCCATTCCATTCCCAGGTGCGGGACCAGAAACTTGATCACGCCTACGGCGGCCGCTGCGATACCCATCCACAGCAGGTAACCACCGGCGCCGAAGACCTCAAGTATCAACAGCACCGTGCCCAGTGCCAGCCAATCCCAGAATGACAAGTGCTGCAGGAAATCCCACATGATGGTGGCCTCAGCCTTTCTTGCTATCGAACGTGGCCTTGACGATCTCGCCGATACCGCCGACGGCGCCGATCACCTGGCTGGCTTCCAGCGGCATCAGGATGACCTTGCTGTTGTTGGCCGAAGCCAGCTTGCCCAGGGCGTCGATGTATTTTTGGGCGACGAAATAGTTGACCGCCTGCACGTTGCCCGACGCGATCGCTTCCGACACCACCTGAGTGGCGCGGGCTTCGGCTTCGGCCTGACGCTCGCGGGCCTCGGACTCCAGGAAAGCCGCCTGACGGCTACCTTCGGCTTCAAGGATCTGCGCCTGCTTCTTGCCTTCGGCAGTCAGGATTGCCGAGGCGCGCAGACCTTCGGCTTCGAGGATTTGCGCTCGCTTGATCCGCTCGGCTTTCATCTGGCCGGACATGGCGGCCATCAAATCGGCGGGCGGGCTGATGTCCTTGATTTCGATACGGGTGATCTTGATGCCCCAGGGTGCGGTGGCTTCGTCGACGGTTTTCAGCAGTTTTTCGTTGATGCCGTCGCGTTGGCTGAGCATGGCGTCCAGCTCCATGGAGCCGAGCACGGTACGGATATTGGTTTGCAGCAGGTTGCGGATGGCGTGCTCGAGGTTGTTGACCTCATAGGCGGCTTGCGCGGTATTGACCACCTGGAAGAAACACACTGCGTCGATCTGCACGGTGGCGTTGTCGGCGGTGATCACTTCCTGCGGCGGGATATCCAGCACGCTTTCCATCACGTTGATCTTGCGACCGATCCGGTCCATGACGGGGATGATGATGTTCAGGCCTGGCTTGAGGGTGTTGGTGTAGCGGCCGAAGCGCTCGACCGTCCATTGGTAACCCTGGGGCACGACCTTGAAACCCATGAAGAGGATGGCGATGGCCAAGCCCACGAAAAGAAGCAGTACGGTTCCGATCTGCATAGCGATTCCCTATCTGAAGGTCTAAGTAAAACGACATTTGGCCGATTGTAGCGGTGTTGTCTCCGATGTTTCACCGCCCAACTGACAAAGGATTTGTATCTGAATCCCCAGGCGTGACCCGTAATACTTCTGCCACCGTGGTCAACCCCGCCTTGACCTTTTGCAGGCCTGCCATGCGCAGGCTGCACATGCCACGGGCAATGGCCGTGCGGCGCAGGGCCTGTACGTCGGCGCCAGGCGTGATCAGCGCCTTGAGGTCCTCGTCCACTGTCATGATCTCGTAGACCCCGGCACGGCCCTGGTAGCCACTGTGTCGGCACTGCGCGCACCCGATGGCTTCGTGGGCATCCCCCGCCACGCGTTTGCAGTCAGGGCAAAGCAGCCTGACCAGGCGCTGCGCCATCACGCCTAGCAGGGTGGCTTTGATCAAATAATGAGCGATGCCCAGTTCTTGCAGGCGACTGATGGCGCCGGGGGCATCGTTGGTATGCAGGGTCGACAGCACCAGGTGCCCCGTCAGTGCGGCCTGGATCGCCATTTCGGCGGTTTCCTGGTCGCGGATTTCGCCGATCATGATGATGTCCGGGTCCTGGCGCAGCAGGGCACGGATGCCTCTGGCAAAGGTCAGGTCGATAGAGTGTTGCACCTGCATCTGGTTGAAGGCCGGCTCGACCATCTCGATCGGGTCTTCCACGGTGCACAGGTTGACCTCCCTGGACGCCAGTTGCTTGAGTGTGGTGTAGAGAGTGCTGGTCTTGCCTGAACCGGTCGGACCGGTGACCAGAATGATGCCACTGGTTTGGCGAGTCATGGCGCGCCAGCGTTGTTGGTCCCCGTCGGACAGACCCAGTTGGTCGAAGTCCTTGAGCAGTACCTGCGGGTCGAAAATCCGCATCACCAGCTTTTCGCCAAAGGCGGTGGGCAAGGTTGAAAGGCGCAGCTCGACTTCCACCCCCGCGGGGCTTTTGGTCTTGACCCGGCCGTCCTGGGGTTTGCGTTTCTCCGCGACGTTCATGCGGCCCAGGCTTTTCAGGCGGCTGACCACCGCCATCGTGACCTGGGGTGGAAACTGATAGACGTCGTGCAGCAGCCCGTCAATGCGAAAGCGTACACGGCCCTGTTCGCGGCACGGTTCGACGTGAATATCACTGGCCCGCTGGCCGAAGGCGTACTGCAATAGCCAGTCGACGATATTGACGATATGCGCGTCGTTGGCATCCGGCTCTTGATCGCCGGCACCGAGGTTGAGCAGGTCGGATTGGCCGGGCGCCACGGCCTTTTGCTCTGCGCCGTTGACCGACTTCGCCAGCCGGTAGAACTCGCCGATACAGCGTGCAATGTCCTGGGGGTTGGCCACCACGCGTTTGATCGAGCGCTTGAGCACTTGGGCAAGCCCGGCTTCCCAGCGAGTGACGTAAGGCTGGGCGCTGGCGACGGTGACGGTCTGCGCGTCCACGGCGACCGCAAGGATGGCGTGGCGTTGGGCGAACGCATAGGACATCAGCGGCACAATCTTCGCCACCTCGATCTTCAGCGGGTCGATGCGCAGGTAAGGTTGCCCGGCGTGCCGGGCAAGCCATTGGGTCAGGGTTTCCAGGCAAGGGCCTTCGGCGGCGATGCATTCCAACGGATGCCGGTCTGGGTCGGTCGGTAGGTTCGCCAAACGCTGGGCGATGTCGCCATTGATCAGCCCGGCCTCGATCAAGGGCGGTAACAGCGGACGTAGTTCTAATCGTCGGTCAACGGGCATGAAAAAATCCTGGGTGGCATCGGTGGTAAATCCCAGGCTAGCCAGCCCCTGAATATCTTCCTCTCCGCGTGTATTGCAGGCTTTTACCGGACGGCGGCCCGCCCATCGATGCGGGCGCCATTTCGACGTAGCGCTGTCGCGCAGCAAACGGCACCTCTGTAGCAAGCCCGCCGGCCACAAAAAAGCGCTCGACTGAAATGGCTATGCAAGACTCAAAACTTCAGGCTGAAATTTTAATCCTTTGAAATCAACAAGTTACTTTAATTTTGATAAGGGCGGGCTCTCTCGCGAAAAACTCCAAGACACCGCGTTTACCCAGGAAACCCGCGTGATCGTTGACGCTTTTCGCGAGCAAGCTCGCCCCTACAGGCAGATGGATTTACAGGCGCAACAGGGTCTTCCAGGCGCGGTTCTGATACACCGCAATCGCTTGATGCATACGTGCATCCAACGATTCGTCGGTGATCGGCTGGTTGGCCAGCAGCGCCAGCTTGTTCAGCTCGCCATACAGACGGTCCAGTTCTGGAATGTCCACCACCTGACGCGCATGGTGCAGCCACGCCTGGATGCGTTCGATACGCGGCAGTTGCTCGGCCAAGTCTTCCGGTTGCTGCTGGTAACGCTGCAGCTGCAGGGCGACGGCATCGTCGGCCAACAGGCGTGGCAGCCAGTTGGTGATTTGCGCAGCACCCTGGCGGTTGCCACGCACATTGCGGTCGGCGGTCCAAGTGCGGTTCAGCAACCAGCGGGAGGTGTTCAGTGAGAACAGGCCCCAGCGCACGTCGGCCAATTCGTCGGCGAATTGCTCCGGCGCGGCTTTGCGGATGTCTTCATCGTCGTCACCGGCCTGGACCAGCGGGCGCCAGTCTTCCAGCAGGGCATCGAGTGCGCTGCGCAGTTCGCTGGTGGATTGACGCGGTGCGGCCTGGCCGAGGCTGCCGAGCAGGGCGCGCAATTCGCCGAGGTTTTCGACCCAGTCCTGCAACAGGCGCCAGTGGCCATTGAAACGGTATTGCTCGGCCAGGCGCTGGCTGCTGCCCAGCAGGTGCCACATGATCGCGGCGAAGGCGTCGTCCAGCGGCATTTCGGCGTGCAGCTGCGGTGCCGGCAGGCTCAGGGAGTAGCTGCTGGCGTCATACAGGCGGTAGCCGCGCTCAGCCTTGCTGATGTCACAGGGCATCAGTGCCAAGGTCGCCGCCAGCTCGGCGGCCAGCTCCAGCAGGGCAGCGGGTTCGCCTTCGCGCAGTTCCAGTTCCAGCTCGCAGATTTCTTCTTTCTGCTTGCCGGCGACCACATGGCCCAGGTCCAGGGCGGCTTCGATCACCACCTTGGCCTTGCCGCGGCCCCAGGCGATTTCGGCGCGTTCGCGCACGAAGTCGGTGGTGAAGATCGGCTTGAGGGTCTTTTTGTCCAGCTCGGCGAGTTCCTCGGGCCAGCACTCGCCGTCGAGTTTCTTCACGTCGAGCTTGGCTTTGGGCAATTCCCAGTTGTATTCGTTACGTTCCGACAAGCCGGCGACGCTTTGGCCGCGGGTCTTGAGGGTCTGGATAATGTCGTCACCGTCCTTGCGCAAGCGCAGGGCGACTTTGGCGCGGGCCAGGTCGCGTTCAGGGGTGTCGAAGTACTGGTTCATCAACTCACGGCGTTCCCAGCCACTTTTGTTGCGTTTTTTCAGTAGCGGGTGCTCACGCAGCGCGGCGAGCGTTTCGCGGCTGACACGGAGCTTGATTTCGGTTTCTTTCTGCATGGCCGGAAAATCCAGGATCGGGAGCGCAGCCGGGGAAAAGAGAGGCTGCCAAGGTCGTGCAGTGTACAGGACTGCGCCCGGCAACGCGCCGCAACGGTTTATTGTGTCGCACCGATGCCTTTATAGTGAGGTTCATCCGGGAAGTAGGGAGACCGCGCATGCCGTTACCGTCCATGAAAGAGCAATTCGCCGCCTTGATTGCCACGCCGTCGGTCAGTTGCACCCAAGCGTCTCTCGACCAGAGCAACCGTCCGGTGATCGACCTGCTCGCCAGTTGGCTGGGCGATCTGGGCTTCGCCATCGACATCCAGCCCGTCAGCCCCGGCAAGTTCAATCTGCTTGCCAGCTTCGGCACAGGCCCTGGTGGCCTGGTGCTGGCCGGTCATAGCGATACCGTCCCGTATGACGCCGCATTGTGGAAGACCGATCCGCTCAAGCTGACGGAAGTCGACGGCCGCTGGGTAGGACTGGGCAGCTGCGATATGAAGGGCTTTTTCGCACTGGCCATCGAAGCGGTGTTGCCGCTGCTGGATCAACCGTTCAAGCAGCCGTTGCTGATCCTCGCCACTTGCGATGAAGAAAGCTCGATGTCCGGGGCCCGTGCGCTGGCCGCCGCCGGCCGTCCGTTGGGCCGCGCGGCGGTGATTGGTGAGCCGACCGGCCTCAAGCCGATCCGCTTGCACAAAGGCGTGATGATGGAACGCATCGACATCCTCGGTCGCAGCGGCCATTCGTCGGACCCGAGCCTGGGCCACAGCGCCCTGGAAGCCATGCACGACGCCATCGGCGAACTGCGTGGCCTGCGTCTGGCCTGGCAGCGCGAGTACCGCAACCCACAGTTCAGCGTGCCGCAACCGACCCTGAATTTCGGCTGCATCCATGGTGGCGATAACCCCAACCGCATCTGTGGCCAGTGTTCCCTGGAGTTCGACCTGCGGCCCTTGCCTGGCATGGACCCGCAGGTGCTGCGCGCGGCGATCCGGCAGAAGCTCGAACCCGTGGCCGAGCGCCATAAGGTGAAGATCGACTATGCGCCGCTGTTCGCCGAAGTGCCGCCGTTCGAGCAGGCCGAAGACGCAGAGCTGGTACGGGTCGCTGAGCGATTGACCGGTCATCGTGCCGAAGCAGTAGCGTTTGGCACCGAAGCGCCTTATCTTCAGCGCCTTGGTTGTGAAACCCTGGTGCTTGGCCCCGGCGATATCGCCTGCGCCCACCAGCCGGGCGAGTACCTCGAAATGTCACGCTTGACGCCTACAGTGCGTCTATTGCGGGAACTGATCGAGCATTACTGCCTGACACCTGCCTAATTTGATCCCCACCCATTCGTACATAAGGAGAGCGAGCGTGTCGCCAAGCCTGTTCCGACGATAACCATCAGCCTGCTGTGCGTTTTCACGACTCATCCTTTTTCGGCTGCTTTTTATTACAGGCCCAGGTTCCATGCCCGATTACGTCAATTGGCTTCGTCACGCTTCGCCCTACATCAACGCTCACCGGGACTGCACCTTTGTGGTCATGCTGCCCGGCGATGGTGTGGATCATCCGAACTTCGGCAATATCGTCCACGACCTGGTGCTGCTCCACAGCCTGGGCGTGCGGCTGGTGCTGGTCCACGGTTCGCGCCCACAGATCGAAGCGCGCCTTGACGCGCGCGGCCTCACCCCGGTTTACCACAAGGGCCTGCGCATCACCGATGCCGCAACCCTGGAGTGCGTGATCGACGCGGTCGGCCAACTGCGTATTGCCATTGAAGCGCGCCTGTCGATGGACATGGCGTCGTCGCCGATGCAGGGCTCGCGCCTGCGCGTGGCCAGCGGCAATCTGGTGACGGCCCGCCCGATCGGTGTGCTGGAAGGCGTGGATTACCACCACACCGGCGAAGTGCGCCGCGTCGACCGCAAGGGTATCAATCGCCTGCTGGACGAGCGCTCCATCGTGCTGCTGTCGCCCCTGGGTTATTCGCCCACTGGCGAGATTTTCAACCTGGCCTGCGAAGACGTCGCCACCCGCGCCGCCATCGATCTGGCGGCCGACAAGCTCCTGCTGTTCGGCGCCGATCCCGGTCTGATCGACGAAAATGGCCGTCTGGTGCGCGAGTTGCGTCCGCAGCAAGTGCCAGCGCATTTGCTGCGCCTGGGCAGCAACTACCAGGCTGAATTGCTCGATGCGGCCGCCGAAGCTTGCCGTGGCGGGGTAGGGCGCAGCCATATCGTCAGTTATGTCGAAGACGGTGCCTTGCTCACCGAACTGTTCACCCGGGACGGCGGCGGTACGCTGGTGGCCCAGGAGCAATTCGAGCTGGTGCGCGAGGCGGCGATCGAAGACGTCGGCGGCTTGCTCGACCTTATCAGTCCGCTGGAAGAACAGGGCATCCTGGTACGCCGTTCGCGGGAAGTGCTGGAGCGCGAGATCGAGCAGTTCAGCGTCGTCGAACGCGAAGGCATGATCATCGCCTGCGCGGCGCTGTATCAAATTGCCGATTCGGATGCGGGGGAGCTGGCGTGCCTGGCGGTCAACCCGGAGTACCGCCACGGCAGGCGCGGCGATGAGCTGCTGGAGCGCATCGAGGCCCGTGCGCGGGCACAGGGTTTGAAGACGCTGTTCGTACTCACCACACGCACAGCGCACTGGTTCCGCGAGCGCGGCTTTGTGCCTAGCAGCGTGGAGCGCCTGCCTTCGGCGCGGGCATCGCTGTACAACTATCAGCGTAACTCGAAGATTTTCGAGAAAGCCCTGTAAACACCTGCCCCGCCGCTATTGAGCCAGCGCCTGTGGGCGCTGGCTTGTCTGTCGATGACTTGGTCGCTCAAGCTTTTGGGGCGCGTCTGTGTGTTTCCCCATTCACTGCTACAGTTTCAGAATTCTTGACTTTGAGCCGGATCGATCAGGGCCCAGAGGGGTAAATTGCGCGAAGTTTTCGTGGGCAGACGGTTGCACCGGCGGCGTCGATACCACCTTGAAATATTAGTGATACAAAAACTGTAACAAATTGACTGGAAAATCGGCGTTTGGCCATGATGGCCTCGTTTTTTCTGATCCTGGTTGACGTATGTAATGCCGCGTTCAAGCCTAAAAGATCTAAAAGGCTCATAAAAAATACCCTTTAGGAATTAGCTTATGCGACGACTCGTCTACTCTGACGTGCCCGACTCATGCCAAGGCTTATTCCGAAATTGTATGAAAAAGGATGAAATAATTCTTTTTGGGTGTATGAAAAACTCATTACCCTGCAAGGACCAAATCAACTGCGATTAGACGAAGGTAGTAGACACATAAGGTTACGATTGACTTGTTGGTCACTATGCGGTGCTAATCGCGCATCTGTGGATCGCGGGCGTCAGACCCGGGACCAAAGAAATACAAAAATTAGAAAAAGAGGAGCGGTACATGAAGAAGTCCAATTTGGCACTGGCTGTAGCTTTGGGCGCAATCGCCCAGCATGCAGGCGCTGCTGGTTTCATCGAAGACAGCCACGCCACACTGAGTGCGCGTAACTTTTACATCAACACCGATAACCGTGATGGTGCTCCAACGGCGAGCAGTCGTAGTAAAAACGCCGAGTGGGGCCAAGGCTTCGATCTGCGTTTCATCTCGGGTTACACCCAAGGTACCGTTCAGTTCGGCGTTGATGCGATCGGCCTGTATGGCGTGCGTCTGGACTCCAGCCGCGAAAACCACGGTAACTACAGTGGCACTGCTTCCGGCGGTACCATCTTCCCAAGCGATGGCAACAAGGCCGTCAACGATTTCGCCAGCCTGGGCGTGACCGGCAAGGTCAAGATCTCCCAAACCGAATTGAAACTGGGCACCCTGCAGCCTAAGTTGCCCGTTATCGTGACCAACGATGGTCGTATGCTGCCGCAAACGTTCCAAGGTGGTCAGATCACCTCTAACGAGATCAAGGATTTGACTCTGGTTGGTGGTCAGATTGAAAAGGCTAAGGGGCGTAACTCCAGCAATAACGAAAACCTGTCGATTGCCGGTGCCAACGCTAGTTCTAACTACAACACCGGCAAATTTAGCAATAAGTTCTACTACGCTGGTGGTGACTACAAGCTCACCAAAGATCTGACTGCCCAGTACTACTACGGCAACCTGGAAGACTTCTACAAGCAGCACTTCCTGGGGCTGACTCACAACTGGGCCATCGGTCCGGGCGTGTTGAAGTCTGACCTGCGTTATTTCAACAGCTCTGACGATGGTAAGAACGGCAACACCGCCGCTTACTACACCAGCGGTAACTACAATGGTTTCGCCAGCGGTAAGGGCAAGGTCGACAACAACCTGTACAGCGGCCTGTTCCTGTACACCGTTGCCGGTCACACCTTCGGTGGTGGTTATCAGGTCAGCAACGGCAGCAGCGACTTCCCTTGGTTGAACCAGGGCGACGGTTCGTCGGCTTACCTGACAACTGACATGCAGATCCAGAAGTTCGCCCGTGCCGGCGAGCGTACCTGGCAAGCTCGCTACGCTTATGACTTCGCTACAGTCGGCGTACCTGGCCTGACTGCCGGTGTTATCTACCTCAAGGGTAGCGATATCGACACCGTTACTGCTTCGCGCACTGAAATTACCGGCCAATCCGAGTGGGAACGTGACATCACGCTCGCCTACGTAATTCCAGAAGGCCCGCTGAAAAACCTCGGCTTTGCCTGGAAAAACGCAATGTGGCGTACCGACCTGGCGAATACCCGTTCCCAGGACGAAAACCGTCTGATCGTCAGCTACACCCTGCCACTGTTCTAGTAGCGTGAAGCTGTTGTAAGACTGTAAACCCTGCCCGGCGCAACGCCGGGCAAGGTGTCTTGCTTTTCAAGTCGGGCTCAACCCCCGCAAGCCCTTCCTGAACCCCTCTTTTGCAGCGTCTCAAGGCCTTCTCGAACCTTGGAGCGAATGTTGGCCCTCGCCTGTTTCCCGGTCCAGTGAACACATTTTTAATATTCCTTTATCGTCTAGATAAATCGATATTTATTCTTTTTAAAATATCCACAACCGATGCACAGTGAGCTCCATAAGCACTCATCAGGAGCCACACCATGAGCCTAAGACTGGGCGATATCGCCCCCGACTTCGAACAGGATTCCAGCGCCGGCAAGATCCGTTTCCACGAATGGCTGGGCGACAGCTGGGGTGTGTTGTTTTCCCACCCGGCGGACTTCACTCCGGTCTGCACCACCGAGTTGGGGTTCACCGCCAAGCTCAAGGACGAATTCGCCAAGCGCGGCGTCAAGGCCATTGCCCTGTCGGTGGACCCGGTGGACTCGCACCACAAGTGGATCGAAGACATCAACGAAACCCAGCACACCGTCGTCAATTTCCCGATCCTGGCCGATGCCGACCGCAAGGTCTCGGACCTCTACGACCTGATCCACCCGAACGCCAGCGACACCCTGACCGTGCGTTCCTTGTTCGTGATCGACCCGAACAAGAAGATCCGCCTGACCATCACCTACCCGGCCAGCACCGGACGCAACTTCCACGAAATCCTGCGGGTGATCGACTCGCTGCAACTGACCGACCACTACAAAGTCGCCACGCCCGCCAACTGGCAGGACGGTGATGAAGTGGTGATCGTGCCGTCGCTCAAGGACGAGGAAGAAATCAAGAAACGTTTTCCCAAGGGGTATCGGGCGGTGAAGCCATATCTGCGGCTGACACCGCAACCCAATCGCTGAAACAGGACCGATGTGGGAGGGGGCTTGCTCCCTCCCACCCGTTGATCGCATTTCAAAGTACACATAACAGGGGTTTTGAGGCCGTTTCGACGGCCTTTTTTTTCGCCTGGCGATTCATGATCCTTATATTCTTTTAAGGAATAAACAAATGAAAAAATAAGATTTATAGATATATAAATCTGCTGATAAGGTCTGTTCCATCTTGGCGCTATCGCCACACAGCGAACCGCCGACACTTGCTCAAGGAATACCTGCATGCTGGTCGTAACACTTGGAGGCAGTCCCAGCCAACGTTCCCGCTCCGGGGTCTTGCTGGATAAAACCCGTCAGTGGTTGCAAGACAAAGGTGTGGAAGTGGTGAGTTACCAGATACGGGACTTCCCGGCCGAAGACTTGCTGCACGCGCGCTTCGACAGCCCCAAGGTCATCGACCTGCTGCAACAGGTGGCCAACGCCGATGGCCTGGTCATCGCCACCCCGGTGTACAAGGCTTCGTTTTCCGGCGCGCTGAAAACCGTACTCGACCTGCTGCCCGAACGCGCCCTGGCCCACAAGATTGTGTTGCCCATAGCCACCGGCGGCAGCATCGCCCACATGCTGGCGGTGGACTACGCCTTGAAGCCGGTGCTGTCGGCGCTCAAGGCCCAGGAATTGCTCCACGGGATTTTTGCCGAAGACAGCCAGATCGCCTATGGCGAAGGCAGTGCCCAGGCGCAACTGGTGCCGGTACTCGAACACCGTTTGCACGAGGCCCTGGAGACGCTCTACAGCGCCATGGCCCGACGCCCGAAACCTTTGGACCCTCATGTGTTGAATGAGCGTCTGTTGAGTGCTCGCTGGAGCATCTGAGCCTTACCGATACAACGAAGTACTCACCTTACTCAGCCGCCAACGGCCAAGCAGGTGCAGCCAACCCCCTCATCGCACTATTTGGAGAGAGCGCCATGCGCACTGTCATCTTGCGTCGTGGTCTGGTCGCACTGTTTGCTGCGGCTGTGTCCTTCGGCGCCATTGTTCAAGCCCAAGCTGCCGAGGCCCTGCGCATCGGCTATCAGAAATACGGCACCCTTGTGCTGCTCAAGGCCAAGGGCACTCTGGAAAAACGCCTGGCCGCCCAAGGTGTCCAGGTGCAATGGACCGAGTTTCCCGGCGGCCCGCAATTGCTCGAAGGCCTGAACGTCGGCTCCATCGACTTCGGCGTCACCGGCGAAACCCCGCCGGTCTTCGCCCAGGCGGCCGGTGCCGATCTGCTCTACGTCGCCTACGAACCGCCAGCGCCGACCAGCGAAGCGATCCTGGTGCCCAAGGATTCGCCGATCAAATCGGTGGCCGAGCTCAAGGGCAAGAAAATCGTGCTCAACAAAGGCTCCAACGTGCACTACCTGCTGGTACGTGCCCTGGAAGACGCGGGCCTGAAATACACCGACGTACAGACTGTATTCCTGCCGCCCGCCGATGCCCGTGCTGCGTTCGAGCGTGGCAGCGTGGACGCCTGGGTAATCTGGGACCCGTACCAGGCCGCCGCCGAGAAACAACTGCAAGCGCGCACCCTGCGTGACGGTACCGGCATCGCCGACAACCACCAGTTCTACCTGGCTACCAAGCCTTATGCCGAAAAACACCCTGAAGTGATCAAGGCGTTGGTGGAAGAAGTACGCGCAGTGGGCGAATGGTCCAAGGCCAACCCGCAGGAAGTCACCGAACAAGTCGCGCCGCTGCTCGGCCTGCCGGCTGACATCACCCTGACCTCGGTGAAACGCCAGGGCTACGGCGCGCTGTTCCTGACCCCGGAAGTGGTCGCCGCCCAGCAGAAAATCGCCGACACCTTCTACCAACTCAAATTGATCCCCAAACCCTTGAGCATCAAGGACGTGATCTGGACGCCACCGGCCGCCGTTGCCAAAGCGCCGTAATCCGACTTCTTCAGGAGACAACTCCATGAGCCTCAATATTTTCTGGTTCCTGCCTACCCACGGCGACGGCCATTACCTTGGCACCGCCGAAGGCGCTCGCGCCGTCGACCACGGTTATTTGCAGCAAGTGGCCCAGGCTGCTGATCGCCTGGGCTTCGGCGGGGTGCTGATCCCCACTGGCCGCTCTTGCGAAGACTCGTGGCTGGTGGCTGCCTCGCTGATCCCGGTGACCCAGCGTTTGAAATTCCTCGTCGCGTTGCGCCCCGGGATCATTTCCCCGACGGTGGCGGCGCGTCAGGCCGCGACCCTCGATCGCCTGTCCGGCGGCCGGGCGTTGTTCAACCTGGTGACGGGCGGTGACCCGGAAGAATTGGCCGGCGACGGTTTGTTTCTCAGCCACGAAGAACGCTACCAGGCCTCGGTGGAATTCACCCGCATCTGGCGCCGCGTGCTGGAAGGCGAAACCGTGGATTACGACGGCGAGCACATCAGCGTCAAAGGCGCCAAATTGCTCTATCCGCCGATCCAGCAACCGCGTCCGCCGCTGTACTTCGGCGGTTCTTCCGAAGCGGCCCAGGATTTGGCGGCCGAGCAGGTGGACATGGTGCTGACCTGGGGCGAGCCACCGGCTGCCGTGGCGGAAAAGATCGAACAGGTGCGGGCCAAGGCCGCGAAACTGGGGCGCACCGTGCGCTTCGGCATTCGTTTGCATGTGATCGTGCGCGAAACCAACGATGAAGCCTGGAAAGCCGCCGACAAACTGATCTCCCATCTGGACGACGACACCATCGCCCGTGCCCAGGCTTCCCTGGCGCGCTTCGATTCGGTCGGCCAGCAACGCATGGCCGCCCTGCATGGCGGCAGCCGCGACAACCTGGAGGTCAGCCCCAACCTGTGGGCCGGCGTCGGCCTGGTGCGCGGCGGTGCGGGTACCGCGCTGGTGGGCGATGGCCCGACGGTTGCGGCGCGCGTCAAGGAATACGCCGCGCTGGGCATCGACACCTTTATCTTCTCCGGGTATCCCCACCTGGAAGAGTCATATCGGGTCGCCGAACTGTTGTTCCCCCATCTGGATATCGAACGTCCCGAGCTGCCAAAAAGCGCCGGCTACGTCAGCCCGTTCGGGGAGATGGTCGCCAACGACATCCTTCCCAAAGCGGCGTCACAGAGCTGAGGTGGCGCCATGAACTTTGAAAAATTGAGCCATCGCGTGGCGCCCTGGGTGCTGCCGATTGTATTGCTGGCGGTGTGGCAGTTGTCTGTGTCGGCCGGCTGGTTGTCGACACGCATCCTGCCGGCGCCCAGTGCGGTGATTGAAGCCGGGATCCATCTGGTGGTCAGCGGAGAAATCTGGACCCACCTGGCCATCAGCGGCTGGCGCGCAGGCCTGGGCTTTGTGATCGGTGGCAGCATCGGCCTGGCCCTGGGTTTCATCACCGGGTTGTCGAAGTGGGGCGAGCGCCTGCTGGACAGCTCGGTGCAGATGATTCGCAACGTGCCGCACCTGGCGCTGATCCCGCTGGTGATCCTGTGGTTCGGCATTGACGAGACCGCGAAGATTTTCCTGGTCGCCCTCGGCACGCTGTTCCCGATCTACCTCAACACGTACCACGGCATCCGCAACGTCGACCCGGCGCTGGTGGAAATGGCGCGCAGCTACGGCCTGTCCGGCTTCAGCCTGTTCCGCCAGGTGATCCTGCCCGGTGCATTGCCTTCGATTCTGGTGGGTGTGCGCTTTGCCCTGGGCTTTATGTGGCTGACGCTGATCGTGGCGGAAACCATCTCGGCCAGCTCCGGTATCGGTTACCTGGCGATGAACGCCCGTGAATTCCTGCAAACCGACGTGGTGGTACTGGCCATCGTCATGTACGCCATCCTCGGCAAGCTGGCCGACCTGGCCGCCCGTGGATTGGAGCGTGTGTGGCTGCGCTGGCACCCGGCTTATCAAGTGAACAAAGGAGGTGCGGCATGACCGCTCAACAACCTCCGCGCCTGTTGAAAGGCATCCCGTTGGCGGTGCGCAAATTGCGCAAGGCTTTTGGCGCGCGGGAAGTGCTCAAGGGCATCGACCTGCACATTCCAGCGGGCCAGTTCGTTGCCGTGGTCGGCCGTAGTGGTTGCGGCAAAAGTACCTTGCTGCGTCTGCTGGCCGGTCTCGACAAGGCCAGCAGCGGTGAGTTGCTGGCTGGCTCCGCGCCGCTTGGCGAGGCGATCGAGGACACGCGGTTGATGTTCCAGGAAGCGCGTCTGCTGCCGTGGAAAAAGATCATCGACAACGTCGGCCTGGGCCTCAAGGGCAATTGGCGTCCCAAGGCGCTGGAAGCGCTGGAAGCGGTCGGCCTGGCCGAACGTGCCAATGAGTGGCCGGCGGCGCTGTCCGGTGGCCAGAAGCAGCGCGTGGCACTGGCTCGCGCACTGATTCACCAGCCGCGCTTGCTGCTGCTGGACGAGCCGCTGGGGGCGCTGGATGCCCTGACGCGTATCGAGATGCAGCAACTGATCGAAAACCTCTGGCAGAAGCATGGTTTCACCGTGTTGCTGGTGACCCACGACGTCAGCGAAGCCGTGGCGATTGCCGACCGGGTGATCCTGATCGAAAACGGCGAAATCGGCCTCGACCTGATCGTCGACCTGCCGCGCCCACGCGCCCGAGGTTCCCATCGCCTGGCCGCGCTGGAAGCCCAAGTGCTCAACCGTGTGTTGTCGCTGCCCGGCACTCCGCCGGAACCCGAACCTGTTTCACCGCTGCCGACGCAATTGCGTTGGGCGCAATAACTCACTTGTCCCATGAAGGAAGAACGACATGACCATCAAAGCCATCAACGTGCGTAACCAATTCAAAGGCACCATCAAGGAAATCGTCGAAGGCGACGTACTCTCGGAAATCGACGTACAGACCGCATCCGGCATCGTCACCTCCGTGATCACCACCCGCTCGGTCAAGGAGCTGGAACTGGTGATCGGCAGCGAAGTGATTGCCTTTGTGAAATCCACCGAGGTGTCGATCGCCAAGTTGTGATCGATGCTGCGCACAAAGCCCCGAAGGTGAAAGCCTGTCGGGGTTTTTTTGTCACTCCGTGTGTGTTGCGAGACGCTTCTTTCGCTGTTTTCGGACCCTTCCCACGCTAGCCCCGCTGACTTTTTAAGTAGTGTTTTGGCTGGCGCTGAGCCTCCTGATACGGAGGCTTTTTTGTATCCGAACAAGGACTGCGTATGGCAAGCAATCAAGGCCCAGGCCCGATGCCCAACGTGCTGCGGCCGGCAAATAAAAATTATCTGCCCGGCAAATCGCGCAGGCAGCCCGCACCCGCATCGACGGCTCCAACTCGTGAATTCATCGCACCTGTAAAGACTGTCCCCGAGCCGCTTCCGGCACCGGTCGGGTGTGTATTTGCCAAGTCCTGCAATCTGCCGAACGCTGTTATTGATTACTGCTCATCTACAGGTTTCGTACCCATCGACAGCCCGAAAGCCTACGGTGATCTGGTATTGCTCGGCGGGCGTGAAGTCGATGAGTCGGGGCGTATGCCACTGAAAAAAATCAGTGGCATCGCGCTACCGGTCGGCATGGGTGGGCTCGCCCTGGGCGGTACGTCGTTGGGCGCTCTATCGGGCGCGGCGAGTGGCTTGTTGGTGGGGCTTGTGGCGTTGGTATGGCCCTCCAGCCTGGGCGACGGCACGCTCTATACCGAAGACCAACTGCAAACCCTCAAAAAAGCCCGCACGCGGATGCGTTACAACCCCAAAAAATCACATTGATATTCATCGGAAATAGATCTATGAAATCGAGTATTTCAGAATATACAGAAGATCAATTCATTAACTTCATGCAGGAAATATTTAAGGCAAATAAAGGCGCTCCAGATGAGGTTTTAGATCCTTTACTTGATGAGTTTGAACGTATCACCGAGCACCCTGCGGGGTCTGATCTTATTTATTACCCCGAGGAAGGTGCTGATAATTCAGCCGAGGGTATTACTCATACAATCAACGCTTGGCGGGCAGCTAATGGCTTGCCGGGTTTTAGACCAGCATGAAGCCTGGCGTTATTGGTCCTTCAGACCGATGTGGGTCGCTTGGGTAAATACATCGGTAAATAAAGCCCCACATACGCATCAAACACCCGCATCCCTTCCTCTGCCATGCGCGGTGTAATCAGCCCATGCTGATGCACTGAGCGTGCGTACACGCGATCACTCAACTCCAGCGCCAACGCGAACACATCCACATCCGCCGGGAGGCTCGGCACTTCAAAGTGGCGACTGAACACTTCCAGCATCAAATCGCCCAATTCCAGATCATGCTGGCGATCCGCCTGGGTCACTTCGGTGAGTCCATGCTGAGTCAGGATCAACTGGCGCGCGGCGGCGTCTTGCTCGTAGATGGTGAGCATGCGCTGTTCGACGATGTAGGAGAGGTCGCGCCAGTGCTTGAGGGATTCATGGTCGATGGGGGCCTGGATGGCGGCGCGGAAGGCGGCGTGGACGTCAGCGGTCAACGCTTCCAGCAGTGCCGGCACGCTGGCGAAGAAGTGATACACCGACGACGGCGGAATCTGTGCGCGCTCGGCCACGTTGTAGATCGACAAACCGGCCACGCCTTCGGCGGCCAGCAAGGTGCGGGCGGCGTCGAGGATCGCGTCGATCCGGGCCCGGCTGCGGGCGCGGGGTTTGCGAGGGGCGGCGGGGCGGGTGGTCATGGAAGTCTCCTACAAGGCAGCGGGCATTGTATGAGCAGGAACCGGTGTTGTCTGCCAAGCCGCTATCGGGAGTAAGCCCCACACACACTTGACTGCATTTCAAGGTTGGAACTCAGTCAAGTGTGGGAGGGGGCTTGCTCCCGATAAGGCCAACTCGGTCTACCAGGAGAAACCCATAAAAAAACGCCACAGACCAAAGGCCGGCGGCGTTTTTTCAGTGCAACCACTGCTTACACGGTATGCAGGTACCAGTTGTACTCAAGGTCGGAGATGGAGTGTTCGAACTCTTCCAGCTCACTTTCCTTACAGGCGACAAAGATATCGATGTATTTAGGATCGATGTACTTGGCCATCACCTCGCTGTCGTCCAACTCGCGCAGGGCATCGCGCAGGTTGTTCGGCAGGCTCTGCTCGTTCTGCTCGTAGCTGTTGCCTTCCACCGGTGCGCCCGGTTCGATCTGGTTGGTCAGACCGTGGTGCACGCCCGCCAGGACCGAAGCCATCAGCAGGTAAGGGTTGGCATCGGCGCCGGCCACACGGTGTTCGATACGCACGGAGTCAGCCGCGCCAGTCGGCACGCGAATCGCCACGGTACGGTTATCCAGGCCCCAGCACGGCGAGTTCGGCACGTAGAACTGTGCGCCGAAACGACGGTAGGAGTTGACGTTAGGGCACAGGAACGCCATTTGGGCGGGTAGGGTCTCCAGCACACCGCCGATCGCGTGACGCAATGCGGCGTTCTGCTCGGGATCCTCGCTGGCAAAGATATTTTTGCCGTCCTTGTCCAGGATCGAAATGTGCACGTGCAAACCATTACCTGCCTGGCCGGGGTAAGGCTTGGCCATGAAGGTGGTGTCCATCTCATGGTCGTAGGCGATGTTCTTGATCAGGCGCTTGAGCAGTACCGCATAGTCGCAGGCCTTGATCGGGTCGGCCACGTGGTGCAGGTTCACTTCGAACTGCGCCGGGGCACTTTCCTTGACGATGGCGTCGGCCGGAATACCTTGTTCCTTGGCACCTTCCAGGATGTCCTGGAGGCAGTCGACGTATTCGTCGAGGTCGTCGATCAGGTAGACCTGTGTCGAGTGCGGGCGTTTGCCGGAGATCGGCGAGCGGGGCGGTTGTGGGCGGCCGTTCACGTTCTCCTGGTCGATCAGGTAGAACTCGAGCTCGAAGGCGGCGCAGATGGTCAGGCCGAGATCGTCGAACTTGCTTACAACCTGGCGGAGCACTTCGCGCGGGTCGGCGAAGAAAGGTTCACCTTCAAGTTCGTGCATGGTCATCAGCAGTTGCGCGGTCGGGCGCTTTTGCCAGGGCTCATTGCACAGGGTGTCGGGGATTGGATAACAGATTCGGTCAGCATCACCGATGTCTAGCAGCCTGTCGGACTTTTCCCCTCGCCGGTAGAATTGCGCATCGCTCCTGGAACCTGACTGTATGAGCCGCTTTCGACCGATAAACCGCGAAATCGACTACTTGCTCCCGCCGTCGGTGCAGGACTGGCTGCCCGAGTCACATTTGGCGCGCTACGTGGTGGAGGTCGTAGAGGGCCTGGATCTGTCGAAGCTGGAGAGCGTCTATGCGGGCCGTGGCAGCGCTGCCTACCATCCGGCTATGTTGCTGTCGTTGCTGATCTACGGCTATGCCACGGGTGCGTATTCAAGCCGCAAGATCGAGCGAGCCAGCTATGACTCCCTGGCGTTCCGGTTTATCGCCTGCGACCAGCACCCGGATCACGACACCCTGGCCAGCTTCCGCCGTCGCCACGGAGAGCAGTTCGCCGCGACCTTTGTGCAGGTACTGCAAATCGCGCGCGAGAACCAAGTCTCGCGTTTTGGCACGGTCAGTCTGGACGGCACCAAGATCCACGCCAATGCCTCGCGGCACAGCGCCCTGTCCTATGCTCACGCCGAGAAGATCGAGGCCCAGCTAAAGGCCGAGGTCCAGGAGATGCTCAAGCTGGCAGAAGCGGCCGATCAGAGCGACCTCCCCGACGGGGTCAGTCTGCCCGACGAGATCAAGCGGCGCGAAGACCGCCTGGCCGCCATAGCAGAAGCCAAGACCAAGATCGAAGCGCGGGCCAAGGAACGCCTCGAGCGCGAGCAGGCCGAGTATCAAGCCAAGCTGGACAAGCGCGAGGCCAAGGAAAAGGCCAACGGCAAGAAGCCTGGAGGCAAACCGCCGAAGCCGCCGCAGGTGGGCCCGCGCCCGGACGACCAGATCAACCTGACCGACGAAGAGTCGCGCATCATGAAGGTGGCTGGTGGCGGCTTCGAGCAGTGCTACAACGCCCAAGCGCTGGTCGATAGCGAATCCATGTTGGTCATGGCGCCGCATGTGACCCAGGCGGGCAACGACAAGGAACAGGTCGTACCGATGCTGGCCAAGCTTCAAGCGCTTCCCGAGGAGCTGAACCAGCCGGAGAAATTCCTGGCCGATAGCGGCTACTTCAGCGAGAAGAATGTCGAAGCCTGCGAGGCCGCCAGGATCGAGCCCCTGATTGCCGTGGGCCGCGACGCCCACCATCGGCACTGGCGCGAGCGTTTCGAAGAGCCGGCAGCGTCATCGGAGCCGACCAGTCCGGTCGACAAAATGAAGCACCGACTCAAGACCAAGGCCGGGCGCGCGGCCTATGGGCAGCGCAAGCAGACGGTGGAACCGGTATTCGGAATCATCAAGTCGGTGATGGGCTTCCGTCAGTTCCTGCTGCGCGGTCTGGCGAATGTCCAGAACGAATGGACCCTGGTGTGCCTGGCGTGGAACTTGAAACGCATGGCCACGTTGCGCCCGCATTCCGTTCAAAATGCGTGAACAGAGGCTGAATCCGCTCGAATTCAGGAAATTCAGGGCAACAACCGGTTAAAAACGCTCAAATAGTGGGCAATTCGCTTTGTCTTTGTCGCGCTCTGTCCATTTATGAATTCAAGTCCGACAGGCTGCTAGGCCCAGGCCGGTGCTTTCGACCGTAGAGCCATTGATATCCAGGGCAAATAAAGAGGCAGGCAGGTTAATGCCTTTCTCGTAAACCTTGTGGAGGCTGGTGCGTTCGATGCGCTTGCCGCGCACCACACCATTCATATCCGCAATTAGAAGGTCTACGTACAGAACCTCAGGATGATCCTTAAGGAACGCGTTCGCTTCGTTAAGCTGAACGGCACGCGGGGGTACCGACATGATGCAACACCTTTGTTGTTAAAAATATCAATCATTGATCTTTTCAGGTTTCAGTCAACCCGAACGGCATGCCGAAGTCAAGCGAGGCCTTTTTTGCCCTGAAAAAGCGCATCGAGGGCTTTTTTGGGGCTTTTTGGGGCGCTTTTGTCAGTTTGACTCGCATGGGACTAGCAGGCTTGAGCGGGCCGTGTTGTATTTTTTACGGGGGTGTTGTGTAAAAAAATGAACAAGGCTAAGCTCGATTCAAACCCATAACAGTAATAATACCGGGGTGCTTCATGTCTGGCCTGTCGTTGATCGGCATCACCACCTGCTCGAAACAGGTCGGTCTGCATGCTTTTCACATCCGTGTCGAATGTTGCAAGCGCGCATTCCCGTTGATTATTCCTTCCCCGATAAGTCCCTTCGATCCGGCCATTATTCTTGACGGCCAGGATGGGATTCGCGTTACCCGTTCATTTTCTTGTACTCGACCTTTTCATGACGCCGGTCCTGCCTTTTTTGCGGTTGCCGCTCATTATCCTGCACGGGAGGCAAGCCTTTTGCTTTAGGAGTGCAACGGCACCCCAAATGGCGGTTAAGCTCCCACTCTGATGAACCAGCGACGCCGATGCGTCAACCGACGCCTGGCCTTTAATGGACGCCAGGAAACCCAGCCCAGAGGCATTTATGAGTAACAACCTCGACCAGCTCACCGATTGGTTGAAAGACCACAAGATCACAGAAGTCGAATGCATGATTGGCGACCTGACCGGCATCACCCGGGGCAAGATCTCGCCGACCAACAAGTTCATCGCCGAAAAAGGCATGCGCCTGCCCGAGAGCGTTCTGTTGCAGACCGTGACCGGCGACTATGTCGAAGACGACATCTATTACGAATTGCTCGACCCGGCCGACATCGACATGATCTGCCGCCCCGACCAGAACGCGGTGTTCCTGGTGCCATGGGCCATCGAGCCCACCGCCCAGGTGATCCACGATACCTACGACAAGCAAGGCAACCCGATCGAGCTGTCGCCGCGCAACGTACTCAAGAAAGTCCTCAAGCTCTACGCCGACAAAGGCTGGCAGCCCATCGTGGCGCCGGAGATGGAGTTCTACCTGACCAAACGCTGCGAAGACCCGGACTTCCCGCTGCAACCGCCGATTGGCCGTTCCGGGCGCCCGGAGACCGGCCGGCAGTCGTTCTCCATCGAAGCGGCGAACGAATTCGACCCGCTGTTCGAAGACGTCTACGACTGGTGCGAACTGCAGGAACTGGACCTCGACACCCTGATCCACGAGGACGGCACGGCGCAGATGGAAATCAACTTCCGTCACGGCGATGCCCTGTCCCTGGCCGACCAGATCCTGGTGTTCAAGCGCACCATGCGTGAAGCCGCGCTCAAGCACGACGTGGCCGCCACCTTTATGGCCAAGCCCATGACCGGCGAGCCCGGCAGCGCGATGCACCTGCACCAGAGCATCATCGACATCGCCACCGGCAAGAACGTCTTCTCCAATGACGACGGGACCATGAGCCAACTGTTCCTCAATCACATCGGCGGCCTGCAGAAATTCATCCCCGAATTGCTGCCGTTGTTTGCTCCCAACGTGAACTCGTTCCGCCGTTTCCTGCCGGACACCTCGGCACCGGTGAACGTGGAATGGGGCGAAGAGAACCGCACCGTCGGCCTGCGCGTACCGGATGCCGGCCCGCAGAACCGTCGCGTGGAAAACCGCCTGCCAGGTGCTGACGCCAACCCGTACCTGGCGATTGCCGCCAGCCTGTTGTGCGGCTACATCGGCATGGTCGAAGGGCATAACCCGAGCGCGCCGGTCGTCGGCCGTGGTTACGAACGGCGCAACCTGCGCCTGCCGTTGACCATCGAAGACGCCCTGGAACGCATGGAAAACAGCAAGACCATCGAGAAATACCTGGGTCACAAATTCATCACTGGCTACGTCGCGGTCAAGCGGGCCGAGCATGAAAACTTCAAGCGCGTGATCAGTTCGTGGGAGCGGGAGTTTCTGCTCTTCGCCGTCTGACGCGCCGGGCGCGCCCTTTAAAAGGATGCGCCCTTCACTGAAAAGTCTAGGAGATTGGTATGTCCAGCAACAACCCGCAAACCCGTGAATGGCAGGCCTTGAGCAGCGATCACCACCTGGCGCCGTTCAGCGACTTCAAACAGCTGAAAGAGAAAGGTCCGCGGATCATCACCAAAGCCGACGGCGTTTACCTGTGGGACAGCGAAGGCAACAAGATTCTCGACGGCATGGCCGGCCTGTGGTGCGTGGCGATCGGTTACGGTCGCCATGAACTGGCTGACGCCGCCGCCAAGCAGATGAAAGAACTGCCGTACTACAACCTGTTCTTCCAGACCGCCCACCCGCCGGTATTGGAACTGGCCAAGGCGATCTCCGACATCGCGCCGGCCGGCATGAACCATGTGTTCTTCACCGGTTCCGGCTCCGAAGGCAACGACACCATGCTGCGTATGGTGCGCCACTATTGGGCGATCAAAGGCCAGCCGAACAAGAAAACCATCATCAGCCGCAAGAATGGCTACCACGGCTCCACCGTGGCCGGCGCCAGCCTGGGCGGCATGACTTATATGCATGAGCAGGGCGATCTGCCGATTCCAGGCATCGTCCACATTGCCCAGCCTTACTGGTTCGGCGAAGGCGGCGACATGAGCCCCGAAGAGTTCGGCGTATGGGCGGCCAACCAGCTGGAAGAGAAGATCCTGGAACTGGGCGTGGACAACGTCGGTGCCTTTATTGCCGAACCGATCCAGGGTGCCGGTGGCGTGATCGTACCGCCCGCCACCTACTGGCCGCGCATCAAGGAAATCCTCGCCAAGTACGACATTCTGTTCGTCGCCGACGAAGTGATCTGCGGTTTCGGCCGTACCGGTGAGTGGTTCGGTAGCGATTTCTACGACCTCAAGCCCGACATGATGACCATCGCCAAAGGCTTGACCTCGGGCTACATCCCCATGGGCGGCCTGATCGTGCGCGACGATGTGGTGGCGGTGCTCAACGAAGGCGGCGATTTCAACCACGGCTTCACCTATTCCGGTCACCCGGTGGCGGCGGCGGTCGCGTTGGAAAACATCCGCATCATGCGTGATGAAAAAATTGTTAAGCATGTACATGACGAAACGGCACCCTATTTGCAGAAACGTCTGAGGGAGCTGGCCGATCACCCGTTGGTGGGGGAAGTGCGTGGTGTTGGCATGCTCGGTGCAATTGAACTGGTTCAGGACAAAGCAACGCGCAAGCGTTACGAAGGCCGTGGTGCTGGCATGATCTGCCGCACGTTCTGCTTCGAGAATGGCCTGATCATGCGCGCCGTGGGTGACACCATGATCATTTCGCCGCCGCTGGTGATCAGCAAGGCTGAAATCGACGAGCTGGTAACCAAGGCTCGTCACTGTCTGGACCTGACTTTGGCCGCATTGCAGGGCTAAGTGCTAGGCTCAGTGCGCGGCGGCTTCGGGCGCCGCGTCTGGGCAGTGATCAAGACGCTTCTCTAAATAGGGCGTGTTGGTTGAAAGCCGGCCAATGAACTTGCCAGACTGTCACCTTGTTTTGTTGTCCTTGGTAGGTAGCGAAACATACAAAGTTTGTGGCCCAAAAAAGAAAAATTGGAGCATCACCAAATGAAGGCATTAGGTTTGAAGAACGCTGGCAAGACCCTCCTCGCCGTGTCCCTGATGGGCGCAATGGCGGGCGCGGTCCAGGCAGACGATAAAGTGCTGCACGTCTACAACTGGTCCGACTATATCGCTCCGGACACCATTGCCAACTTTGAAAAAGAGTCGGGCATTAAAGTGGTGTACGACGTTTTCGACAGCAACGAAACCCTGGAAGCCAAGTTGCTGGCAGGCAAGTCCGGTTACGACATCGTTGTACCGTCGAACAACTTCCTCGCCAAGCAGATCAAGGCCGGTGTCTACCAGGAGCTGGACAAGTCCAAACTGTCCAACTACGACAACCTGAACAAATCCCTGCTCAAGGCCGTGTCGGTCAGCGACCCGGACAACAAGCACGCTTTCCCGTACATGTGGGGCTCGATCGGCATCGGCTACAACCCGGAGAAGGTCAAGGCCGCGCTGGGCGTCGACAAGATCGATTCCTGGGACACCCTGCTCAAGCCTGAGAACATTGCCAAGCTGAAAAGCTGCGGCGTGAGCTTCCTCGACTCGCCAACCGAAATGCTGCCAGTGGCGCTGCATTACCTGGGCCTGCCGACCGACACTCAGAAAAAAGAAGACCTGAAGAAAGCTGAAGATCTGTTCCTCAAGATCCGTCCTTCGATCGGCTACTTCCACTCGTCCAAGTACATTTCCGACCTGGCCAACGGCAACATCTGCGTGGCCGTGGGTTACTCGGGTGACATCCAGCAGGCCAAGTCCCGTGCGGCTGAAGCCGGTGGCAAGGTCAAAGTGGCCTACGACATTCCGAAAGAAGGTGCTGGTAGCTTCTACGACATGGTCGCCATCCCTAAAGATGCCGAAAACGTCGCAGCCGCCTACAAGTTCATGAACTACCTGCTCGAGCCAAAAGTCATGGCCGGGATCACCAACAGCGTCCGTTTCCCGAACGGTAACGAGAAAGCCACGGCACTGGTCGACAAAGACATCACCAGCGATCCGGGCATCTACCCATCTGCTGAAGTGCAAGCCAAGCTCTACGCCATTGCTGACCTGCCGGCTGCCACCCAGCGTGAAATGACGCGCAGCTGGACCAAAATCAAGTCCGGTAAGTAAGCGAGGAAACCTGTAGGAGCGAGCTTGCTCGCGAAAATCGTCAACGATAACGCAGCGTCTCTAGTCGCCCGCGTTACCTGTGAGTTCTTCGCGAGCAAGCTCGATCCCACAAAGAGCGGCAACCGTGCAGTAATTAAATGACAGAAAGTTTTGCCGGATCGGTTTATCGAGGGTAAGTTGCGCGCCGGTTTTGTTGCCGGGCAACAACTTTGGGCCCAACTATTTAAGAGGACCTCCACTTGCCAATTTCTTTATTTCGCCAAGCCTTGCTGGTGGGTGCGGGTATCACGCTGGCTGTCAGCGTGCAGGCCGCATCGACTGTGCATGTTTATAACTGGTCGGACTACATCGGCCCCGACACCCTGGCCAACTTCGAAAAAACCACCGGTATCAAACCGGTGTACGACGTGTTTGATTCCAACGAAACCCTGGAGGGCAAGTTGCTCGCCGGCCGTACCGGCTACGACGTGGTAGTGCCGTCCAACCACTTCCTGGGCAAGCAGATCAAGGCCGGGGCGTTCCAGAAGCTCGATAAGTCGTTGCTTACGAACTATGCCAACCTTGACCCTGCGCTGCTCAAGCGCCTGGAGAAGAACGATCCGGGCAACCAGTACGCGGTGCCGTACCTGTGGGGCACCAACGGCATCGGTTACAACGTCGAAAAAGTCAAAGCCGTGCTGGGCGTCGACAAGATCGATTCCTGGGCCGTGCTGTTCGAGCCGGAGAACATGAAAAAGCTGGCCTCCTGTGGCGTGTCCTTTATGGACTCGGCGGATGAAATGCTGCCGGCGGTGCTCAACTACATGGGCCTGAACCCCAACAGCACCAACCCCGAAGACTACAAGAAGGCTGAAGCAAAGCTGCTGAAAGTGCGGCCCTACGTGACCTACTTCCATTCGTCCAAATACATCTCGGACCTGGCCAACGGCAACATCTGCGTGGCCGCCGGGTTCTCCGGCGACGTGTTCCAGGCCAAGGCTCGCGCAAGCGAAGCGGGCAAGGGCGTGAATATCGCCTACGCCATTCCGAAAGAAGGCGGCAACCTGTGGTTTGACGTGCTGGCGATCCCCAAGGACGCGACCAATATCAAAGAGGCCCACGCCTTCATCAACTATTTACTGCAGCCTGAGGTGATCGCTCAGGTCAGTGATTACGTCGGTTACGCCAACCCTAACCCTGGGTCGGACGCACTGATGGAACAATCGATACGCACGAACGAAGCGGTTTACCCACCGCAGGCGGTTCTCGATCGGACATTCGTCAACGTCGAGCTACCCCCGAACGTGCAGCGTTTAATGACCCGTAGCTGGACCAAGGTCAAGACGGGCAAGTAAAGCTCAAACTATCCAAGGTTTGCCTGTATCGGGCGAACTGCACTATTTTTTTGGGAGTTTCGTAAATGGCAGTTGCCTCCGGCGCCTATAAGAAAGCCCTCGAGGGCGACCAGACACCGAAGAAGGTGCTGGTCAAAATCGACCGGGTCACGAAGAAGTTCGACGAGACGATTGCCGTGGACGATGTGTCCCTGGAAATCAAGAAAGGCGAGATCTTCGCCTTGCTCGGCGGTTCGGGTTCGGGCAAATCCACCTTGTTGCGCATGCTCGCCGGTTTCGAGCGTCCAACCGAAGGTCGTATCTACCTCGACGGTGTGGACATCACCGATATGCCGCCCTACGAGCGGCCGATCAACATGATGTTCCAGTCCTACGCCTTGTTTCCGCACATGACCGTGGCGCAGAACATCGCGTTCGGGCTGCAGCAGGACAAGATCCCCAAGGCCGAGATCGACGCCCGCGTGGCCGAGATGCTCAAGCTGGTACAGATGAGCCAGTACGCCAAGCGCAAGCCGCACCAGTTGTCCGGTGGCCAGCGCCAGCGTGTGGCCCTGGCCCGCTCCCTGGCCAAGCGCCCGAAACTGCTGCTGCTCGATGAGCCGATGGGCGCCCTGGACAAGAAGCTGCGCTCGCAGATGCAACTGGAATTGGTGGAGATCATCGAACGCGTGGGCGTGACCTGCGTGATGGTGACCCACGACCAGGAAGAGGCCATGACCATGGCCGAGCGCATCGCCATCATGCACCTGGGCTGGATCGCGCAGATCGGCAGCCCGGTGGACATCTACGAGACGCCTACCAGCCGCCTGGTGTGCGAGTTCATCGGCAACGTCAACATCTTCGACACCCAGGTGATCGACGACGCCGAAGGCCACGCGGTGCTCCAGTGCCCGGACCTGGACCGCGACATCTACGTCGGCTACGGCATCGCCACTGCGGTGGAAGACAAGTCGGTGACCTACGCCATCCGCCCGGAAAAACTGTTGGTCACTACTGAAATGCCGACCTGCGAGCACAACTGGTCCAGCGGCAAGGTGCATGACATTGCCTACCTCGGCGGCCATTCGGTGTTCTACGTCGAGTTGCCGAGCGGCAAGCTGGTGCAATCGTTCGTGGCCAACGCCGAGCGTCGTGGCCAGCGCCCGACCTGGGGCGATCAGGTCTACGTATGGTGGGAAGACGACAGCGGCGTGGTACTTCGCTCATGAACACAAAGAAGCTCAAGCGCCGCCTGCAACGAATAACTCCCAGTGGCCGTCATGTGGTCATTGGCATTCCCTTCCTGTGGCTGTTCCTGTTCTTCATGCTGCCGTTCTTCATCGTCCTGAAGATCAGCTTTGCCGAAGCCGACGTGGCGATCCCGCCGTACACCGAGATCTACACCTTCGTTGAGCAGAAGTTGCAACTGGTGCTGAACCTGGCCAACTACTCGATGCTCGGCGACGACGAGTTGTACATCGCCGCGTACCTGGGCTCGCTGAAAATGGCGTTCTTCAGCACGCTGCTGTGCTTGTTGATCGGCTACCCGATGGCCTATGCCATCGCCAGTGCGCGCAAAGAGATGCAGACCGTGCTGGTGCTGCTGATCATGATGCCGACCTGGACCGCGATCCTGATCCGCGTGTATGCGTGGATGGGCATTCTCAGCAACAACGGCCTGCTCAATGGGTTCCTGATGTCCATCGGGTTGATCCACGAGCCGCTGCAGATCCTCAACACCAACATTGCGGTGTATATCGGCGTGGTCTATTCGTACCTGCCGTTCATGATCCTGCCGCTGTACGCCAACCTGGTGAAGCACGACCAGAGCCTGCTGGAAGCCGCCTCAGACCTGGGTTCGAGCACCTTCAACAGCTTCTGGAAGATCACCGTGCCGCTGTCCAAGAACGGCATCATTGCCGGTTGCATGCTGGTCTTCATTCCGGTGGTGGGCGAGTTCGTGATCCCGGAACTGCTCGGCGGCCCGGAAACCCTGATGATCGGTAAAGTGTTGTGGCAAGAATTCTTCAACAACCGTGACTGGCCGGTGGCTTCTGCCCTGGCGGTGGTGATGCTGGCGATCCTGATCGTGCCGATCATCCTGTTCAACCGCAGCCAAGCCAAAGAGATGGAGGGCAAGATATGAAGCGCGTCAGTTTCTCAAGCTTCATGCTGGTGGCGGGGTTGTTGTTCATCTACCTGCCGATGCTGATTCTGGTGATTTACTCGTTCAACGAATCCAAGCTGGTGACGGTCTGGGGCGGTTGGTCGATCAAGTGGTACGTGGGCCTGCTGGACAACACCCAGTTGATGGGCTCGGTGGCGCGTTCCCTGGAAATCGCCTGCTACACGGCCGTTGCGGCCGTGGCGCTGGGTACATTGGCGGCGTTCGTGCTCACGCGCATCAGCCAGTTCAAGGGCCGCACGCTGTTCGGCGGTCTGGTGACCGCGCCGTTGGTGATGCCGGAAGTGATCACCGGTCTGTCGCTGTTGCTGCTGTTCGTGGCGATGGCGCAGATGATCGGCTGGCCCCAGGAACGTGGCATCGTCACCATCTGGATCGCCCACACCACCTTCTGCGCCGCGTATGTGGCGGTGGTGGTGTCGGCGCGCCTGCGTGAACTGGACCTGTCCATCGAAGAAGCGGCGATGGACCTGGGGGCGCGGCCATGGAAGGTGTTCTTCCTGATCACCATCCCGATGATCGCGCCGTCGTTGGCGGCGGGTGGGATGATGTCGTTCGCGCTGTCCCTCGATGACCTGGTACTCGCCAGCTTCGTGTCCGGCCCGGGCTCGACCACTTTGCCGATGGAAGTCTTCTCGGCGGTGCGCCTGGGGGTCAAACCGGAGATCAACGCCGTGGCCAGCCTGATTCTGCTGGCGGTGTCGATTGTGACTTTCCTGGTGTGGTTCTTCAGCCGTCGTGCCGAAGAGATGCGCAAGAAGGCGATCCAGCAGGCGATCGAAGAAGCGGCGGCCGATGGTTGGCAGCAGCCGGACAAACGTCGGGCGCCCGCGCCGGTCTGACGGTCGGAGCCGGGTTAAACATGTGGGAGGGGACGTGTTCCCGCTAGCAGTGGTTCAGTCACAGCATTTTTGACTGACACACCGCTATCGGGAGCAAGCCCCCTCCCACAGTGTTGATCGCATTCCAGGTTGATCAGGCCGTCCACGGCGACTGGCGAATCACCTCGACAAAATTCATCGGTTTGAACTCCGGCTCCTGATCCACCAGCACATCGGTCTTCACGTTGCCAAACGTGGTCTGCGGACGATGGCGCAAGCCGTCGGCGAACGCGCAGATGATGCACTCCTTGAACCCTTCTCCCCGTGGATGCGCATGCACCACCGCGTCGCGCTGTCTGTCTGTAAAGGCTGTGTAGTCCAGGCCCAGCACGTCCATCTCGACCCCCGCCGTGACCAGCGCCACGGTCGGCCGCAGGTGTTGCGGCACGCCAGGCGTGGTATGCAGGGCAATGGACATGCGCAGTGTGTTCAACCGCCGCCTGGGCGTGACGCCGCAACAGTTCCGGCTCAACTTCGCGGCGCCGGTGTAGGCGCCGGTCAGCGCGCTGGCAGTAGCTTCAGGGTGCCGCGGGTGTTGGCGGTGACTTCCTCATCACTGAAGTGCGCTTGCTCGTAGCCGCCTTCGATATAGGTTTCTGCCTGGTCGCCATAGTGCTTGTCGAACGGCACGCCGCTTTGTCCCACGGGGTTGATGGTGAGCGCGTGGGGGACGTCGGCGAAATCGATCAGGCGACGGGTCGACGGGCCGTAGGTCACCGGCCATGGTGCCGGACCGATGTTGGCCGATTGGTTGTTCGGCACTTCATGGCTGCCCGGTGCCGGGAAGGGGCCGACGTTGACGATCAGGTCCAGCGGCTTTTGCGAACCCATTGGGTGGCCGTGGGTCAGGGTATGGGCCTTGCCCCACTGCCATTGGGTCGGGTCATCGCCGAAGGTGGCCTTGAGGTTCGCGAGGCTGTTGTCCCAGGCGAGCTTGACGGTGTCGGCGCGCTTGCCGTTCCACCATGGCGAGTCTGCCGTGGCGGCCAGGCGTGGCAGGGCGGCGTCGATCACGCGGGTGCCGAGCAGGGTCTTGAACATGCTGTCGCCCAGTTTCGGGCGCAAGGCCGCGTCGGCCAGGTTGAACAGGAACTGGTTGAACAGCGTGGCGCTGGTGGAGTCCAGCGGGTAGTCGCCTTTCCAGGCGGCCAGTTGTTCCACCAGCTTCAGTTGCGCCGGGTCCTTGACCACGTCGCGCAGCACCGGCAACAGCGGCGCCAGCAAGCGCGGGCCATAGGCGGTCGTGGTGCCCAGTTGCAGGGCCTGGCTGTTGTTCACATCCCACTTCACGCTTTTGTCACTCAACTGCGCGTTCAACTGCTGGCCGCGGTCGGCCAGGTTGTAATAGCCGGGGATCTCCATGCCGGTGGGCGATACCGGTTGGGCATTGGCGGACACCACATAACCGCGCACCGGGTTTTCTTCCTGGGGGTTGGCGCTGAAGGGGTAGAACCCGAGCTTGTCCGCCTGGTCGGTGCTGCCGTCGAGGATAAACCCGGCGTTGACGCCCGCCGGACGGATCGGCAACTGCGCCGCCGCCCACCAGCCGATATCGCCCTTGGCATTGGCCCAGACGATATTGAGCCCCGGCGCCGACACCTTGGCCGCGGCGGCACGCGCTTTGGCCAGGGTGTCGGCGCGGTTGAGCTGGTAAAAGCCTTCGAGGATCGGGTTCTGGGTGTCGAGGAACGCCCACCACATGGCGATCGGCGTCTTGCCGCCGTTCTCGCCGAGCACATCGTTGATGATCGGGCCGTGGGGCGAGCGGCGCAGGGTGAGGGTCACCGGTGCCTGGCCCTTCACCGCGATCTGTTGCTCGCTGCTGGTCATGTCGACCCACTGGCCTTGGTACCAGACCTGGTTGGGGTTGTCCGGGTTGACCTTTTCGGCGATCAGGTCCAGGTCATCGTTCTGGAACATGGTCAGGCTCCAGCCGAAATCCCGGTTGTGTCCCAGGAACGCCACCGGCACCAGCGCGTTGTGATAGCCATAAAGCTCAAAGCCCGGCGCCGACAGATGCGCTTCGTACCACACCGATGGCACCGAAAAACGGATGTGCGGGTCGCCCGCCAGCAACGGCTTGCCGCTCTTGGTGCGGCTGCCGCTGATGGCCCAGGCGTTGCTGCCTTCGAACTGCGGCAAGCCGTTGTCGGCCAGCGCCTGCTGACTCAGGGCGGCGAGGGCGTCGAGGGCTTTCCAGTCGCTGTCGGCCAGGTTGAGCGCACCCTTGGGTTGCCAGTCGAGGTCGAAGATTTTCAGGTAGTCGCTGCCCAATTGGTCGCGCACGTAAGTCAGCACGGGCTCGGTACGAAACGCGGCGGCAAAGCTGTAGGCCAGGTAGCCGGCGACGCTGATGGTGTCTTCGGCGGTAAATCGGCGCTTGGGAATGCCCAGCACGTCGAACTCCATCGGGCTGGCGTGGCTGTCCTGATAGCTGTTGATCCCGTCCAGGTAAGCTTGCAGGGCCTTCCACGCGGCGGACTGGTGGTCCATCTGTTCCACGTAGCTCAAGGCCCGCTCACGAATGCGCAGGCTGCGGAACAGCTTGTCGGTCTCCAGCAGCTTGGGCCCGAGCACCTCGGCCAGTTCGCCACGGGCCAGGCGGCGCATGATTTCCATCTGGAACAGGCGATCCTGGGCGTGCACATAGCCCAGGGCGCGATACAGGTCGGCCTCGTTCTCGGCGCGGATATGCGGAACGCCACGGTCGTCATAGCGCACCGTCACCGAGCCTTGCAGGTTGGCCAGCGTGACGGTGCCCTGGCGGGTGGGTTGCTTGCTGTAGACGTACCAGCCGGCGCCAATGGCAACCAGCGCCACCAGCACCGCGAGAACCTGCAAGACGCGCTTCATGAACATTCCTTACCCAATGGGGGGGCCGCTGGCTACGAGCCGTTTGGCCACGAACAATAGCAGCCCACCGCCAGGGTGTGAGTGGCATTCACCTCGCGCCCGGCTTCAAGCGCCTTCAAGATCGGCTCGATAAAACTGTTGCTGGCGTTGCACGTCAGCCCTTCGCTGTACGGCCCGAAATACGCGAGCTTGCCGCTGCGGTCCCAGATGCCCACGGCTGGCGTTGCCGGTATCTGATCGGCACCGGGCAGGGCGGTCAGCACTTTCATGTGGCGCAGGTTATCGGGCAGTTGGCCGTGGCTGCCGGGTTTTTGCAGGGCGTAGAACTCGACGCCTTGGGGGGCGTACTGCTCGATCAGTTCGGCCAGGTGTTGCTGGTTGCCGACGTTACAGGGGCAGGCCGGGTCCCAGAAGTGCACCAGGCGGATCGGGCCCGGGCCGCTGAGTTCGGCGGGCAGGCGCAGGGCGTCGCCGGAGAAGACCGCCGTGTGTTCGCTGAAGGCGCGCAGGTAGCGGCCCTGAAACCAGTCATAGGCGGCCCATAGCACGCCAGCGCAAAGGATCAGAATCAGGCTGGCGAACAGGGCGTTACGGTAAGGCTGTCGCATGTGGATCTATCCTCGCAGGTCGCGTAGCTTGCCATGCTTGTCCTGACAGATGAATATCGCCGCTCGATATTCATCTTCGTCTTACGCTTGGAACCCCTTTATGCCCGTCACCTTTGACCCCGATCGTCTGCGCGAAAGCTTGCGGCCCCTGGTGGATGCGCAACCGCTCAGCGCCGAGGCGCGAGTCTACCAGCGGTTCTACGGGCTGGACCTGGCGGCGCGCAAAGTTGCGGTGCCGAGCCGGCTGGGGCGTTTCGAGGTGGATGGGTTCGAAGTGGTGGCCCAAGTGTGGTGGCCGCCTGTGCCTGTGGCGACGATGTTCATGTTCCACGGGTTCTACGACCATATGGGGCTGTATCGCCATGTGCTGGATTGGGCGCTGGACCAGGGTTTTGTGGTGATTGCCTGCGATTTTCCGGGTCATGGTCTGTCCAGTGGCGCGCGCGCCAGCATCGATGATTTCGCGGTGTATCAGGATGTGATGCAGGCGTTGTTCGCCCAGGCCCAAGCGCTGAGCCTGCCCCAACCCTGGCACCTGTTCGGACAAAGTACCGGTGCTGCGGTGGTGGTGGACCACTTGCTCAACCATGGCATCGACAGTCCGGCCCAGGGCAAGACTTTTCTGCTTGCGCCCTTGGTGCGGCCGCGTGGCTGGGGGTGGTCGAAGGTCAGCTATTACCTGCTGCGCCCGTTCGTCAAAGGCATCGCGCGGCGGTTCAGCGAAAACACCAACGATCCGGCGTTCAAGCCGTTCCTGGAGGCCGATCCGCTGCAGCCCCGCCAGTTGCCCACCGCCTGGGTCGGCGCTCTGGTGCGCTGGATCAAACGTATCGAAGCCGCCCCGCGCAGCCCAAGGCGGCCGTTGATCGTGCAGGGCGAAGAGGACATGACGGTGGACTGGCAGCACAATTTGCAGGTGCTGCGGGACAAGTTCGATGAGCCTGAGGTGTTGATGCTCAAGCGCGGTCGGCATCACCTGGCCAATGAGATTCCCGAGATTCGCCAAGCATATTTCAACTTTCTAGGCGAACACCTGTGTAGGAGCGAGCTTGCTCGCGAAGAACGTCAACGATGACGCGGGATGCCTGAATAAACGCGGTGAGTTCGCGTTCTTCGCGAGCAAGCTCGCTCCTACAGGGCTCAGGGAGCCAGGCTGGCGGTGCTTTGGCCGACCGCCAAGCCTGCGCGGACCGCCGCCAACGCCGCCTTGTAATACGCCTTGCCGGCTGCCGACTCGGCAAACGTTGCGAATTCTTCCAGCTCGGGGTCTGACAAATCCCGGTAGACATACAGCAGTGTGTTGTTCAGGTCATTCCCGATCTGCTGCATCAGCCGCTCACGCTGGCCATTGAGCATGCCTTGGGCCTGACTGCCCCCCAGCAGGCCGGGAATCATCTGGCTCAAGCTGTCGGCTGCCACGCCGGCAATCGCCAGGCTGACTTCCGCCCCGGCTTCACGGGCGGGCAGGGCCTGGGCCAAGTGGCCGATGATCAGGCTGCGGGTGGCGTCGGCTTCGATTTTCGGCAGGCCCTGGGCGTTTTTCGCCAACTGGTCGCGGCGGGTGGCGAGCAATTCGGCGGCGACAATCTTGCGCCCCAGCGGCGACTGGAAAAACGCCAGGGCCGGCTTCGGGTCTGCCAGGTGCTTGCGCAACTGCGCTTCGGCCCGCTGGTCCATGGCCTGGGCGGCGAAGCGTTTATTGCTGTTGTCCACCAGCGCCTGGTACACCGCCGGCGGCAGGCTATTGCGATAGCGTTGCTGGGCGGCACTGAGGGCGTCATTGAAATGCGCACGTTGTTCGGCCCAGCCGGCGACCTTGTACAACTGGTCATGGCCGTCTGCCCAGGCGGGCAAAACGCAGAACATCAGCAAGGAAAAAAACAAACGACGCATAGGGACTCCTGTCAGTCGGCCACTATTGTCCGTGTCGGGCGTAGGATTTGTCGAGAAGTCCTATCAGTCACGTGAGTAAAGTGTATTCAGACGCTCGGCGGCTCTGTCGGATTCACAGGCGTATGGATACTATGCGCGCCATGCACATACCCTTCGATCACCCCCTGCTGCAACGCATCGTCGACGACCTGGCCGAAAAAGGCTGGTCGCAGCAAAACGGCTTCCTGCCCCAGGCTCTGACCCTGGAACTGGCGGCTGAGTGCCGTAAACGTGCGGCGGAAGGTGAACTGGCGCCGGCGGCGGTGGGGCGCGGACCGGCCCAGGAGATCCGCGAGGGTATTCGCGGCGACCATATCCAGTGGCTGGAAGAGGGCGACGCGGCGGTCTGCGACAACTATATGGCCTTGATGGACAGCCTGCGCCTGACGATCAACCGCAGTCTGTTCCTTGGCCTGGAAGATTTCGAAAGCCACTTCGCGATGTACCCGCCAGGGGCGTTTTACCTCAAGCATCTCGACCGTTTCCGTGACGATGACCGACGCACGGTGTCGGCGGTGATTTACCTGAACGACGCCTGGCTGCCCGAGCATGGCGGCCAGCTGCGCATGTACCTCAAGGACGGCGTCGAACACGATGTAGTGCCCACCGGTGGATGCCTGGTGGTGTTCCTGTCGGGCGAGGTACCCCACGAAGTCCTGCCAGCCACACGCGAACGGTTGTCCATCACCGGCTGGTTCCGTCGGCGGGGCAGCGAGCCGTTTTAACCATGGAAAAGATTCTGATCAGCCGCTGCCTGCTCGGCCACGCAGTGCGCTATGACGGTGGGGCCAGCGGGCCGTTCGACCAACTGACGATGTGGCAGGCCGAAGGCCGTGTGGTTGCGATCTGCCCGGAAGTGGCCGGCGGGTTGCCGACGCCGCGCCCGGCGGCCGAGATTGCGGGCGGGCAGGGCGTCGACGTGTGGGAGGGCCGCGCCCAGGTGCTGACCGCCGAGGGCGAAGACTTCAGCGCCGCCTTCCTCGACGGTGCCCGCCAGGCGTTGGCGCTGGTGCAACACCACAACATCCGCATCGCCGTGCTCAAGGCCAATAGCCCCTCGTGTGGCAATCTGCTGACCTACGACGGCACCTTCAGTGGCGTGAAGGTGCACGGTGAAGGCGTGACAGCGGCGCTGCTCAAGCGCCATGGTGTGCAGGTGTTCAGTGAGCTGGAGTTGCCTGAGGCGGCGCAAGCCCTGGCCAATATTTGATCTACTGTGCCTTGACCGTCGGCGTATCGCTTTCAAACCACTTCTGCGACAGCTCCTTCAAGCGGCCATCGTCTTTCACGCGCTTCAACGCCCCGTCCAGACTCGTCTTGAACGCCGGGTTGCCCTTCTGGAACGGGATCGCCAATTCGGGCTTCTCACGATACGCCTCACTGAAATCGAACTGATCCTCAAGCTCGGCAGTCTTAGCGATATGGTTGATGGCCACGTCGTACTTGCCGGTCGCGACCCCCGTCAGCAGATCGGCGTCATCGGTGGTGATAAATGAGGAGCGCACGTCCATTTCTCTTGCCAGCAGTTCACCCAGCTCGACTTCAAAGCCGGTGAGTTTGTCGCCTTCCTTGAAGTTGTAGGGCGGGGTATTGGCTTCAAGAGCGATGCGCAGTTCACCGCGGTCGTTCACATCGTCGATCAGCTCGGCATGAGCCAAAGGGCTCAAAAGGGGAAGCAAAAGTAACAGGCCAGGCGAAAAGCGCATGGTCACTCCTAGAATTTTCAAATGTGCGAGGCGTCGTTCAGCATCGCTTTGTTATGGTGTCGAGAGCCTTGGACAGCAATTTGCCGCGAAGTTGTTATAACCCTACAGATTTCCTGGAAAAACTGGAGAAGCGAATGAAAGCCTTATTGTCCCGTGCAACGATTGCCAGCGTATTGCTGGGTGCTTCGATGTTGGCTACCGCTGCCGATGGCATCCCGCGCAGCGCGCCGCCCGAAGGCGCCAAGGTATTTATCGTGTCGCCCAAAGACGGCGCCACCGTCGATAAAACCTTCACCGTCAAATTCGGCATGGAAGGCCTGAAGCTGGCGCCAGCCACCGATCAGACCCCAGGCACCGCTCACCAGCACCTGCTGATCGACCAAAAAGAGCTGCCGGACGCCAGCGTGCCAATCCCGGCCACCGACACCGTGATCCACTACGGCAAGGCCCAGACCGAAACCGAACTGACCCTCACCCCAGGCAAGCACACCTTGCAACTGGTGGCCGGCGACAAGCTGCACATGCAATTCAACCCGACTGTCGCCTCGAAAGTCATCACGGTTAACGTGAAATAAAAAAAACGGGAGCCCTGTAAGGGGCTCCCGTTTTTTGTAGGGACGGGTTCTTAGAAAAGAACGCGGCTACGGATGGTGCCATTGATGTGCTGCAGCTTCTCTTGCGCCAGGTCCGAGTACTCGGCGTCTACGTCGATTACCACGTAGCCGACCTTCTCGTTGGTCTGCAGGAACTGACCGGCGATGTTGATGCCGTTTTCCGCGAAGACCTTGTTGATCTCCATCATCACGCCAGGAATGTTCTGGTGGATGTGCAGCAGACGGTGCTTGCCAGGGTGAGCCGGCAGCGCCACTTCCGGGAAGTTGACCGACGACACCGAGGTGCCGTTGTCGCTGTACTTGACCAGTTTTTCCGACACTTCCAGACCAATGTTGGCCTGGGCTTCAGCGGTGGAACCGCCGATGTGCGGGGTCAGGATCACGTTGTCCAGGCCACGCAGCGGGCTTTCGAAGATGTCGTCGTTGGAGCGTGGCTCCACCGGGAACACGTCGATGGCGGCGCCGATCAGGTGCTTGTCCTTGATCGCGTCGGCCAGGGCGTCCAGCTTGACCACGGTACCGCGCGCAGCGTTGATCAGGATGCCGCCTTTCTTGATCGAGCGGATTTCCTTCTCGCCGATCATCCACTGAGTCTCAGCGGTTTCCGGCACGTGCAGGGTGACGATGTCGGACATGCCCAGCAGCTCGGACAGGCTCGACACTTGCGTGGCGTTGCCCAATGGCAGCTTGGTCAGTGTGTCGTAGAAGAACACCTGCATGCCCAGGCCTTCAGCCAGTACCGACAGCTGAGTGCCGATCGAGCCGTAACCGACGATACCCAGCTTCTTGCCGCGGATTTCGAAGGAGTTGGCTGCGCTCTTGATCCAGCCGCCACGGTGGCAGGAAGCGTTCTTCTCAGGGATACCGCGCAGCAGCAGGATGGCCTCGGCCAGCACCAGCTCCGCGACGGAACGGGTGTTGGAGTACGGTGCGTTGAACACCGCGATGCCACGCTCGCGCGCTGCGTTGAGGTCGACCTGGTTGGTGCCGATGCAGAAACAACCGACCGCCACGAGCTTCTTGGCGTGATCGAAGATCTCTTCGGTCAGCTGAGTGCGGGAGCGAATGCCGATGAAGTGCGCGTCGGCGATCTTTTCCTTGAGCTGGGCGTCCGGCAGAGAACTGGTGATGTACTCAATGCTGGAGTACCCGGCGGCCTTCAGGACTTCGACGGCCGATGGGTGGACACCTTCCAGAAGAAGGAACTTGATCTTGCTCTTATCGAGAGAAGTCTTGCTCATCTGCGTAAACCTGTATCCCGGAGAAAAATGGCAGGGAATCGGATCGCTTAAGCTGACCCGGACGGCAGGAAAGCCGTCACCGCAGAAACGCCTTTGGGCTCTATCCTGCGGGGGCGGTATGCTAGCATACGTGCCCCGCTAAACACCTATTCCTGCGACGTGAAGCGTTCTCAGGATGACCATGAATTGTTCGAGAGTTCTGTCGATGACCCATCCTGCCCTGATTGATGAGCTAAAGACCCTGGTTGAGCCCGGCAAAGTGCTGACCGATGCAGACTCCCTGGAGGCTTACGGCAAGGATTGGACCAAGCACTTCGCCCCCGCGCCGACCGCCATCGTCTTCCCCAAGACCATCGAGCAGGTCCAGGCCATCGTGCGCTGGGCCAATGAACACAAGGTGGCGCTGGTGCCGTCGGGTGGTCGTACCGGCCTGTCGGCCGCCGCCGTGGCGGCCAATGGCGAAGTGGTCGTCTCCTTCGACTATATGAACCAGATCCTCGACGTGAACCTCACCGACCGCACCGCCAAGTGCCAGCCGGGTGTGGTCACCAAGCAATTGCAGAACGTCGCCGAAGAGAACGGCCTGTATTACCCGGTGGATTTCGCCTCGTCCGGTTCAAGCCAGATTGGCGGCAATATCGGCACCAATGCCGGCGGAATCAAGGTCATTCGCTACGGCATGACCCGTAACTGGGTGGCCGGCATGAAAGTCGTCACCGGCAAGGGCGACGTGCTGGAGTTGAACCGCGACCTGATCAAGAACGCCACCGGCTACGACATGCGCCAGCTGTTCATCGGCGCCGAAGGCACCCTGGGCTTTGTGGTCGAAGCCACCATGCGCCTGGACCGGGCGCCGAAAAACCTCACCGCCATGGTGCTCGGCACCACCGATTTCGACTCGATCATGCCGGTGCTCCACGCGTTCCAGAGCAAGCTGGACCTGACCGCCTTCGAGTTTTTCTCTGACAAGGCCCTGGCCAAAGTCCTCGGCCGTGGCGATGTGCCGGCGCCGTTCGAAACCGAGTGCCCGTTCTACGCGCTGCTGGAATTCGAGGCCACCACCGAAGAAGTCGCCAACCACGCCCTGGAAACCTTCGAGCACTGCGTCGAGCAGGGCTGGGTACTGGACGGCGTGATGAGCCAGAGCGAAACCCAACTGCACAACCTGTGGAAACTGCGCGAGTACATCTCCGAGACCATTTCCCACTGGACGCCGTACAAGAACGATATTTCGGTCACCGTGTCGAAAGTGCCGGCGTTCTTGCAGGAAATCGACGCGATCGTCGGCGAACACTACCCTGACTTCGAAATCGTCTGGTTCGGCCACATCGGCGACGGCAACCTGCACTTGAACATCCTCAAGCCAGAAAACCTGAGCAAGGATGAGTTCTTCGCCAAGTGCGCCACCGTGAACAAGTGGGTGTTCGAAACCGTCGAGAAGTACAACGGCTCGATCTCCGCCGAACACGGCGTGGGCATGACCAAACGTGATTACCTGACTTACAGCCGTTCGCCGGTTGAAATCGAATACATGAAGGCCGTCAAAGCGGTGTTCGACCCGAACGGGATCATGAACCCCGGCAAGATCTTCGCTGTTTAACCGCCCCTGAAGGAGTCGTTCCATGAGCTACCAGCACAAGTATGTCGACGGCACCAACATCCACTTTCCAGTGGGGAAAGTGGTGTGTATCGGGCGTAACTACGCCGAACATGCCAAGGAACTGGATAACCCGGTGCCGACCGAACCGCTGCTGTTCATCAAGCCGGGCAGTTGTGTCGTACCGCTGGAAGGCGGGTTCAGTATTCCGACCGAGCGCGGTTCGGTGCACTACGAGGCGGAAATCGCGGTTCTGATCGGCAAGCCGCTGTCGGCCAAGCCCAGCCGTGAAGAAGTGCTGGACGCCATCTCCGGCTTCGCCCCGGCCCTGGACCTGACCCTGCGCGACAAGCAGGCCGAGCTCAAGGCCAAGGGCTTGCCGTGGGAAATCGCCAAGTCCTTCGACGGCGCGGCGGTGATCGCTCCGTTCGTGGTCGGCAGCACTTTCCCGGACCTGACCGATATCGGCATCCGCCTGACCATCAATGGCGAAGTGCGCCAGGATGGCAACAGCGCGGTCATGCTCAATCCGATCGTCCCGATGATCCAGTACATGGCTGGCTGTTTCTCGCTGCAGGCGGGCGACGTGATCCTCACCGGCACCCCGGCCGGTGTCGGCCCGCTGAATGTGGGTGATGAGCTGGTGCTGGAACTGACCGGCGTGAACCGCTTCGAAACCAGCGTTCGCTGAGTTACCGGCCAAAAGTGGAAGGGGGCAAGCCCCTTCCATATTGGATCTATGGCTTTTGCATTTTTTTCACACTGCATCCGGATAATTTCCTGCCTCCGGCACGCGGGCCCGTTGATCCTGTGCTATCCCTTGAAGCTGACTTTCTGGAAAAGCACCCTATGGCCCTGCCTTTGCCCGCGGCACCCTCCAAACCCCGTTCTCGCTTTGCCCTGCGCTGGTACTCCTGGCTGTTTCTGGCGGTCGCGATCGGGTATGGCGTTTCCTGGGCCATGCACTGGGACGATCGTGGTGTGTTGTGGGTACTGGAACGCTTTGAAACGCCGGCCGGACGCCAGGAAAGCGTATGGTTGCCGGACTACCGTGCGGTCATCGATGGCAAGCTGTTGCCGGGCATGGAGAAAGACGAAGCTTCGGACATTTCCTACAATCCCCAGACCAAAACCCTGTTTTCCGTCATGGGCAAAAATCCCTTCCTCGTCGAGCTGACCCTGCACGGCGATGTGCTGCGCAAGATGCCGCTCAACGGCTGGAGCAACCCCGAAGGCGTGGCCGTCATGGAAAACGGCCTGATGGCAGTGGTCGACGAGCGTGACCACAGCCTGACCATCGTCAAGGTCGACCCCAGCACCCAGCAACTGAACAAGGCCGATTTCCCGAGCTACGACCTGGGCCCGTCCAAGGACCAGAACAAAGCGTTCGAGGGTATTACCTGGGACAAACGCAATCAGCAGTTTTTGCTGGGCGAAGAGCGCCCGCCGGCGTTGTTCGCCTGGAAAAGCGATGGCAGCCAGACCCTGACCGGCGACAAGCAAAAACTGCCCAGTAAGAAACTGGACATGCGCAACCTCTCGGCCCTGGCCATCGACCCGCGCACCGGGCACTTGCTGGTGCTGTCGGCCGACTCCCACCTGTTGCTGGAGCTGAATGAAAAAGGCGAACAGGTCAGCTTCATGACCTTGCTCGGCGGCTTCAACGGGCTCAAAAACACCATTCCGCGGGCGGAAGGGGTGACCATGGACGAGGAGGGCACGCTGTACATGGTCAGTGAGCCGAACCTGTTCTACGCGTTCAAGAAATCCGCTCAGGCGCCCCTGTAGAAGCCGGCAAGCCGGCTTCCTACCAGGAAGCCATGCGTCAGGCCTTGAGGGTTTTCACGCCTTCCGGGGTGCCCAGCAGCAGCACATCGGCCGGACGCGCGGCGAACAGGCCGTTGGTGACCACGCCGACGATAGCGTTGATCCGGGTCTCAAGCTCCACCGGGTTGGTGATCTGCATGTTGTACACGTCGAGGATGATGTTGCCGTTGTCGGTCAACACGCCTTCGCGGTACACCGGGTCGCCGCCCAGCTTCACCAGCTCGCGGGCCACATGGCTGCGGGCCATCGGGATCACTTCCACCGGCAGCGGGAAGGCGCCGAGTACCGGTACCAACTTGCTGGCGTCGGCGATGCAGATAAAGGTCTTGGCCACGGCTGCGACGATCTTCTCGCGGGTCAGGGCTGCGCCGCCGCCTTTGATCAGGTGCAGGTGTTCGTCGCTTTCATCGGCGCCGTCGACGTAGAACTCCAAGTCGCTCACGGTATTGAGCTCGTACACCGGAATGCCATGGCCCTTGAGGCGCGCGGCGGTGGCTTCGGAGCTGGCCACGGCGCCGTCGAACGCGCCCTTGTGCTTGGCCAGTGCATCGATGAAGCAGTTGGCGGTGGAGCCGGTGCCGACGCCGACGATGCTTTTGTCGTCGAGTTTGGGAAGGATTAAATCGACGGCGGCCTGGGCCACTGCCTGTTTGAGTTGATCCTGGGTCATGCGGGCTCCGGAGCGGGCGGGGAGTAAAGAGGGCGCGAGTATACCCCAACAAACCTTGGGATTCGTGTGGTCTCCCGGCCAAACGCTGGGTTAGACTCGTTGCCCCTGTCAACCCGCCCAGTGATCTCCGCCGATGCTTGAACAGTACGTCAAAAAGATTCTCACCTCGCGCGTTTACGACGTTGCGGTAGAAACCCCGCTGCAGACCGCCCGCCAGCTCTCCGAGCGGCTGGGCAACACGGTCTTGCTCAAGCGTGAAGACTTGCAGCCGGTGTTCTCGTTCAAGATTCGCGGCGCCTACAACAAGCTGACCCAATTGACGGCTGAAGAGCGCGCGCGCGGCGTCGTCACGGCCTCGGCAGGCAACCACGCCCAGGGCCTGGCTTTGGCGGCCAAGGTGCTGGGGGTCAAGGCTACTATCGTGATGCCCAAGACCACGCCGGAGATCAAGGTCGAAGGTGTGCGTTCCCGTGGCGGCAAAGTCGTGCTGCATGGCGATTCCTTTCCGGAAGCCCTGGCCTACTCGCTGAAGCTGGTCGACGAAAAAGGCTACGTCTACATCCACCCCTACGATGACCCCCATACCATTGCCGGGCAGGGCACCGTGGCGATGGAGATCCTGCGCCAGCATCAGGGGCCGTTGGACGCGATTTTCGTGCCGGTGGGCGGCGGCGGGTTGATCGCCGGTATCGCGGCGTATGTGAAATACCTGCGCCCGGAGATCAAGATCATCGGCGTCGAACCAGACGACTCCAATTGCCTGCAGGCCGCCATGGCCGCCGGCGAGCGTGTGGTGCTGCCGACCGTGGGCATCTTTGCCGATGGTGTGGCGGTGGCGCAGATCGGCCAGTACACCTTCGACATCTGCAAGGACTATGTGGATGAAGTGATCACCGTCAGCACCGATGAAATCTGCGCGGCGATCAAGGATATCTACGACGATACCCGCTCCATCACCGAGCCTGCGGGCGCCTTGGGTGTGGCAGGCATCAAGAAATACGTCGAGACCCGCAACGTCACCGGGCAGACCCTGGTGGCCATCGACTCCGGTGCCAACGTCAACTTCGACCGCCTGCGCCATGTGGCCGAGCGCGCCGAGCTGGGCGAAGGGCGCGAAGCCATCATCGCCGTGACCATCCCCGAGAAACCGGGCAGCTTCAAGGCGTTCTGCGAGGCCGTGGGCAAGCGTCAGATCACCGAATTCAACTACCGCTATCACACCGGCCGCGAGGCGCACATCTTCGTCGGCGTACAGACCCACCCGGAAAACGACCCGCGCAGTGCATTGATCGCCAGCTTGACCGGCAAGGGCTTCCCGGTGCTGGACCTGACCGAGAACGAACTGGCCAAGTTGCACATCCGGCATATGGTCGGCGGGCATGCGGCCAAAGTCAGTGATGAAGTGGTGTTTCGCTTCGAGTTCCCGGAGCGGCCAGGGGCTTTGTTCAACTTTCTCAACAAATTGGGCGGGCGCTGGAACATCTCGATGTTCCACTATCGCAACCACGGCGCAGCCGATGGCCGAGTGGTCGCTGGCCTGCAAGTCCCGGCGGACGAGCGCCATCTGGTATCGGCAGCCCTGGAGGCCATCGGCTATCCGTACTGGGACGAAAGTGATAACCCGGCTTACAAACTGTTCCTCGGTTGAGCGACTACGCTGATTGGGGCGGCCTTTAAGGAAGACGACACATGGAAACCCTGACCACCCTCAAAGTTATCCACATGGCGGCCACGGTGTTGCTGCTGCTCAGCGGCCTCGGTCTGGCGTTGCTGGCCTGGCGCAAACGTAGCGCCGGTCCGGCGGTGATCGTGCAGCGCCCGTGGGCATTCGTCTGGTTGCTGATGGGGATTTGCGTGGTGAGCATGCCGTTTACCGGCTGGTGGCTGGTGCATTTGACGGGCTGGCCGCTGGGGCAAGCCTGGATCCTGGGTTCCAGCCTGCTCTACACCGTGGCGGCGTTGGCGTGGTTCTGGCTGGTGGCGCGGCTCAATCGCTTGCGCAAAGGCGAGGGCGGTAGCCTGAATTTCACCCTGGTGCTGGCGGTGGTCAGCCTGGTGGGGTTCGTGGCGATTGCCGGGCTCATGGGCGCCAAGCCGGTTTAAGGCTTGGGATCGAGTTGTCCGCATCGGGAGCAAGCCCCCTCCCACAAAGGTGGCGGACTTGCTCCCGATAGGGCCATCAACTGCGCAGCGTAATCACCGGCCAGCCGCGTTTTTCGGCTTCGGCCCGCAGATTCGGGTCCGGGTCTACCGCGATCGGATGCGTCACCTGCTCCAGCAGCGGCAAATCATTCATCGAGTCGCTATAGAAATAGCTGCCTTCCAGGCTGTGCCCGGTTTCTTCCAACCAACGATTCAGGCGCGTCACCTTGCCCTCGCGAAAGCACGGCACATCGGTGCTGCGCCCGGTGTAGCGGCCGTCTTCCATCTCGCATTCGGTGGCGATCAGCGCGTCCACACCCAGGCGTGCGGCAATCGGCGCGGTGACGAACCGGTTGGTGGCGGTGATGATGACCAGCTTGTCACCCGCGTCGCGGTGCTTGCCCAGCAGTTCAAATGCCAGCGGCAGCATGATCGGCTCGATGCAGTCGCGCATATAGTCGTTGTGCCACTCCTCCAACTGGGCCATCTCGGTGCGGCCGAGGATTTCCAGGCAGAAGTTCAGGTACGCGGCGTTGTCCAACTGACCGGCCAGGTAGTCCTGATAGAACTCATCGTTGCGGGCCTTGTAGGCCACCGGGTCGAGAATCCCGCGTTCGCAGAGGTAATCGCCCCAGGCGTGATCGCTGTCACCCCCCAAAAGCGTGTTGTCCAAGTCGAATAAAGCCAGGCGCATCGCAGTTACTCGCTGAAAAGTCTGTAAAAAGGCGTCCAGAATACGGTCTTTTCACAAGAGTGCACATAAGGTAAGAAGCCTCGTTGCCGCTGGAACAACCTTTGTGGAACAATGCGGCGACATGCGTTTGCGAGGTTGTTGCCGTGATCGACCCCGATGGTTTCCGTCCTAATGTCGGGATTATTCTTACGAATGATGCCGGACAGGTGCTATGGGCTCGCCGAATCAACCAAGATGCCTGGCAGTTTCCTCAGGGCGGAATCAACCCCGATGAAACCCCTGAAGACGCCCTGTACCGTGAGTTGAATGAAGAAGTTGGCCTTGAGCGCGAAGATGTGCAAATTCTGGCCTGTACCCGGGGCTGGTTGCGCTATCGTTTGCCGCAACGCTTGGTGCGTACCCACAGCCAACCGCTGTGCATCGGCCAGAAGCAGAAATGGTTTCTCCTGCGCCTGATCTCCAACGAGCAGCGGGTGCGGATGGATTTGACCGGTAAACCGGAGTTCGATGGCTGGCGTTGGGTCAGTTATTGGTACCCGTTGGGCCAGGTGGTGACATTCAAGCGCGAGGTTTATCGTCGCGCTCTCAAAGAGCTTGCCCCGCGCCTTTTAGCGCGCGACTGACGACGGAGTTCGACCCCGAGCCATGCTCAATACGCTGCGCAAGATCGTCCAGGAAGTTAACTCCGCCAAGGATCTCAAGGCGGCGTTGGGGATTATTGTGTTGCGCGTCAAGGAAGCCATGGGCAGCCAGGTCTGCTCGGTTTACCTGCTGGACCCCGAGACCAACCGTTTTGTGCTGATGGCCACCGAGGGCTTGAACAAGCGCTCCATCGGCAAGGTCAGCATGGCGCCCAATGAAGGTCTGGTGGGCCTGGTGGGGACGCGTGAAGAACCCCTGAACCTCGAAAACGCGGCCGATCACCCGCGTTATCGCTACTTTGCCGAAACCGGCGAAGAGCGCTATGCCTCGTTCCTCGGCGCACCGATCATTCACCACCGCCGCGTTGTCGGCGTGTTGGTCATCCAGCAAAAAGAACGCCGCCAGTTCGACGAAGGTGAAGAAGCCTTCCTCGTGACCATGAGCGCGCAGCTCGCCGGCGTTATTGCCCACGCCGAAGCCACCGGCTCGATTCGCGGCCTGGGGCGCCAGGGCAAGGGCATCCAGGAAGCCAAGTTCGTCGGCGTGCCTGGTTCGCCGGGTGCGGCCGTCGGTACGGCGGTGGTCATGCTGCCACCGGCCGACCTGGACGTGGTGCCGGACAAGAACGTCGATGACATCGACGCCGAAATCAGACTGTTCAAGACCGCCCTTGAGGGCGTACGCGCCGACATGCGCAACCTGTCGACCAAACTGGCCACGCAGTTGCGCCCCGAAGAGCGCGCGCTGTTCGACGTGTACCAGATGATGCTCGACGACGCGTCCCTGGGTAACGAAGTCAAGACCGTGATCAAGACCGGCCAGTGGGCCCAGGGCGCGCTGCGCCAGGTGGTCTCCGATCACGTCAACCGTTTCGAATTGATGGACGACGCCTACCTGCGCGAACGTGCCTCGGATGTGCGCGATCTCGGTCGCCGTCTGCTCGCCTACTTGCAGCAAGATCGTTCCACCAATCTGGTCTACCCCGACAACACCATCCTGATCAGTGAAGAACTGACCGCCACCATGCTCGGCGAAGTGCCGGAAGGCAAACTGGTTGGCCTGGTCTCGGTACTCGGTTCGGGTAACTCCCACGTTGCGATCCTGGCTCGCGCCATGGGTATTCCGACGGTGATGGGCCTGGTGGACCTGCCGTATTCCAAGGTCGATGGCATCGACATGATCGTCGATGGGCATCGCGGCGAGGTGTTTACCAACCCCAGCGAGCTGATGCGCAAGCAATACGCCGAAGTGGTCGAGGAAGAGCGCCAACTGTCCCAGGGCCTCGACGCCCTGCGCGAACTGCCGTGCGTGACCCTCGACGGCCACCGCGTACCGCTGCTGGTCAACACGGGCCTGCTGGCGGATGTGGCGCGTGCTCAACAACGTGGCGCCGAAGGGGTCGGGCTGTACCGCACCGAAGTGCCGTTCATGATCAACCAGCGGTTCCCGAGCGAGAAGGAGCAGCTGGCGATTTACCGCGAGCAACTGTCCGCCTTCCACCCGTTGCCGGTGACCATGCGCAGCCTCGACATCGGCGGCGACAAATCGCTGTCCTATTTCCCGATCAAGGAAGACAACCCCTTCCTTGGCTGGCGCGGCATTCGCGTCACCCTCGATCACCCCGAAATCTTCCTCGTGCAGACCCGTGCGATGCTCAAGGCCAGCGAAGGCCTGAACAACCTGCGCATTCTGCTGCCGATGATCTCCGGTACCCACGAGCTGGAAGAAGCCCTGCACCTGATCCACCGCGCCTGGGGTGAAGTGCGCGACGAAGGCGCCGACGTACCGATGCCGCCGATTGGGGTGATGATCGAAATTCCGGCGGCGGTGTACCAGGCCAAGGAATTGGCGCGGCAGGTGGACTTCCTGTCCGTGGGCTCCAACGACCTGACCCAGTATCTGCTGGCCGTGGACCGCAACAACCCACGGGTGGCCGACCTCTACGACTACCTGCACCCGGCGGTGCTGCAAGCGCTGCAGCATGTGGTGCGCGACGCCCATGCCGAAGGCAAGCCGGTGAGCATCTGCGGGGAAATGGCCGGCGATCCGGCGGCGGCGGTGCTGTTGATGGCAATGGGCTTTGACAGCCTGTCGATGAACGCCACCAACTTGCCGAAAGTGAAATGGCTGTTGCGCCAGGTGAATCTGAGCATGGCCAAGGAACTGCTGGCCGAGTTGATGACCATCGACAACCCGCAAGTTATCCACAGCTCGCTGCAATTGGCCCTGAAGAACCTGGGGCTGACGCGGATGATCAACCCGGCGGCGGCAGCCAAAACCTTGTAGGAGCGAGCTTGCTCGCGAAAAAACTGAGGGCACCGCGTGCATTCAGGGGGCGCGCATTATCGTTGACGATTTTCGCGAGCAAGCTCGTTCCTACAGGTTGATCTCTACTTCGCCGAGCCGCCCACCGTGCGGCCCAAAACTGCGCTCCACTATCTGCCGCGTGCCGTCCGCATTCACAATCAGCGCTGTACTCGCCCGTGTCCCATAACTGGGGCTGGCGATAAATACGCTTGATAGCAAACTCTCGGTTGCCAAGCCCACGCCGGTGTCCGGCAGCTCGGCAAACGGTGCGGTCTGCGGGTCGCTCAAGATGTCCAGCAGGGTTTCCGGCTGCGGGTTCTCCAGTACCTCGCCCAGCGCCGCCTTGGCCTTGAGCAATTTCGGCCATGGCGTGTCGAGCCCTGCATTGGAAAGGCCGTACACCCCCGCGGGTAGCTGCGTAGGCACGCTGTCGCGGGCGTTGTAATGCCACAGCTCCTCCCGCGTGCCCACCAACAGGTTGAACCCGGCATATTCAATCGCGCGGCCGTTGATCTCCGCCAAATACTGCTCAAGCGGCAGCGAACCGCCGAGAAACCGCGCCACCAGTTCCCCACGCGACTTGCGGGCCGGCGGCTGGTGCGGGTCGCGGATATTGGTCAGGGCGGCAAAACGCCCATCGGCGTTGACCCCAAGCCAGGTGCCGCCGGCTTCCAGGTCGCGACCGGCGTAGACGTGCGGCGCATCCTGCCATTGGGCCAGTGGCAGGCTGGGGCGGGCGTAGAACTCGTCACGGTTGGCCGCGACGATCAGCGGCTGGGCATGGCCAGGCCGCCAGGCGAATACGATCAGGCACATCAGGTGATTCCCCTTTGTGTTTTTGGCCACTCTACTCACACACGCGGTTACGTTCCATCGTATCCAGTTGGGTCGCATGCCTTCCATCCGTTAACATGCCGGACTTGGTTTGGGGGCTCCCATGGAATTTCTGCTGTATTTGCTGCTGGGTGCTTGTGCGGGCGTGCTCGCCGGGCTGTTTGGCGTGGGCGGCGGGATCATTATCGTGCCGGTGCTGGTGTTCAGTTTCACCTTGCAGGGCTTCGATCCGCAGGTGCTGACCCACCTGGCCGTGGGCACGTCGCTGGCGACGATCATCTTTACCTCGATTAACGCCGTGCGTGAACACCACCGGCGTGGCGCGGTGCGTTGGCCGATCTTTGTGTGGATGACCGTGGGCATCCTGATCGGCGCAGGCTTCGGCGCGCTGACGGCCGAGGCGATTTCCGGCCCCCATCTGCAGAAGATCATCGGGGTGTTCGCGCTGGTCATCGCCGTGCAACTGGCCCTGGAGGTCAAGCCCAAGGCCAGCCGCACGGTGCCGGGCAAGGTCGGCCTGACCCTGGCGGGCACGGTGATCGGCTGGGCCTCGGCGATCTTCGGGATCGGTGGCGGCTCGCTGACCGTGCCGTTCCTGACCTGGCGCAGCGTACCGATGCAGCAGGCGGTGGCCACCTCATCGGCCTGTGGTTTGCCGATTGCCTTGGCCAGTGCATTAAGTTTCATGATTCTGGGCTGGCATGACCCCTTGCTGCCCGCTCATAGTCTAGGGTTCGTGTATTTGCCGGCGCTGCTGGGCATTGCCCTGACCAGCATGGTGTTTGCCCGCTTCGGCGCGCGCCTGGCGCACCGCTTGTCGCCGCGCTTGCTGAAACGGCTGTTTGCCGGGCTGCTGTTTTGCGTGGGCTTAAATTTCTTGCTGTAACGCAGGCTTAATCGCGCCCGGGCATGGTCCGGCGCTATAACGAATGATTTACGAGGAGTCGCAATGCTGCCTTACCCGCAGATCGATCCGGTGGCCGTGGCCATCGGTCCGCTGAAAATCCACTGGTACGGGTTGATGTACCTGATCGGCATCGGCGGTGCCTGGTTGCTGGCGTCCCGGCGCCTGAACCGTTTCGACCCGACCTGGACCAAGGAGAAACTCTCCGACATGGTGTTCTGGCTGTCGATGGGGGTGATCGTCGGCGGGCGCCTGGGGTATGTGCTGTTCTACGACTTGTCCGCGTACATCGCCAACCCGACGCTGATCTTCGAAGTGTGGAAGGGCGGCATGGCGTTCCACGGCGGGTTTATCGGCGTGATGATCGCCGCCTGGTGGTTCGGTCGGCGTAACGGCAAGTCGTTCTTCCAACTGATGGACTTCGTCGCACCGCTGGTGCCGATCGGCCTGGGCGCCGGGCGTATCGGCAACTTCATCAACGCCGAGCTGTGGGGCAAGCCGACCGACGTGCCATGGGCCATGGTGTTCCCGCCGTTCAGCGACCCGGCGCAACTGCCGCGCCATCCGTCGCAGCTCTACCAGTTCGCCCTGGAAGGTGTGGCACTGTTTCTCATTCTGTACCTCTTCTCGCGCAAGCCACGCCCCACCATGGCCGTGTCGGGGATGTTCGCGCTGTTCTACGGGATCTTCCGCTTTATCGTCGAGTTCGTGCGCGTGCCGGATGCGCAGTTGGGCTACCTGGCGTTTGGCTGGGTGACCATGGGCCAGATCCTCAGCCTGCCGATGATCCTCGGTGGCCTGGGCCTGCTGTGGTGGGCGTACAACCGCCCGCAACCGCTCAAGAACACCGCGCTTTAAATTCGAACGCCGAGGCCTGCGAGGTCTCGGCTTCAACGATACGGGTAATGAAATGAAGCAATATCTCGAACTACTGAACGACGTCGTGACCAATGGCCTGACCAAAGGCGACCGTACCGGCACCGGCACCAAGGCTGTGTTCGCCCGTCAGTATCGGCATAACTTGGCCGACGGCTTTCCGCTGCTGACCACCAAGAAGCTTCACTTCAAAAGCATCGCCAATGAATTGATCTGGATGTTGAGCGGCAACACCAACATCAAGTGGCTGAACGAGAACGGTGTGCGCATCTGGGACGAGTGGGCCACCGAAGACGGTGATCTGGGCCCGGTGTACGGCGAGCAGTGGACCGCCTGGCCGACCAAGGACGGCGGCAAGATCAACCAGATCGACTACATGGTCGAGACGCTGAAGACCAACCCCAACAGCCGCCGCATCCTGTTCCACGGCTGGAACGTCGAGTACCTGCCCGACGAGACCAAGAGCCCCCAGGAAAATGCCCGTAACGGCAAACAAGCGCTGCCGCCTTGCCACCTGCTGTACCAGGCGTTCGTGCATGACGGCCATCTGTCGATGCAGTTGTATATCCGCAGCTCCGACGTGTTCCTCGGCTTGCCGTACAACACCGCCGCGCTGGCGCTGCTGACCCACATGCTGGCCCAGCAATGCGACCTGATCCCCCACGAGATCATCGTCACCACCGGCGACACCCACGCCTACAGCAACCACATGGAACAGATCCGCACCCAACTGGCGCGCACGCCGAAGAAGCTGCCGGAACTGGTGATCAAGCGTAAGCCAGCGTCGATCTACGACTACAAGTTCGAAGATTTCGAAATCGTAGGTTACGACGCCGATCCAAGCATCAAGGCCGACGTCGCCATCTGAGGCTATCTCAGTCTAAAGGTGTGGGCTTGTGTGGGAGGGAGCAACCCCCTCCCACAATTTGATCCGGTGACCCCTTCAAATTAATGGCCGTGGCTTCTGCCTACATGGGAAGGCTCAGCCTCGCTGGCGGCAACACCGCCGTTGACCTCCAACCGCTGCAAAATCCCGCAATGATCCCCGCCGCCACAACGCTGGCGCAGGTCGATCAACTGCTCCTGCAACGCCAATAGCCCGTCGATCCGCGCTTTGACATGGTGGATATGCTCGTCGATCAACGCATTCACGTTTTCGCACTGGTCCTGAGGGCTGTCGCGCAGGTCGAGCAGGCTGCGGATTTCTTCCAGGGTCATGTCCAGGCTGCGGCAGTTGCGGATAAAGATCAGTCGTTCGGTGTGCGCCTGGGTGTACACGCGGTAGTTGGCCTCGGTGCGCGCCGGGGGAGGCAGCAGGCCTTCCTTCTCGTAATAACGGATGGTTTCCACCGGGCAGTCGGTCAGTTTGGCCAGTTCGCCGATCTTCATTGCCGCAATCTCCAAATGGGTGCTTGACCCTATAGTGGCTACAGGGTCTTTACTTGGCAACAGGCACCTTACGGACGCGACCTGATGAGCGACTCCCTCCACACCCCGCACAAACACGAGCATGGCCATGACCACGATCATGACCATGATCATGGCCCGAAGAAACTCACCCCCGTGCATGACCACGGCCACGGCGACAGCTGCTGTTCCGGCACGCCGGCCCCGACGCTGGTGAAGCTGGGCCAAGCGCCCACCGCCAGCTCGCGCCTGAGCACTTTCCGCATCGAAGCCATGGACTGCCCCACCGAGCAGACGCTGATCCAGAACAAACTGGGCAAGCTCGCCGGTGTGCAGCAGCTGGAATTCAACCTGATCAACCGCATCCTTGGCGTCACCCACGACCTGCCGAACACTGCGCCGATCATCGAGGCCGTCAAATCCCTCGGGATGCAGGCCGATCCTGTCGAAGAAGGCACCCCGGCGGCCGAACTGCCCGCCAAGAAGCATTGGTGGCCGCTGGCAGTGTCCGGCGTGGGCGCCCTGGGCGCCGAGGTGTTGCACTTCACCAACGCGGCGCCGACCTGGGTCATTGCCATGGTGGCGTTGGTCTCGATCCTCAGCGGTGGCCTCACCACTTATAAAAAGGGCTGGATCGCCCTGAAGAACCTCAACCTGAACATCAATGCGCTGATGAGTATCGCGGTCACCGGCGCGGTCTTGATCGGCCAGTGGCCGGAAGCGGCGATGGTGATGTTCCTGTTCACCGTGGCCGAACTGATCGAAGCCAAGTCCCTGGACCGTGCGCGCAATGCCATCAGTGGCTTGATGCAGATGACCCCGGAGCGGGCCACGGTGCGTCAGGCTGACGGCAGTTGGGTCGAACTTGAAGTTAATAACATCGAACTTGGCGCGATCGTGCGGGTAAAGCCCGGAGAGCGCATCGGCCTGGACGGCGACGTCACCGCCGGCACGTCCACCATCGACCAGGCGCCGATCACCGGAGAAAGCCTGCCGGTTGAAAAAACCGTGGGCGATAAGGTCTTCGCCGGCACCATCAACCAGGCCGGCTCCCTGGAATACCAAGTCACGGCGGCGGCGAACAATTCCACCCTGGCGCGGATCATCCACGCCGTGGAGCAGGCCCAGGGCGCCCGTGCGCCGACCCAGCGTTTTGTCGACAGCTTCTCGAAGCTCTACACCCCGGCAGTGTTCCTGCTTGCCCTGGGTGTGGCCGTCATCCCGCCGCTGTTCATGGCCGCTGCCTGGTTCGACTGGATCTACCGCGCCCTGGTGCTGCTGGTGGTCGCGTGCCCTTGCGCCCTCGTGATCTCCACCCCGGTGACCATCGTCAGCGGCCTGGCGGCGGCAGCGCGCAAAGGCATTCTGATCAAAGGCGGCGTGTACCTGGAGGGCGGTCACAAGCTGAATTACCTGGCCCTCGACAAAACCGGCACCATCACCCACGGCAAACCGGTGCAGACCGATTACCTGATGCTGGTGCCCGACGTCGAGGCGCGAGTCCAGGCCCTGGCCGCCGGCCTGGCGGCGCGCTCCGACCACCCGGTGTCCCTGGCGATTGCCAACGCGGCTGTGGATAAAAGCCTGCCGGTGCACCTTGTGGATAACTTCGAAGCCCTGGCCGGTCGAGGCGTGCGCGGTGATATCAACGGCGAAACCTATCACCTGGGCAACCATCGCCTGGTGGAAGACCTCGGCCTGTGCTCGCCGGCACTGGAAGACAAACTCTTCGCCCTGGAGAAACAAGGCAAGTCCGTGGTGTTGTTGTTGGATAAATCCGGCCCGCTGGCGCTGTTCGCCGTGGCCGACACGGTCAAGGACAGCAGCCGCGAAGCCATCGAGCAACTGCACGAGCTGGGCATCAAGACCCTGATGCTCACCGGCGACAACACCCACACCGCCCAGGCCATCGCGGCCCAGGTTGGCATCGACCAAGCCCAGGGCGACCTGTTGCCCACCGACAAGCTGCTGGCCATCGAAGCCCTTTACGGCCAGGGCCATCGGGTGGGCATGGTCGGCGATGGCATCAACGACGCGCCGGCGTTGGCCCGCGCCGAGATCGGTTTCGCCATGGCCGCCGCCGGTACCGACACCGCCATCGAGACCGCCGACGTGGCCTTGATGGACGATGATTTGCGCAAGATTCCGGCTTTCATTCGGTTGTCGCGGCAAACGTCGAGTATCCTCAGGCAGAACATCGCCCTGGCGCTGGTGATCAAGGCGATCTTCCTGGTGGTCACCTTCCTGGGCCTGGCCACCATGTGGATGGCGGTGTTCGCCGACATGGGCGTGGCCCTGCTGGTGGTGTTCAATGGCCTGCGCCTGTTGCGCAAATAGATGATGAGAGGCTGGCGTGCTGAGTGCCGAGTTAAAGGCGTTTTATATGGTCGCCCGCCTGGGCAGCATCACCCAGGCGGCAAAGAAACTCGGCCTCAGCCAGCCCACCGTCACCACCCAGATCCGTAACCTGGAGAGCCAATACGGCGTCGAGCTGTTCTACCGCGGCGGCCGGCGCCTCACTGTCAGCGACGAAGGTGCGCGCCTGCTGCCGATGGTCAAGACGCTGTTGCAGCAGGAAGCGGATATCGAGTTTTTCCTGCGCAACAATGGCCAGGTCCAGGGCGCGCTGCGGATCGCCGCCACGGCGCCGTATTACATCCTCGACCTGGTCAAAGCCTTTCGCGAACGCCTGCCGCAAGTGGAGGTGTCGGTGGAAATCGGTAACTCCCAGCAGGTGCTCGAAGCATTGGACGACTACCGCGTCGACGTCGCCGCTTCCTCGCAATTGCTGGAAGACCCACGCCTGATTCGCCGCGTACTGGGCTCCGACCCGCTGGTGCTGGCGGTGCACCGCAACCATCCCCTGGCCAGCCTCGATCACGTGCCGTTGACGGCATTGGCCGGTCACACCTTGTTGATGCGCGAAGCCGGCTCCACCACGCGACGGCTGACCGAAGACATGCTGCAAGGCGCCGGCGTGAGCTACGGGCCGCTGCTGGAAATCGGCAGCCGCGAGTCGATCCGCGAAGCGGTGCTGCGCAATATCGGCATCAGCATCATCGCCCGCCAGGAAGTGCCCCATGACCGGCAACTGAAGGTACTGACCCTGGAGAATGCGCCGCAGATTCCCGAGTACCTGTATTGCCTCAAGGAAAGAAAAGGCGCGCGGTTGCCGGCGGCGTTTCTGGGGTTGGCGCAGGAAATGTCGCCGATCTGAACAAGACGGTGGCATTGAGGGCGCTATCGGGAGCAAGCCCCCTCCCACACTTGACCGGGTTCCAACATGACAATGCGGTAAAAATGTGGGAGGGGGCTTGCCCCCGATAGCGGTAGTCCAGGCCCTCCACCTCTGTGAGCCCTACCCAAATCCACCAATACCACTATCACCGCGTTTTGCCTTTCTGCCACATCAGGGACGCATTGCCTGCCTAGCATGGCCTTCATCCGTTCGATGAGGTGCCTTGCATGAACACAGCCCTGACCCAACCCGGCGCGCCGATGAAGGTGCGCGGTATCCAGAAACGCTTCGGCGCCTTTACCGCGCTGGACAACGTGTCCCTGGACGTCGCCGCCGGTGAGCTGGTGTGCCTGCTGGGTCCGTCCGGTTGCGGCAAGACCACATTGCTGCGCTGCATCGCCGGCCTGGAACGCCAGGACAGCGGCGAACTGTACCTGGGCAACCGCGACGTTTCCCTGTTGCCGCCCCAGGCGCGGGACTACGGGATTCTGTTCCAGTCCTACGCGCTGTTTCCCAATCTCACCGTCGAAGCGAATATCGCCTACGGCCTCACCGGCAGCGGTCGCGACGAAGTGCGTAAGCGCGTCGGCCAGATGCTTGAACTGGTGGGCCTGCTCGGCAGTGAAAAGAAATACCCCGGCCAACTCTCCGGCGGTCAGCAGCAAAGGGTGGCCCTGGCCCGTGCGCTGGCGCCAGCGCCGTCGCTGCTGTTGCTGGATGAACCGATGTCGGCTCTCGACGCCCGCGTGCGCGAGCATCTGTGCACCGAGTTGCGCCAGTTGCAACGGCGCCTGGGCATTACCACGTTGATGGTCACCCACAACCAGGACGAAGCCATGCTGATGGCCGACCGCATCGCCGTGATGCACAACGGCAAGGTCGAGCAATACGCCACGCCCCAGGAAATTTACGACCGCCCGGCTACGCCGTTCGTGGCGGAGTTTGTCGGCCAGGGCAACTGGCTGCCATTCAGCCGCAACAGTGCCAGCCATGCCCAGGTCGGCGGGATGAATATGCGCCTGGCCGACGATGCCGGCGTGGCCAAGTCCGGCCGTTTGTTTTGCCGCCCGGAAGCCATCAGCGTCAACCCGCCGGTGCATGAAGAAAACCTGTTCCCGGCCAAAGTGCGCGAGATCACCTTTCTCGGTAATCGCTGCCGCATGAGCTTTGAGCTGGAGCAACTGCCCGGTCATCCGCTGCTGGCCGAACTGGCCCCGGAAGCCATGCCGCGCCTGGGCGCCCAGGACATCTGGGTGGCCTTGCCGCCGCGCAGCCTGCAGGTGTTTGCCTGAGATGGCTGCCGTTATGACGCTGCCGCGCCAGGTCACCCGCGCCGAATGGGGCGACCGCCTGTTCGTAGTGGGCGGCAAATGGCTCTGGCTGTTGCTGCTGGGCATCGCCGTGCTGCTGCCACTGCTGGCGATCTTCTGGCGCGGCTTCAGCAGCGAGGCAGGGCAGGGTGGTGGCCTGGTGGCGGCGCGCGAGCTGGTGACCAGTGCCAACTTTCACTGGCTGCTGGGCAATAGCCTGAAAGTTTCCCTCAGCGTGGCGGCCATCGTCGTACCGCTGGCCTACCTGTTTGCCTACGCACTGCAACGCACCTTGATACCCGGCAAAGCCCTCTGGCGCGGCCTGTCGCTGTTGCCGCTGATGGCGCCGTCGATGCTGCCGGGCATTGCGCTGGTGTACCTGTTCGGCAACCAGGGCCTGCTGCGTGGGCTGCTCTCGGAAAATATCTACGGCTTCTGGGGCATTGTGCTGGGGGAAGTGATCTACACCTTCCCACACGCCCTGATGATCCTGCTGTCGGCGCTGTCCCTGGCGGATGCGCGGCTGTTCGATGCAGCCTCGAGCATGGGCGCCAGCCCCGCCCGGGCGTTTCGCAGCATCACCTGGCCGGCCACGCGGCAGGCCGCGTTCGCCGCGTTCTGCCTGGTGTTCACCCTGACCATCACCGACTTCGGCGTGCCCGTGGTGGTCGGCGGCGATTATCAGGTGCTGGCGCTGGAGGCCTACAAGGCCGTGGTCGGCCAGCAGCAGTTCGGACGCGGGGCGTTGATCGGCATGGTGTTGCTGCTGCCGGCGCTGTTCAGTTTTGGCGTCGATGCCTGGCTGCGTCGGCGTCAGGGCGATTCGATGAGCGGCCGTGCCCAGGTGTTCCAGCCGGTGCGGTCGCGGCGGCGCGATGGTTGCTACCTGGCCATCGTGCTGCTGATCTGCGCGGCGTTGCTGCTGGTGTTCGGCATGGCGGTGTATTCCTCGCTGGTGAAGTTCTGGCCGTACAACCTGTCGCTGTCGCTCAACCATTACCAGTTCGAAGACACCGCCGGCGGCGGTTGGCTGGCCTATCGCAATAGCCTGACCCTGGCCCTGTGTACCGCGTTGATCGGCAGCGTGCTGATCTTCACCGGCGCCTACCTGATGGAAAAGACCCGTGGCCAGCAAGGCCTGAACCTGGCGCTGCGCCTGCTCAGTTTTGTGCCGATGGCGGTGCCGGGGTTGGTGCTGGGCCTGGGCTACGTGTTCTTTTTCAACCTCAGCGGCAACCCGTTGCACGTGTTCTACGGAACCATGACCCTGCTGGTGGTATGCACCATCGCGCACTATCTGACCACCGCGCAGATGACCGCCACCACCGCGCTGCGCCAGCTGGACGCCGAGTTCGAAGCTGCCGCGCTGTCCCTCAAGGCGCCGTTGTATCGCCATTACCTGCGCGTGACCGTGCCGATCTGCCTGCCGGCACTGTTGGACATCGTGCGCTATCTGTTCGTGTCGGCGATGACCACCGTCTCGGCCGCGATCTTCCTCTACAGCCCCGACACCATCCTCGCCGCCGTCGCCGTGTTGAACATGGACGATGCCGGCAACGTCGGCGGCGCGGCGGCCATGTCCACTTTGATTCTGTTCACTTCGGCCGGCGTTTCGCTGCTGCTGGCGTGGGCCTCACGTGGCGCCCTGCGCCGCTCCCAAGCCTGGCGCCAGACCGCGCCCGGCCAATAACCCTTGAAGGAGGTATTCCATGTTCAAGCCCCTGACGCTGGTCGCTGCCGTACTCACTGCATTCAGCCTGAATGCCTTCGCCAAGACCGAGCTGACCGTGTACACGGCCCTCGAAGCCGAGCAGTTGAAAACCTATAAACAGGCATTCGAAAAGGCCAACCCCGACGTCGAAATCAAATGGGTGCGCGATTCCACCGGCATCATCACCGCCAAGCTGCTGGCCGAGAAAGCTCGCCCGCAAGCCGACGTGGTGTGGGGCCTGGCCGCGTCGAGCCTGGCGATCCTCGACCAGCAAGGCATGCTGGACAACTACGCGCCGAAGGACCTGGACAAGATCGGCAAAAACTACCGCGACGCCGCGAACCCGCCGGCCTGGGTCGGCATGGACGTATGGGCCGCGACCATCTGCTTCAACACCGCCGAGGCTGAGAAGCAAGGCCTGACCAAACCGGTGAGTTGGCAGGACCTGACCAAGCCTGAGTACAAGGGCAAGATCGTCATGCCCAACCCGGCGTCCTCGGGCACCGGCTTTCTGGATGTGAGCGCCTGGCTGCAGACCTTCGGCGAGAAGCAGGGCTGGCAGTACATGGACGACCTGCACCAGAACATCGGCCAATACGTTCATTCCGGTTCCAAGCCGTGCAAGCTGGCCGCCTCGGGGGAATTCCCGATTGGCATTTCGTTCGAGTACCCGGCCGTGCAGTTGAAACGCCAGGGTGCGCCGCTGGACATCATCCTGCCGAAAGAAGGCCTGGGCTGGGACATCGAGGCCACGGCCGTGATCAAGGGCACCGCCCACGCCGATGCCGCGAAAAAACTCGCCGACTTCTCCGCCAGCCCGGCGGCGATGGACCTGTACAAGGACAACTTCGCTGTTCTCGCCCAACCGGGTATCGCCAAACCGCAGACCGAATTGCCGGCCGATTACGAGCAGCGGTTGATCAAGAACGACTTTGCCTGGGCGTCGTCGCATCGCGACAGCATCCTGACTGAATGGCGCAAGCGCTATGACGGCAAGTCGGAAAAACAATAACTTTCACCTCTACCTGTAGGAGCGAGCTTGCTCGCGAAAAACGTCAACGATGAGGCAGCGCTTCAGGTTATCCGCGTCGCCTATTCGTTCTTCGCGAGCAAGCTCGCTCCTACAGAGGGTTACGTATTTCATGACAGATTTACTGATCATCGGCGCCGGCATCCTTGGCCTGTCCCACGCCTACGCCGCCGCCAGGCGCGGGCTCAAGGTCAAGGTGTTCGAGCGCAGCGCCACGCCGCTGGGGGCTTCGGTGCGCAACTTCGGCCAGGCCCTGGTTACCGGCCAGCCGCCAGGCATCATGCTCGACCTGGCGCAGCAAAGCCGTGATATCTGGGGCGAATGGGCCCGGGTGGCGGGCCTGCAACTCAAGCGTAACGGCGCGTACCTGTTCGCCCGTACCGAAGCCGAAGAACATCTGCTTGAAGCCTTCTGCGCCGGGCGCGCCCGCGAGCACGGCTACAACGTCGAGCTGCTGCAAGGCGCGGCCCTCAGGGATTTATACGGCGGCCAGTTCCGCCATCATCGCGCCGCCCTGCATGGCCGCGATGATCAGCAGTTGTATTCGCGCGAAGCGATCCCGGCATTGATCCGCTATCTGAGCCAGGAACTGAAGGTGGAGTTTCACTTCTCCACCCTGGTGCGCGACGTCGAGCCGGGCCGATTGCACAGCACGGCGGGCAGCTTTCGTGGCGAGCAGATCATCGTGTGCGCCGGCCACGACTACCAGACCCTGCTGGCCGAAGCGATCGCCGACCTCAACCCGCAAGTCTGCCGCCTGCAAATGCTGCGCGCGCGACCGGCGGTCAACTTGAACCTGCAACACGCCTTGCTCACCGGTCTCAGTTGCGTGCATTACGGCGCGTTTGCCGACCTGCCGGAAGCAGCGGCGGTGCAGGCGCAGATCCTGCGCGATGCACCGCACCTGCATGAACACGGGATTCACTTGCTGATCAGCCCGACGCCCTACGGCGAGCTGATCATCGGTGATTCCCACCAGTACGGCAGCGACGCGTCGCCGTTCAACGCCGAGCGGGTCGATGACTGGCTGATCGAGCTGGCCGAACAGACCTTGGGCTGCACGGTCCAGGTGGTCGAGCGCTGGCAGGGTGTGTATGGCGCGCGCGGGCCGGGGCCGTTTTCGTTCCTGCGGGCGGCGCCGGGGGTGAGTGCGGCCTTGATGCACACCGGCGTGGGCATGAGCGTGGGGCCGGCGCTGGCCGAGCGCAATATCAGCGGATTGTGGGGCGACACAGCATGAACCCGGAACAGGCGATTACCGAGGTGTTCGGCTTGTACGAACGCCATGGCACGGCGGATTACATCGGTGAGTCGGTGTCGCAGATCGAACACATGTCCCAGGCCGCGCAGTTGGCCATGGCCGAAGGGTTCGACGATGAGGTGGTGTTGGCGGCGTTCTTCCACGATATCGGCCATCTTTGCGACGAAGGCGGCGCGAGCATGGGCGGTTATGGCGTGGTCAGTCATGAGCGGCTGGGCGCCGATTATTTGCGTCGCGCAGGGTTCAGCGAGCGTCTGGCCAGGCTGGTGGAATATCACGTCGAGGCCAAGCGTTACCTGACCTTCAGCCAGCCGGACTATTACGAACGCTTGAGCGAGGCCAGCCGCCGGACCTTGGTGTATCAGGGCGGTGTGATGAGCGCCGAAGAGGCCCGGGCTTTCGAGCAGGACCCGCTCTGCGCCGTGAGTCTGCGCCTGCGCCACTGGGACGAAGAGGCCAAGGTCATGCAGGTACCGGTGCTCGACCTTGAGGTACTCAAGGCCAAGGCCCGGCGGGTGCTGGCGGCGGCTTAAGCTTCGTCGAGGCGCTGGGCCAGGGCTTCGACCTGTTCCTGGCGTTCGGCCTGGCTCAGTTTGGCGTGGGGGTTGAGGGACGACCATTGCGGATGGGCGCGAGCCTTGTGCAAGGCGTCCGGCAACTTGCCTTCGCGCCAGGTTTTGTCCTGAGGCGTGTCGACCTTGATGCTGTGCATCGCCGCGTGGCCGCGCAGGTTCAGGGCCTTGAGCAGTTGGCGCTGGCGCAGGGCGAGCAGGCGCAGCACGCTGTCGTCGACGGTCAGCTCGCGCTGGCCCTTGATCTTGCCCAGCAGGCGGCCGCCATAACTGCGCGCGGTTTGCAGGGCGCCGCCGGCAATCGCACCGGCCAGCGCAGCGGCGCCGAGGGTCAGGCCGCCGACCAGTAAATCCACACCGGCCCCGGCGGCCGCGCCTGCTGCAATCCCGCCACCGACGCGCACGCCGAGTTGCTTGAGGGTTTCCGGGTTGAACAAGTCATCGCCCCAGCGGCCGTCCAGCAGCGGTAAATCGCTGGCGGCGGCGTCCTGCGGGCGAAAGCCAAACAGCTTGAGCAGCGCCTCGACGCACTTCTGTTCGCGCTGGCGCACGGCTTTGCGCAGATCCGCGATGGCTTGCGGCTCATCTTCGCTCACCACGCTGCGTCGACACGCGGCGCAATCGATCAGCAACTCGGCGATCAATCGCGCCGCGCTTTGCAAGCGCGCCTGGCGCTGGGCCTGCTGGTCGAGCACCAGGCGCTCCAGTTGCGGGCGTGCGTTTTCCAGCAGCAGGGCGAGGCTTTCATACAGCCGCCGTTCGCCGTCTTCCGGCGGCGCGACGCTGTCGAACCGCACCAGCGCATGCAGGCCGAGGCGTGCCAGGGCTTCGCGCCAGTCCGGCTCGCGGTGGTCGCTGCTGCTGACAAAGTTGAGCACCGGCAGCAATGGCTTGCCGCAGCTGGCCAGCACTTGCAGCTCGTCGCGGTACTTGGCCAGCACCGGCTCACGGGCGTCGATCACATACAGGCCGGCATCGGATGCGAGCAGTTGGCGCAGCACCTTGGCTTCCTGTTCGAAACGCTGGCGCGCTTCGCTGCCGTCGAGGAAGCGCGCCAGCCGGGCGGGCCCATCGAGGCGTTCGCCGGGACGTTCCAGGCGTTCCAGGTAATCGAGCAGGGCGATGGCATCTTCCAGCCCCGGCGTGTCGTACAGCTCCAGCAAGGCTTCGCCATCCACCGACAGGCGCGCGCCTTCGACATGCCGCGTGGTGCTGGGGCGATGGGAGACTTCGCCGAAGCCTACGTCCCGCGTGAGGGTGCGCAACAGCGAGGTCTTGCCGACGTTGGTGTGGCCGACCACGGCGAGTTTCAGCGGTTTAGTCATGACCGGTCTCCAGCCAGTTCAGCGGCGCGCAGTCGGCGAAGGGCAACTCCAACTGTTGCAGCGCGGTGTGCCAGTCGCCCAGGCGCTCGGCGTCCAGGGCCTGGCCGGGCGGCGCTTGCAGCAGCCATACGCGGGTGGCGGTGGCGCTGCGGGCCAGCTCGGCGATCAGCGCCAGGCTGCCACGGTCCGGCGAGCGGCGAGGGTCGCAGGCGATGGCCAGGCGCGCGGGCGGGAAGCGGCTGAGTTGTTCCAGCAGTTTGTTGCGTGATTCGCGGCTGTCGAGGATGCCGGCGTCTTTCACGTTGGCCGATAGCTTCGGTGGCCAGGGGTGTTGATCGTCCAGCTCGATGGCCACCAGCAGCGCGCCGGCGCTTTGCAGTTCGCTGACGCCGCCGCTGACGTGGTGTAACTGTTCCGGCGCCGCATCGTTGACCCCCAGGCGTTCGCTGCTCGGCATCAGGCGTTCGCGCAGTTGCGCGTAGCCGGGCAGGTTGAGGTCCAGGCGCAAGGCGGCACGCCCGCGTTTCCAGCGCCACAGGCACAAGAGGGCGAGTATCAACCGGGGCAGCAGGCCGTAGACCAGCAACACCCCCACCAGCCAGGCGGCCCAGGCTTGGCGGGCGCTGTCGATATTCAACGCGGAATCGCCGCTGGCGCGGATCATTTCGACGCTCGGCACGTTAAAGCCGAGCAAGGCGGGCAGGCTGCCCAAGGCTTGGGTCACGGCGACAAAAGTGTCGGCGCCGAGGATGGTGGTTTCCCACACAAAGCCGTAGCGCCGGGTGGCGAGCAGCGTCAGCAGGATCACCAGCGCGCTGAGCAACGCCAGCAACCACAGGCTGTTGACCAGCACACCGACGGCCCAGCGATTGAGTTTCTGGCGCTGCAACAACAGCAGCAACGCCGGCGCCAGCTGTGCGGCCTTGGCATCACGGGCGAATTTCTCGCTGAGCCACAACCACAAGCGCCCAAGGCTGGCACTGTGCTCGCCGGCAAACAGCAGGCCCAGGGCCCAACTCAACAACAGGATCAGGTTCAAACCGAGCAGGCTGCCCAGGGCCCAGAACACATTCACCGGGGCCAAGCCGTTGCCCAGCGCGGCAAAGGCCAATCCGGCGCCGCTGACGACCGCCACGATGGCCAGCAACACCAGCGCCAGGCGCGCGCCTTGCAGCCAGCGGGTGAGGGCGGCGCGCAGACCATCGCGCTCGGCCAGGTGCAGGGCGCGGTTCTGGATGCGCGTCGACAGGTCGCCGCCGGCCGTGCGGGCCAGGCGGTTGGCTTCCAGGTCGTCCAGGGGGCCGGCGTGTTCTTCACGCAGGCGCACGGTTTCCGTCAGCCAGAGTTTTTGCAGGGGGGTCAGTGCAGTCACGCGTTTTCCAATCGTGGCAGTGAGCCTGGAGCATAACCGCTGTACAGCCGATTGGGGAAAGCTGCGCGGGGCTCTGGTATTCTCGTCGCCATGAAAAAAACTCTCCCTCTCAGCCTGATCGCGGCCCTCGGTGAAAACCGCGTGATCGGCGTCGACAACAGCATGCCCTGGCATTTGCCGGGGGATTTCAAATATTTCAAGGCCACCACGCTGGGCAAGCCCATCATCATGGGGCGCAAGACCTGGGACTCCCTGGGGCGACCGCTGCCGGGGCGGCTGAACCTGGTGGTCAGTCGTCAGACCGATCTTGCGCTTGAAGGTGCGGAAGTTTTTCCGTCACTGGAAGCGGCGGTCGAGCGGGCCGACGCCTGGGCGCGGGAGCACGGCGCGGACGAGCTGATGCTGATCGGCGGCGCGCAGTTGTATGCCCAGGGGCTTGCACAGGCCGATCGCCTGTACCTGACCCGCGTGGCGCTGAGCCCGGAAGGGGATGCGTGGTTTCCAGCGTTCGATGAGAACCAGTGGAAGTTGGTTTCCAATCTTCCGAACCCCGCCGAAGGGGATAAACCGGCTTACAACTTTGAAGTCTGGGAAAAAGCCTAAACGCATCAGGTGCCGCCTGTCGTTTTTGGACTCAGTAGTTGGCGTCCAGGCGTATGGCAATGGCGGCATCAGAACGTAAGCGGTCGTGACCGGACGAAAACTGTCACAGGGATTTGTTAGCGTCGATGTCTTTCACTCAGGGAGACAACGCCTATGAAGCTCGCGCCGAAATTACTTGTATCCGCTGCATTCTGCCTTGGACTCGCCAGCCAGGCATTCGCCGACACCGAGTTGAAACACTGGCCGGCCCCGGCCGCCAAGCAACTGAACGAAATGATCGCCGCCAATGCCAACAAGGGTAACTTCGCGGTCTTCGACATGGACAACACCAGCTACCGCTACGACCTCGAAGAGTCCCTGCTGCCCTACATGGAAAACAAGGGCCTGATCACCCGCGACAGCCTCGACCCGTCGCTCAAGCTTATGCCGTTCAAAGACACCGCCGACCATAAGGAAAGCCTGTTCAGTTACTACTATCGCCTGTGCGAAGTGGACGACATGGTCTGCTACCCCTGGGTGGCCCAGGTGTTCTCCGGTTTCACCCTCAATGAACTCAAGACCCAGGTCGATGAGTTGATGGCCTCCGGCAAGCCCGTGCCTGTCAGCTATTTCGAAGGCGATGTGGTGAAGCAATCCGAGGTGCAACCGCCGAAGGTCTTCACCGGCCAGGCTGAGCTGTACAACAAGCTGATGGAAAACGGCATCGAGGTGTATGTGATGACCGCCGCATCGGAAGAACTGGTGCGCATGGTCGCGGCTGATCCGAAGTACGGCTACAACGTCAAACCCGAGAATGTCATCGGCGTGACCACCTTGCTCAAAGACCGCAAGACTGGCGAGCTGACCACCGCGCGCAAGCAGATCGCGGCCGGCAAATACGACCAGAAAGCCAACCTCGGCCTGGAACTCACCCCGTACCTGTGGACCCCGGCGACCTGGATGGCCGGCAAGCACGCGGCGATCCTCACCTACATCGACGAATGGAAAAAACCGGTGATCGTCGGCGGCGATACCCCGACCAGCGACGGCTACATGCTGTTCCACGATGTGGACGTGGCCAAGGGCGGCGTGCACCTGTGGGTCAACCGCAAGGACAAATACATGGCCCAGCTCAACGGCATGATGGCCAAGCACGCGGCGGCCCAGGCCAAGGAAGGCTTGCCGGTGACGGCGGACAAGAACTGGGTGATCGTCAAGCCTGACGAAATCCAGTAACTACGGGGGTTCGCCTCTCCCACATGTTGGCCTCCAGGGTTTGGAGGTTTTCTCCAGGCAAAAAAATGCCCCGCACCTGGCGGGGCATTTTTATCGGCTAGCCTTACAGGCCGTCGAGCATTGCCTTGTTACGCACAGCACCTTTGTCGGCACTGGTGGCCAGCAGGGCATAGGCTTTCAGCGCGGTAGTGACTTTGCGCGGACGCTTCTCCACCGGCTTCCAGCCTTTCTTGTCCTGTTCGACCCGACGCGCGGCCAGTTCTTCGTCGCTGATCAACAGGTTGATCGAACGGTTCGGAATGTCGATCAGCACTTTGTCGCCATCTTGCACCAGGCCAATCGCGCCGCCGGCAGCGGCTTCCGGCGATGCGTGGCCGATGGACAGGCCCGAAGTACCGCCGGAGAAACGCCCGTCGGTCAGCAGCGCGCAGGCTTTGCCCAGGCCCTTGGATTTCAGGTAGGACGTCGGGTAGAGCATCTCCTGCATGCCCGGGCCGCCTTTGGGGCCTTCGTAGCGGATGATCACGATGTCGCCTTCTTTGACTTCGTCGGCGAGGATGCCGCGCACGGCGCTGTCCTGGCTTTCGAAGATCTTGGCGTTGCCTTCGAACACATGGATCGACTCGTCCACGCCGGCGGTTTTCACCACGCAGCCGTCGAGGGCGATGTTGCCGTACAGCACGGCCAGGCCGCCTTCTTTGGAATAGGCGTGCTCGACACTGCGGATGCAGCCGTTTTCACGGTCGGCGTCCAGGGTGTCCCAACGGGTCGACTGGCTGAATGCAGTCTGGGTCGGGATGCCCGCCGGGCCGGCCTTGAAGAAGGTGTGCACGGCTTCGTCGTCGGTCTGGGTGATGTCCCACTTGGCGATGCCTTCGGCGAGGGACTTGCTGTGTACGGTCGGCAGGTCGGTGTGCAGCAGGCCGCCACGGGCCAGGGAACCGAGGATCGAGAAAATCCCGCCGGCGCGGTGCACGTCTTCCATGTGGTACTTCTGGATGTTCGGCGCGACCTTGCACAGTTGCGGCACGTTGCGGGACAGACGGTCGATGTCGCGCAGGTCGAAATCGATCTCGGCTTCCTGGGCGGCGGCCAGCAAGTGCAGGATGGTGTTGGTGGAACCGCCCATGGCGATGTCCAGGGTCATGGCGTTTTCGAACGCCTTGAAGTTGGCGATGTTGCGCGGCAACACCGACTCATCGTTCTCGCCGTAGTAGCGCTTGCACAGCTCGACGATGGTACGGCCGGCCTGCAGGAACAGCTGCTCGCGGTCGCTGTGGGTGGCCAGGGTCGAACCGTTGCCCGGCAAGGCCAGGCCCAGGGCTTCCACCAGGCAGTTCATCGAGTTGGCGGTGAACATGCCGGAGCACGAACCGCAGGTCGGACAGGCGCTGCGCTCGTATTCCGCGACCTTCTCGTCAGAAGCGCTGGAATCGGCGGCGATGACCATGGCGTCGACCAGATCGAGGCCGTGGGAGGCGAGTTTGGTCTTGCCGGCTTCCATCGGACCGCCGGAGACGAAAATCACCGGGACGTTGAGGCGCAGGGCGGCCATCAGCATGCCAGGGGTGATCTTGTCGCAGTTGGAGATGCACACGATGGCGTCGGCGCAGTGGGCGTTGACCATGTACTCCACGGAGTCGGCGATGATCTCGCGGCTCGGCAGGGAATACAGCATGCCGTCATGGCCCATGGCGATGCCGTCATCCACGGCAATGGTGTTGAATTCCTTGGCCACGCCGCCAGCGCGTTCGATCTCGCGGGCGACCAGTTGGCCCAGGTCCTTGAGGTGGACATGGCCGGGGACGAACTGGGTGAACGAGTTGGCAATCGCGATGATCGGCTTCTTGAAGTCGTCATCTTTCATCCCGGTGGCGCGCCACAGTGCGCGGGCGCCGGCCATGTTGCGGCCGTGGGTGGATGTTTTCGAGCGGTAATCAGGCATTGGAGCACTCCGGGCGGCTAATCAGATGTCAAAGGGGAGTGAGCTTCTATGGACGTCTGGAACACCCGAAAAATGGCACTGGTGTCCGGAAGTTGCCGCAAACGTTACGGGATCGCCGTGCGCAGTGGCCTTGAGCTCATAAACCCGCCGGGGGATGACTGGCGATGAATAGGGCCGATTCTACACCGTCTTCCTGTAGGCGCGAGCTTGCTCGCGAAAAACGTCAACGATAACGCAGCGCTAGCGGGAGGCCCGCGTTGCCTGTTCGTTTTTCGCGAGCAAGCTCGCTCCTACAGGGGCGGGACATATTCAGAACCACTGTTTACAGGCCGGGCGAAGTCGGTCCGCCTACCGTTTCTCTTCCACTCACAGAAGAGGACGAAGGAATGTCCACCCAGCAACATGCACATCGGCTGCGCATCGGGCGCTATTCGGAGTCGGGCCGTGTTTACCTGCTCACGGCGGTTACCCATCAACGGCAATTGGCTTTTCAGGACTGGCGCATCGGCCGCCTGCTTGTCAGTGCGTTCAGGAAAGCTCAGGAAGACGGCGAGGCGACTTCGCTGGCCTGGGTGGTCATGCCTGACCATTTCCACTGGCTGGTCGAGTTGCATAACGGCGACTTGCCAAGGCTGATGCGCAGCACCAAGTCGCGAAGTGCCCGCGCCATCAACAAGGCCAGGTGTTCGTTCGGGACCTTGTGGCAAAAAGGCTATTTCGACCGCGCACTGCGTCGGGAGGAAGACTTGAAGGCAATGGCCCGTTATATCGTGGCCAATCCCTTGCGGGCAGGGCTGGTCAAACATATCGGCCAGTACCCGCTATGGGACGCCATCTGGTTGTAACCTCTTCTCCCCTGTAGGAACGAGCTTGCTCGCGAAGATCGTCAACGATGACGCAACGCTATCAGGTAGCCCGCGTCGTCTATGGGTTTTCGCGAGCAAGCTCGCCGCTACAGGGGGAAAGTGTCAGTGTCCGACCCGCGTATTGGTCAGCCAACCCCACAGGCTGAAAATGATAAAGCTCACGGCAATCGTCATCAGCAAATGACTGCCGGTTTGCGCGAGCGCTGCGCTGCTGACGGCAGCGGTGAGGAACATGATGCTATTGCCCGCCGAAGCCGCCGTCCCCGCGCAGCTAGAAAACAACACCATCGCTGCCGAAATTGCAGCGGGCCGAACCAGGGTGACCGCCAGTGCGCTGATAAGCATCGGGATGAGCAGGGTTACCGTGGTAATGGTTTTAAAGAGGACGACCAGCGTCAGCAGCACACCCGCGAGGAGCAGTAACCCGAGGCCGATGTTGATTTGTCGGGGCAGCGAGATGCGCTTTTGCAGGTACGAGGCCGCCACACCACCGATCAGGTAGGCCACGCCGTACACTATTAGCACCAGCGCGTATTGGTATTCGGAGAGCTTCAGTGCATCCATGAAGATCAGCGGTGTGACGCTGACCAGCGCGAAATAACAGGCGAACACCAGTGCGGCGATCCACCAGTAGCGCAGGAAGTCGCGATTGGCGGCGACCGTTTTGAGCGTGCCGAGGATCGAGGCGGGCGCGCGGAGCGGGCTGGCAGCTTTGGAGGGCAAGATGCAAAACGCATGGATCAACATGCCCAATGCCATGAGTGCAAACCCATAGAAGCTCCCTTGCCAGTCGAAGGTGGTTTGCAGCCAGGAGCCGATCAGCGGTGACAATGCGACAAACGAGCCGCTCAGGGTCATGTAATAGAGGCGCACCCGGGCTCGATCCTGTTCGTCGAACAGGTCTTCCACTAGTGCATGGCCCAATACGAAGAAACCGCAGCCCATGGCCTGCACTGTGCGAAACAGCAGGAGGGTCAGGTAGTCCGACGCCAGGGCACAGCCTATTGCGCCGAGAATCGATAGCGTGATGCAGCCGAGCAGCACTTCCTTGCGCCCGCATTTGTCCGACAACGGGCCGACGATCAGTTGGGATATGGAGAAGATCAGGGTGAACAGGCTGATGGAGAGCGCGACGTCGGCCGTCGGAGTGTCGAATTGGGCGGCCAGTGCGGGGAATGAAGGCAGGAGAATATTGATCGGGAAGAAGCTGATCAGGGCAATGCAGGTGATCAGGATGAAGCGGGAAAGTTGTTGGCGTTTTACCTCGCCACTGAGGGCGGGAGAGCGGAAGGGCTCAGACATGAGTGGTAATTTCCGGAGTAAAACCAGAAACCGATACTAGTCAGCGAAAAATTGAATTCAATCAAATCTATTGTGCGAAGCGTCCCGTAATGGTGTACGCCGCCTCTGTAGGAGCGAGCTTGCTCGCGAAGATCGTCAACGATGACGCAACGCTATCAGGTAGCCCGCGTCGTCTATGGGTTTTTCGCGAGCAAGCTCGCTCCTACAGGGGGACGGTTTCAGTCTTTAGCTATTGGGCAGTAACCGGCAGGTGATGCTCTTGATGTAGCGTGTCTCGACAATCGCCGGGTGCACCGGGTGATCCGGGCCCTGGCCGCCGCGTTCGAGCATCTGGATGTTGCGGTCCAGGTGGCGGGCGCTGGTCAGCAGGATGTTTTGCAGGTCGTCTTCCGGCAGGTGCATCGAGCAGGAGGCGCTGACCAGGATGCCGTCCTTGCTGAGCAGGCGCATGGCTTGCTCGTTGAGGCGACGGTAGGCACCTTCGCCGTTTTTCATGTCTTTTTTGCGTTTGATGAAGGCCGGTGGGTCGGCGACGATCACGTCGAAACGTTCTTCGCTGGCCTTGAGTTCTTTGAGGGCTTCGAATACGTCGCCTTCGATGCAGGTCATTTTTTCGGCGACGCCGTTCAGCGCGGCGTTGCGCTCGACGCCGTCGAGGGCGAAGGCCGAGGCGTCGACGCAGAACACTTCAGTGGCGCCGAAGACCGCAGCCTGCACGCCCCAGCCGCCGATGTAGCTGTACAGGTCGAGGACGCGCTTGCCTTTGGCATACGGGGCCAGGCGGGCGCGGTTCATGCGGTGGTCGTAGAACCAGCCGGTTTTCTGGCCCTGGATTACCGGAGCTTCGAATTTCACGCCGTTTTCTTCCAGCGCGACCCACTCCGGTACCAGGCCGAATACGGTTTCGACGTAGCGGTTGAGGCCTTCGGCGTCGCGCGCGGCGGAGTCGTTCTTGAACAGGATGCCGCTGGGCTTGAGCACTTGGGTCAGGGCGGCGATCACGTCGTCTTTATGGGCTTCCATGGTCGCCGAAGCGATCTGTACCACCAGGATGTCGCCGAAACGGTCGACCACCAGGCCCGGCAACAGGTCGGAATCGCCGTAGACCAGGCGGTAGAACGGCTTGTCGAACAGGCGGTCGCGCAGGGACAGGGCGACATTCAGGCGGTGCACCAGCAGCGACTTGTCCAAAGGCAACTTGATGTCACGCGACAGCAGGCGCGCGCAGATCAGGTTGTTCGGGCTCATGGCCACGATGCCCAGGGTCTTGCCGCCGGCCGCTTCGAGGATGGCCTGGTCGCCCGCCTGGAAGCCGTGAAGTGGGGTGGCGGCCACGTCGATTTCGTTGCTGTAGACCCACAGGTGGCCGTTGCGCAAACGACGATCGGCGTTGGCTTTGAGACGCAGGCTTGGCAGGGACATGACGTCGCTCCGGAAAAAAGAGCGGGAGTATACCGTGTTGCACTACATTTCGCGGCTTGGCCTGATGGGCTGCAGGAGCGAGCTTGCTCGCGAAGACCGTCCACGCTGACGCAGCGCTATCAGGTAGGCCGCGTCATCCATGGTTTTTTCGCGAGCAAGCGCGCTCCTGCGGGAGCGGGTTGCCATTCGGGTTTTTGAGGTGTCGGTCAGCTTCCCATCGGGGTTAGAATCGGCGCCTAGCCCAGAGTATGTACTTATGCACCCAGAGCTTTCCGCCGAACAGATCCAACAGGCCCTGCAAGGCATCAGCGTGCCGCCTCAACCGCAGATCATGGTGGATTTGCAGATGGAGCAATACATGCCCGACCCGGACCTGGAGGTGATCGCGCGGTTGATCGCCCAGGACCCGGGCCTGTCCGGCGCATTGCTCAAGATCGTCAACTCGCCGTATTACGGCCTGACCAACAAGATCGCCTCGATCCAGCGCGCCGTGAACCTGTTGGGCAGCCGCTCGATCATCAACCTGATCAACGCCCAGTCGATCAAGGGTGAGATGAACGATGAGACCATCGTCACCCTCAACCGCTTCTGGGACACCGCCCAGGATGTGGCCATGACCTGCCTCACCCTGGCCAAGCGCACCGGCGCCCAGGCGGTGGACGAAGCCTACGCCCTGGGGCTGTTCCACGATTGCGGCGTGCCGCTGATGCTCAAGCGTTTCCCCAATTACATGTCGGTGCTCGAAGAGGCCTACGGCAATGCCGGGGCTGACTCCCGCGTGGTGGACACCGAAAACAATGCGTTCAACACCAACCATGCGGTGGTTGGCTACTACACCGCCAAGTCCTGGCGCCTGCCGGAGCATGTGACCGACGCCATCGCCAATCACCACAATGCCCTGGCGGTTTTCAGCGATGAGTCGTCGCGCAATTCTCAGCTGAAAAACCTGCTGGCGATCCTGAAGATGGCCGAGCACATCTGTTCGTCCTACCGGGTGCTGGGCAACCAGACGGTGGATCATGAGTGGAATGCGGTGGGCGATCTGGTGTTGGACTACGTGGGCCTGTCGGACTACGACTTCGATAGCCTGAAGTTGTCGATCCGTGAGCTGGGCGCGCACTGACCCTTTCACCCCGAGGTACACATGCCCGAATTACCCGAAGTCGAAACCACCCGGCGTGGGATTGCCCCGCACCTGGAAGGCCAGCGCGTCAGCCGTGTAGTGGTGCGTGAGCGGCGTCTGCGCTGGCCGATCCCGGAGGACCTGGATGTGCGTCTGTCCGGGCAGCGCATCGTGCTGGTGGAGCGGCGGGCCAAGTACCTGTTGATCAACGCCGAGGTAGGCACCTTGATCAGTCACTTGGGCATGTCGGGCAACCTGCGCCTGGTGGAAGTCGGCCTGCCGGCGGCCAAGCACGAGCATGTGGACATCGAGCTCGAATCCGGCCTGGCCCTGCGCTACACCGACCCCCGGCGTTTTGGCGCAATGCTCTGGAGCCAGGACCCGCACAACCATGAACTGCTGATCCGCCTCGGGCCGGAGCCGTTGACCGACCGGTTCGACGGTGAGCGTTTGTTCCAGCTGTCCCGTGGCAAGACGATGGCGGTGAAGCCGTTCATCATGGACAACGCCGTGGTGGTGGGGGTGGGCAATATCTATGCGACCGAAGCGCTGTTCGCCGCCGGGATCGACCCGCGGCGGGCGGCGGGCGGGATTTCACGGGCGCGTTATTTGAAGCTGGCGATCGAGATCAAGCGCGTGCTGGCCGCCGCCATCGAGCGGGGCGGCACCACATTGCGCGACTTTATCGGCGGCGACGGGCAACCGGGGTATTTCCAGCAGGAACTGTTCGTCTACGGCCGGGGCGGCGAGGCGTGCAAGGTCTGTGGGAGCGAATTGCGCAATGTAGTGCTGGGGCAGCGGGCGAGTGTGTTTTGCCCTAAGTGCCAGAGCTGATTGCTGTGTGATGGCTGATATCGCCATCGGGAGCAAGCCCCCTCCCACATTTTGATTTGTGAATACATTTCACATGTGGGAGGGGGCTTGCTCCCGATAAGGCCCTTGCAGGCGCCAACAGGCTCAAGCCTTACCGGTAATCTTGCGGTACTTCTCCATCAACTGCGCTTCAGTCTCCGGGTGGGCTTCATCCAACGGAATGCAATCCACCGGGCAGACCTGCTGGCACTGAGGTTCGTCGTAGTGGCCAACACACTGGGTGCACAGGTTGGGGTCGATCACGTAGATTTCTTCGCCCTGGGAAATCGCAGCGTTCGGGCACTCGGGTTCGCAGACGTCGCAGTTGATGCAATCGTCGGTGATGATCAGGGACATGGAAACTCCTGCCAGGGCTGTCAGCCAAGGCATCTTAAAAACGAATGCGCGCAATTGTGCCGCATTGGCGCCCGCAGTGCGAGTGGGCGCCGATTGAGCGGTCTTACTTCTTGAAGCGCTGGGTCAGCGCATCCGCCACGGCCGGGTGCACGAACTTGGTGATATCCCCGCCCAACGCCGCAATTTCGCGGACCAGTGTCGAGGAAATAAACGAATAACGTTCCGACGGCGTGAGGAACAGGCTTTCCACGTCCGGCGCCAGTTGGCGGTTCATGTTGGCCAGTTGGAATTCGTATTCGAAGTCCGACACCGCACGCAGGCCACGCAGGAACACATTGGCGTTCTGCTCTTTGGCGAAGTGTGCCAGCAGTGTCGAAAAACCCACCACTTCCACGTTGGGCAGGTGCTTGGTGACCTCACGCGCCAGCTCCACGCGCTGTTCCAGGGGAAACAGCGGGTTTTTCTTGGGGCTGGCCGCGACTGCGATGATCACATGGTCGAACAAGCGTGAGGCGCGTTCGACCAGATCGCCATGGCCTTTGGTAATCGGGTCGAAGGTACCTGGGTACAACACTCGGTTCATCGCGTCGTCCTGGCGGAGTCCGTTGGGGAACCGGATGGTATCGCAGCCATCCCGGTCGGCCAAGTCAACTTATGCAGATAGACCTGGTGAATACCGTGTTTTTTCACGCCGTTTTCAGACGTTCGGCCAATGCGCTCGCCAGTTGCGCGGTCAATCCGTACACCGACAATTGTGGGTTGGCGCCAATGCTGGTGGGGAACAGCGAGCCGTCATGGATCGACAGGTTGCGCAACTGGTGATGGCGACCGAGGCTGTCGGCCACGGCGTTTTTCGGCTCTTCGCCCATGGCGCAACCGCCCATCACGTGGGCGCTGCCCAGGCAGGTGCGGTGCAGTTCCAGGTTCAGGCCGTCGATCAGGCTGCGGGCTTCTGCCAGGGTCTTCACGTAGCGCGCATCGTGGTGCAACGGTTTGACCGACTTGGCGCCGGCCGCGAACTGAATCTCGGCCATGCTGTGAAAGGCCCGGCGCAGGCCGTCCCAGGCGTAGGGCGAAACCTGATAGTCGAGCACCGGCGTGCCATCGCCGCGCAGTTCCACGCTGCCGCCGGGGCTGTCGGGATGGAAGCCGTCGCGCAGCAGGGCAAGCATCGCGTGGGTGTTGGGCAGCTGGCTCATGTCCAGGGCGTTATCGGTGCCGTAGCCTCCGAGCAGGGTGCTGGCCAGCGCCGGGTGCAGCGGCGGTGCCTCGAGCTTGTAGGACATTTTTCCGGTGGTGCCGTCCTGCCATTGGAAATGGTCGGAGTAGATCGACTGCGGTGCGCCATAGAACGGGTTGATCACCTCGTCGAACAGCGCCGCGGAGAAATTCACCAGGTGCAGAAAGGTGCGTTTGCCCAGTCGCGAATGCGGGTCCGGGGCGTTCGAGCGCATCAGTAGCGCCGGGCTGTTGATGCCGCCGCCCGCCAGCACGTAATGCCTGGCCTTGACCGTGATCTTGCGTCCAGTCGGCGCCACGCAGCGTTCGTCCATGGCCACGCATTCCAGGCTATTGATGTGGTCGCCGCTGTAGACCAGGCGTTCGGCGCGGGCCAGGTAAAGCAGTTCGCCGCCTTTTTCCAGGGTGGACGGGATGGTGGTCACCAGCATCGACTGCTTGGCGTTGACCGGGCAGCCCATGCCGCAATAGCCCAGGTTGAAGCAACCGCGCACATTGCGCGGGATCACGTGCCAGCTGTAGCCGAGCTTTTCGCAGCCTTTGCGGATTACGTCGTTATTGGCGTTGGGCGGCATGGCCCAGGGCGCGATGCCCAGGCGCTGTTCCATTTTCTCGAACCAGGGTGCCATCTCGGCGCTGCTGTGGCCCTTCACCGCATATTCGCTGGCCCAGTGGGAAAGGGTGGCGTCTGGCGTGCGAAAGCTCGAGGTCCAGTTGATCAGCGTGGTACCGCCCACGGCGCGGCCCTGGAGGATGGTGATCGCGCCGTCCTTGCTCATGCGGCCGATGCCTTCCTGGTACAGGCTGGTGTAGGCCTCGTGTTCGAGCAGCTTGAAATCGCTGCTGGTCTTGAGCGGGCCTTCTTCGATCAGCAGCACCTTGTAGCCGGCGGCGCTGAGGATTTCGGCGGTGGTGCCGCCGCCGGCGCCGCTGCCGATGATCGCTACGTCGGCTTCCAGGGTCAGGTCATGGTCGAGGGCGGCGCCATTGTGGGTCTTCCAGCCACGGGCCAGGCCGTCGCGGAACAGATCGGGTACGGGCATCAGGATCGTCTCTAGTTTTTATTGTGGAAGATGCGGATCAGATCTTCGGCGGGCCGGGGTAGCCGCAATGGGCCCAGGACGCCGGCCGGAAATACCAGGCCATGATCACCAGCTTGAGCAGCGAGCCCTGGCCCATGCGCAGCAGGTTCAGGTAGCTGTTTTCCCAGCGATGCAGGAAGTGGCGGATCTGCTCGCTGCTGGCGTTTTCCCAACTGCCCCAGATACCGGTCAACGGGCCACGGGTGATGCCCATGCCCAGTACGTCGAACAGTTGCTGAGTGAGCTTGAACATCTCCGGCGACAGGTGTTGCAGGCTGTAGTCGAGTCTTTTGAGGGTGTCCTCTATCCCGGCGACCACGTCCTCGGCGCTGGCCGCGCCTTCGAGCAACACCGGGATCACCGCGCGCAGAAACGGCAGGTCACTGCTGCGCAGCATGGCAAAGCCGCTGGCCGGGGTGCTGCTGGAACAGCCGCTGAGGCTGGCGCCGAGCCCGGCCGTGGCCAGGAAGGCGCTGGCGCACAGGCCGATCTTCAACACGCCGCGCCGCGACAGCGCAGGAGAATCCGTGAGGCTTGGGTTCATTGTTGTTATCCCGTAGGTGGCGGTGTCAGCGGACGAACAGCTTCTGGATCAACTTCTGGATGGCCTTGCCGTAAGGCGGGTAAATCAACTTCGCCGCGTTCAGGCGTTGTTTCACCAGCACGCCCTTGGCTTTGCTGAACGTGAGGAAGCCTTCGTGGCCGTGGTAGTGGCCCATGCCCGACGGGCCGATGCCGCCAAAGGGCATGTCGTCCTGGGCCACGTGCAGGAGGGTGTCGTTCAGGCACACGCCGCCCGAATGGGTTTCGTGGAGTACGCGATTTTGTTCGCGCTTGTTGTAGCCGAAGTAATACAACGCCAGCGGGCGAGGGCGCTGGTTGATGTAGGCAAAGGCTTGGTCGATGCCACGATAAGGCACGATCGGCAGCACCGGGCCGAAAATCTCGTCCTGCATCACGGTCATGTCGTCGCTGACATTCAACAACAGGCTGTGGGCCATGCGCCGTGCCTGGCCCTGGTCGTACAGCGGGACCAGGGTGGCGCCCTTGTCGGTGGCGTCCTTGATGTAGGCATTGAGCCGGGCCAACTGACGCTCGTTGATGATGGCGGTGTAGTCCGGGTTATTGGCCAGTGTCGGATAAAAACCGCGAACCGCCTTGCTGTAGGCCTCGACGAAGCCGTCGACGCGATCTTCCGGCACCAGCACGTAGTCGGGTGCCACGCAGGTTTGCCCGGCATTCAAGGCCTTGCCGAAGGCGATGCGTTCGGCGGCGTCCTTGAGCGGCACATCGGCGGAGACGATAGCCGGCGACTTGCCGCCCAACTCCAGGGTGACCGGAGTCAGGTGTTCGGCTGCGGCGCGCATCACATGCTTGCCGATGCTGGTGGCGCCGGTGAACAACAGGTGATCGAAGCGCAGCTTGGAAAAGGCCATGCCCACGTCGGCCTCGCCGAGTACCACGCACACCAGGTCTTCGGGGAAGACTTTCGCCAGCAGTGTCTTGAGCAATTCGCCGGTGGCGGGCGTGGATTCGCTGAGCTTGAGCATGACCCGGTTACCGGCGGCCAACGCCCCGACCAGTGGGCCGATGGCCAGGTACAGCGGGTAGTTCCAGGGCACGATCACGCCGACCACGCCCAGCGGTTGGTAGATGACTTTGGCCGACGCGGGCTGGAAGGCGATGCCTACAGCGCGGCGGGACGGTTTCATCCAGCCGTTGAGGTGTTTGCTGGCGTAATGAATGCCGTGCAGGCTGGGCATCAGTTCGGCGAACAGGGTTTCGTCTGCGCTGCGGTGGCTGAAATCCTGGCTGATTGCGTCAATCAGCGCCTGGCGTTCGTCGCTGAGTATCTCGCGCAGGGCCTTGAGCCACTGCTGGCGTTGCGCGGCCGGTGGCATCGGGTTGGCGGCGTAGGCGCGGCGCTGGGCGTCGAACAGCGTCTGGAGGTGGTCCAGCGCCTGGGACTCTTGCAGATAGGCAGCGGTGGCAGACATGGCGCAGTTCCCGATTGTTATAGGTCTGCGTGAATTTTTAGAGTCATTGCTCTAAATTGTCAAATGACATCGCTGCGACATGCTGATTTATCCCGACAAGGATAGGCCGTAAGATGCCCCATCACGTGTATAGAAGCTGATCCCCTATGGCACCACGAGTAAAGACCAGCGAGCGCATTGTGCAAACCAGCCTGGAGCTTTTTAACCAGCAGGGCGAGCGCAGTGTGAGCACCAACCATATTGCCGCCCACATGGAAATTTCGCCGGGCAACCTGTACTACCACTTCCCCAACAAGCAGGCGATCATCGCCGTGCTGTTCCGCGAATACGAAGCCCTGGTGGACAGTTTTCTGCGCCCGCCCCAGGGGCGCGCCATGCAGGTGGAGGACAAACGTTTCTACCTGCAGGCCGTGCTGGCTGGCATGTGGCGTTACCGTTTCCTGCACCGCGACCTCGAACACCTGCTGGAAAGCGACCCGGAACTGGCCACCGGCTACCGGCGGTTTTCCCAGCGCTGCCTGATCCAGGGCAACGCCATTTACCAGGGATTCGTCGATGCGGGCATCCTCAGCATGGACCCGGTGCAGACCGAAGCCCTGACCCTCAATGCCTGGATCATCCTCACCTCCTGGGTGCGTTTCCTGTGCACCACCAATGAAAACTCCGCCCATTTGAGCGCCGAAGCGATCAAGCGCGGGGTGTATCAGGTGCTGGTGCTGGAGGCGGGGTTTGTCACGCCCCAGGCGAGGGCGGCGGTGGATGCATTGTTCAAGGAGTTTTACGTGCCGTTGAATCAGGCACTGGAAGACGTGAAGTAGAACCTTTCCCGAATCTGTTCACAGGAGTCCGTCATGTCGCTTGCTCAACTGATCAACCCCCAGCAATTGGCCGAGCGCCAGAAGTCGGCGGGCCTGGTGATCCTGGATTGCCGTTTTGCCCTGGAAGACCCGGACTACGGGCGTTGCAGCTATAGCGAAGGGCATATAGAAGGCGCGCAATACGCTGACCTGGAGCGCCATCTCAGCGGCCCCGTGGCCAAGGGCGTGACCGGGCGCCACCCGTTACCGGCGGCGGATACGTTCGTCGAGCAACTGCGGGTCTGGGGCATCAATGCCGATGCCGACGTGGTGCTTTACGACGACGGCCCCGGTGCCTTTGCCGCCCGTGCCTGGTGGTTGCTGGCCTGGCTGGGCAAGCGTGACGGCGTGTTCATTCTCGACGGTGGCCTCAGGGCCTGGCACGCCGCCGGTTTCCCCCTGAGCCTGGACGCGCCGGTGATCGAGCCGGGCACCTTTGTCGGTACGCCGGACCATCGCCTGGTGCTGGATGCCGAACACCTGCAAAAACGCCTCGGTCAACCCGGCCTGACCCTTATCGATGCTCGCGCCCAGCCGCGTTTTCGCGGCGACGTGGAGCCCATCGATCCGGTAGCCGGGCACATTCCCGGGGCGCAGTGCGCGGCCTTCAATGAAAACCTGGGCAGCGACGGCCGTTTCCTCCCGGCAGAGCAACTCCGGCAACGCTTCGCCGCCCAATTGCAGGGGCGCTCGCCGGATGAACTGGTGGCGTATTGCGGCTCGGGCGTGACGGCGTGCCACAACCTGTTCGCCTTGAGCCTGGCGGGTTATCCGTTGGGCAAGTTGTATGCAGGGTCGTGGAGCGAGTGGATTACCGATCCGGCGCGGCCGATCGCTACCGGCGATTGAGTGACCGGCGAGTAAGCCGGCCCCCGCAGGTTTAGCGGTGTTGTGCCGCTAACCATTGGGGGATTCTCCGCTCCAGGTAGTAGCCGGGGCGCCTCAGCGAACCGTCGACAAACCCTACGTGCCCGCCCTTGGCCAGCAATTCGAACTCGGTGCAAGCCGACAACTCGCTGGCCTCGGGCAAGCTGTGGGCGAAGACGAACGGGTCGTCCGCCGCCTGGATGATCAGGGTCGGCGTACGGATCGCGCCCAGGTAGTAACGGCTCGAGGCGCGGCGGTAATAGTCCTCGGCACTCAAGAAACCATGCAATGGCGCGGTGACCCGGCCATCGAAGTCCCAGAACGTGCGCATCTTCTCCAATGAGCCGAGGGCTTCCAGGGTTTTCAGCCCGTCGGCACGACCGTCCTGCAAAAAACGACGTTGTTTGACGCGGATATACGCGAGCATTTCACGCATGAAGTGCTTTTGATAAACCCGCGAAAAACCCAGCCCGATGCGGTCCGCGCATTGATCCAGGCGAAACGGTACCGATACCGCCGCCGCGCCTTGCAGCCCCGATGCTTCGCCGGTTTCCCCCAAGTGCTTGAGCAGCACGTTGCCGCCCAGGGAATAACCCACCGCATACAACGGCGCCAGTGGCCGTTTGGCGTGCAGGTGCGCGATCGCCGCCGCCAGGTCTTCGCTGGCGCCCGAGTGATAGCTGCGTGCCAACAGGTTCGGCTCGCCCGAGCAACCGCGCCAGTTCAAGGCCGCGCTGGCCCAGCCCTGGGCGGCAAGGGCTTTTTGCAGGCCGGCCACGTAAGGCGAGTTGGACGAGCCGGTCAACCCGTGCAACACCAGCACCAACGGCGCTTGGGCATCGTGGGGGCCGTGCCAGTCGAGGTCGAGAAAGTCGCCGTCTTCCAGCCACAGGCGTTCGCGTTGGCGTTCGATATGGGTAGTGGGGCGCCACAGCGGTCCCCACAGCGTTTGCAGATGGGGGTTGCCGAGGCCGAAGGCGGGGATGAAGCGGTTGGAAGGGGTCATGAATATCTCGGTGGCAAGCACGCCTGTTGTAGCAAGCTCGCTCGCCACAACAAGCGGTCTGCCTGGCAGTTATGCGGCGCTTTCGACCAATCGATGCCACAACGCGTAATACACCCGCCCGGACTTCTGCTCCCGATGCAGGCGCCAGGCGCCTGGCAGGCCCAGGGTCGAGGGCGCGGTTTCGCTCTCAGTGTAGATCCATGCATCCGGCGCCAGCCATTGGCGCTCTTCCAGCAAGGCGCACACGGTCGGCAGCAGGTTCTGGTTGAAGGGCGGATCGAGGAACACCACGTCGTATTCACTGGCCGCCTGGGTTTCCAGGTAGCGCAGGGCATCGGCGGTCTGCACCTGGCCGTTGGTGCAGCGCAGGGTGCCCAGGTGTTCCTTGAGGCTGGAAACCGCCACATTGCTGGCATCCAGCGCCTGGGCCTGGGCTGCGCCACGGGACAGCGCCTCCAGGAACAGCGCGCCGCTGCCGGCGAACGGGTCCAGCACCTTGGCCCCGCCGATGTACGGCGCGAGCCAGTTGAACAGGGTTTCGCGCACGCGATCGGGCGTCGGGCGCAGGCCCACGACGTCGGGGAAGCTCAGCTTGCGGCTGCCCCATTCGCCGCCAATGATGCGCAGTTGGCCCACACCGTTATGCACGTTGTGGACAGGTTTTTTCGGGCGAGATGAACTGGCCATTAATGCTCCGGAACCCCGAGCGGCTGCTCGGCAGGTTTATCAGTGGGGGGCGGTAGTGGCTTTTGCGCAATCGTCGGGCCGGCGGTCACGATGACCATCTTGTCGGCGCTCAAGTGTTTGTTCAAGGCAGCCTTGACCTGCTCTACGGTCAGGGCCTGGGATTGTTTCATGAAATCTTCCAGATAGGTCAACGGCAGGTTGTAGAAACCCATGGCGCCCAACTGCCCGACGATATCGGCGTTACTCGCGGTGGACAGCGGGAAGCTGCCGGCCAGTTCGCGCTTGGCGTCGTCCAGTTCTTTCTGGGTCGGGCCGGTCTTGAGATAGTCGGCCAGCACGTCTTCGACCAGGCGCAGGGTGCCGCCGCTCATTTCGGCGCGGGTCTGTAGGTTGATCATGAACGGGCCGCGCACCTGCATGGGCGAGAAGCCGGAGTAGACGCCATAGGTCAGGCCACGTTTCTCGCGCACTTCACTCATCAAGCGGGTGCCGAAGCCACCGCCGCCGAGGATCTGGTTGCCCAGGGACAGGGCGGCGTAGTCCGGGTCGGCACGGTCGATGCCCAACTGGGCGAACAACAGGTGGGTCTGTTTGGACGGAAACTCGATATGGCTCAGGCCGGCCTTGGGTTCGGTCGGCTGGGCGATCTTCGCCAGGGCCGGGCCCTTGGGCAGCGATGCCGACACCTTGGCGGTCACGGCCTCGGCTTCGGCGCGGGTCAGGTCGCCCACCACCGCAATCACCGCGTTACCGGCGGCATAAGCCTTGGCGTGGAACCCCTGCAATTGGGCGAGGGTAATCTTCGGTACGCTTTCGGGCGTGCCTTCGCTCGGGTGCGCGTAGGGGTGATCGCCATACAGGCGCTTGAACAGCTCGATGCTCGCCAGTTTGCCGGGGTTCTGCTTCTGGTACTCGAAGCCTGCGAGGATCTGGTTCTTGATCCGCTCCAGGGAGTCGGCGGGGAAGGTCGGCTTGCCGATCACTTGGTCAAACAGCGCCAGGGCGGCGTCGCGTTTGTCGCGCTCGCTCAGGCTGCGCAGGGACACCAATGCCATGTCGCGGTAAGCGCCGTTGCTGAAGTCGGCACCCAGCCCTTCGAAGCCACTGGCGATCTGGCTGACGTTCTTGCCCGGTATGCCTTCGTTGAGCATGGCGTTGGTCATCAGCGCCAGGCCCGGCACGTTGCCGTCCTGGCTGCTGCCGGCGGCGAACAGGATGCGCATGTCGAACATCGGCAGTTCATGGGCCTCGACAAACAGCACCTTGGCGCCTTCGGCGGTGGTCCAGCTTTGCACGTCGAGCTTACGGTTGGTCGGCGCCTTGTCGTCCAGCTCCGCCAGGGATTGCAGGGTGCGGGTCGACTGGGCTTTTTCCAGCGCCGGGCTGGCGACGGATTCGCTTGGGCGCAGGAAATACACGGCACTCGCCGCGATCAGGGTGACGGCGATCAGTCCGGGCAGGATCAGGCGGCTGCTTTTGCGATCACTCATGAGCGGTCTCCTCAGGCAGGACATGGGCGACGCTGAGACGTTCGCGGGTGAAATAGGTACGTGCGGCCTTCTGGATATCGTCCGGGGTCACGCTTTGCAGGTCGGCCAGTTCGGTATCCATCAGTTTCCAGGACAGGCCGACGGTTTCCAGGGAACCGATGGCGGTCGCCTGGCTGGTGATCGAATCGCGTTGGTAGACCAGGCCGGCAATGACCTGGGCGCGGATACGTTCCAGTTCCTCGGCGGTCGGCGGCTTGGCTTTGAGTTCTTCCAGCAGGCGCCACAGGCCGGCTTCGGCTTGTGCGATGGTCTTTTTCTTCTGCTGGTTCGGTGTGGCGCTCAGGGTGAACAGGCTGTCACCGCGGGTGTAGGCGTCGTAGCGGGTGGAGGCGGAGGAGACCAGCTCTTCACCGCGTTCGAGCCGTTCCGAAATGCGCGCGCTGTAGCCGCCGTCCAGCAGTGCCGAGAGCAGGCGCAGGGCTTGTACCGAGCGCTTGTCTTCGGCAGTGGCCAGGCCCGGCACGTTGAAGCCCAGGATCACGCTCGGCAGTTGGGTCTGCACATGCATCGTCAACAGGCGCTCGCCGGGCTCGGCCAGTTCCAGCGGAATCTTCGCCGGCGGCACGTCACGCTTGGGGATCGGGCCGAAGTAGCGCTGGGCCAGGGTCTTCACCTCGTCCGGGGTCACGTCGCCGACCACCACCAGGGTGGCGTTGTTCGGCACGTACCAGGATTGGTACCAGTGGCGCAGTTCCTCGACCTTCATGCGGTTCAGGTCGGCCATCCAGCCGATGGTCGGCGTGTGGTAGCCGCTGGCCGGGAAGGCCATGGCCTTGAAGCGCTCGTAGGCCTTGGACATCGGGTTATCGTCGGTGCGCAGGCGGCGCTCTTCCTTGATCACCTCGATTTCGCGGCTGAACTCATCGGCCGGCAGGCGCAGGCTGGCCATGCGGTCGGCTTCGAGCTCAAAGGCGACGCCCAGGCGGTCGCGGGCCAGCACCTGGTAGTAGGCGGTGTAGTCGTCGCTGGTGAAGGCGTTCTCTTCGGCGCCCAGGTCGCGCAGGATCAGCGAGGCTTCGCCGGGGCCGACCTTGGCGCTGCCCTTGAACATCATGTGTTCCAGGGCGTGGGACAAACCGGTCTGGCCCGGGGTTTCGTAGCTCGAGCCGACTTTGTACCAGACCTGGGAAACCACCACCGGCGCGCGATGATCTTCGCGCACGACCACTTTGAGGCCGTTATCCAGGGTGAATTCATGGGTGGGTTGTGGGTCGGCAGCCAGGGCTGAGAGGGGCAGACAAACTGTGCTGAGCAGCAGGCCTGCGGCGCGGCGGGCTAGAGCATTCATTCGTTTTTAAACCTGTTGGGCTGCCCGCTTGGTCTTAGCGTCGGCGGGCGAGGAGGTGCTAGGATACTGATCCGATTTGTGGACGGCCACTGTGGTCGTCATATGGTTCTGGTTTCAGTTGTAGGGTTGTTGGTGTTCGCGGCGGTTTTCCCCGACGATCTTCCATTTTTCGCCGATTTTATCGCTTCAGTCCTATATTGAATCGATTTGTTGAGGCCTTTATTTACGCCTTACAGAATGTTGCGCATGAACAAGCGAGCGTTAAAGCAGTCTGTTCTGCATTGAATTTTATTTACCGAGGCGCCCCTGGCGCGTCGCTACCTTGAGATAGCCGTCTCCATGTTTGGTTCCAACGACGACAAGAAGACCCCAGCTGCGGCTGGCGAGAAAAAAGGCCTGTTCGGATGGCTGCGCAAAAAGCCGCAGGAAACCGTCGTCGAACAGCCGCAGGTTCGCACTGAGCCTATTCCTGAACCCAAAGTAGACGCCGCACCGGTGTCCGAGGCCCCGGCACCGGTCGTGTTGCCGACGGCCGAGCATGCGCCATGGCCGCAACTGCCGGTGCCCGAAGAGCCCGTAGCGCTGGTTGAAGATGTGCAGGCCGAGCATGTAGTGCCACCGATTCCACTGGTGGTTGAGCCGCAGCCGGTCATCGTCGAAGCGCCGGCACCAGCGCCTGCCGAAACCAGCAAAACCGGATTCTTCGCCCGCCTCAAGCAAGGCCTGAGCAAAACCAGCGCCAGCATCGGCGAAGGCATGGCCAGCCTGTTCCTGGGCAAGAAGGTCATCGATGACGAACTGCTCGAAGACATCGAAACCCGTCTGCTGACCGCCGACGTGGGCGTCGAAGCCACCGCCGTGATCATCCAGAGCCTGACCCAGAAGGTCGCGCGCAAGCAACTGACCGACGCCGATGCGCTGTACAAGTCGCTGCAGGCTGAACTGGCCGCCATGCTCAAACCGGTGGAAGCGCCGCTGGTGATCACGCCGAAGAAGCCCTTCGTGATCCTGGTGGTGGGCGTCAACGGCGCCGGCAAGACCACCACCATCGGCAAGCTGGCCAAGAAGCTGCAGTCCGAAGGCAAGAAAGTCATGCTCGCCGCCGGCGACACCTTCCGCGCCGCTGCCGTGGAGCAGTTGCAGGTCTGGGGGGAGCGCAACAAGATTCCGGTGATCGCCCAGCACACCGGGGCCGATTCCGCCTCGGTGATCTTCGACGCCGTGCAAGCCGCCAAGGCCCGTAACATCGACGTGCTGATCGCCGATACCGCCGGTCGCCTGCACACCAAAGACAACCTGATGGAAGAACTGAAGAAAGTGCGCCGCGTGATCGGCAAGCTCGACGCTGACGCTCCGCACGAGGTGCTGCTGGTGCTCGATGCCGGTACTGGCCAGAACGCCATCAGCCAGGCCAAACAATTCAACCAGACGGTCCAACTGACCGGCCTGGCATTGACTAAGCTCGACGGCACGGCCAAGGGCGGCGTGATCTTCGCCCTGGCCAAACAGTTCGGGTTGCCGATTCGCTACATCGGCGTCGGTGAAGGTATCGACGACCTGCGCACCTTTGAAGCCGAGCCCTTTGTCCAGGCACTGTTTGCCGAGCGGGAGCGTTCATGATTCGATTCGAACAGGTCGGTAAACGCTATGCCAATGGGCATGTCGGCTTGCATGAGCTGAGTTTTCGAGTGCGTCGCGGCGAATTCTTGTTTGTCACCGGCCATTCGGGCGCCGGCAAAAGTACCCTGTTGCGCCTGCTGCTGGCCATGGAACGCCCGACCACCGGCAAGCTGCTGCTGGCCGGCCAGGACCTGGCCACCATCAGCAATGCACAGATTCCGTTCCTGCGCCGCCAGATCGGCGTGGTGTTCCAGAACCACCAGTTGCTGTTCGATCGCACGGTGTTCAATAACGTTGCCCTGCCATTGCAGATCCTTGGGCTGTCCAAGGCCGAAATCATCAAGCGTGTGGACTCGGCGCTGGAGCGCGTGGCGTTGTCGGACAAGACCGACCTCTATCCCGGCGACCTGTCTACCGGCCAGCAACAGCGCGTCGGCATCGCCCGCGCCATCGTCCACCGCCCGGCCTTGCTGCTGGCGGACGAACCCACCGGTAACCTCGACCCGCGCCTGGCGGCCGAGATCATGGGGGTGTTCGAAGACATCAATCGCCTGGGCACCAGCGTATTGATCGCCAGTCACGACCTGGCGCTGATCGCCCGCATGCGCCATCGCATGCTGACCCTGCAACGCGGTCGCCTGATCGGTGACGGGGAGGCGGGCGTATGAGTGCGACACGCAGCCCCAAGGTTTCCGAGCGCGTGGCGCCGAAACCGGCCGACCCGCAACCGAAAAAGAAAAAACACGACGAAGACGACGGCCCGGATTTCGGCACCCTGCTGCGCGCCTGGATCGAAAGCCATCGCGCGAGCCTGCTCGACAGCCTGCGTCGCCTGGGCAAACAGCCGATCGGCAGCTTTTTCACCTGCCTGGTGATGGCGGTGGCCTTGAGCCTGCCAATGGGTTTGTCGCTGCTGCTTAATAATGTGGAGCGCCTGGGCGGCTCCTGGCAGCGTGCGGCGCAGATTTCGCTGTACCTGCACCTGGATGCCAGCGCCAAAGACGGTGAGGCCCTGCGCCAAGAGATCAAGAACCTGCCCGGCGTGGCGGATGCCGAGTACATCAGCCGCGATCAGGCCCTTGAGGAGTTCCAGCAACAGTCCGGCCTGGGCGAGGCACTCAAGGAGTTGCCGCAGAACCCGCTGCCAGGCGTGGTGCTGGTGACGCCGAATGAGGTCGACAAGCCGGCCCTGGAAGCCCTGCGACAAAAACTCGCAGAGATGCCCAAGGTGCAACAGGCGCAACTTGATCTAGTCTGGGTGGAGCGCCTGGCAGCGATTCTCAAGCTGGGCGACCGTTTTGTGTTCGGTCTGACGGTGTTGTTGGTGTCTGCATTACTTTTGGTGATAGGTAATACCATTCGTCTTCATATTGAAAACCGTCGCACCGAGATAGAAGTGATTAAACTCGTCGGCGGCACGGACAGCTATGTGCGTCGTCCTTTTCTGTACATGGGCGCGCTTTATGGCTTCGGTGCGGGGATTTTGTCCTGGGGCTTGTTGGCGTTCGGCCTCGACTGGCTGAACGACGCGGTCGTCGGGCTGGCCGGCTTGTATGGCAGTGATTTTGCCCTGGCCGGGGTGCCGGTGGCCGATGGTCTGTCGCTCTTGCTTGGCGCGGTCCTGTTGGGGTATATCGGTGCGTGGATTGCGGTCGCACGGCATTTACGCGAGCTGGCGCCGAAGTAGTTAATGTCAGGGTAATGTGGTTTCGTTTGTATTGACCGTATCAGTGGTTTAGGGAACTTGTCCTACGGTTCCCGGTCAATTTTCGCAGTGCTGAACTGCACGAGTTATGTGAGTCGGAGGTTTTTTCGTATGACCACTTCTTTGCAACCTGCTTATGCCTTGGTCCCGGGTGCGAACCTGGAAGCCTATGTGCACACGGTCAACAGCATTCCATTGCTGACGCCGGAGCAGGAGCGTGAACTGGCCGAGAGTCTCTACTATGAGCAGGATTTGGGGGCGGCTCGGCAGATGGTGCTCGCCCACCTGCGTTTTGTCGTACATATCGCCCGTAGCTATAGCGGCTACGGGCTGGCCCAGGCCGACCTGATCCAAGAAGGCAACGTCGGCCTGATGAAGGCTGTGAAACGCTTCAACCCTGAAATGGGTGTGCGCTTGGTGTCGTTCGCCGTGCACTGGATCAAGGCGGAAATCCACGAATTCATCCTGCGCAACTGGCGCATCGTGAAAGTGGCCACCACCAAGGCCCAGCGCAAGCTGTTCTTCAACCTGCGCAGCCAGAAGAAACGCCTGGCGTGGCTGAACAACGAGGAAGTCCACCGCGTGGCTGAAAGCCTCGGCGTGGAGCCCCGTGAAGTGCGCGAGATGGAAAGCCGCCTGACCGGCCATGACATGGCCTTCGACCCGGCCGCCGAAGCGGACGACGACAGTGCTTTCCAGTCGCCGGCCAACTATCTGGAAGACCACCGGTACGATCCGGCCCGTCAACTGGAAGACGCCGATTGGAGCGACAACTCCAACCACAACCTGCACGAAGCGCTGGAAGTGCTGGACGACCGCAGCCGTGACATTCTCTACCAGCGCTGGCTGGCCGAAGAAAAAGCCACGCTGCACGACCTGGCGCAGAAGTACAACGTGTCGGCCGAGCGGATTCGCCAGCTTGAAAAAAGCGCGATGAACAAGCTGAAACTGTCGATCGCCGCTTAAAACTGTGGGAGGGGGCTTGCTCCCGATAGCTGAGTATCAGTCGACATCAAGGTGACTGAACTACCGCCATCGGGAGCAAGCCCCCTCCCACATTTGTTTGTGTTGTGTCAGTCGGCCCAAGGCGCCTTGCGCGAATTGTTCAACTCCACCAGATAGCCATTCCCACCCAACTGGCTCATCTGCTGGCGAATCCACGCCGCCCGCCGCGCCACATACGCCGTCGGATGGCTGGCGCTCCACACCCGAGGGTTGGGCAACACCGCTGCCAGGTAGCTGGCCTGCTGCAGGGACAGGCCCTTGGCACTCACGCCAAAGTGATGCTGCGCCGCCGCTTGGGCCCCAAACACACCTTCGTCCCATTCCACGCTGTTGAGGTACACCTCAAGAATCCGTTGTTTGGGCCACAGCACTTCGATCAGCCCGGTGAACCAGGCTTCCAGGCCCTTGCGCAGATAGCTGCGACCGGACCACAGGAACAGGTTTTTCGATACCTGCTGGCTCAGCGTACTGGCACCGCGGATCGAACCACCGCGCTCGTTGTGCGCCAGCGCCGCCTGGATCGCGCCGAAATCGAAGCCCCAATGCTGCGGGAAGCGCTGGTCTTCGCCGGCCATCACCGCCACTTTGAGGTCATCGGAGATCTGATCCCACGGCACCCAGGTGCGCTGCAGGTCAATGGGCTCGCCGTCGAACCAGGATTCGATCTTGCGCTCCACCATCAGCGCGGTGAACGGTGGCGGGACGACACGCAACAGCAGCACCAGCAGCACACTGCCGATGGCAAACCATTTCACGACATTGAGAAAGCGTTTGAAGAGGACACGCAGCATAGAGATGGCTTGGCCGAACCCGTTGAGCGGGCCATTATACAGACCCTGCCCAATGAGTCTGACTGGAGTTCCTCATGCTGCGTAGCTTTCTGATGCTGGCTGCCTTTTTCGGCTTCACCGGTGTCGCCCTCGGTGCGTTCGCCGCCCATGGCCTGAAAAGCCGCCTGAGCGCCGAGTACCTGACGATCTTCCACACCGGCGTGACCTACCAGTTGGTGCACACCCTCGCGCTGTTCGGCGTGGCGTTGCTGGCCGCCCATATCCCTGGCCGACTGGTCACGTGGGCCGGCATCTCCTTCAGCATCGGTATCCTGTTGTTCTCCGGCAGCCTGTATGTGCTGACCATGACCGGCATCAGCAAGCTGGGCATCATCACGCCGTTTGGCGGGCTGGCGTTCCTGTCGGGCTGGTTTTTCCTTGGTCTGGCGGCGTGGCGCCTGCAGGCTGCCTGACCGGAGGACTTGGGTCATCCCCGTTGATCGGGCTAGAATGCTGGCCCCTAAAAACGATGGCGGCCCGTGGCATGCGCATTCAGTTGAACGGCGAATCCTTTGAACTGCCCGACGGTGAAACCGTTGCGGCCCTGCTGACCCGCCTGGACCTGACCGGGCGTCGCGTCGCAGTGGAACTCAACCAGGATATCGTCCCGCGTAGCCAGCACGCCGAGACCGCGCTCGCCGAGGGCGACCAGGTCGAAGTGGTCCACGCCATCGGCGGCGGCTAGTCGTCCGGCGTCCAGGCGCGCCAATCCGGATTCTGCAGAACCTCACCCCATTCCGAGGATTTCCCATGAGCATCGTTCGTAGCGACAAGCCCTTCGTCCTGGCCGGCCGTACCTACCAGTCCCGTCTGCTGGTCGGTACCGGCAAGTACCGCGACATGGAAGAAACCCGCCTGGCCATCGAAGCCTCGGGCGCCGAGATCGTCACGTTCGCCGTGCGCCGCACCAACCTGGGCCAGATCGAAGGCGAGCCGAACCTGCTCGAAGTCCTGTCGCCTGATCGCTACACCTTCCTGCCGAACACCGCCGGTTGCTATGACGCCATCGAAGCCGTGCGCACCTGCCGCCTGGCCCGCGAGCTGCTCGACGGCCACAAGCTGGTGAAGCTGGAAGTGCTGGCCGACCAGAAAACCCTGTTCCCCAACGTGATCGAAACCCTCAAGGCCGCCGAGACGCTGGTCAAGGAAGGCTTCGACGTGATGGTCTACACCAGCGACGACCCGATCATCGCCCGCCAATTGGCTGAAATCGGCTGCATCGCCGTGATGCCGCTGGCCGGTCTGATCGGCTCCGGCCTGGGCATCTGCAATCCGTACAACCTGCAGATCATCCTCGAAGAAGCCAAGATCCCGGTGCTGGTGGATGCCGGCGTGGGCACGGCGTCCGACGCCACCATCGCGATGGAACTGGGCTGCGAAGCGGTGCTGATGAACTCCGCCATCGCCCATGCCCAGCAACCGATCCTGATGGCTGAAGCCATGAAACACGCAATCGTCGCGGGCCGCCTGGCCTACCTCGCCGGTCGCATGCCGAAAAAACTCTACGCCAGCGCCTCTTCGCCGCTGGATGGTCTGATCAAGTAAGAGCCATTGATGACTGAATCAAACGAAACGCCGAACACCGTGGAACAGGGCGACGAGTCCAAGCACCGCCGCATCAAGAGTTTTGTGATGCGCGCCGGTCGCATGACCGAAGGCCAGCAAAAGGGCCTGGAACAAGGCACGCCACTGTTCGTCCTGCCCCTGGCCGATGCGCCGGTGGACTACGACCAGGTGTTCGGCCGTTCGGCCCCGCGCTCCCTGGAAATCGGCTTCGGCATGGGGCACTCCCTGCTGGAAATGGCCGCCGCCGCGCCGGAACAGGATTTCATCGGTGTGGAAGTGCACCGCCCGGGTGTCGGTGCGCTGCTCAACGGCGTGCTGACCCAAGGCCTGACCAACCTGCGGGTCTATGACTGCGACGCGATCGAAGTGCTCAACCGCTGCATCGCCGACAACAGCCTCGACCGTCTGATGCTGTTTTTCCCCGACCCGTGGCACAAAAGCCGTCACCACAAGCGCCGCATCGTCCAGGCTTCCTTCGCGGAACTGGTGCGCAGCAAGCTCAAGGTCGGCGGCGTCCTGCACATGGCTACCGACTGGGAACCCTATGCGGAATACATGCTGGAAGTGATGAACGTCGCCCCCGGCTACCGCAACCTGGCCGAAGATGGCAAATGCGTGCCACGTCCGGCCGAGCGCCCGGTCACCAAGTTCGAGCGTCGTGGCGAGCGGTTGGGGCATGGGGTGTGGGATCTGAAGTTCGAGAAAGTCGACTAACAAGTCATTGGCTTGGAATGCGGTAAGAAATGTGGGAGGGGGTCAGCCCCCTCCCACATTTTTTTTGTGTTGGGTTTGAGATCAGCGGCGGTCGGCGACGACGCCAATCAACACCAGCACCACCACCAGCACCGGCGCCAGGCTGTAGTTATTGAACTGGCTCAGCCCCCGCACAATCCACGGCGTGGCGTAGATCAACGCCGCGCCGCTGCCGATCATGCACAGCAATGCCATCAACGGGACGCGCAACGCGCCGGCGATGCTGCCCAGGCGTGCTTCCACCCAGCCCTTGATGTCGGCGCCGAACAGCACCAGCAAACAGCCGACGAGAGCCAGGGAGATTTCCGACAGGTTGCTGCGGCTCCAGCGGGATACGGTGGCGAGCAGGTCGAGTACCAGATCCATTCGATTTCCTTAAGAGCGATCAGCTCAAAAACTTCTGCAACAGGTCATTGAGAAAGAGTTGCCCGCGGTCGGTGGCCGCCAGACGTGACGGTTCGACCTGCATTAAGCCACTTTGTTCTGCCTCGCGGCGTGCCGCGTCCAGGCTCGCCAGGTCGAGGCCGGTACGTTCGCTGTAGAGTCTGGCTTCGACCCCTTCGGTCAGGCGCAGGGCGTTCATCAGGAACTCGAACGGCAGTTCTTCGTTGCTCAGCTCGTTCGCGCCGGCCAGGAAGCTTTTGGCCGGGTTGAGGTAGTCCTTGGGCGCGCGGGTCTTCCAGGTGCGCACGATGCGCCCGTCCGGATGGCTGAGCTTGCCGTGGGCGCCGGCGCCAATGCCGATAAAGTCGCCAAAGCTCCAGTAGTTGAGGTTATGCCGCGCCGCACGGCCCGGTTGGGCGTAGGCCGAGACTTCATATTGTGCGTAACCGTGTTCGGCAAGCAGCGCCTGGCCGGCTTCCTGGATGTCCCACAGGGTGTCGTCTTCCGGCAGCGTCGGCGGCTGGTTCCAGAACACGGTGTTGGGTTCCAGGGTCAGTTGGTACCAGGACAAATGCGTGGGCTTTAGCGCGATCGCCTGGCGCAGGTCGCTCAGGGCGTCGTCCAGGGACTGATCGGGCAGCCCGTGCATCAGGTCCAGGTTGAAGTTGTCGAACCCGGCCTGGCGCGCCATGCCGGCGGCGCGCACGGCTTCGTCTCCGTTGTGGATGCGGCCCAGGGCCTCGAGCTTTGCCTGCTGGAAGCTCTGGATGCCGATGGACAGCCGGTTGATCCCCAGCTTGCGGTACGCCACGAACTTCTCTTGCTCGAAGGTGCCGGGGTTGGCTTCCAGGGTGATCTCAATGTCGTCGGCAAACGGGATGCGCGCTTCCACGCCTTTGAGCAAACGGCCCAACGCCACCGCGCTGAACAGGCTGGGCGTGCCGCCGCCAAAGAAGATCGAACTCAGCGTTCTGCCATGAACAGCGTGCAGGTCCTGGTCGAGGTCGGCCAGCAGCGCGTCGACGTATTCTTCTTCCGGCAATACGGGGCTGGCGGTATGGGAGTTGAAGTCGCAATACGGGCATTTGCGCACGCACCACGGGATATGGATATACAGCGCCAGGGGCGGCAGATGGGGCAGGGGCGCCCGGGGTGTTTGCGCACCGCCGTGGATCAGCGGCTGCGCAGAGGTGTTCCGGGTCATTTCAAACCCAGGCGCTGGCGCAGCAACGCCATGGCGCGGGCGCGGTGGCTGATCTGGTTCTTGTCGGCCGGGCTCAGTTCGGCGCTGGAGACATTGCGCTCCGGTACCCAGAACAGCGGGTCGTAGCCAAACCCATGCTCACCGCTGGCCGCCTGCAGGATGCGCCCGTGCCACAACCCTTCGCACAGGATCGGCAGCGGGTCATCGGCATGCCGCACCAGGGCCAGCACGCAGACGAACTGCGCGCCGCGCTCGGCGTCCGGTACACCCTTGAGTGCGTCCAGCAGTTTGGCGTTGTTGGCCGCGTCGCCCTTGCCATCGGCATAACGCGCCGAGTAGATGCCAGGGGCGCCGCCAAGGAAGTCCACGGCCAGGCCCGAATCGTCCGCCAGCGCCGGCAGGCCGGAGATGCGTGCGGCGTTGCGGGCCTTGAGGATGGCGTTCTCGACGAACGACAGGCCGGTCTCTTCCGGCTCGACCTGGCTGAATTCGCCGATCGAGCGCAGTTGCACGGATTCGCCGAGCATGGCCTGCAGTTCTTTGAGTTTGCCGGCGTTATGGCTGGCCAGTACCAGTTGAGTAAGCTTCATCATTCCGCCGGAAACAGTTCCTGGTTGAAACTGAAACCGTGGGCCTTGCCGCCGGTTTCAACGTTGATGGTGAAAATTCGCACTTCCTGTTGAGGCACGGAGTAGGGGGCGAGGTAATAGATCGCACCTTTCTCGGTAATTTGCTTGAACGTCAGTATTTCGCTCTTGCCGCTCAAATCCTTGACCGTACCGGTCACCTGCGCCGACACGGGCGTGACGCCCTTGATCACGGTCACGTTGATCAAGCCTTTGTTCTTGCTGCGCACCACACCCACCGCCTGGGCCGTTTCCGGTTGCAGGAAGCTGGAGGTGAAGGTGTTGTAGTGCACGGTGATATCGCCAAATTCCTTTTGACGCTTGCTGTCGATGATGTCGGCGGCCATGGCGCTGGCGCCCAGGCACGCGGTAAGTAGAAAAACAGCCAGGCGATTCATGTTCGTCCTCCTCGAAAATAGTTAGACGGCAATCTTGTGGTCCGTCAGGCCAGGGCTGCTGACCCGATAAATACCGATTTCACCCAACAGGTTAGGCCATAGTTTGCTCGCCCAGCCATGGCGATGCTGTTGATCGACGGCCAGGCGGTTGATCACCTTGGCTTCACGCTCGCTGCACAGGGCTTCGAAGTCTTCGAAGGTGCAGAAGTGGATGTTCGGCGTGTTGTACCAGGTATAGGGCAGGAAGTCCGAGACCGGCATGCGGCCCTTGGTGGCCAGGTACCAGCGGCAGCGCCAGTGGCCGAAGTTGGGGAAGGTGATGATGCACTGGCGGCCCACGCGCAGCATTTCGTCGAGGATGCGGTCCGGGTAGTGCACCGCTTGCAGGGCCTGGGTCATCACCACGACGTCGAAGCTGTTGCTGGCAAAGTTGCCCAGGCCCTTGTCCAGGTCCTGCTCGATCACGTTGATGCCCTTGGCCACGCACTGGGCGATGTTGTCCGGGTCGTTTTCCAGGCCGTAGCCGGTGACTTGCTTGTTGTCGCGCAGCCAGCTCAGCAGTTCGCCATCGCCGCAGCCAAGGTCGAGCACGCGGCTGCCGGCGGGTATCCAGTCTTGGATGATGTCCAGGTCGGCTCTCATGGCGTTCTCACAGTGCGATTCGGTTCATGTAGTTGCTGAAGGCCTGCAGATAGCGCGGGATCGGAATCAGGAAGGCGTCGTGGCCTTGCGGTGCATCGATCTCCAGGTAGCACACGTCTTTGCGGGCCGCCATCAGCGCATCCACCAGCTCACGGGAGCGGGCCGGCGAGAAGCGCCAGTCGGTGGTGAACGACATCACGCAGAACTTGGCCTTGGCGCCCTCGAAGGTTTTCGCCAGGTCGTCGTTATAACTCGCTGCCGGGTCGAAGTAGTCCAGTGCCTTGGTCATCAGCAGGTAGGTGTTGGCGTCGAAACGCCCGGAGAACTCCTCGCCCTGATAGCGCAGGTAGCTTTCCACCTGGAACTCGACGCTGTGGAAGTCGTAGTTGAGTTTCTCGCTCTTGAGGCCACGGCCGAATTTCTCGCCCATGGAGTCATCGGACAGATAAGTGATGTGCCCGACCATCCGCGCCAGCATCAGGCCGCGCTTGGGGATCACGCCTGCTTCCAGGAACGAACCGCCGTGGAAGTCCGGATCGGTCAGGATTGCCTGGCGCGCCACTTCGTTGAAGGCGATGTTCTGCGCCGACAGCTTGGGTGCCGAGGCGATGGCCAGGCAGTGACGCACGCGATCGGGATAGGTGATGGTCCACTGCAACGCCTGCATGCCGCCCAGGCTGCCGCCGATCACGGCGGCCCATTGCGCGATGCCCAGGCGGTCGGCCAGGCGCGCCTGGCTGTGCACCCAGTCTTCCACGGTCAGCACCGGGAAGTCGGCACCGAAGGGCTTGCCGGTTTCCGGATTGAGGCTGCTGGGGCCGGTGGAGCCATTGCAACCGCCGAGGTTGTTCAGGCTGACCACGAAGAACTTGTTGGTATCGATGGGTTTGCCGGGGCCGATGCAACTGTCCCACCAGCCGGGCTTGCGCTCGTCAACGCTGTGAAAGCCCGCCGCGTGATGATGGCCGGACAGGGCGTGGCAGATCAGCACGGCATTGCTCGCCGTGGCGTTCAGTTGACCGTAGGTTTCATAGATCAGGTCGTAGGCGGGCAGCGAACGGCCGCAGGCCAGGGCCAGCGGTTCGCTGAAGTGCGCCACTTGGGGCACGACCAGTCCGACAGAATCGGGGGGAAAGGCAGATGGCATCGACCCTGCTCTCGTTTAAATGAGGCGTAAGTCTAAAGAGCGGGGACCCCAGCGGCAAGCGAAGGCCTACCCGCGCACAGATACAAAATGTGGGAGCAAGCCCCCTCCCACATTTTTTTAGCGTATTTCAGATCAGGCCAAACAGTTCCTTGGGCATGAAGGCATAGAACGCCAGGCGCGGGATCACCCAGCTTTGCACCAGTTGGATCGCGATGAACGCGAAGATCGGCGAGATATCCAGGCCGCCCAGGTTGGGGATCAGACGACGGAACGGCGCCAGCACCGGCTCGGTGATCTGGTAGACCAGTTCTGCGCCGGGGCTGCGGCTGCCGGGTGCGACCCAGGAGAGGATCACGCTGATGATCATCGACCAGAAGATGATCTTCAAAAACAGCGAGAAGATGCCGATCAGCGCCCAAGGCAACAGCAGCAAGGTGAAGGCCTGGTAGCCGTTGAGCATCAGGATCACCACGAATAGCAGGATCTGCAGCAGCAGCGCCAGCACCAGCGACGACATGTCCAGGCCGAACAGGCTCGGGATCACCCGGCGCAGCGGCTTGAGCAGCGGTTGGGTGGCCTTGACCACGAACTGGCACAGCGGGTTATAGAAGTTCGCCCGCACCAGTTGCAGGATAAAACGCATCAGCACGATCAGCAGGTACAGGCTGCCCAGGGTCTGGATGATGAAGATGGCGGCGTCATTGATTCCGAGCATGTTTGGTTCCTATCTAGTCCAGTGCGTCTAGTCCAGTTGCGTCGAGTCCCGTTGCAGTCGGGAACGACTATTTGCCCAGCTGTTCGGCCATCTCGGCAGAACGATGGGCTGCGGCCCCCAGTGCTTTTTCCACCAGGGCTTCGAAGCCCCCGGCCTGGAACGATTCGATAGCCGCCTGGGTGGTGCCGCCAGGGGAAGTCACACGGCGGCGCAATTCGGCGGCGTCCACGTCGCTTGCGACGGCCATTTTCGCCGCGCCCAGTGCGGTCTGCTCGGCCAGTTGCTCGGCGATATCGCGGCTCAGGCCCAGTTTCACGCCGGCGGCGGTCATGGCTTCGATCAGCAGGAAGAAATACGCCGGGCCGCTGCCGGATACGGCGGTGACCGCGTCCAGCTGCTGCTCCTGCTCCAGCCACAGGGCAATGCCCACGGCGGATAGCAGTTGCTGGGCCTGGTCACGCTGTTCGGCGCTCACTTCGGCGGTGGCATACAGGCCACTCACGCCCTGACGCAGCAGCGCCGGGGTGTTGGGCATGCAACGCACGATCGGTTGCGCGCCGAGCCAGTTCTTCATGCTGGCGCAGGTGATGCCGGCGGCGATGGACACCACCAGTTGGTGCGGTTGCAGGCTCGGGCACAGGCTTTCGCACACGGCCTTCATGGCTTGGGGCTTCACCGCCAGCACGATCACGTCGACGCCCTGGATGGCCTCGGCGTTATCGGCGAAGGTTTCGATGCCGTGTTCGGCACTGACGCGGGCACGGGTGTCGGCGCCCGGGTCGCTGGCGCGGATCTGCGTGGCGTCCAGGCCCTTGGCCCGCAGGCCGCCGATCAGGCTGGCCGCCATGTTACCGGCGCCGATAAAGGCAATACGCGTGTTGCTCATGACAGGTCCTTATTCAGTGGGAAGTCAGCCATTTCACGGCTGGCCGTAGTCGCGGGCGCCAAACAACGCGGTACCGATCCGCACCCAGGTGGCACCCTGGGCGATGGCGGATTCGAGGTCGTGGCTCATGCCCATGGAAAGTGTGTCGAGCGGCAGGTTCAAGCTGGCTTGCAGGTCGCGCACGGCGGCGAACGCTGCGTCTTGTTCGGTCCGATCTTCGGTCGGCTCGGGAATCGCCATCAGGCCGCGCAGCTTCAGGCGCGGCAGGGCGCTGATGGCACGGGCCAGGGCCGGCAGGTCGGCGGGTGTGCAACCGGACTTGCTGGCTTCGCCACTGACATTGACCTGGATGCAGATGTTCAGCGGCGGCAGGTCGGCCGGGCGTTGTTCGGACAGGCGTTGTGCAATTTTCAGACGATCCACGGAATGCACCCAAGCGAAGTTCTCGGCGATCGCGCGAGTCTTGTTCGATTGAATGGGGCCGATGAAGTGCCAACTCAAGGGCAGGTCGGCTAATTCGGCCTGTTTGCCCAGGGCTTCTTGCAGGTAGTTCTCGCCAAAGTCACGCAGACCGGCGGCATAGGCTTCGCGCAGGGCTTGTGCGGGTTTGGTCTTGCTCACGGCCAGCAGGTGGATGCTGTTTGCGTCACGTTGCACGGCGTCGGCTGCGGCGCGGATGCGCTGGCTAACCTGACCGATGTTGTCTGCTATCGTCGACATTCAAGATGCGCCCGTGGATATGGAGTCCGCGGCATTCTACTGGAAATGGAAAGCCCTATGGATATCACTGAATTGCTCATGGCCAGCGTGCGCCGTGGCGCCTCCGACCTGCACGTGTCAGCCGGTGTGGCGCCGATGCTGCGGGTGGATGGCGAGGTCTGGCCGCTGGATGGGCCGGTACTTTCACCCCCGCAAGTGGCGGATTTATTGAGCCCTTTGCTCAACAGGCACCAACAAAAGGATTTCGAAACATCTCTCGAAACGGATTTTTCCTTCGAGCTGCCCGGCGTGGCGCGCTTCCGGGCGAATGTGTTTCAGCAGGATCGCGGCATGGGAGCGGTGTTTCGCACCATACCGACGCAGATACAGAGCCTGGAAGACCTCGGTCTGGGCGACGTGTTCCAGCGTATCGCCCGTTTACCCCGTGGCCTGGTGCTGGTGACCGGGCCGACCGGCTCCGGCAAGTCCACGACCCTGGCGGCGATGATCGACGACCTCAACCGGCACCGACGCCAGCACATCCTCACGCTGGAAGACCCCATCGAATTTATCCACACGCCGAAAACCGCGCTGATCAACCAGCGCCAGGTGCACCGCGACACCCATAGTTTTTCCACCGCCCTGCGCTCGGCGCTGCGGGAAGACCCGGATGTGATCCTGGTGGGCGAGTTGCGCGACCTGGAGACCATCCGCCTGGCGCTGACGGCCGCTGAGACCGGTCATCTGGTATTTGGCACTCTGCACACCACATCGGCGGCAAAGACCGTAGACCGGCTGGTAGACGTGTTCCCGGCTGCGGAAAAGGCCATGGTCCGCACGATGCTGTCGGAGTCGCTGCAGGCGGTGGTGTCACAGGTGCTGGTCAAGAAGGTCGGCGGCGGGCGGGTGGCGGCTCACGAAATCATGCTGGGCACGCCGGCCATTCGCAATCTGATCCGCGAAGACAAGGTGGCGCAGATCGTTTCGGCAATCCAGACCGGTGGGGCGCTGGGGATGAAGACGTTGGATATGAGCTTGAAGGCGTTGGTCGGCGCGGGGCTGATCAGCCGGGAGGATGCAATGGAGAAGGCGAGGGTGCCTGGGGATATATGAGGTCTGGCGGGGGATGAACATCAAATGTGGGAGGGGGGAGCCCCCTGCCCACATTTTGTAGCGTGCGTCAGCGCTGGATCAGCGCTGAACGATCCGCAGGTTGTTGTGGTCTTTGGGCAGGACCCGCTTGGCGATCACGTAGTTCTTGTCCCAGAACGGCTTTTTCAGCGTATCAATGCTGACGGCCTTGCCACGACGCGGTGCGTGGATAAAGCGGTCGTTGCCCAGGTAGATGGCTACGTGGTTGACCTGGTGGCTCTTGAGCTTGAAGAACAGCAGGTCGCCCGGTTTCAGGTCCTTGCGCGCAACCTTCTGCCCGTGGCCGGCGGCCATGGCATTGGATGTACGCGGCAAATCCACGGCCGATACGTTGTTAAACGCGTATTTCACCAAGCCGCTGCAATCGAACCCTTTACTTGGGCTGCTGCCGCCCCAACGATAAGGAGTGCCGAGCACGTTGACGGCGCGGCTAAGGACGGTGCTGCTTTGTTTGGTGTTGGCTGCCATCAAGCCTGGGGTGGCTTTACCGTGGGCCTTGCTCAGGTGAGTCGGGCGGCTGACGGTCGGCTTTGCCGTTTTGGCGGTGCTTGGCGTGCTGTGGACTTTAGGGGTGAAACCGTTGACGCTCGGAAGTCGTTGCTCACGATTGGTGGCGTGGGCGGCCAGTGGCATTAGTAGGCAAATGGTTAGCCATGTCTTGAAAAATGGTCGCATTAGGCGTGGCTCTTATGGGTTTGCGCGCAACTTTATAACAGCTTTTTGTGTCGTTCTCAGGCCGTTTGTCGACTGAACCTTGGGGTCAAACTCAGGAAATACGCGACGAATCGCCGCAATTGTCCTGCACAAGTCAGGTGGCATAAGGCTTTCAGGGGAGGGAAGATACCATTTGCCGTACGTCGGGCGCTCGTAAAAAAGTCACAAAGAAAATGAAAAAATTTATCTATCGAGGCAAAAGAGGTACGCGATGAACACCTATCAGCAGACTGGTTCGCAGCAAGACACCCACAGCAAGGTGATCGGTTACCTGCTGTGGATTTTCGGTTTTACCGGCGCCCATCGCTTCTATTACGGCAAACCCGTGACCGGCACGATCTGGTTTTTCACCTTCGGCCTGCTGGGTATCGGCTGGCTGATCGACCTGTTCCTCATCCCGGTCATGGACCGTGAAGCGGACCTGCGTTTTACCGCCGGCCCCATCGAATACAACGTGGCGTGGATCCTGCTGGCGTTCCTGGGGGTGTTCGGCGTGCACCGCATGTACCAGGGCAAATGGATCACCGGCCTGATCTACCTGCTGACCGGCGGTTTGTTCCTGGTGGGGGTGCTGTATGACTTCTGGACGTTGAATACGCAGATTTCGATCCGCAATGCCGAGCTAAGAGGCGGGCGCTGAATCTCTCAGCCATACAGACAAGCAAATGTGGGAGGGGGCTTGCCCCCGATGGCGGTGGACCAGTCGGCTTATCTGTAGCTGACCCACTGCTATCGGGGGCAAGCCCCCTCCCACATTGACTGTGCTCACTCCCGACTTGTATCAGGCCTGGTAGCTGATGCGTCCGTCCACCAGGGTGTAGCGCACGCTCGCCGGCAGGCTATGGCCGATGAACGGGCAGTTTTCGCCCTTGGACAGCCAGGTTTCACCGGCAACGGTGGTGCCGGCCGGGTCGAACAGCACCAGGTCCGCTGCCGCCCCCACCGCCAACTTACCCGCCGGCAAGCGCAAGGCTTCGGCCGGGCCGGCGCTCAGGCGCGCCAGCAGTGTCGGCAGGTCCAGCAAGCCATCCTCCACCAAGGTCATCGCCAGCGGCAGCAACAGCTCGACGCTGCTGATGCCCGGCTCGGTCGCGCCAAACGGGGCCAGCTTGGCATCACGCTCGTGGGGTTGGTGGTGGCTGGAAATCGCCGCGACCACGCCGGATTTCACCGCTGCACGCAAACCGTCGCGGTCGGCACGGGTCCGCAGCGGCGGTTGGACGTGATACAGGCTGGAGAAGTCGATCAGCGCCTCGTCGGTCAGCAGCAACTGATACAACGCCACGTCGGCCGTCACCGGCAAACCCCGGGCCTGGGCCTGGGCGATCAGGGCAACGCCACGGGCGCTGGTCAGTTGGCTGAAGTGCGCGCGCACGCCGCTTTGTTCCACCAGCAGCAGGTCGCGGGCCAGGGCCACGGTTTCGGCGGTCTCCGGGATGCCCGGCAGGCCGAGGAAGCTGGCAACGGCGCCTTCATGGGCCAGGCCGCCGTCGGCCAGGTCGCGGTCCTGGGAGTGGAAGATCACCGTCAAATCGAAGGTGGCGGCGTATTCCAGCGCGCGGCACAGGGTGCGGGTGCTGCGGAAACCCTCCAGGCCGTTGCCGAAGGCCACGCAGCCGGCATCGCGCAGGGCGATCAGCTCGGCCAGTTGTTCGCCGTCCAGGCCTTTGCTCAGGGCGCCGATAGGGAACACTTTGCAATTGCCGGCTTCGCGGGCGCGGTCGAGGATCAGCTCGGCCACGGCCGAGGTGTCCAGCACCGGCTTGGTATGGGGCGGGCAGCACAGGCTGGTGACGCCACCGGCGGCGGCGGCGCGGGTTTCGCTGGTGATGTTGCCTTTGCGGCTGTAACCCGGCTCGCGCAGGGCGACGTTCAGGTCCACCAGGCCAGGCGCGGCCACCAGGCCTTTGGCGTCGATGGTTTCGCTGGCGTTGAAGCCTGCGGGGGCGGCGCCGATGGCGATGATCTTGCCGGCTTCCAGATGCAGATCGGTGACTTGATCCAGGCCACTGGCCGGATCGATGACGCGGGCGCCGAGAATGCTGAGCTTCACTGGGCCTTCTCCTGCTCGAATTGACGTTGCGCGGTTTGCCCGCTCATGGCCATGGACAATACGGCCATGCGCACGGCGATGCCGTAGGTCACCTGGTTGAGAATCACCGATTGGCTGCCGTCGGCCACCGCCGACTCGATCTCCACCCCTCGGTTGATCGGCCCTGGGTGCATCACGATGGCATCCGGCTTGGCGCCGGCCAGGCGCGTGGTGGTCAGGCCGAACAGGCGATAGAACTCGCCTTCGCTCGGCAACAGGCCGCCGGACATCCGTTCGCGTTGCAGGCGCAGCATGATCACCACGTCCACATCCTTGAGGCCTTCGGTCATGTCGGTGTAGACCTTCACGCCGTACTGCTCGATGCCGATGGGCAGCAGGGTTTTCGGCGCGATCACGCGAATGTCCGGGCAACCCAGGGTTTTCAGGGCCAGCATGTTCGAGCGCGCCACCCGCGAATGCAGGATGTCGCCGACGATGGCCACCGAGAGTTTTTCAAAGCTGCCCTTGTGCCGACGGATGGTGAGCATGTCGAGCATGCCCTGGGTCGGGTGGGCGTGACGGCCGTCGCCACCGTTGATGATCGCCACTTGCGGGCACACGTGCTCGGCGATGAAGTGCGCGGCGCCGGAGTCGCCGTGGCGCACCACGAACATGTCGGCGGCCATCGCTTCAAGGTTGCGCAGGGTGTCGAGCAGGGTTTCGCCCTTGCTCGCCGACGAAGTGGACACGTTCAGCGTGATCACGTCGGCTGACAACCGCTGGGCCGCCAGTTCGAAGGTGGTGCGGGTGCGCGTGGAGTTCTCGAAGAATACATTGCAGATGGTCTTGCCGCGCAGCAGCGGGACTTTCTTCACGGCGCGGCCACCGACTTCGAGGAACGAGTCGGCAGTGTCGAGGATTTCGGTGAGCAGTTCGCGGGGCAAACCGTCGAGGGACAAGAAGTGTTGCAGTTGGCCCTGAGCATTGAGCTGCAGCGGGCGCTTGGCATCTAGAGGCGTCATCGCGGGGACTCTTCTTTACAAGGCGGTTTAAAGGGCAAGGTCTTGCAGTTCGAGTACGAGCGGCGTGGGACCGGACAATTTTACCCGCTGGTGGGCTGAAAGCGACAGGGTCGCGCCGACCACATCCGGGCTGATCGGCAGCTCGCCGGCGTCCAGGTCCAGCAGGCAGACCAGGGTCACGCTGGCGGGGCGGCCATAGTCGAACAGCTCGTTGAGGGCCGCGCGGATGGTGCGGCCGCTCATCAGCACGTCGTCAATCAGCACCAGGTGCTGGCCTTCGATCTCGAACGGCAGGGCCGAGGGGCGCACTTGCGGATGCAGACCGTTCTGGCTGAAGTCGTCGCGGTAGAAGGACACATCCAGCGTACCCAGGGGCGAGTCGCTGCCCAGCTCCTGCAGCAGCGCCTGGGCCACCCACACGCCACCGGTACGAATGCCGATGAAGCGCGGTTCGCTGATGGCGCGGTGTTTCAGATGGGCCTTGAGGCGAATCGCCATCTGGCTGATCAGTTCGGCGGGATTGGGCAGGCTCATGGTGGCTCCTTCAAGGCCTTGCGCAGCAGGGGTTGCGGGCAAGGTTCGGGCTCAAACGTAAAAAGACGCGGCAAGCCGCGTCAGTCAGGATTCAAATAAAGCGGTGTTTTCATCCAGCCAACCCTGCAACAGCAAGGCGGCGGCGATGGCGTCCACGGGATTGTCGCGGTAGCTGCCTTTCTGCCCGCCACGGTCGCGGCGCTCGCCCTTGGCTTCGAAGGTGGTCAGGCGCTCGTCGTGGGTATAGAAGGGCAGGTTGTAGCGGCCGTTGAGGCGGCGCGCGAACTTTTCGGCGCGCAGGCACATGTCGCTGGGGGTGCCGTCCATGTTCAGGGGCAGGCCGACCACCACTGCATCGGGCTTCCACTCTTTGATCAGGGCTTCGACCTGGTTCCAGTCCGGTATGCCGTTCTGGGCTTTCAAGGTGCACAGTTCGCGGGCCTGGCCGGTGATGACCTGGCCGACAGCGACGCCGATCTGTTTGGTGCCGTAGTCAAAACCGAGGATCAGACGCAAGGCCATCAGGCGTGCCCCGCCTGGCTGGTCAGCAGGCTGAGGTTGACCCGCAGCTTGGCCGCGGCCGCTTCCAGGCGCAGTTCGCTGGCGGTGTTGAACAAAATATCGGCATCGTAGGGGCAGGTCAGCCAGGCGTTATTGGCCAGTTCGGCCTCCAACTGCCCGGCTTCCCAACCGGCGTAGCCAAGGGTGATCACGCTGTGTTCGGGGCCGACACCGTCGGCGATGGCGAACAGCACATCCTGGGATGTGGACAGCGACACGCCGTCGAGGTCCACCGTGGCCTGGAATTTCGGCCCGGTCGGGTGCAGTACGAAACCGCGATCGGTCTGCACCGGCCCGCCGATGTAGATCGGCACGCCCTGGCACCGGGCCGGCGGGGCGATTTCCGGGCGCAATTGCTCAAGGATATCGGCCAGGTTCAGCTCCTGCGGACGGTTCACCACCAGCCCCATGGCACCATTGGCCGTGTGCTCGACGATGTAGGTCAAGGTCTGCGCAAAGTTCGGGTCGGCCATGTGGGGCATGGCGATCAGGAATTGGTGCTTGAGGTAGGTCGGGCTGACATTTTTCATGTCCGCTAGTGTGGCGTTGGAGGGGCGAACTGACAAGCTGGGAGTGACCCGAATACAGCGCTGTCGGCTTTTCTGTAGGAGCGAGCTTGCTCGCGAAAAACCTGAGAGTGACGCGGGTCTACCTGGAGCGCTTCATTATCCTTGACGATTTTCGCGAGCAAGCTCGCTGCTACAGGGGGGGCGCTTTCAGTTGCTGGACAGGCGATCGCCCTTGGCAAACCGCCAGGTGCGGATGATTTCCAGGCGGTCCACGTCGTTCAGGTCGCCGCTGAACGGCGCAAAGGGCGCGGCCAGGCGCACGATGCGCTGGGCGGCCTGGTCCAGCAGTGGTTGGCCGGAAGACTCCAGCACCTGCACTTCATAGAGCGTTCCGTCACGGTTGATCGACACCAACAAGCGCAAATTGCCATAAATCTGTTGGCGGCGGGCTTCGTCCGGGTAGTTGAGGTTGCCGATGCGCTCGACCTTCTTGCGCCACTCGTCCTTATACCAGGCGCCTTTGTCGCGCATGGTGGAGGCAGCATTCAGGCGATAGATGCGTGGCCGCTTGGCGTACAGCTGTTGTTCGTTGGCCAGTTCCGCTTCAAGGCTGGATATCTGGTCGGAGAGCTGCGAGCTGTCGAAGGTCGGCGCCGGCTTGACCGGCTCGGGTTGTGGCTCGGTCTTGGTTTTCTCGCGCTGGGCCGGGGCTTTCTGCGGTTTGGGCGCGACCGTGGTCACGGCAGCCTTGGGCGTGGCCTGCTTGACCTCGGGCTTGGGCGTCGGCGGCGGGGAGACCTTATTGACCTTGTTGTCCTGGAACGGCGCCACTTCGGTGGTCTTGGGCACGGCTTTCTTGTCGAGAGTGCCGCTGCCCTGCTGGTTTTCCTGGGCGAGAAAGTCGGCCTTCTCGGGCTTCTTTTCGCTCTTGAACGTGGCGAGGGTGATTTCCAGGGTCTTGGTGATCTGCTTGGGCTCCACCATGGTGAAACCCACGCCGAGCAGCAGTGCCAGGTGGATCAGCGCCGCGAGAAACAGGGTAAATCCGAGTCGATCAGCCGGGCGCACGCCGCTTGGGGACAATTCGGGAGGCAGATCGGACGGGAGCGTCATGACAAGAAAACCAACATCGCGCGTTTCACAGGTGGCGCATGATAACGCAATGTTGGTGCGTGTCCGGCTGTTCTATATCACTTGGCTTGCAGCTTGCGCTCAATCGCCGCCATCAGCATTTCGCCAATGTTGGTGCCAAAGGCATTGTCGATCTCACGAATGCAGGTCGGGCTGGTGACGTTGATTTCGGTGAGGTGCTCACCAATCACGTCCAATCCTACAAACAGCAGGCCTTTTTCGCGCAGGGTCGGGCCGACTTGCGAGGCGATCCAGCGATCCTTGTCCGACAACGGCCGTGCCTCGCCACGACCACCGGCCGCCAGGTTGCCACGGGTCTCGCCGGCCGCCGGGATACGCGCCAGGCAGTAATCCACCGGCTCGCCGTCGATCATCAGGATGCGCTTGTCGCCGTCCTTGATTGCCGGCAGATAGGCCTGGCCCATGATCTGCTGGGTGCCCAGGTCGGTCAGGGTCTCTAGGATCACCGACAGGTTCGGGTGACCGGCGCTGTGGCGGAAGATCGACGTGCCGCCCATGCCATCCAGCGGTTTGAAGATCACATCGCCGTGCTTGGCGGCGAATTCACGCAGCACATCGGCGCGACGACTGACCACGGTGGGCGGGGTGCACTGCGGGAACAGCGTGGCGAAGAGTTTTTCGTTGCAGTCGCGCAGGCTCTGCGGCTTGTTGACGATCAACACGCCAGCGCGCTCGGCCTGCTCCAACAGGTAGGTGGAGTAGACGAATTCCATGTTGAACGGCGGGTCCTTGCGCATCAGGATCACGTCCAGATCGCTCAGGGGGCTGTCGATTTCGTCATGCAATTCGAACCACTTCTCAGGGTTGGCAAACACCTGCAGCGGACGCATGCGTGCGCGGGCTTCGCCGTCGCCCTGATACAGATCGCTCTGCTCCATGTAGAACAGGCTCCAGCCGCGGGCCTGGGCGGCCAGGAGCATGGCCAGCGAACTGTCCTTTTTATAGGAAATGCTGGCAATAGGGTCCATGACAATGCCGACGCGAACGCTCATGGGGGATTTCCTCTAGCAAATTAGGGCGCATAAAAGTGGCGTCAGAGTGGCGCTGCGGTTGTTGTGGGTCAAGGAAAAACCACCTGGCAGGCTGCTCGATAGATTGCGCCCGGAGACTGTGCTAAAAAGACTGCCACGGCGCAGCAGCCCTTGAATTCCGAGGCTTGCGGCGCCCATCCTGGGCAGCATCAGGCAGTACACACCGAAAACCGATTCGCTGTGGCGATGGTAGAGCAGATATGGAACAGCATTCCAACGCCTTGAGAGTGATGGTGATCGATGATTCGAAAACGATCCGCCGCACCGCCGAGACCTTGTTGAAGAACGTGGGCTGCGATGTCATCACGGCCATCGACGGTTTCGATGCCCTGGCCAGGATTGTGGATCATCACCCGCACATTATTTTTGTCGACATCATGATGCCGCGCCTGGATGGCTATCAGACTTGCGCCCTGGTGAAGAACAACCCGGCGTTCAAGTCGATCCCGGTGATCATGCTGTCCTCCAAGGACGGGCTGTTCGACAAGGCCAAGGGACGTATCGTTGGTGTCGATCAGTTTTTGACCAAGCCTTTCAGCAAGGAAGAGCTGCTGGGCGCGATCAAGGCCTACGTGCCTGGGTTCGCGGCAGTAGAACAAGCACACTGACGCCGCCTCACAAGGGCTGGCGCCGACCAATGTACTGGGGAAAACCATGGCACGCGTTCTGATCGTCGACGATTCGCCGACCGAAATGTACAAATTGACCGGCATGCTGGAAAAGCACGGTCATCAGGTTCTCAAGGCCGAAAACGGTGCCGACGGTGTGGCCCTGGCTCGTCAGGAAAAGCCCGATGCGGTGCTGATGGACATCGTGATGCCGGGCCTCAATGGCTTCCAGGCCACGCGCCAGTTGTCCAAGGAGCCGGAAACCAATCGGATTCCGATCATCATCATCACCACCAAGGATCAGGAGACCGACAAGATCTGGGGCGCGCGCCAGGGAGCCAAGGATTACCTGACCAAGCCGGTGGACGAAGAGACCCTGATCGCCACCCTGAACAAGGTGCTGGCCGGCTGACGACACGCCATCATGACCGAGTCGCAAACCGCTTTCGAGCTGCTGCTGGACATCGACCATCGCTGCCGTCTGCTGGCGGCCGACCTGCCGTCCCAGGAAACCCGCCTGCAGCGTTGGAGCGGGATTGGTTTTCGCCTGGGGCAGCATTGGTACGTGGCGCCCATGGGCGAAGTCGCCGAAGTCCTGCATGAACCGCGCTGCACCCTGATGCCGGGGGTCAAGCCGTGGGTCAAGGGCGTGGCCAATCTGCGCGGGCGTTTGCTGCCGGTGATGGACCTTGGCGGGTTTCTCGGCCTTGAACTGTCCAGGCCGCGCCCGCAACGGCGGGTGCTGGTGGTGGAATACAACGATCTGTTCGTGGGACTGCTGGTGGACGAGGTGGTGGGAATGCAGCATTTCGCACAAGACGCGCTGCTGGCGAGCGCCAGCCCCGGCGCGCCGTTCATCCATGGCCAGTTCGACGGCGACCCGCTGTGGCAGGTCTTCAGCCCCTTCGCCCTGGCCCAGTCCCCGGGCTTCATGGATGTTGCCGCATGACTACCGCCACCACGCCCAAACTCCAGGCCGGTTCGCGCAGCCGTTCGCAGATCATCGTGCTGTTTATCGCGTTGATCGTGTTCATCATGCTGCTGTTCGCCAACTTTGCGTACCTCAACACCCAATCCACCTACGACAAGCAGTACATCGGCCACGCCGGTGAATTGCGCGTGCTGTCCCAGCGCATCGCCAAGAACGCCACCGAGGCCGCCGCCGGCAAGGCCGCCGCGTTCAAGCTGCTGGCCGAGGCGCGCAACGATTTTGCCCAGCGCTGGGGCTACCTGAAAAAAGGCGACCCGGACACCGGCCTGCCCGCGGCACCTAACGCGGTTCGCGCGGAAATGCGTGCGGTACAGACCGACTGGGAAGCGCTGCTGAAAAACACCGACGCGATCCTCGCCAGCGAGCAGACGGTATTGTCCCTGCACCAAGTGGCCGCGACCCTGGCCGAAACCGTGCCGCAGTTGCAGATTGAATCGGAAAAGGTCGTCGACATCCTGTTGCAACGCGGTGCTCCGGCCAGCCAGGTGGCCGTGGCCCAGCGCCAGTCGCTGCTGGCCGAACGTATTCTGGGAGCGGTCAACACCGTACTCGCCGGCGACGAAACCGCCGTGCAGGCCGCCGATGCCTTTGGCCGCGATGCCAACCGTTTCGGCCAGGTACTCAACGGCATGCTTCGAGGCAACCCAGGCCTGCGCATCACCGAGGTCGAAGACCCTGACGCCCGCGCGCGGCTGGCGGAAATCTCGGAGCTGTTCGAGTTTGTCTCCGGTTCCGTGGATGAAATCCTCGAAACCTCGCCGCAGCTGTTCCAGGTGCGGGCCTCGGCGAACAATATTTTCAACCTGTCGCAAACCCTGCTCGATGAAGCCTCGCACTTGGCCACCGGCTTTGAAAACCTCGCCGGCGGGCGCAGCTTCGATACCATCGGCGGCTATGTACTGGGCCTGTTGGCACTGGCCTCGATCATCCTGATCGGCCTCGTGATGGTGCGCGCCACCAACCAGCAACTGCGGGAAACCGCCGAGAAGAACGAACGCAACCAGAACGCAATCATGCGCCTGCTCGATGAAATCGAAGACCTGGCCGACGGCGACCTCACGGTGACGGCCTCGGTGACCGAAGACTTCACCGGTACCATCGCCGATTCCATCAACTATTCCGTGGACCAACTGCGCGACCTGGTCGCCACCATCAACCTCACCGCCGGCCAGGTAGCCGGCGCCGTGCAGGACACCCAGGCCACCGCCATGCACCTGGCCCAAGCCTCGGAGCACCAGGCCCAGCAGATCGCCGAAGCCTCCACCGCGATCAAGCAGATGGCCCAATCCATCGACCAGGTCTCGGCCAACGCAGCCGAATCCTCGGCGGTGGCCGAGCGCTCGGTAGAGATCGCCAACAAAGGCAACGAGGTGGTGCACAACACCATCCACGGCATGGACAACATCCGCGAACAGATCCAGGACACCGCCAAGCGTATCAAGCGCCTGGGCGAGTCTTCCCAGGAGATTGGCGACATTGTCAGCCTGATCGACGACATCGCTGACCAGACCAATATCCTGGCCCTCAACGCGGCGATCCAGGCGAGCATGGCCGGGGATGCCGGGCGCGGCTTCGCGGTGGTGGCCGATGAAGTCCAGCGTCTGGCCGAGCGCTCGTCGGCGGCCACGCGGCAGATCGAAACCCTGGTGCGGGCGATCCAGGCCGACACCAACGAAGCGGTGATCTCCATGGAGCAGACCACCACCGAAGTGGTGCGCGGCGCGCGACTGGCCCAGGACGCCGGGGTGGCACTGGAAGAGATCGAAGGCGTGTCGAAAACCCTGGCGGCGCTGATCCAGAGCATCTCCAACGCGGCGCAGCAACAGACTTCGTCGGCGGGGCAGATCTCCCTGACCATGAACGTGATCCAGCAGATCACTACGCAGACCTCCTCGGGCTCCACCGCTACCGCCGAAAGCATCGGCAACCTGGCGAAGATGGCCAGCCAGTTGCGGCGCTCGGTGTCGGGGTTCACCCTGCCGCCGCCCAAACAGGCGAATGATTAAAGTGCGCTCCCACCGTTGAGCAGCATTGGTTTCACGAACACCGGCAACTCATGAATTCTAAGCGGAGCAGTTATGGTTGATCGGCACGACTACGTGGCCCTCGAATGGGTCAAGGGCGACATTGCCGAAACCCTGAAACAGGCCCGTTCGGCGCTCGACACCTATGTCGACACCCACGACGGCGATGCGATCGGCGCGTGCCTGGCCGGTATCCACCAGGTGCATGGCGCGTTGCAGATGGTCGAATTCTACGGCGCGGCACTGCTGGCCGAAGAGATCGAAGAGCTGGCCCTGGCCCTGCAAGCCGGCAATGTCGCCCAGCGCGATGAAAGCCTGCGCCTGCTGCAACAGGCCCTCGGCCAATTGCCGCTGTACCTGGACCGTGTCCACAGTGCCCGCCGCGACCTGCCGCTGTTGGTGCTGCCGCTGCTCAACGACCTGCGCAGTGCCCACGGCGAAAGCCTGTTGTCGGAGACCAGCCTGTTCAGCCCGCAACTGCTGTCGATTGCCCCCTTGCCCGATGACGCCCTGGCCCAACGCGCGCTGCCGGACCTGGCGACGCAACTGCGCCAGTGGCACCAACTGCTGCAACAGGCCCTGTCCGGGCTGCTGCGTGAAGACCACGGCCCGAGCAACCTGGAAGACATGGCGCGGGTGTTCGCGCGTCTCGAAGCGCTGTGTCAGGGCGCGCCGTTGTTGCCGTTGTGGCAAGTCACCTCGGCGCTGGTCGAAGGCATGCTCACCGGCGTGATCGCCAACAGCCCGGCGCTGCGCAGCCTGCTCAAGGCCTGCGACAAGGAGCTCAAGCGCCTGCTGGCCCAGGGCATCGGCGGGATCAACCGCGCCGCGCCGGACGAATTGCTCAAGAGCCTGCTGTTTTACGTCGCCAAAGTCACCCGGCCGACGCCGCGCATGCAAAGCCTCAAGGAACGCTACGGCCTCGACGAAGCCTTGCCCGACAGCGCCGTGGTCGATGCCGAACGCGCCCGCATGGCCGGGCCGGATCGCAATGCCATGGGCTCGGTGCTGGGCGCGCTGTGCGAGGAGTTGGTACGGGTCAAGGAACGCCTGGACCTGTTCGTGCGCAGCGACCGCCAACACACCGCCGACCTCGACGCGCTGCTCGCGCCCTTGCGCCAGATCGCCGACACCCTGGCCGTATTGGGTTTCGGCCAGCCGCGCAAAGTGATCATCGACCAACTGGCCGTGGTGCTGAGCCTGGCCCAGGGGCAGCGCGAGCCGAATGACGCCGTGTTGATGGACGTCGCCGGGGCTTTGCTTTACGTCGAAGCGACGTTGGCGGGCATGGCCGGCACCGTCGAGCCGGAGAACCGCGAAGAGAGCCGCCTGCCCACCACCGACCTGACCCAGATCCACCAACTGGTGATCCGCGAATCCTGCCAATGCCTGCGGCAAGCCAAGGAACTGGTGATCGACTGCCTCGAAGCCGATTGGGATCGTCAGCGCCTGGACTCCCTGCCCGAGCTGCTGAGCCAGGTGCGCGGCGCCCTGGCGATGATCCCGCTGCCACGGGCGGCGAGCCTGATGCGCGGGTGCACCGATTTCGTCGACGAACAGTTGATGACCCACGACTCGCCGCCTTCCGAGACGCAGCTGGCGCATTTCGCCGATGTCATCAGCGGTTTGGAGTATTACCTGGAACGCATGCTGCAGGACCCCGACGCCGCCGGCGAACGGGTGCTGGAATTGGCCACCCAGGGCCTGGCCGCGCTGGGTTACCTGCCGGCGGAAAAACCCTGGCGCCAGGCGCTGGTCGCCCCGGACGGCGCGCTCTCCACCGAGACCGCCTCCAGCCAATCCCAGTTCGACGCCCTGGCCAGCCCCACCTCGCGCCTCAACCCGCCCGCGCTGCAACGCCCCGGCAGCCTGCTGCCGCCGCCGGCCGATGAAGCCCCCATCGACGACGAACTGCGCGAAGTCTTCCTGGAAGAAACCGACGAAGTCCTCGAGGTGCTGCACCGCGACCTGCCCAACAGTGCCGATAAAGTCGCCCAGGGCGAAATGCGCCGCGCCTTCCACACCCTCAAAGGCAGCGGCCGCATGGTGCGCGCCCTGGTCCTGGCCGAGCTGGCCTGGGCCGTGGAGAACCTGTTGAACCGCGTGCTGGAGCACAGCGTGGCCCTCAGCCCGGCGGTGCAACAGGTGCTGGACGACGCAGTGACCCTGCTGCCGGAATTGATCGCCGACTTTGCCACCGACGACCAGCATCAACGCGATGAAGTCGACGCCCTGGCCGCCCGCGCCCACGCCCTGGCCAGCGGCGCGCAAGCACCCGAGGCCGAACCCCACGACCCGATGCTGCTGGAGATCTTCCGCAACGAAGCCCAAAGCCATCTGGACAGCCTCAACCACTTCCTGCAACTGGCCGCCGAGCACGTGCCGCTGCAAGTCAGCGATGAACTGCAACGCGCCCTGCATACCCTCAAGGGCAGCGCCCACATGGCCGGCGTGTTGCCCATCGCCGAGCTGGCGCGCCCCCTCGATCACCTGACCCGCGAGTACAAGGCCCATCGCTTGCCGCTGGACCTGGACGAAGTGGAGTTGCTGCTGGAGGCCGAGGGCCTGTTCCAGCGCGGGCTGCGCCAACTGGACCGCAATCCCCTGGCGCCGATCCGCGGGGCCGAGGACCTGATCCAGCGCACCCAGAAGCTGCTCGACCAGCAGCTCGCCGCCCTGCTCGATGCGCCCAACACCGGCCTGCGCATCAAGCGCGATCCGCAACTGATCGCCAACTTCCTGGCCCAGGGCATGGACATCCTGCTCGACGCCGAAAGCCTGCTGCGGCGCTGGCAACAACACCCCGGCGAACGCCAGGAACTCACCGCGCTGCTGGACGAGTTGACCACCCTCGGGGAAGGCGCCCACGACGCCGACCTGCACGCCATCGACGCACTGTGCGAGGCCTTGCTCGACCTGTATGGCGCCGTGGAAGAAAGCAGCCTGGCGGTCAGCGAACGGTTTTTCCATGAGGCCGAACAGGCCCATGAAGCGCTGATCAGCATGCTCGACCAACTGGCGGCCGGGCAGGAAATCAGCCCGGCGCCGGCCCGGGTGCACGCCCTGCGCGAACTGTTGGACGAGGCCCTCGACCCGTCCGCCACCGGCCTGATCAAAAGCGACGGCAACCGCGCCCAGACCATCGCCGAATTGGGCGCCGCCACGCAGCAACTGAGCCACGCCAGCACGATGGACGATGAGATCGTCGAGATTTTTCTGGAGGAGGCCGTCGACATCCTCGACAGCGCCGGGCAAGCCCTCAAACGTTGGTTGCTGGAGCCCGATAACGCGGCACCGCTGTCGTCCCTGCAGCGCGACCTGCACACCCTCAAGGGCGGCGCACGCATGGCGGAGGTCGCCCCGGTGGGCGAGCTGGCCCACGAACTCGAAGGCCTTTACGAAGGCTTGGTGGATCGACGCTACAGCTACTCCCCAGAGCTGTCGGTGCTATTGATGGCCTGTCATGAACGGCTGGCCCAGCACCTGGAAGAACTGCAACACCAGCAACCCCTGAGCGACGCCAGCGAGTTGATCGCCCAGTTGCACGCGTTACGCCACAGCAGCCCGCCGACGACGCCGCCCGCCGCTGCGCCAGCCTCCAGCGCCGACCCGGAATTGCTGGATATCTTCCTCGAAGAAGCTGGCGACATTCTCGACAGCTCCGGCAGCGCCTTGCTGCGCTGGCAAGCCGAGCCGAACAACCGCCAGGAAGTCGAAACCCTGCTGCGCGACCTGCACACCCTCAAGGGCGGCGCGCGCATGGTCGAGATCGGGCCGATCGGCGACCTGGCCCATGAGCTGGAATTTCTCTACGAAGGCTTATCGGCAGGCTTGCTCGCGCCGTCCGACGAACTGTTCATGTTGCTGCAAGGCTGTCATGACCGTTTGGCGCAGATGATCGATGCGGTGGCCGAAGGTGTGCCGGTGGGCTCGGTGGACAAGCTGATCGAGCGCATCAAAAGCCTGGTGCATCCGGGCATAGAGCCGGTGCTGCCGGTGGCGTTGCCGGCGGGCAAGGGCGAAGCGGCGGCGGACCCGGCGGCGGACATGGTGAAGATCTCCGCCGAGTTGCTCGACGACCTGGTCAACCTGGCCGGCGAAACCTCGATCTTCCGCGGCCGTATCGAGCAGCAAGTCAACGACGCGCGCATCGCCCTCACGGAAGTGGAAACCACCATCGAGCGCATGCGCGACCAACTGCGCCGCCTCGACAGCGAAACCCAGAGCCGCCTGCTCAGCCGCCAGCAGGCCGAGGCCGAGCGCCTGGGGTATGAAGAATTCGACCCGCTGGAAATGGACCGCCATTCGCAGTTGCAGCAACTGTCCCGCGCACTCTCCGAATCGGCCTCCGACCTGCTGGACCTCAAGGACACCCTCGAGCGTCGCAACCAGGACGCCCACGACCTGTTGCAGCAACAGGCGCGGATCAACACCGAGTTGCAGGAAGGCCTGATGCGCACGCGCATGGTGCCGTTCGAACGCATGCTGCCGCGGCTCAAACGCATCGTGCGCCAGGTGGCGGGCGAGCTGGGCAAGGACGTGGAATTCATCGTCGGCAACGCCGAAGGCGAGATGGACCGCAACGTGCTGGAACGCATGGCGGCGCCGCTGGAACATATGCTGCGCAATGCCGTCGACCACGGCCTGGAGTCCCGCGATGCGCGGCTGCTGGCCGGCAAGCCGGAGAAGGGCCGCATCACCCTGGACCTGACCCACGAAGGCGGCGACATCGTCTTCGACATGCGCGACGACGGCGCCGGCGTGCCCCTGGACGCGGTGCGGCGCAAGGCAATCAAGCGCGGCCTGCTCGCCCCCCATCAAGAGATGAGCGACCGCGAGGTGTTGCAGTTCATCCTGCAGCCGGGGTTCTCCACCGCAGAAAAAATCACCCAGATTTCCGGGCGTGGCGTGGGCATGGACGTGGTGCACGAAGAAGTGCGCCAGCTTGGCGGCTCGATGGTCATCGACTCGACGCCGGGCCAGGGTGTGCACTTTCGCATTCGCCTGCCGTTCACCGTGTCGGTCAACCGCGCGTTGATGGTGCAGTGCGCGGACGACCAGTACGCGATCCCGCTCAACACCATCGAAGGCCTGGTGCGTGTGCTGCCCCATGAGCTGGCCGGGCACTATCAGCAAGACCCGCCGCACTATGAGTACGCCGGCCAGCGCTACGAACTGTTCTACCTCGGCGACCTGCTGCACACCGTGGCGCGCCCGAAACTGCTCGGCCAGTACCAACCGGTGCCGTTGCTGCTGGTGCACTGCAATGACCGGAATGTGGCGGTGCATGTGGACGCCATGGGCGGTAGCCGGGAGATCGTGGTCAAGGGCCTGGGGCCGCAGTTCGCCGGGGTGCAGGGCTTGTCCGGGGCGACCATTCTGGGGGACGGTCGCGTGGTGCTGATCATCGACCTGCTGGCGCATATCCGCGCACGGCAACCGGCCTTGCCGGCCCAGGTGGTCGATGCGCCGCTGATCCTCAACGAACCGGTGAAAAAACGCCCGCTGCTGGTGCTGGTGGTGGACGATTCGGTCACCGTGCGCAAAGTCACCACCCGCCTGCTGGAGCGCAACGGCATGAACGTACTCACCGCCAAAGACGGGATCGACGCCCTCTCCGTGCTCGAAGAACACACCCCGGACCTGATGCTGCTCGACATCGAAATGCCGCGCATGGACGGCTTCGAAGTGGCGATGCATGTGCGCGACGACCCACGGCTGATGCGCCTGCCGATCATCATGATCACCTCCCGCACCGGCCAGAAACACCGCGACCGCGCCATGGCCATCGGCGTCAACGAGTACCTGGGCAAGCCGTACCAGGAGTCGGTGCTGCTGGACAGCATCGCCTATTGGAGCAAGTCCCATGCTTGACCACCGCACCAGCCAACTCACCGGCCTGCTCCTGCCCCTGGCCGACCGCCACCTGGTGCTGCCCAACGTCGCCATCGCCGAGCTGATCGACTACCAGCGCGGCGAACCGGCCAGCGACGCGCCGCCGTGGTATCTGCGGCAAGTCACCTGGCGCGACCGGCAACTGCCGTTGATCAGCTTTGAAGCGGCCTGCGGCGAGGCCAGCGTGACCGGCGAACGCTCGCGGATCGTGGTGCTGAACACCCTGGGCGGGCGGCCGACCTTGAAGTTCATCGCGATGGTGATCCAGGGGATTCCCCGCTCGTACAAACTCGACAGCCAGTTGAGCTACGTGGACGTACCGCTGTGCTCGCTGGAACTGGCGGCGGTGCAGGTGGGAGAGCATGTGGCGAAGGTGCCGGATTTGATGGGGCTGGAGGCACTGCTGGTTGAGTCCGGTCTGGCCTGATCCTGAGCCTTATGAAAATCCAATGTGGGAGGGGGCTTGCCCCCGATCGCGGTCTATCAGCCACCGCATCTGGTGGCTGACCCACTGCTATCGGGAGCAAGCCCCCTCCCACAGGCTGTAGACCTCAATCAATCCGCGCAAACCGCTCAATCAGCGGTTGCTCCCGATGCTCGGCTTGCCACAAATCGTAGGCACTTTGCATCGACAACCAAAGCTGCGCGGTACTCACGCCGGCCCGTTCCAACCTGACAGCCAGATCCGGGCTGACGGGCTTGTCGGTGGCTAGCAAGCCCGGTCTTCGGATTTTTCCCGCACGATTTTGGGCCGGGCATGAACTTGTCGTGTGCACCCCGTAGGCCTAGTCTTCGTCCCGTCACCGCAAAAAACGGTGACACGGACGTGCAAGTCCGGTTACATGTCGGCGCACCAACGCCCATAGCCATTCAACGGGCGTTTTTTATGTCTGCTGTACTCGTTATGGCGGCTGTGCGTGGGAGATCTTTCGGGATCTGCCGGGGTCCGATATGCCCGGTCTTGCACACCTGCGCACAGCTGCCACCTTATTCGCGTGCAAGCGGAAGAGGGCAGTCTCCATCACATATCGGAGCTGTAAATCATGGTCAAACCCACCCCCAATCCGCCCCTCTTCACCGTAAACCCCCACCAGAACACCGAAGCCCTGCTGGTCAACGCCAGCGAAACCCTGTCTTCCCTCAATGCCCTCACCTGCAACCTGGCCTTCGACCTGGACACATCCCAGCGCGCAATCATGCTCGGGATCCAGCAAATGGCAGAACTCGGGCAGTTACTGGTGGATCGAGCCCTGGAGCAAGTTTCGCCTTCTCCAATGGCTTAAAACTTGATCGTTCCCAAAAAGGGACCTATCGTTCCCTTTTTGGGACTCCTTGGTCGCCACCATGCACACCCTGCCGCTCAGCACCGCACTCTTCACCCTCACTCAGCAAAAAGTGCTGGGCCTGCTGTTCGGCAAGCCGGACCAAAGCTTCTTCACCAATGAAATCGCGCGCTGGGCCCAGGTCGGTAAGGGCAGCCTCACCCGCGAGCTGGAGCGGCTGCAGTTGGCGGGCATCTTGAGCATGACGCGCCAAGGCAATCAGACCCACTACCAAGCCAACCCCCAATGCCCGATCTACTCGGAGCTGTTGGCCATCGTGCGCAAAACCCTCAGCCTGGACGAGCCCTTGCGCAATGCACTGGCTCCGTTTGCCGAGCAGATAACCTGGGCTTTTATCTACGGCTCCATCGCCAAGGGCGAGGCGCACTCATCCAGTGACATAGATCTCATGTTGATCGGCGAAAGCCTTGACTACAGTGAAGTCATGGAACAGCTCATGCCGCTGGAAGGGCAACTGGGCCGCACCATCAACCCGACGCTTTACACCCCTGAAGACTGGATCGGCAAATGGAAGGCCGGGAACAGTTTCGTGCAGCGGGTCGTGCAGCAAGACAAGATCAATCTGATGGGGGGCAACCCCCTGGGGTTCATGGATGGCAACACTGCTGAGTAAAGTGGAAGACTTTCTGGCTAACCATCAGTGGCGATGACGCGATTCATTCCCACAGCGCTGAACCACTGTGGGAGGGGGCTTGCGCCCGATAAGGGACGTTCAGCAACGCTTACAGGTTTTGATGCCCAGCAGTGCATACAGCGGGCAGAAGCGGAAAATGCCCGTGGCGAGTGGCACGATACCGATCCAGCCCCATAGGCCGATCACGCCCGACAGACTCAGGCCAATCAAGATCAGGCCGACGACGATACGCAGGCTGCGATCAATGGTTCCAATGTTTGCGTTCATGGCGATCTCCCGATCAGTTGCCAACGGCCTATCAAGCGACTTGCCATCGCGAGCAATTCCCGCGTCCTGCCTGAACAGCAGGCTGACAATGCATGCAGTCAGTCTGTCCCTGTTCACCCCCCGAAAAGATGACATAAGGCAAACCCACCGAAGAAATCGCTGAACATGACGCCTGCCGCGCGTAACCCGAACCCTGACTGCCAACCACTGCCGTCATAACCCATTGGCAGAACAACTGACTGCCAACGCCTCTGCCATGGTCGTGCTCGAATAACTAACTGTTTGTTATCCCTCAATAAAAAACACATGCCCGTGCTTGGCATGGCGCGTGCTAACTGCCTGGTAATGGTCCGTTCCGATGAGCGACGGCGGTGTGATCTGCCACTGGCAGTGCGGTGTGACGCGTGCACTGGTCGGCCGGATAAAGTTCCAACATTGAGTGCTGATGAAATGACTGAACGAGTGAGTACCGAGCCTAAGAGCAACACCAGTATTTATCTGCAGTTAGGCGGCGAGGCTGCGGTGCATAGGCTGGTCGACCGCTTTTACGAATTGATGGAGGGGCTGTCCGAGGCGCGGACAGTGCGTCAGATGCACCCGCCGAGTCTCGTCGGCAGTGCCGACAGCCTATTCAAGTTCCTCAGTGGCTGGTTTGGCGGCCCGCCGCTGTTTCATCAGGAGCGTGGTCACCCGCGTTTGCGCATGCGGCATGCGCCGTTTGCCGTCAGTGTGGTCGAGCGCGACGAATGGATGCTGTGCATGCATCAGGCAATCAATGAGCAGGTGGATGACCCAAGCCTGAATGCGAAGCTGCAACGTATGTTTTCCGAAATGGCCGACCACATGATCAATACCGATGGGTGCCGCGCAAGTGCGGCGACGACCGCTTGAATTCGCCATATTGACCTCGCGGCCAGTAGCACCGTGGGCGGCTTTGGGGGGCAGGGCGCTCCCCATTCGGCTTATCCCCATGTCGCCGCCGATTCATTACTCCAGCCGTAACGATCCGGCGCCCAGCTTGATTGATGCCCCCCCGATTCACTCCTAAGGTACAGCCCACGACAGCAAACCCGTGGAGCGACCATGACAACAATAATTACCCCCGACTCGCGCTGGACGCGGCGGCGCGACGAGAAGCAGCGGCGGCTCGGGCTGGTCAAGCAGTATGCCGACGGCGCCGTGTTGCCCAGCGATAGAATCGTCGAGGCCCTTGAAGCCCTGATCCTCCCCGGCGACCGCGTGGTGCTGGAGGGCAACAACCAGAAGCAGGCGGATTTCCTCTCGCGTTCCCTGGCCAAAGCCGACCCAGCCAAGCTCCACGATTTGCACATGATCATGCCCAGCGTCGGGCGTTCCGAGCACCTGGACCTGTTTGAAAAGGGCATCGCCCGCAAGCTGGATTTCTCCTTCGCCGGCACCCAATCCCTGCGCATCAGCCAGTTGCTCGAAGACGGCCTGCTGGAAATCGGCGCGATCCACACCTACATCGAACTCTACGCACGGCTGGTGGTGGACCTGATCCCCAACGTCGTCCTCTCCGCCGGTTTCATGGCCGACCGCGCCGGCAATATCTACACCGGCGCCAGCACCGAAGACACCCCGGCGCTGATCGAGCCCGCCGCCTTCAGCGATGGCATCGTCATCGTGCAGGTCAACCAGTTGGTGGACGACGTCAGCGACTTGCCCCGCGTCGACATCCCCGCCAGTTGGGTGGATTTTGTGGTGGTGGCCGACAAGCCGTTCTACATCGAGCCGCTGTTCACCCGCGACCCGCGCCATATCAAGCCGGTGCATGTGCTGATGGCGATGATGGCGATCCGTGGCATCTACGAAAAACACAACGTGCAGTCGCTCAACCACGGCATCGGCTTCAACACCGCCGCCATCGAATTGATCCTGCCCACCTACGGTGAATCCCTGGGCCTGAAGGGCAAGATTTGCCGCAACTGGACCCTCAACCCCCACCCCACGCTGATCCCCGCCATCGAAAGCGGCTGGGTGCAAAGCGTGCATTGCTTCGGCACCGAACTGGGCATGGAAAACTACATCGCCGCCCGCCCGGATGTGTTCTTCACCGGCCGCGATGGCTCGCTGCGTTCCAACCGGATGTTCTGCCAACTGGCTGGCCAGTACGCGGTGGACCTGTTCATCGGCGCCACCCTGCAAGTCGACGGCGACGGCCATTCCAGCACCGTGACCCGTGGCCGCCTCGCCGGTTTCGGTGGCGCGCCGAACATGGGTCACGACCCGCGCGGCCGCCGTCACGGCACCCCGGCGTGGCTGGATATGCGCCACGACGATGCGCCGGAAGCGCTGCTCGAACGCGGCAAAAAACTCGTGGTGCAAATGGTCGAGACCTTCCAGGAGGGCGGCAAACCGACGTTCGTCGACACCCTTGACGCGGTGGAGGTGGCGCGCAAAAGCGGCATGCCCCTGGCGCCGATCATGATCTACGGCGACGACGTGACCCACCTGCTCACCGAAGAAGGCATCGCCTATCTGTACAAGGCGCGTTCCCTGCAAGAGCGCCAGGCGATGATCGCCGCCGTCGCCGGGGTGACTGCCATCGGCATGCGCCACAACCCCAAGGACACCGCGCGCATGCGCCGCGAAGGCTTGATTGCCTTGCCCGAAGACCTCGGCATCCGCCGCACCGACGCCACCCGCGAGCTGCTGGCCGCCAAGAGCGTGGCCGACCTGGTGGACTGGTCCGGTGGCCTGTACAACCCGCCCGCCAAATTCAGGAGCTGGTAAATGCGCGCACTCAAACTGCATGAACTCAGCCTCGCCGATCGCCTGGCGGATATGGCCGTGGAGGCGCTGATCGATGAAGCGGACCTGTCGCCCAAACCAGCGTTGGTGGACCGGCGCGGCAATGGCGCCCACAGTGATTTGCACCTCGGGCTGATGCACGCGTCGGCGTTGTCGCTGTGGCCGATGTTCAAGGAAATGGCTGAAGCTGCGATTGAATTCGGTGAGGTCGGCTTGCCCCTGCGCGAAGCCCTCGGGCGCATCGGCCGTGAAGGTGAGCAAGCGATGCTGATCACCACCCACGGCGTAAATACCCATCGCGGGGCGATCTGGGCCCTTGGCTTGCTGACCGCTGCCGCTGCGCTGGCGCCACGCGACATCCCGCTGAATGCGGCCAGACTGGCCCTGCTCAACGACCGCTACGTGCCGCAACCGATGAGCCATGGCGCCCAAGTTGCGCAACGCTACGGCGCACGCGGTGCCCGCGAAGAGGCCCAGTTGGGATTCCCTTCGGTGCTGCAACGCGGCCTGCCGCAACTGCACAAAAGTCGTCGGCAAAACGTGGGCGAACAGAACGCGCGCCTCGACGCATTGCTGGCGATCATGACCGACCTGGCCGATACCTGCGTGCTCTACCGCGCCGGGCTTGAGGGCCAACACGCGATGCAACGCGGCGCCCAGGCCGTGCTCGATGCCGGCGGCAGCGCCACCCTCGCCGGTCGCCGCCACCTGCACGAACTCGACCAGCAACTGCTGGCCCTGAATGCCTCCCCCGGCGGCGCCGCCGACCTGTTGGCCGCCTGCCTGTTTATCGACCGCCTCGACGGAGCGTTGTGATGGAAACCTTATCCTTTGAATTCCCCGCCGGGCAGCCGCCCAAAGGTCGTGCGCTGGTGGGATGTGTCGGCTCCGGCGACCTGGAAGTGCTGCTGGAACCGGGCACGGCCGGCACGCTGACGATCCAGGTGCAGACCTCGGTGAATGGCGCCGAGCAACGCTGGCAGCACCTGTTCGAGCGGATCTTCCAGGAACACACGCCACCGGCGTTGAACATTGATATCCATGACTTCGGCGCCACCCCCGGCGTGGTGCGTTTGCGCCTGGAGCAAGGTTTCGAGGAACTCGGCCATGACTGACTTGCTTGCCAAACACAGCTTCGTCGAACTGGGCGCTCGGCAACGGGCCAAGGCCCTGTTGGACGCCGGTTCCTTTCGCGAATTGCTCGACCCGTTCCAGCGCGTCGTGTCGCCGTGGCTCAGCCGCCAGGGCGTGGTGCCCCAGGCCGACGACGGCGTGGTGATCGCCAAGGGCAGCCTCGGCGGTTTGCCGCTGGTAATCGCCGCGATCGAAGGCAATTTCCAGGGCGGCAGCTTGGGTGAAGTGGGCGGTGCGAAGATCGCCGGCGCCCTGGAGCTGGCGGCCGAAGACAACCGCAAGGGCATCCCGACCCGCGCCGTGCTGCTGCTGGAAACCGGCGGCGTGCGCTTGCAGGAAGCCAACCTGGGCCTGGCCGCGATTGCCGATATCCACGCGGCGATTGTCGACCTGCGCCAGTATCAGCCGGTGATCGGCGTGGTGGCGGGCAGCGTTGGCTGCTTTGGCGGCATGTCCATCGCCGCTGGGCTGTGCAGCTATCTGGTGGTGACCCGCGAAGCGCGCCTCGGCCTGAACGGACCGCAAGTGATCGAGCAGGAAGCCGGCCTGGACGAATACGATTCCCGCGACCGCCCATTCATCTGGAGCCTGACCGGCGGCGAACAGCGCTTCAACAGTGGCCTGGCCGACCGTTACGTGGCGGACGATGTGGCGCAACTGCAACAGACGGTCAGCGCGCTGCTGCAACAAGGCTTGCCTGCACAGCAACGCAGCCGCCAGGCCGTGCATTACCTGGCGCGCCTGGCCGAACTGGACGCCGTGCCGCAAATCGACCCGGCGACGGTTCGTGATCTGTATCAGGGAGAACGCTCATGAGAGGTGTGCAGTGGTTCAACGCATTGAGTGCCGGCGCCACGCAGGTGACCGGGTTGCCGGACTCGCTGAAAGTCGCCGATGGCGTATTGGGTGAGCAAGCGGTGCGTTTTATCGCCGTGGTCCCCGACGCGCACAACCGCTTTCCCCGCGCACGCAACGGCGAAGTCGGCCTGCTGGAAGGTTGGGGCTTGGCCAAGGCGGTCGATGAGGCCATCGCCCGTGGTGACCAGCGCCCGATCATCGCCATCGTCGATGTGCCGAGCCAGGCCTACGGCCGTCGCGAAGAAGCCCTGGGTATCCACCAGGCCCTGGCCGGCGCCGTCGACAGCTACGCACGCGCTCGATTGGCCGGGCACCCGGTGATTGCGCTGTTGGTGGGCAAGGCCATGTCCGGCGCGTTTCTCGCCCATGGCTACCAGGCCAACCGCCTGATCGCCCTGCGCGACCCCGGCGTGATGGTGCACGCCATGGGCAAGGTTTCGGCGGCGCGGGTGACCCTGCGCAGTGTCGAAGAACTGGAAGCCCTGGCCGCCAGCGTGCCGCCCATGGCCTATGACATCGACAGCTTTGCCAGCCTCGGTCTGCTCTGGGAGAACTTGTCGGTCAGCCAGATCGAACAACCGACGCAAGACGATGTGGCGCGGGTCGGCGATTGCCTCATCAATGCGATCAAGGACATTCATGGCGCGGACTTGAACGGCCGCCTGGGCGCGACCAATCGCGCCGCCTCCAGCCACGTCCGCCAACTGCTGCGGGAGCAATGGTGAACGCCCACGATCTGCTCTGGGGCATGACCCCGGCGCACCTGCCCGCCGACGCCCCGGACTGGGTGGTGGACGCGATCCGCGCCGGCCACCCGGTGGTGGTGCGTCGCGCCATTGCCGAGCCGGATACGGTGGCGGTGGGGGTGCGCGGGCCTGCGCGGGAGCAGCGTTATGCTGCGCAGATGCCGTTGGACGCGGTGCATCGGCGCGTGACGCCGCAAGCACTGCGCACGCTGACATCGCCCCGGGACGTGCCGGCGTTGCGCGCCCTCGATCAACTGCGGCCAGTGTTGGCGGCGCACGATTGGGGCGTCAGTGGCAGTGCCGGGTTTGAATTGGCCACGGGCATCGAAGCGCTGCATGCCTTGAGTGATCTGGATCTGATTCTTCACACCCCCGAGCCGCTTGAGCGCTGTGCGGCGCGGGATCTGCTGGCGGCGTTGGACAGCACGGCCTGCGCCGTGGACCTGCAACTGCAAACCCCATTCGGTGCCGTGGCCTTGCGCGAATGGGCCGGATCGTCACGCCGCGTCTTGCTCAAGACCGCCAGCGGCGCACACCTGGTCATCGATCCCTGGCAGGCCATGCCATGAGCAGCCTGCTGGTGTTTCCGGGGCAGGGCGCCCAACGCACGGGCATGCTCCAGGCGCTGCCGGGCGACGTGCTGGCAGAAGCCAGCGATGCCCTGGGTGAAGACGTGCGCCGGCTCGATTCGGCGCAAGCCCTGGCGTCGACCCGTGCCGTGCAACTGTGCCTGTTGATCACCGGCGTGGCCCATGCCCGCCAGCTGCAACGCACGCCGGATTTCGTCGCCGGTCTGTCCATCGGCGCGTACCCGGCGGCGGTAATGGCCGGGGCCCTGGACTTTGCCGACGCAGTCAGACTGGTCAGCCTGCGCGGCGAACTGATGCAGCAGGCTTATCCACAGGGCTACGGCATGACCGCGCTGATCGGGCCGCAGTTATCCAGCGTCGAAGCGCTGCTGGCCGAGATCCATAGCCCGCAAACCCCGGTGTACCTGGCCAATATCAACGCCGATAACCAAACCGTGATCGCCGGCAGCGATGCAGCGATGCAACGTGTCGCCGCACGCATCAAAGGCAACGGCGTGGCCAAGCGCCTGGCCGTCAGCGTGCCGTCCCATTGCGCGCTGCTGGATGAACCTGCCCAGGTATTGGCGCGCGCCTTCGTGCCGCTGCGGGCGCCGCGCATCACCTACCTGAGCAGCACCCGCGCGCGGCCGATCCACAACCCCGACCAGTTGCGCGACGACCTGGCCTTCAACATGTGCCGCATCGTCGACTGGCGCGGCACCGTGCAAAGTGCCTACGAACGCGGCGTGCGCCTGCAGATCGAGTTGCCGCCGGGCAGCGTGCTGACTGGCCTGTCTCGCCGGGTCTTCGAACACGGCACAGTGATCGCCTGCGAAGGCGCACGCCTGGATACCTTGCAGGCCCTGCTGGAAGAGGAGGAGCGCCGCCACCGATAAAGCACCACCCAAGGCTTTCGAAGCACAACAACAACAATTTCGATCGAGCACTTTGAGGACAACAACAATGATTATTTACGGTGTGGCGTTTCTGGCGCTTTGCACATTGACCGGCTTGTTTATCGGTGAACTGCTGGGCAAATGGATGGGTATCCCGGCCAACGTCGGCGGGGTCGGTATCGCGATGTTGCTGCTGATCGGCCTGGGCAGTTACCTGGGCAAGCGTGGTTTGTTTACCGGCAAGTCGGAGCAGGGCGTGAGCTTTTGGGCGGCGATCTATATCCCGATCGTGGTGGCCATGGCCGCCCAGCAGAATGTCTACGGCGCCATCAGCGGCGGGCCGATGGCGATTCTGGCTGGAACCTTTGCCGTGGTGCTGGCCTTTGCCCTGGTGCCGGTGCTGGTGCGCATCGGTAACCGTGAGCCGAGCGCGGTCGTTCCCACTAAAGAAGCCGGGTGATTGCCATGTACGAATCGATGATGAAAGTGATTACCGGCTACGGCCTGATCAGTGGGTTCGCGGTGATCGGCCTGACCATGTGGGTGTCCTACTGGATCTCCGATACCTTCACCAAGGGCCGCCTGCACGGCTCGGCCATCGCTATTCTGCTTGGCTTGCTGCTTTCGTATGTGGGCGGCGCCTTCACCGGTGGCACCAAGGGCGTGGTGGATATTCCGTTGTTGTCGGGCATCGGCTTGCTGGGTGGGGCGATGCTGCGAGACTTCGCCATTGTGGCCACCGCCTTTGGCGTGAGTGTGGATGAGCTCAAACGCGCCGGGTACGTGGGGGTGCTGGCGTTGTTCGTCGGTGTGGGTTCCTCGTTTATCGCCGGGGTGAGCGTGGCCCTGGCATTCGGGTACACCGACGCGGTGAGCCTCACCACCATCGGCGCCGGCGCCGTGACCTACATCGTCGGCCCGGTGACCGGTGCGGCGATTGGCGCCAGTTCCGAGGTCATGGCGCTGTCGATCGCAGCGGGGCTGATCAAGGCGATTCTGGTGATGGTCATGACCCCGTTCGTAGCGCCTCTGATCGGCCTCAATAGCCCCCGCAGCGCGGTGATTTTCGGCGGACTGATGGGCACCTCCAGCGGAGTGGCCGGCGGTTTGGCGGCAACCGATCCGAAACTGGTGCCGTATGGCTGCCTGACGGCGGCGTTTTATACGGCGCTGGGGTGCCTGTTGGGGCCTTCGTTGCTCTACGTGATGGTGCGCGGGCTGGTGGGCTGACTCCGGCATTTGGGCTGATAGGTCTGGCGCCATCGGGGGCAATCCCCCCTCCCACAGTTGGAATGCATTCCACGTGTGGGAGGGGGCTTGCTCCCGATAGCGGTGTCTCAGACCTGCGCCTGGCGGTTGGCATACATCCGACATTCGGCCAGCAACGCCAGCAAATTCGGGTCGCGCTCCTTGGCCTTCAGGAACACCACGCCGATATGCTGCTGCAACCGGTACCTGGGTTGCAGCGGTATCAGCTTCACGCGGTTCTCATACACCGCCGCAATCCGCCCCGGCAGCAGCGCATAGCCCACCCCCGAGCTGACCATGCTCAGCAGGGTGAAAATGTCATTGACCTGCATCGCCACCTTTGGCTCGAACCCCGCCTGCTTGAACACACGGTTGCCGTCCTGGTGGGTGGCGAAGCCTTGGGTGAGGGTGATGAAGGTGGCATCGCGCACGTCGGCCAGGTCGATCTGCTGCTCGCGGTCGAAGGGCGAGTCGGCGGGGGTGGCGAGGAAGATGTCGTCGGAAAACAGCGCGATCTGTGCGCAATCGGGATCGTTGGCGCGTTCGTCGAGGGAGATGAGGATCGCGTCGACTTCCATGTTCTTGAGCTTGTAGAGCAGGTCGAAATTGGAACCGAGGATCAGGTCGATGTTGAGTTCGCTGCGGCGCAGTTTCAGGCCCATGATCAACTGCGGCACGGTTTTCACCGTCAGCGAATACAGCGAGCCGAGCTTGAAACGCTCGGCGGAGAAGCCGGCGGCTTCGCGGGTCAGGCGGATGCTGTCGACCGCGTCCTGCACCAGCTTTTGTGCGCGTTCTTCGAGGGCGTAGGCGCTTTCCAGCGGGGTGAGGTTGCGCCCTTCATGCTTGAACAGCGGGCAGCGCAGGGCGTTTTCCAGGGAGTGGATGGCGCGGTGCACGCTGACATTGCTGGTGTGCAGCTCGGCGGCGGCGCGGGCCAGGTTGCCGGTGCGCATGAACGCCAGGAAGATTTCCAGCTTTTTGAGGGTGAATTCTTCGTCGATCAGCATGGCCGTGGGCTCTTGTTCGAATGCTGCCGATTGTGCCCGCAAAACCGTGCGGCGTCGTCGGAACGTCATAAGGTGCTTGCACTCTGATGCGCAAGGCGGGAGGCTTGCCAGCCAGCGGTCAACGGTTACGGGAGGTTGGTGACAGATGTACCACGGGGAACGATTCAACGCCTGGAGCCATTTGCTCGGGGCAGTCGCGGCGTGTGTGGGCGCGGTGTGGATGTTGGTGGTGGCGAGCCTGGACGGCAGCCCCTGGAAGATCGTCAGCGTGGCGATCTATGGTTTTACCCTGATGGTGCTGTACAGCGCGTCCACTGTGTATCACAGCGTGCGCGGGCGGCGTAAAGCGATCATGCAGAAGGTCGATCACTTTTCGATCTACCTGTTGATCGCCGGCAGCTACACGCCGTTTTGCCTGGTGAGTCTGAGAGGGCCCTGGGGCTGGACGTTGTTCGGCATCGTCTGGGGGCTGGCGGTGATCGGCATTCTGCAGGAGATCAAGCCGCGTTCCGAGGCGCGGATCTTGTCCATCGTGATCTATGCGGTGATGGGCTGGATCGTGCTGGTGGCGGTCAAGCCGCTGCTCGCCGCGCTGGGCACGGCGGGGTTCACCTGGCTGGCGGCGGGCGGGGTGTTGTACACCGTCGGCATCATCTTCTTTGCCCTGGAGGATCGCCTGCGCCATTCCCATGGGATCTGGCACTTGTTCGTGATCGCCGGCAGCCTGCTGCATTTCGTGGCGATCATGCATTACGTGCTCTGAGGGTGGATGGCGGTGTGTCAGTCTCTGCATAGGCAGGCTGATCCACCGTTATCGGGAGCAAGCCCCCTCCCACATTGTGCTTAAAGGCGGTCGAGCAACGCGCTGGCGTGGGTGCCGAGGATCTGCAGCAGGTTGGCCAGCATGTGCGGCGGCGGTTCGTCGGCGCGGGTCAGGGCGTAGAGGGTGATCGGCAGGGGCGGTGTCAGCGTGCGGATGCAGGTGCTCGCCGGTGAGGCGCCGAGGGCGGTGAAGGGGTCGATGACCGTCAGGCCGGCGCCGGACTCCACCATGGCGCGGGCCAGGGAATAGGTCTGTACGGAAATGCTCACCCTCGGTGGCGGGTCGACGTTTTCCAGGTAGCTGTCGAGCCTGGCCGCCAACGGGTCGGCGCTGGACAGGCCAATCAACGGCGCACCGGCCAGCTCGGCCAGGGGCAAAGGCCTGCTCAACTGCGCCTCTGGCCAATACCCCTTGGACGCCAGGGCCACCAGCACGCCATTGGCCAGCACTTGGGTGGTCAAGCCCGGATGGCCAGAGAAGTTGAGGGTCAACGCGAGGTCGATCTCGCGCATCAACAGTTTTTGCACCAGCTCGCGGCTATGGTCGCTGGACAGCTCGCAGGCGATGTCCGGGTAATCGTGCTGCCACGCCAGAATCGCCGGCGGCAGCAGCGACAGCGCCAACGCCGGGATCGCGCCGATGCGCACACTTTGCCCCGGCGCGCGGCGCAAGCTCTTGGCCAGGCGCCGCACACCTTGCAGGCTTTCGCTGACTTTCTCGACTTCGCGTTCCAGCGCCAGGGCTTCCGGGGTGGGTTGCAGTTTGCCGCGCACGCGTAGAAACAGCGGGAAACCCAGCTGCAACTCGGCGTGCTGCAACACTTTGGTCACCGCCGGCTGCGAGACATGCAGCAACTGCGCGGCGGCGCTGACGGAGCCGGTCTGGCGGATGGCCTGGAAGATCTCGATATGCCGCAAGCGCATGGCGGGCCCATAACCTTTGTTTATAGGGGAGCCATCTTTATTCATTGTCGCCGGCCTGTCACCTGCCCCTAGGCTTGAGGCCTCTTAATTCAACGGCGGGTGGCGGGGATGAGCAGGCGGGTATGCATCATTGGTGGTGGCGTGATTGGCTTGGCGAGCGCCTATGCGCTGGTGCGCGCCGGCCATGAAGTGACAGTGATCGAGGCGCGCGACAGCCTGGGCAGCGAAACCAGTTTCGCCAACGGCGGGCAGTTGTCCTACCGCTACGTCGCCCCGCTGGCCGATGCCGGCGTGCCGTTGCAAGCCATGGGCTGGTTGCTGCGCGGTGACTCGCCGCTCAAGCTGCGCCCACGTCTGGACCCCCAGCAATGGCGCTGGATGGCGGCGTTCATTGGCGCCTGCCGTGGCTCGGTGAACAAGCGTAACGCCGCGCACCTGCTGCGCCTGGCGACCCTGAGCCAGAACACCTTGCAGCAATGGCGCGTGGATGATCGTCTGGACGGTTTCGACTGGCGGCGCAACGGCAAGCTGGTGACCTTTCGCAACGCCGAAACGTTCGAGCGCGCGCGCGGCAAGGTCACCGATATCCTCCAGCAACAGGTGCTGTCGGCGCTGGATTGCGCACGCCTGGAACCGGCTCTGGCACAGGCGGCGGAAGGCTTCGTCGGCGGTATCTACACGCCCAATGAGGAAGTCGCCGACTGTCATGCCTTCTGCCAACGCTTGGCGGCCCGGCTTGAAGCGTCGGGGCGCTGTACCTTTTTGCTGGGGCGCAAAGTTACCGGGCTGCTTCACGCCGACGGCGCGGTACAGGCCATCGAAATGGGCGCCGATGTGATGCCGGTTGACCAACTGGTGCTGGCTGCCGGTCATCGCAGCGCCGAGTTGGGCTTGCCTGGCTTGTCGCTGCCGCTATACCCGCTCAAGGGCTACAGCCTCAGTGTGCCGATCGGCGCGGAGCACAAGGCACCGAACGTGAGCATCACCGACTACGACCGCAAGATCGTCTATGCACGCATCGGCGAGCAACTGCGGGTGGCGGCCATGGTGGATATCGTCGGCTTTGACGCCAGCCTTGAGCCCAAGCGCCTGGCGCTGGTGAAACGCCAGGCGCTGGAGACTTTTCCTCTGGCCGGCGACTACGCCCATGCGGTGGAATGGGCCGGCATGCGTCCCGCCACCCCGACGGGCGTGCCGCTGATAGGCGCCAGCGTCTATCGCAACCTGTGGCTGAACCTGGGCCACGGCGCCCTCGGTTTTACCCTGGCCTGTGGCAGCGGCCAACTGTTGGCCGAATTGATCGACCAGCACACCCCTTCCATTGATATGCAGGGCCTGGCGCCCCGCGCTGCGTGAGAGTGCACCCATGACCATCCACCGAATCAGTAGCAATGAGCGGCTGTCCGGCGCCGTGACCTACAAAGAGCTGGTATTCCTCTCGGGCCAGGTGCCGGGCGAAGGCCTGGACGTGGCGACCCAGACCCGCGAGGTGCTGGCCCGGATCGACGCGCTGCTGGCCGAAGCGGGCAGCGACAAGGATCATCTGCTCAATGCGACCATTTACCTGAAAGACATCGGCAGCGGTTTCGCGCCGATGAATGACGTGTGGTCCGCGTGGCTGTCGCCGGGCATGGCGCCGACGCGCACCACCCTGCAGGCGGAACTGGCGCGGCCGAATGTGCTGGTGGAAATCAGCGTGATTGCGGTACGCAAATAATTCGAAGACCAACGGAGCATAACAATGAAAAAAATCCTGTTGACCGGCTGCACCCTGGGGCTCTTGCTGGGCGCCCAGGCCCACGCCAACCAGGCGCCGCTGGACGGTACGCTGAGCAAGATCGCCAACGCCAAGTCCATCACCCTGGGCTATCGCGATGCGTCGGTGCCGTTTTCTTATGTGGGGGATAACAGCGGCAAGCCCATGGGCTATTCGGTGGACCTGGCGAGCAAGATCGTCGAGCGCATCCAGCAGAAAACCGGTGTGGCCGACCTCAAGGTGAAGTACAACCTGGTGACTTCCCAAACCCGTATCCCGCTGGTGCAGAACGGCACCGTCGACCTCGAGTGCGGCTCCACCGGGGTGACCGCCGAGCGGCAGAAACAGGTGGCGTTTTCCTACGGGTTCATCTACGTCAAAGGGCAACTGCTGACCGCCAAGGACAGCGGGATCCAAGGCTTTGCCGACCTCAAGGGCAAGAACGTGGTGACCACTGCCGGGACCACCAACGAGCGCTTTCTCAAAAGCTACAACGCCGAACACAAGACCAACATGTCCGTTATCAGCGCCAAGGACCACGGCGAGGCGTTCAAGATGCTCGAGACCGGCCGCGCGGCAGCGTTCTATATGGACGACGCGCTGCTCTACGGCGAACGCGCCAAGGCCAGGGACCCGCACAACTGGGTGGTGGTGGGCGAGGAGCAGTCGCGGGAAATCTACAGCTGCATGGTGCGCAAGGATGACCCGCAGTTTCTCGCGGTGGTCAACGAGACCCTCGGCGAGCTGTACCGCTCGGGGGAGATCAACGGGATTTACCAGCGCTGGTTCGAGCAGCCGATTCCGCCCAAGGGCTTGAACCTGGAGTTCCCGATGACCAGCGAGTTGAAGGCGATCATTGCCAGGCCGGTCAGTGATCCTGTGGAGTAACCCGGCCTGACCCCATCCAACTGTGGGGGTTAGAAGTCGCCCCACAGCTGCTGGGCGACCGCCAGCGCCACCACCGGCGCGGTCTCGGTGCGCAACACGCGCGGGCCGAGGCGCGCAGCGTGGAAGCCGGCGTCTTGGGCGGTGTCGACTTCGCTGTCGGTCAACCCGCCTTCCGGCCCGATCAGGAAGGCCAGGCTGGACGGCTTGGCATGGCTGACCAGCGGTTCGGCCACCGGGTGCAGCACCAGCTTCAAATCCGCCTCGGTCTGCTTGAGCCAGTCCGCCAGCAGCAGCGGCGGATGAATCACCGGTACCGTCGAACGCCCGCATTGTTCGCAGGCACTGATCGCCACCTGGCGCCAGTGCAGCAGGCGCTTGTCGGCGCGCTCGTCCTTGAGGCGCACTTCGCAGCGTTCGCTGAAGATCGGTGTGATCGCGTTGACGCCCAGTTCGGTGGCTTTCTGGATCGCCCAATCCATGCGCTCGCCGCGGGACAAGCCCTGGCCGAGGTGGATGTGCAGCGGCGATTCAGCCTGGCCGGCGAATTGCTCGGTCAGTTGCACGCTGACGCGTTTTTTACCGACCTCCAGCAACGTGCCGCGAAACTCCTGGCCGGAACCGTCGAACAATTGCACGGCGTCACCTTCGCCCATGCGCAATACGCGGCTGATGTAGTGCGCCTGGGCTTCGGGCAATTCGTGATCGCCGAGGCTCAGCGGGGTGTCGGTGAAAAAACGGGACAGTCTCATTTCTGTTCTCTGGACAGTTTTGTGTAGGAGCGAGATTACTGTGGCGCCTGCAAGTGTGTCGGGGATCAGCCGGGGTCGCGGAAGCCGGGGTGGAAGTCTTTCGGCACCGCCACGCTGACTTTGCTGTTGGTGGCGATATCGATGCCTTCGCTGGCCACTTCCGCCAAGAAGTCGATCTGCTCCGGGGTGATCACATAGGGCGGCAGGAAATACACCACGCTGCCCAATGGCCGCAACAGCGCGCCACGTTCCAGGGCGTGCTCGAACACCTTCAGGCCACGGCGCTCCTGCCACGGGTAGGCGGTCTTGGTGGCTTTGTCCTGGACCATCTCGATGGCCAGCACCATGCCGGTCTGGCGCACTTCCGAGACGTGGGGGTGGTCCACCAGGTGCGCGGTGGCCGTGGCCATGCGCTGGGCCAGGGCCTTGTTGTTTTCGATGACGTTGTCTTCTTCGAAGATATCCAGGGTCGCCAGCGCCGCCGCGCATGCCAGCGGGTTGCCGGTGTAGCTGTGGGAATGCAGGAAGGCGCGCAGGGTCGGGTAGTCGTCGTAGAAGGCGCTGTACACGTCTTCGGTGGTGACCACGGCGGCCAATGGCAGGTAACCGCCGGTAAGGGCTTTGGACAGGCACAGGAAGTCCGGGCGGATGCCGGCCTGCTCACAGGCGAACATCGTGCCGGTGCGGCCGAAGCCCACGGCGATTTCATCGTGGATCAGGTGCACGCCGTAGCGGTCGCAGGCTTCGCGCAGCAGCTTGAGGTACACCGGGTGGTACATACGCATGCCGCCGGCGCCCTGGATCAGCGGCTCGACGATCACGGCGGCGACCGTGTCGTGGTTGTCCGCCAGGGTCTGTTCCATGGCCAGGAACATATTGCGCGAGTGTTCTTCCCAGCTCATGCCCTCGGGGCGCAGATAGCAATCCGGGCTTGGCACCTTGATGGTGTCGAGCAGCAGCGCCTTGTAGGTCTCGGTGAACAGCGGCACGTCGCCCACCGACATCGCGGCGATGGTTTCGCCGTGGTAGCTGTTGGTCAGGGTCACGAAGCGCTTTTTGTTCGGCAGGCCACGGTTGAGCCAGTAGTGGAAGCTCATTTTCAGCGCGACTTCGATGCACGACGAACCGTTGTCGGCATAGAAGCAACGGGTCAGGCCTTCGGGGGTCATCGCCACCAGGCGCTCGGACAGTTCGATCACCGGCTGGTGGCTGAAACCGGCGAGGATCACGTGCTCGAGCTGGTCGACCTGGTCCTTGATGCGCTGGTTGATGCGCGGGTTGGCGTGGCCGAAGACATTGACCCACCAGGAGCTGACGGCGTCGAGGTAGCGCTTGCCTTCGAAGTCTTCCAGCCACACGCCTTCACCGCGCTTGATCGGGATCAGCGGCAGTTGCTGGTGGTCTTTCATCTGGGTGCAGGGATGCCACAGCACCGCGAGGTCGCGTTGCATCCACTGGTTGTTCAAGCCCATCGGTGATCTCCTCGAAGCGGTCCTGCGGGCGGCGCAGGTAAAACAATCGCGCAAGCCTATGCAATGGGCGCCTGTGTCACAACCCATTACGGATGAATTGGCGGTAAACGTGGGACGGACTGTCACGTTTCTTCTGGATAGTCGTTAATCCCTGGTTAATTTACGCTTCATACCCTCAAGATCGTATTTCTCGATATTTCAAAGCAAAATTTTCCGCTTTAATTCGATAGGTAAATCGCTAGTCTTGGCTGCAGCTCTTACGGGATTAAGTACATGCAACTACGCAACTCACCGGCCCGCTATGGCTGGGTCAGTATGGTTTTGCACTGGGGCGTGGCCCTGGTGGTGTTCGGGCTGTTCGCCCTGGGCTTGTGGATGGTCGGTCTGGACTACTACAGCGCGTGGCGCAAAGACGCGCCCGACCTGCACAAGAGCATTGGTATCACGCTGTTCGCCGTCATGCTGGTGCGCATCGTCTGGCGCCTGATCAGCCCCGCGCCGCCGCCGCTGGCCAGTTACAGCCGGCTGACGCGCATCGGCGCTGCGTTTGGCCACGCGTTTCTGTATGTCGGCTTGTTTGCCGTGATGATCGCCGGTTACCTGATTTCCACCGCAGACGGTGTCGGTATCCCGGTGTTTGGCCTGTTTGAAATTCCTGCGTTGGTTTCCGGGCTACCGGACCAGGCAGACACCGCCGGCGTGGTGCACCTGTACCTCGCCTGGGTGTTGGTGGTCTTCGCCGGCTTGCACGGCGTGGCTGCGTTGAAACACCACTTTATCGATCGTGATGCGACCCTCCTGCGAATGCTGGGACGCAAAGCCTGATGTTCAACCTCGACTCACAAGGAATAGAAAACATGTTGAAAAAGACCCTCGCTGCTCTGGCAATCGGTACGGCACTGCTGTCTGCAGGTCAGGTGATGGCCGCTGACTACGTCGTCGACAAAGAAGGCCAGCACGCCTTCGTCGACTTCAAGATCAGCCACTTGGGCTACAGCTTCATCACCGGTACCTTCAAGGACCTGGACGGCAAGTTCAGCTTTGATGCCGCCAAGCCTGAAGACAGCAAGATTGAGTTCAACGTCCGTACCGCCAGCGTGTTCACCAACCACGCCGAACGTGACAAGCACATCTCCAGCAAGGACTTCCTGGACGTTGGCAAGTTTGCCGATGCCAAGTTCGTCTCCACCAGTGTCAAAACCACCGGTAAAAATGCCGCTGGCCAAGTCACTGCCGACGTAACCGGCAACCTGACCCTGCACGGTGTGACCAAGCCGATCGTGGTCAAGGCCACTTTCCTGGGCGAAGGCAAAGATCCATGGGGCGGCTACCGTGCTGGCTTTGAAGGCACCACCAGCTTCAATCGCCAGGACTTCGGCAAGCAGATGGACCTGGGTCCAGCGTCCAACAATGTTGAGCTGTACGTGACATTCGAAGGTATTAAAGCGAAGTAATGCCTCACCCGTAGGAGCGAGCTTGCTCGCGAAAAACGTAGAGACACCGCGTTTTTTCAGGCTGCCAGCGTTACCGTTGACGACCTTCGCGAGCAAGCTCGTTCCTACAGGCAAAAAAACCCGTATCTCGCGATACGGGTTTTTTTTATGCTTCGCGGTTGCGGGTCAGCAGCGCTGGTTTTTCACCACGAGGACGGCCTGGCAACTGATCCAGCTGCTCCGGTGTCGGGAAGCGGTCGGCTTTCGACTCCTTGTGGATAATCTTCGGCGCCGGACCGCCGCGCGGGTTCTGCACGGCCGGTTCGGACAAGCGTGGCTGGTCGTCACGGGACGGACGGCGGTTGTTGCTGCGCGAGTCTTCGCGACGGGCCTGGCCATCACGCGGTGCGCCATTACGCGGGCCGCTGCGCTTGGCCGGTGGCGTACCGGTGGTGCCGCCGCTGCTGTTGCGCGGGCCGTTCTGACGACCGCCCTGTGGCTGGCCGCCACGGGGTGCGCCAGTGCCGGTGCCAGCGCCCGGTGCCGGAGCGCCTGGACGACGGCCGCGACCCTGGGCCGGTTTGGCCTGGGGCACGTAGTCGACGCGGTTACCGAAGTTATCCACATCGTCGTCGAGGAACTCGTCCGGGGCGCGGTCGGCTGCGGCGCGTGGCGGCTGGCTTGGTTGGCTCGGCTGACGCTGTTCGCGGGCCGGAGTACCTTCGCGGGGCTTCTGCTCGCGGGCCGGGCGTTCGCCACGACCGTTGGTGGGCGCTTTTTCCTTGCCGCCCTTGTCCTTGCCCTTGTCGCGACGACCACCGCCGCCACCGCCGCCGTTCGGGCCATCGCCCTTCGGACCGCGTGGGTTGCGTGGGTTACGCACGTCCGGACGCTCACGCACTTCAGGCTTCTCGGCCTCAACGGCGCTGGAGTCGAAGCCCATCAGGTCGCCATCGGCGATTTTCTGCTTGGTCATGCGCTCGATGCTTTTCAGCAGTTTTTCTTCGTCCGGCGCAACCAGGGAGATGGCTTCACCCGAACGACCGGCGCGGCCGGTACGGCCGATACGGTGCACGTAGTCTTCGTCGACGTTGGGCAGCTCGAAGTTGACCACGTGGGGCAGTTGGTCGATATCCAGGCCGCGGGCGGCGATATCGGTGGCCACCAGGATGCGCACTTCACCGGCCTTGAAGTCGGCCAGGGCTTTGGTGCGCGCGTTCTGGCTCTTGTTGCCGTGGATGGCGACGGCGGTGAGGCCGTGCTTGTCCAGGTACTCGGCCAGGCGGTTGGCGCCATGCTTGGTGCGGGTGAACACCAGCACCTGTTCCCACGCGCCGTGGGTGATCAGGTGCGCCAGCAACGAACGCTTGTGGCTGGCGGCCAGGCGGAACACGCGTTGCTCGATACGCTCGACCGTGGTGTTCGGCGGCGTGACTTCGATGCGTTCCGGGTTGTGCAGCAGCTTGCCGGCCAGGGCGGTGATGTCGTTGGAGAACGTTGCCGAGAACAGCAGGTTCTGACGTTTGGCCGGCAGGCGGGCGAGGACTTTTTTCACGTCATGGACAAAGCCCATGTCGAGCATGCGGTCGGCTTCGTCCAGCACGAGGATTTCCACGTGGGACAGATCGACGCTGCCCTGGCCGCACAGGTCGAGCAAGCGACCCGGGCAGGCGACCAATACGTCAACGCCACGGGACATGGCCTGAACCTGTGGGTTCATGCCGACGCCGCCGAAGATGCAGGCGCTGACGAACTTCAGGTCGCGGGCATACAGCTTGAAGCTGTCGTGCACCTGGGCGGCGAGTTCGCGGGTTGGGGTCAGGACCAGTACGCGCGGTTGGCGCGGGCCGTGACGCTGGGATTTGTCCGGGTGACCGTTGGGAAACAACCGCTCCAGGATCGGGAGGGCGAAGCCGCCGGTTTTACCAGTACCTGTCTGAGCCGCGACCATCAGGTCGCGACCTTGCAACACGGCGGGAATGGCCCGCTGTTGCACCGGAGTAGGCTCGGTATAGCCCGCTGCCTCGATGGCGCGGACTAAAGCCTCGGAGAGACCGAGGGAAGCAAAGGACATGAGTAATCCTGTTTTAGTTAGGGCTTGGCCCAGAGGGATAATCTTGCCGGGCGCGAATGGCGCTTAGGGGAGCGCAATCCCGTCCGGTCCTGCTGCGTCTGGCGAGCACTCCACCGGCTCGCGCGGGCTGAAAGCTGCGCTGTAGCGGGTTTGGGTGCCTTTTTCAGGACCTCAGCGGCCGGGCGTAAGCCTGGCGGAAAGGCCGGAGTATAACAGAGCAATCACGGCGCGCCGCTTTCCTGCTGCTCAACGGTGGGTCCGGGCGGCGTATTTGCGTCGATTCCACCATATTTGGCGCTCAAGGCGGCATATTCCGGCTCTTGCTTGAAGCGCTTGAGCTCGGCGGCAAAGCGTTGAACCAGCAGGTCCATGCCCGCGCCGCGCCGCACAGCGAGAAATTGCTGCTGGCGGGAAACCACGAGCGGGGCCTGGGTGACCTTGTCTTCCAGGCCCATTTGTCTTAACACGTGCAGCCCGACCCGGCGGTCGGTGATCAGTAGATCGATACGCCCCAGCATCAATTTGCCGAAGTTCGCCTCATGGCTGGGGGCGGGTTCGCGTTTGAACTGGCTGGCGTCACTGAAGGGCGCACCGTACAGATAGCCCGGCGAGGTGCCGACCGTCAGGCCGCGCAGGTCGTGGAGGGTTCTGGCGGGGTGGGGGCGCCCGTTGGCATAAAACAGCACGAACTCCACCTCCGACAGCGGTTCGCTGGGGTACAGCAGCAGTGCGTCGCGGTCGTGGCTGTGGAAAATATCCAGCGCGCCATCGGCATTGCCCTGTTCGAGCATGGCCAGGCAACGCTTCCAGGGCAGGAACTGCCACTGCACATCGACCCCCAGGCGCTGGAACACGATCACCGTCGTTTCGTAGTCCAGCCCCTGCATGGCGCCGTGGTGCTCATACACATACGGCGCCCAGGGCTCAGTGACAATACGCAATTTCTCGCCATAAGCGGCCAGGCTCAGGCAAGTCAAAAGGGCAGCGGTCGCAAGTTTCAGGATCACGGACATGCCCTGAGATTACGACGCTCGAGTGTTAAAGAGAAGCTCTGGCTCAAGCGTCTGCAGGCGAGGTCAGTGTGTCTGCGAAGTCATCAGGTGTTCGTAGAAACCGTGGGAAATCGTCACGGATGAACTGCTGGCGTTCATTTCCGTAATCACCGAACAAAAAAAGCCCCCGTATAAACGAGGGCCTGGGTACTGCTTGAACAGACCTCAGCGCGGCAGCTTGAGGTTGTTCCAGATGGCAAGGCTTGGTTCGGACTGGTTCAGGGTATAGAAGTGCAACCCCGGCGCACCGCCTTGCAACAGGCGGTCACACATTTCGCTGATGACCTGTTCGCCGAACGCCTGGATGCTCTTGACGTCATCGCCATAGGCTTCCAGTTGCTTACGCACCCAGCGTGGGATCTCGGCCCCGCAGGCGTCGGAAAAGCGCGCCAGCTTGCTGTAGTTGGTGATTGGCATGATGCCCGGCACGATCGGGATGTTCACTCCCATGGCCCGTACCCGCTCGACGAAGTAGAAGTAGCTATCGGCGTTGAAGAAGTATTGGGTGATCGCGCTGTCGGCGCCGGAGTTGGCCTTGCGCACGAAGTTCTGCAGATCGTCTTCGAAGTTGTGGGCCTGGGGGTGCATCTCCGGGTAAGCCGCCACTTCGATATGGAAGTGATCGCCGCTTTCTTCACGGATGAAATTCACCAGGTCGTTGGCGTGGCGCAGCTCGCCGCTGGCCATACCCATGCCGGACGGCAGGTCGCCACGCAGGGCGACGATACGCTTGATGCCGGCACCTTTGTATTGGGTCAGCAGGCCGCGCAGGTCGGCCTTGCTGTCGCCCACGCAGGACAAATGCGGAGCGGCGGGAATTTTGACTTCGCTTTCCAGCTGCAACACGGTGTTGATCGTGCGATCACGGGTCGAGCCGCCCGCGCCGTAGGTGCAGGAGAAGAAGTCGGGGTTGTAGCTGGCCAACTGCTTGGCAGTCGCCATCAGTTTTTCATGCCCAGCATCGGTCTTGGTCGGGAAGAACTCGAAGCTGTAGCGACGGTCTTGGGACATGGTAATACCCTTTGAAACTCAAACTGGAAGGCTTGCACCGTCAATGTGGGAGGGGGCTTGCTCCCGATAGCAGTCGTTCAGTCAACAGAGCTGTTGAATGTGCTAGCGCCATCGGGGGCAAGCCCCCTCCCACATAAAGCCCGCTCTCCTGTGGGTAGAGAGCGGGCGACAGGCAAGTCAGTAGCGGTAAGCGTGCGGCTTGAACGGACCTTCGACGGTCACGCCGATGTAGTCGGCCTGGGTCTTGGTCAGTCGAGTTACCACGCCGCCGAAGCCGCGGACCATTTCCAGGGCCACTTCTTCGTCGAGTTTCTTCGGCAGCACTTCCACGGTCAGGCGCTCGGCTTTCTGGGCCGGCGACAGGTCGGCGTATTTCTGGCCGAACAGGAAGATCTGGGCCAATACCTGGTTGGCGAACGAGCCATCCATGATGCGGCTTGGGTGGCCGGTGGCGTTACCCAGGTTTACCAGACGGCCTTCGGCCAGCAGGATCAGGTAGTCGTCGTTCTGCGGGTCGAAACTGCCCGAACCGGTACGGTGAACCTTGTGTACCTGTGGCTTCACTTCTTCCCATGCCCAGTTCTTGCGCATGAAAGCGGTGTCGATTTCGTTGTCGAAGTGACCGATGTTGCACACCACGGCGCGCTTTTTCAGGGCCTTGAGCATGTTGGCATCGCAGACGTTGACGTTACCGGTGGTGGTCACGATCAGGTCGATCTTGCCCAGCAGGGCCTTGTCGATGCTCGCTTCGCTGCCGTCGTTGACGCCATCGATGAACGGCGAAACCACTTCGAAACCGTCCATGCAGGCTTGCATGGCGCAGATCGGGTCGACTTCGGAGACTTTGACGATCATGCCTTCCTGACGCAGGGACTGGGCCGAACCCTTGCCCACGTCACCGTAGCCGATCACCAGGGCTTGCTTGCCCGACAGCAGGTGGTCGGTGCCGCGCTTGATCGCATCGTTCAGGCTATGACGGCAGCCGTACTTGTTGTCGTTCTTGCTCTTGGTCACCGAGTCGTTGACGTTGATGGCCGGGATTTTCAGCTCGCCCTTGGCCAGCATGTCCAGCAGGCGGTGTACGCCGGTGGTGGTCTCTTCGGTCACGCCGTGGACGCGGTCGAGGATCTGTGGGTACTTCTTGTGCAGCAGCTCGGTCAGGTCGCCGCCGTCGTCGAGGATCATGTTGGCATCCCATGGCGCGCCATCCTTGAGGATGGTTTGCTCCAGGCACCACTCGTACTCTTCTTCGGTCTCGCCTTTCCAGGCGAACACCGGGATACCGGCGGCGGCGATGGCGGCAGCGGCCTGGTCCTGGGTCGAGAAGATGTTGCAGGACGACCAACGCACTTCGGCACCCAGGGCAACCAGGGTTTCGATCAGCACGGCGGTCTGGATGGTCATGTGGATGCAGCCGAGGATCTTCGCGCCCTTGAGCGGTTGCTCGGCGGCGTACTTGCGACGCAGGCCCATCAGGGCGGGCATTTCGGATTCGGCGATAAAGGTTTCGCGACGGCCCCAGGCAGCGAGGGACATGTCGGCGACTTTGTAGTCGGTGAAATCTGCAGGCGTGATGACAGCGCTCATAGAGAGCCTCCATTCGTAATGTGCGAATGGGCGCCGTTGTGCGTTTAGTATCAGGCCTGGTGGACCGGGCCGGACAACGCCCCATCCGAGCCTGACAGGTTGAACCTGCTGCAGCGCCCCTCGGACAGGTGGCGGGAGAACGGTATCAACCGAAGATGACCGTTTTGAAGCGGGGGCGATTATAGCCGTGTACGCCACACTTCCCAAGCGTTTCTGTCGGCGACATGCAGATCGCCCATGGCGTTCATAGACGATGGTTCATAGAGCTTGGGCGCGGGCTCTGCCATGATATCGCCCATCATTCGGCAAGACGTTTTGGAGTGACCATGAACTTTCACACCCGCAAATGGGTAAAACCTGAAGACCTCAACCCCAACGGCACCCTGTTCGGCGGCAGCTTGCTGCGCTGGATCGACGAAGAAGCGGCGATCTACGCCATCGTCCAGCTGGGCAACCAGCGTGTGGTGACCAAGTACATCTCCGAAATCAATTTTGTCAGCGCCTCGCGCCAGGGCGACATCATCGAACTGGGCATCACCGCCACCGAGTTCGGTCGCACCTCCATCACCCTGACCTGTGAAGTGCGCAACAAGATCACCCGCAAAAGCATCCTCACCGTGGAAAAAATGGTCTTCGTCAACCTCGGCGAAGACGGGCTGCCCGCACCCCACGGCCGTACCGAGATCAAGTACGTGAAGGACCAGTTCAAGGAAGGCAAAGCTCCCGAGTAACCCCGCAACGGTGTGATTTGCTTTACCAAATCATTCCGCAAGGATCTTTCCGAGGTTCTCTCATCACTCAGGCCTACAACCTGTAGAGAGAGCCTCGTGTATGAAAGTATCCAGTCCCGTTGTACAGAATCAGCCTGCATCGCCGCAAAGCGCCGGCCAGGACGTGAAGACGCCGCTGGTCAAGGACGTGGGCGCGCGCCACTTGAGCCTCTACCGTCACAGCAATGGGCGCGTGGACGTGGTGCTGTCCCCGCCGGCGGCGTCCCACCTCGTACTCAGCGGCGGCGGGGCCAAGGGCATTGCCTTTCCGGGGATGGTGCAGTCACTTGAAGACGCCGGCAAACTCAACGGCATCCAAATGATTTCCGGTTCTTCCGCCGGTGCGATCTCCGCCACGTTGCTCGCCAGTGGCATGGGCGCCAAGGCCTTTGGTGCGCTGTCCAACCGCATCGACCTGCCCAGCCTGCTCAACAGCAAAGACCCGCTGACGGCATGGCTGCAAACCGCCAGCACCAAACTGGGCCAGCTCGCCGGACGACTGCCTGGGCCGGCCGGCAATATTTCCCAGCTGTTGCTGACCATGATGCCGCGCCTGCAAACCGAGGCCCATCCGCTGGAGGAGATGATGCGCAACGAATCGCGCAAATCGATTCTTGCCCACATCGCCGATACGCCCAGGGCCACCCGGCCTGCCGAGGTCATGAACATCGCCGACCGGCTCAGCGCCGGCGGGGCGCCGACCTTTCGTGATCTGGAGGTGTTGAGCCGCCACATCCCGGCGATCAAGCAGCTCAATATCACCGGCACCGGCATGTTCGACGGTCGCCCACAGTTGGTGGTATTCAACGCCAGCCTGACCCCGGACATGGACATCGCCCGCGCCGCGCGGATTTCCGGTTCGTTGCCTGTGTTGTTCAAGAGCCCGACCGAGCAAGGCCATGGGTTCCAGGCGGCCGGCGAGGGCACGGCGTTCCAGGACGGTGGACTGCTGCTCAACACCCCGGCGCCCGGTGTCATTCAACGAACGTTTCCCGAAAGCCCCTTGAGCAAGGACGAGTCGCTGATCGTCAAGTTCGAGTCCGAGGACGCTGCGGCGCCGACTCAGCGCGGCAGTGTTTCCACTCATCTGGGCGACACCCTCACCGGCACGCCGCATACCGCTGCCGGCGCCTATCAGGATGAGCGGCTCAAAGCGTTCGCCGAACAGACGGTCACCTTGCCGCTGAAAACCGATAAGGGCGACTTTCGTGGCCTGCTCAACGGCACCGTCAACTTCACCATGACCCCCGAGCAGAAGCAGCATCTGCAGGCCCAGGCCCGCCAGGCGGTGTCGACGCACCTGGAGACACGCGGCAAGACCCGTGAGCAGCACGGGTTCGCCTCGTTGGATGAGGCGGTGCTGGCGATGGACGACCAGCTGTTGGCAGGCGTGGCGGCTGAACTGAAGAAGGACCCGGCGGCTGCGCAGGTGCTGATGTTTCGCAAGAGCGCGCAACAGGCGCTGCACACCTTGGACGTGGCGATTGCCGAGGCCAATCAGGCCGGCAAGGCGCTGATGATCACGCCGAAAATCGCCTCTGCGCTGCGTAATCTGGATGCACTGGCGCGCAAGCCGGAACACATCGAATGGCTGGGGCGACGGCTTAATGCTTCGGGTCAGCGCAACTTCCAGCAACTGCTGCAAGTGGCCGCCAAGCCGGCATCGGGCACGGCCGCGCCGCTGTCCAAAGTCATGGCCAGCGGCGTGGCGCAGATGCAGCGGCACGACATCGCAGTGAAGGCCGACAACTTTACCCGCGAGGTGATTTACCCGTCGCTGTACCGTCCGGGCCAGCCGGCGGCGAATGTCGAGTTGTTGCAACGCGCGGCACGTGACTTGGGCCAGGCGACGACTCCGAACGAGTTCAACCGGGTGCTCGACGGCATCATCGAGCACTACAAGGCGCGCAATAAACCCTGGAGCAAACCGGGCAGCTCCACCACCGTGGACATGGCCAAGGCCTGGCGCATCAAGGTTTAGTTGGCGGCGTACTGAACAGCCACTGTCGCGGCGTGTCGTAGCTACAGGCACCCCTTGGACTCTGGTACATCATGGCCACACACGAAGACGGCAAGACTCCCAACCTGTCGCGGGAAGAGCAAAAGGATGTGGACGACAACCAGCCACCCCGGGCGGCGGTGCTCCACGAAATCATCCGCACCCAGGGCGACCAGGAACTGGAGCGCAGCGTCGCCGCCCTGTGGTGGTCGGCGCTGGCGGCCGGGTTGACCATGGGCCTGTCGCTGATGGCGATGGGTTTGCTCAATTCGCGCCTGCCGGACGGCGAGGCTTTCAAAGTGATCGCCAGCTTTGGCTACTGCGCGGGCTTTTTGGCGGTGATCCTCGCGCGCCAGCAACTGTTCACGGAAAACACCCTCACCGCCGTATTGCCGGTGATGAGCAAACCTACATGGGCCAATGTCGGGCGGCTGTTGAGGTTGTGGAGCGTGGTGCTGGTGGGCAACCTCTGCGGCACGCTGCTGGTGGCCTACGTGATGCTGCACCTGCCGATCTTCGACACCAAGACCGACCATGCCTTCCTTGAGATCGGCCGCAAGATCATGGAGAACTCCCCCGGCCAGATGTTCGCCAAAGGCATCGTTTCCGGCTGGATGATCGCCACCATGGTGTGGATGATCCCGTCGATGGAAAGCGCCAAGATGTGGATCATCATCCTCATCACCTACCTGATGGCGCTGGGGGACTTCACCCACATCGTCGTCGGCTCCGCGGAAGTGTCGTACCTAGTGTTTGCCGGCGAGTTGCCGTGGAAGGATTTCTGGCTGGTGTTCGCCGGCCCGACCCTGGCGGGCAACATCGTCGGCGGCAGCTTTATCTTTGCGCTGATCAGCCATGCGCAGATCCGCAGTGAGAGCAGCTTGCCCATCGACAGCGATAAACGATGAGCAGAGCGGCTAGGCAAATGAAGGCGGCTTGGCGTTTTTAGTGCTAAACCTCTAACCGCTGTTTAAAACGACAAAAGGAATGAATGATGACGGCCGCTTTCTGGTGTGTATTGATCGCGATTTTTCTGCCTTACCTGTGCACAGGCGTGGCCAAGTTCAGCGGTGGCAAGTTCGGTCCACGGCAGAACCACGACCCTCGTGCCTTCCTCGAAACCCTCGAAGGCTTCGCCAAGCGTGCCCATAACGCGCAGCTCAACAGTTTTGAAGTCACCCCGGCGTTTGCAGCGGCGGTGATCATTGCGCACGTGGCGGGTACCGCCTCGCTGGTGACCATCAACGTGCTGGCCGTGCTGTTTATCACCAGTCGCCTGCTGTACATCATCTGCTACCTGGCCGACTGGGCGATCCTGCGCTCCCTGGTGTGGGCGGTGGGCATGGCGTTGATCGCGAGTTTCTTCTTCGTCTCGATCTGAGGCCATGCACAAACCCCTTGTGGGAGGGCGCAAGTCCCTCCCAGCATTTCATCTAGAGCGTCTCCGGCACCTGGGGCAACGCCGCGCCTTTGGGCCATAACATCCAGATTTGCCCCTGCTGCTTCATGTTCCCGGCCAGTTCGCCGGCCGCCTCGCCGGTGCCCCAGAACAGGTCCGCGCGCACTTCACCGGTGATTGCGCCGCCGGTGTCCTGCGCCGCTACCGGACGCGTAATCGGCGAGCCATCGGGCTTGGTCGTGGACAGCCACAACAGGCTGCCCAGCGGGATCACCTTGCGGTCCACCGCCACGCTGTAGCCGGCGGTCAATGGCACGTTCAGCGAGCCGCGCGGGCCTTCGTTGCTGTCGGGGCGGGCGCTGAAAAATACATAGCTGGGGTTGCTCGCCAGCAGCTCCGGGATGCGTTGCGGGTGTGCCTTGGCCCAGGCGCTGATGGCGCCCATGGTCACGTCTTCCTTTTTCAACTCGCCTTGCTCCACCAGCCAGCGGCCGATCGGGCGATAGGGGTAGCCGTTCTGGTCGCCATAACCGATGCGCAGTTGCCGGCCACCGGCCAGTTGGATGCGGCCCGAGCCCTGGATTTGCAGGAATTGCAGGTCCATCGGGTCTGTCAGCCAGGCAATCGGCGTGGCGCTGGAACCCTGGCCGTTGATGGTGCTGGCGTCGTCATACGGCTTGAGCACGCGCCCTTCGAGGCGACCGCGCAGGCGCTTGCCCTTGAGTTCGGGGTAGATGCTTTCCAGGTTGACGATGATCAGGTCGTCCGGCACGCCATACACCGGCACATGGGCGGTGGCGGTTTTGGTCAGGCTGCCGGGGTAGACCGGTTCGTAGTAGCCGGTGATCAGGCCGTTGGGGGTGTTGTCGGCCGAGCGCAGGCCGAACACATCCAGGCGCTCCTTGAGAAAGCCGCGAACCGCCACGGCATCGCCCGGCACGCCGGTTGCCGCGGCACAGGTCGCGCCCCATATGGGATCGGCCTTCAGGCGTTGGCAGGCACTGCGCCAGGATTCAAAACCGGCCAGCAGGTCGCTGTCGGACACCGCTGGCAAGGCTTCCCACGGTGCGCTCGCATACGTGGCGACGGCGTGGGGTTTCAAAGTTTCATCTTTGCCGGTGTCTTTGCCCGCATCGCAGCCGGCCAGGAGCGCGATCATCGGCAGAGCCCACGCCAGTCGGCGGTTCCAGGCGTTCAAAAGGATTTTCATAGACATCATTCCTGAAGCGATTGCCCGGGATTCAACCCATCCTGGCAACCCTTATTGTTAATAGGGCTATTGGTGTTTACGGGCGGGGCGAGGATACTGGCCGCCGTTTCCCGTGACCCTGAGCCACCATGACTTTTAAAAAATTGACGGTTGTATTGCTGGCCTGCCTGGCCTTGTCCGCCTGCGGCGGTGTCGATCCGAATTCCCCGCTGGGTCAGCGCAAGGCGATCTTCAAACAGATGCTCAAGACCGGCGAAGACCTGGGCGGCATGCTGCGTGGGCGTATCCCGTTCGACGGGGCGAAGTTCGCCGAAGGCGCGGTCAAGCTCGATGCGCTGTCCCATGAACCGTGGAAGCATTTCCCGAGCGTGCGTGAAGAAGATCACACCAGCGCCAAGGACGACGTGTGGCAGAAACAGGCGCAATTCCAGGCGCTGGCCCGCGATCTTGAAGCGGCCACCGGTGAATTGGTGATCGCCAGCCAAGTCCAGCCCTACAAGGTCAGCAACCTGGGGCCTGCGGTGCAGAAAGTCGAAGATGCGTGCAGCGCCTGCCATAAGCAGTTCCGGGACCACTGACGGTTATTACTGGTCGAGTTCTTCTACGGCGTCCTGCAGCTCTTTGCGCGCTTCGGCGAGTTTGTCCTTGCGCTTGTTGATCTTGTCCGCGTCGCCCTTTTTCATCGCCTTGTCGAGGTCGGCCTGACGGCGGCTGACTTCGTGCTTGGCGTCGAGCACCCTGTTTTCCCGCTGCTTTTTCAGGGAGGCGTCGGTGCAATTGGCGGTGACTTCGCTCAGGGCTTTTTCCAGGCCGGCCTGTTGTTCGCTGTTGCCATGGGCCTTGGCCTGTTCGATCTGGGTGCTGATGGCCTGGCGCTTGGCGGCGCAGCCGGTGAGTGGAGCGGCTTCTTCGGCCGCCAACAGCGGCAGGGTCATGAAGCTTGCGACGGTAAACAGGGCAAAAGGGGCGAGAAATTTCATGTGGAACTCCAAGGTCGCAATCTGACGGCAGGATGAATTCTGCCGTTGTTCAAAGGTGGCCGGCTCGGCTTCAAAACCCGTCGATTCCGGCCACGCGTAGTGTTTCAGCCAACGCCTGTACTTGCGGGTCGCGAAAGAAAGCGCTCAGTTGCGCCGCGCGGCCCGGGCCGATGCCATCGGTGGCCAGCCAGTCTTGGGTGTCTTTGGCGACCAGCGTCTGCCAGTTGCCTTGCAGGTTGTTGCGCGCCGCGGGCGGTATGCCCAGGGCCTTGAGCCATTGTGCGAAAGGCCGTTGCCGCGCGCTGTGCAGGCTGTCGAGCAGGCGTTCGCGGCTGCGAGCGCCGAAGCCGTCAATGTTAGCAAGCTCTGCCGCATCGAGGGTCAACCAATCGAGCAAGCCTGCGATTAGACCGGCCTGGATCAATACGTTCCAGGTCTCGCGACCGATGTGCGGCAAGGCCAGGCCCTGGTTGCCGCTGAGCCAGGTGAGGCGGGCCAGCAACTGTTCCTCGCAGCCGGGGTCCAGTTGCCAGCAACTCAAGGCGTGGAAGTCCCGGGGGTTGGGGACAGGCAGTTGCACCCGCGTGCGGTTGCGCAGGATCACGTCATCCAGGCGCGGAATCACCTGGCCCGCCAGGCTGATGGACACTTGGTCGCCAGGGCGGATATCCAGCGCTTGCCAGCGTTTCAAGGAACCGGCGCTGACGCGGCTGATCCGCCGGTCGTCGAGCCGCACCGGCTCCAGTTCCAGCAGAGGCGTGATGCGCCCGGTGCGCCCGATCTTGAAGTGCACGTCGCGCACCCATGCCAGGGCCTTGGTGGCCGGGTATTTCCAGGCGACTGCCCAGTACGGCGAGCCGACCTGCCAACGATCGGCGGGCGCGCGTTGCGCCTGGTGCAGCACCACGCCATCGGTGGCGAAGGGCAGCGGCTGGTTGTACCAATAAGTGCGCCAGTGCGCGGCCTCGGCAATGCCTTGAATGGGCTGGCTGTAGCGCTGGCTGTCGCTGAAGCCCCAGCGTGCCAGGCTGGCCAGGCGCTCGCTGAATGCCTGGGGCCCCTCGGGCCAGGCCCACACGAACAGGCCGATGCCGGCGGCTTCGGTGTCGCTCAACCGGTGACGGTTCATCAGCCCCGCCACCTTGCTGCGCGCATTGAGCCCGCCATGGGCCGACTGCACATGGCCGTCGAGGCGCCAATAGAGTTCGCCTTGCAGTATCAGGTCGATAGGCTCCGGTAGACGCTGGACGATGCCGGGGATTTTACGCGCGCTGGCCGTCCAGTCCTGGCCGAGCCTGCCGTCGCCACGGCTGATGAGCTGGTGCAATGCGCCCTGGCGATACACCAGGGTCACCGCCACACCGTCGACCTTGGGTTGTATCCAGACATTCTGGCGCGTGCCCAGCCAGGTCGCGACGGCCTGCTCATCCAGGCGTTTTTCCAGGCCGGTATGGACGATCGGATGGGACAGGTTGCCGCGTGCGCTGGCCAGCGGGTTGTCAGGCACGGCCGCTGCCTGGGGGAAGCACTGGCGCCAGTGCGCCAGGCGTTGGCGCGCCTGGTCGTAAAGTTCATCGCTGACTGGGGATTGGCCCAGCCGATGGTAGCTGTCGTCCCATAGGGCGATTTGCTCGGCCAGCGTATGGAGTTGCGATCTGGCTGGCTCGGGGCAGTCCTCGGCCCCTGCGAAACCCATTGAAACACTGAGTAGACCCGCGACGAGTAAACGCATCATGAGCTTCCTTGCTCGAAAAGGACGCCCAGCCTAAATGATCCGCTCGGCCACAAAAAAGCCCCGACAGTGCGGGGCTTTTTACGCGGTGTTTCCAGGGGCTCGGACGGCCTGCCCAAGTCCCTGGATACCTTAGGCGATTACAGACCGGCGGCAGTACGCAGGTCGTTGGCGCGGTCGGTTTTTTCCCAGGTGAAGGTGGTGAAGGTGTCGTCGCCGACGGTCTTCTGCCCAGGGGTACGCCCGAAGTGGCCGTAGGCGGCGGTTTCCTGGTACATCGGGTGCAGCAGGTCAAGCATGGTGGTGATCGCGTAGGGGCGCAGGTCGAAGATTTCGCGCACCAGTTTGACGATTTTCTCGTCGCTGATCTTGCCGGTGCCGAAGGTGTTCAGCGAGATCGACGTAGGCTGGGCCACACCGATGGCGTAGGACACTTGAATCTCGCAGCGCTCGGCCAGGCCGGCCGCGACGATGTTCTTGGCCACGTAGCGACCGGCGTAGGCCGCCGAACGGTCGACCTTGGACGGATCTTTACCGGAGAACGCGCCGCCGCCGTGACGGGCCATGCCGCCGTAGCTGTCGACGATGATCTTGCGACCGGTCAGGCCGCAGTCGCCCACCGGGCCGCCGATGATGAACTGGCCGGTCGGGTTGATGTGGAACTGGGTGTCCTTGCTCAGCAGTTCGGCAGGCAGCACGTGCTTGACGATCAGCTCCATCACGCCTTCGCGCAGGTCGGCGTAGGACACGTCCGGGTTGTGCTGGGTCGACAGCACGACCGCGTCGATGCCGACGACTTTGCCGCCTTCATAGCGGCAGGTCACCTGGGACTTGGCGTCCGGGCGCAGCCACGGCAACAGCCCGGATTTACGCGCTTCGGCCTGGCGCTGTACCAGTTGGTGCGAGAAGGTGATCGGCGCTGGCATCAGCACGTCGGTTTCGTTGCTGGCGTAGCCGAACATCAGGCCCTGGTCGCCGGCGCCCTGGTCTTCCGGCTTGGCACGGTCGACGCCCTGGTTGATGTCGGGCGACTGCTTGCCGATGATGTTCATCACGCCGCAGGTCGCGCCGTCGAAGCCCACGTTGGAGCTGTTGTAGCCGATGTCGGTGATCACATCACGGACGATCTGCTCCAGGTCAACCCAGGCGGTGGTGGTCACTTCGCCCGCGATGATCGCTACACCGGTTTTCACCAGGGTCTCGCACGCCACACGGGCGAACTTGTCTTTAGCAATGATGGCGTCCAGCACCGCGTCAGAAATCTGGTCGGCGATTTTGTCCGGATGCCCTTCAGACACGGACTCGGAGGTGAAAAGGGAGTATTCGCTCATCTCGATGTTTTCCTGATATTTACCGATGGTGAGTGTCGCCAGCCGGCCGCTGAAAATGGCGGACCTGGATCTGGAAACCATTACGTAAACCTACATAGAGGCTTTCCCCGGGAACGAGTCCCGCAGCGGTGGCCCAACGGGCCAGATCGTCCTGTTCGAACCCCAACCAGAGATCACCGCAGGCCTCCCTGGCCCAATTCTGGTTGTGGCTGCATAAATCCGTAACCAGCAGGCTACCGCCGGGGTGCAGCAACCCGGCCATGTGCTTGAGCGCGTCGGCGGGTGCGGCGAAATGGTGCAAGACCATGTTCAGCACCACGCAGTCGGCCTTGAGCGTCGGGGTGTTCAGCGCGTCGGCCAATTGCAGGGTGACATTGCCCAACGCCTCGCGCTCGCAGAGCTGGCGCGCCAGGTCGAGCATCGCCGGGCTGTTGTCCAGGGCCGTGACCTGCCTGAACCTGCGCGCCAGGTCCGGCAGGAAACCGCCATCCCCAGGCCCGATTTCCATCGCCGTGGCCTTATCACTGAAGCTCAGCTTGTCGAGCAGCGCCAGTACGCTGTCGCGGTATTGGGGCAAGCCCGCGATCAGGTCCTGTTGGGCGCGAAACTTCTCGGCGACCCGTGCGAAAAAGTCCTGGCTGGCGGCGGCGCGTTGCCCATGGACTTGACCGATGCGCGATTGCACCTCGTGCGGCAGGTTCAGGCTGTCCACTTCTTCGAGCAGCGCGGCGTGCAGCTTGCCGCCCAGCAGGTCGGTGTGGGGCAGGGCGCGGCGATAGAAAATCGCGTTGCCTTCGCGGCGGGTGGCCACCAGGTCGGCCTGGGACAGCACTTTCAAGTGGTGGCTCATGCCCGACTGGCCGATGGCGAAAATCTGCGCCAGCTCCAGTACGCCGAAAGAATCGTTGGCCAGTGCGCGCAATACGTTCAGGCGCAACGGGTCGCCAGCAGCCTTGCATAAGGCAGCCAGGTCATCGCCATCGTCAGGACGCAGGGAGGGCACGGGTAGGTTCATAAGGCCAGCAGTCTAGAGACGGGTGGAAATCCCTGCAAGGCCAATATCAAAAAGTTTTGATATTGATCGATAAGTGGCGGTTATAAGCCGTCGCTATAACTTCCAGGCGAACCCGTGAAAGGTTTCTGCGGATGAATGCCGTGCAAACCACAGGAAAAACACCGCCAAGTGACTATCTGTCATTGCCCGCAGGCGGTGGCTGAGGGAAAATGCCGGTCCTTTTTTCCGTTTCTTTTATTCAGCCCCCAGGAGAACAGCGATGCCCAGCCGTCGTGAGCGTGCCAACGCCATTCGTGCCCTCAGCATGGATGCCGTGCAAAAAGCCAACAGCGGCCATCCCGGTGCCCCGATGGGCATGGCGGATATCGCCGAGGTACTCTGGCGCGACTACCTGAAACACAACCCGACCAACCCGTCTTTCGCCGACCGTGACCGCTTCGTACTGTCCAACGGCCACGGCTCGATGCTGATCTACTCGCTGCTGCACCTGACCGGCTACGATCTCACCATCGACGATCTGAAAAGCTTCCGCCAACTGCACAGCCGCACCCCCGGCCACCCTGAATTCGGCTACACCCCAGGCGTCGAGACCACCACCGGTCCCCTGGGCCAAGGCCTGGCCAACGCAGTCGGTTTCGCGCTGGCGGAAAAAGTCCTGGGCGCGCAGTTCAACCGCCCTGGCCACGACATCGTCGACCACCACACCTACGTGTTCCTGGGTGATGGCTGCATGATGGAAGGCATTTCCCACGAAGTCGCTTCCCTGGCCGGTACCCTGGGCCTGGGCAAGCTGATCGCGTTCTACGATGACAACGGTATCTCCATCGACGGCGAAGTCGAAGGCTGGTTCACCGACGACACCCCTAAGCGTTTCGAAGCCTACAACTGGCAGGTGATCCGCAATGTCGACGGCCACGACCCGGAAGAGATCAAGACCGCCATCGATACCGCCCGCAAGAGCGAGCGTCCGACCCTGATCTGCTGCAAGACCACCATCGGCTTCGGCTCGCCGAACAAGCAAGGTAAAGAAGACTGCCACGGCGCCCCACTGGGTGACGCGGAAATCGCCCTGACCCGTGAAGCCCTGAAGTGGAACTACGGCCCGTTCGAAATCCCGGCCGACATCTACGCCGAATGGGATGCGAAGGAAAAAGGCCTGGCCACCGAAGCCGAGTGGGACCAGCGTTTCGCCGCCTACTCCGCCGAGTTCCCTGAGCTTGCCAATGAACTGGTACGCCGCCTGGCCGGTGACCTGCCTGCCGACTTCGCGGAAAAAGCCTCGGCCTACATCGCCGAAGTCGCGGCCAAGGGCGAAACCATCGCCAGCCGTAAAGCCAGCCAGAACACCCTCAACGCCTTCGGTCCGCTGCTGCCTGAGTTCCTCGGCGGTTCGGCCGACCTGGCCGGTTCCAACCTGACCCTGTGGAAAGGTTGCAAAGGTGTCTCGGCCGAAGACGCCAGCGGCAACTACATGTACTACGGCGTGCGCGAGTTCGGCATGAGCGCCATCATGAACGGCGTGTCCCTGCACGGCGGCCTGGTGCCTTACGGCGCGACCTTCCTGATGTTCATGGAATATGCGCGCAACGCAGTGCGCATGGCCGCGCTGATGAAGAAGCGTGTGATCCATGTCTACACCCACGACTCCATCGGCCTGGGCGAAGACGGCCCGACCCACCAGCCGGTCGAGCAACTGACCAGCCTGCGCACCACGCCGAACCTGGACTGCTGGCGCCCAGCCGACGCGGTCGAATCCGCCGTGGCCTGGAAGCATGCCATCGAGCGCAAGGACGGCCCTTCGGCGCTGATCTTCTCGCGCCAGAACCTGCAACATCAGGTGCGCACCGATGCACAGATCGCCGACATCAGCCGTGGTGGCTACGTGCTCAGGGACTGCGTCGGCGAGCCGGAACTGATCCTGATCTCCACCGGTTCCGAAGTCGGCCTGACCGTTCAGGCCTACGACAAGCTGACCGAGCAAGGCCGCAACGTGCGCGTTGTGTCCATGCCCTGCACCAGCGTGTTCGAAGCCCAGGACGCCGGCTACAAGCAATCGGTCCTGCCGTTGCAGGTCAGCGCACGTATCGCCATCGAAGCGGCGCACGCCGACTACTGGTACAAGTACGTGGGCCTGGAAGGTCGCGTGATCGGCATGACCACCTACGGTGAGTCGGCGCCGGCACCGGCCTTGTTCGAAGAGTTCGGCTTCACCCTGGAAAACATCCTGGGTCAGGCTGAAGAGCTGCTGGAAGACTAAGGCTGTAGAGTGAGGTGGCTGGACTGGCCTCATCGCGAGCAAGCCCGCTCCCACATTTGATCGGATTCACATGGCTTCAAATGTGAACCCATTCCAAGTGTGGGAGCGGGCTTGCTCGCGATAGCAGTCGACCCGCCACCCTATTACCCAAGGTAATCGAGAACCCCATGCCTCAACCGCGTCCCTACAAAGTTGCACTCAACGGCTACGGCCGCATTGGTCGTTGCGTCTTGCGTGCTCTGTTCGAGCGAGGGGCGGCGGCCGGGTTTGAAATTGTTGCGATCAACGATCTGGCCGACATGGCCAGCATCGAATACCTGACACGCTTTGACTCCACCCACGGCCGGTTCCCCGGTGAAGTGCGGGTGGAAGGCGATTGTCTGCATATCAAGGGCCACTGCGTGAAAGTGCTGCGCAGTGCCACCCCCGAGGGCATCGACTGGGCGGCGCTGGGCGTCGACCTGGTGTTGGAATGCTCCGGTGCCTATAACACCCGTGCCGATGGCCAGCGTTTCCTCGACGCCGGCGCGCCGCGTGTGCTGTTTTCCCAGCCGATGGCCAGCGAGGCGGATGTCGACGCCACCATCGTCTACGGCATCAACCAGGATTGCCTGACCGGCGATGAGCGCCTGGTGTCCAACGCCTCCTGCACCACCAACTGCAGCGTGCCGCTGTTGCGCCTGCTGGATCAGGCGATCGGTATCGATTACGTGTCGATCACCACGATTCACTCGGCGATGAACGACCAACCGGTGATCGACGCCTATCATCATGAAGACCTGCGTCGCACGCGCTCGGCGTTTCAGTCGGTGATTCCGGTGTCCACCGGGCTGGCGCGTGGTATCGAGCGACTGTTGCCGGAACTTGCCGGGCGAATTCAGGCCAAAGCCGTGCGGGTGCCGACGGTAAACGTGTCGTGCCTGGACATCACCATGCAAACCGTCAGCGATACCGACGCGGTTGAGGTCAACCGGATTCTGCGCGACGCCGCCACCAGCGGCCCGCTCAAAGGCCTGCTGGCCTACACCGAGTTGCCCCACGCCAGTTGCGATTTCAACCATGACCCGCATTCGGCCATCGTCGATGCCAGCCAGACCCGCGTTTCCGGCCCCCGGCTGGTGAACATCCTGGCCTGGTTCGACAACGAATGGGGGTTTGCCAACCGAATGCTGGACGTCGCAGAACACTATCTGCAAACAGCCTCTCCACAACTTTAGCCTCAGGAATTGCCACCCATGACCGTGTTGAAGATGACCGACCTCGATCTGCAAGGTAAACGCGTACTGATTCGTGAAGACCTCAACGTCCCGATCAAGGACGGTGTGGTCGCCAGCGATGCGCGAATCCTGGCCTCGCTGCCGACCATCAAGCTGGCCCTGGAAAAAGGCGCGGCCGTGATGGTCTGCTCCCACCTGGGTCGTCCGACCGAAGGTGAGTTCTCCGCGGAAAACAGCCTCAAGCCTGTGGCCGACTACCTGAGCAAGGCCCTGGGCCGCAACGTGCCGCTGGTGGCTGACTATCTGGGTGGCGTGGACGTCAAGCCCGGCGACATCGTGCTGTTCGAAAACGTGCGCTTCAACAAGGGCGAGAAAAAGAACAGCGACGAACTGGCCCAGCAATACGCCGCCCTGTGCGACGTGTTCGTGATGGACGCCTTCGGCACCGCCCACCGCGCCGAAGGTTCCACCCACGGCGTAGCCAAGTTCGCCAAGGTCGCGGCCGCCGGCCCATTGCTGGCTGCCGAGCTGGACGCACTGGGCAAGGCCCTGAAGGCGCCGGCCCAGCCGATGGCGGCGATCGTGGCCGGCTCCAAAGTCTCCACCAAGCTGGACGTGCTCAACAGCCTGAGCCAGATCTGCAACCAATTGATCGTCGGCGGCGGCATTGCCAACACCTTCCTGGCCGCTGCCGGTCACCCGGTGGGCAAGTCCCTGTACGAGCCGGACCTGCTCGACACCGCCCGCGCCATCGCCGCCAAGGTCAGCGTGCCGCTGCCGGTGGACGTGGTCGTGGCCAAGGAATTCGCCGAAAGCGCCGAAGCCACCGTCAAGCTGGTTGCTGACGTGGCCGCCGACGACATGATCCTGGACATTGGCCCGCAAACCGCAGCCAACTTCGCCGAACTGCTGAAAGCCTCGCGGACCATCCTGTGGAACGGTCCGGTCGGCGTGTTCGAGTTCGACCAATTCGGCAACGGCACCAAAGTGCTGGCCAAGGCGATTGCCGAAAGCTCGGCATTCTCCATCGCCGGCGGCGGCGACACCCTGGCGGCCATCGACAAATATGGCGTGGCTGACCAGATCTCCTACATTTCTACCGGTGGCGGCGCATTCCTCGAATTCGTCGAGGGCAAAGTCCTGCCCGCCGTGGAAGTGCTGGAAACCCGAGCCAAAGGCTGAGGCTTGTGGCCCGGAAAAGGAGTTTTCCCATGACCAAGTCGTTGGCACTGATGATCGCGGCAGGCCTGTTGGCCGGCTGCGGCAGCACGCCAAGCGCCAAGCCTGCGCCTGGCGCGGCGGTGGCGCCGCAGAAAAAAGGCTGCTACCAGGCTGACTGGCAAGCCGAGACCATGCCGGTGATCAACAAGCGCATCGGCAACGAACGGCTGGATAAATACGACTCTGCGCCCAACGGTCAGGAACAGGGTTGCCCTTGACGGGTCTGATCAACTAACCGACAGCATCGGCGGCCCTGGCCCCGGTGCGAGGATTGGCAATGAAAGGCGTTTTCGCCCTGGCAGCCCTGGCGTTACTGGCCGGTTGCAGCAGCATGAACATGTTCAACAAGGCAGAGCCGGCGGACAAATGGACCACCTGGACCTGCGACAGCAAGGCCGAGGTCAACTGGCGTTTTGCCAACCAGGCCCATAGCGAGGTGGATGTACGCCTCGGCGGTTCGGACCAGGTTTACCGCCTGAAGCAGGACGTTGCCGCCTCGGGCGTGCTGTACAGCAACGACCAACTGGCGTTTCACACAAAAGGTGAGGAAGGCCTGGTTTACTGGGTGGCCACCGACGATCTGATCGGGCGTGGCTGCAAAGCCCCGTAGGCGCAGCTTTAACGATTCAGTCGGTCAGACGTACGAAGCCTGACCGGCAATAACTTGAATAGCAGCCGCCGCTACGGCAGGCTTGCACGATTAACGACCCTCGTCCGGGAGAGACAACACAATGGCACTTATCAGCATGCGTCAAATGCTGGACCACGCAGCCGAGTTCGGCTACGGCGTCCCAGCCTTTAACGTCAACAACCTTGAGCAGATGCGCGCCATCATGGAAGCCGCTGACAAGACCGACTCCCCAGTGATCGTCCAGGCTTCGGCCGGTGCGCGTAAATACGCCGGCGCCCCGTTCCTGCGTCACCTGATCCTCGCCGCGATCGAAGAATTCCCGCACATCCCGGTGTGCATGCACCAGGACCACGGCACCAGCCCTGACGTGTGCCAGCGCTCCATCCAACTGGGCTTCAGCTCGGTGATGATGGACGGCTCCCTCGGCGAAGACGGCAAGACCCCGACCGACTACGAGTACAACGTCCGTGTGACCCAACAAACCGTGGCCATGGCTCACGCCTGCGGCGTTTCGGTCGAAGGCGAGCTGGGCTGCCTGGGTTCCCTGGAAACCGGCATGGCTGGCGAAGAAGACGGCATCGGCGCCGAAGGCGTGCTGGATCACAGCCAGATGCTGACCGACCCGGAAGAAGCTGCCGACTTCGTCAAGAAGACCCAAGTGGACGCCCTGGCCATCGCCATCGGCACCAGCCACGGTGCCTACAAATTCACCAAGCCGCCTACCGGCGACGTGCTGGCCATCGACCGCATCAAGGAAATCCACAAACGCATCCCCAACACCCACCTGGTGATGCACGGTTCCTCCTCGGTACCGCAAGAGTGGCTGGCGATCATCAACCAGTACGGCGGCGACATCAAAGAAACCTACGGCGTACCGGTTGAAGAAATCGTCGAAGGCATCAAGTACGGCGTGCGCAAGGTCAACATCGACACCGACCTGCGCCTGGCGTCCACCGGCGCAATGCGTCGCCTGATGGCCACCAACCCGAGCGAATTCGACCCGCGTAAATTCTTCGGCGCCACCGTGACGGCGATGCGTGATGTATGTATCGCGCGTTATGAAGCGTTCGGCACTGCCGGTAATGCTTCGAAGATCAAGCCGATCTCGTTGGAAGCGATGTACCAGCGGTACTTGAAAGGTGAGTTGAACGCTAAGGTGAACTGAGCCTTGGTCGTTTAAAAAGAAGCCCGCAGCGATGCGGGCTTTTTTTCGGCTGGAATTTGATCAGGCTGCGTCAGGTGTATCGAAGCCCCGGTGTTCGATTACCCGGAATATGTCGCTGACGTCCTGGATTAATAGGCGTGCGGTGTTCGCTACGTTGTTGAGGTCGCGCTCGGCGAAGTCCGGCAGGCTGGAGCAGGCCATCAGGTTGAGGTGTTCGAGGGCGGCGCTGAGGCGTTCGCGCAGGCAGGCGTGGAGCTCGCGCAGCGGGGCGGCGCTGTCGATCAGGAGCACGGGGTAGTCGGTGGCGGTTTCGGTGCAGGGGGTGAAGCGGCGGGGTGGGAGTGGATTGTTCATGGCAAATATTCCTCGTATCTAAAAGGACTACCGCCGTTCGCTGCGAAACGAATGGGTGGTAGCTGTGTGCGGGTTCGCAGACCGAGGATACGAGGAACCCGGCAGACCCGAAGGTCTCCCACACACAGCCACCATAAAGTAGACGCCGAACGCAGAAGCGCTCGCCGTTTCATTCATGCTGCTGGGTACACACGTATCGTTAGGGCTGCGAAACCCTATCGCCGACCAATGCCGGCGACGGGGCGAACTATAAGCGGCGACCCGATCCGCCGCAACGGTCGTGTAGGACGCTGATCCGCGTGTGTGAGCCCGGCTTGTCGTGGCGAGGGAGCTTGCTCCCGTTAGAGTGCGCAGCACTCCCTGGATTGGGGGGCGCTTCGCACCCCAGCGCAAGCAAGCTTGTTCGCCACATTGCGAACTGTCTGTGGGTTTCTCGGATATTGCCTACTCGACATGAGGCCAATCCATTCAGTTGTGATCGATATCCAACTTCGCAAACGTCACCCGCGCGCCTTCCTTGCTGTTGCCACTGTTGTCCTGTACATACACTCCGGCCTTGAAGTACAGCGGCTTGCTGCCCCACGCCGCGCCGATGCGCGCGTTCCACTCGCCGTCGGCGGCGTATACGCTCAGCAACCCGGCTTTGTTGAGGTTGATGACGTAGGTGAAGTTTTTCTCCAGCGGCACGTTGGAGGCGACGATGATGACCCGCCCGTCGCCGTCATCCGGGCGCATGCGCACTTTGGCGACGAGGTTGCCGGTCTGGGTTTTTTCCTTGAATTGGTACTCCAGCTTGATCAGCGGTTTCTGGCTGTCATAGGCGTGGATCTGGCCGATGACCACTTTGCCGGTGGAGGGCACTTGGTTGACGGCCAGGGTGGCGCGCAGGAAATTGTTGGCGTCGGGGTAGGTCCAGTTGCGCAGGCGGCCGTCGGCGTAGGTTTCGCGCAGTTCGCTGCGTGGGTAGATGGCGTTTTCGGTGCGGGTGCCGGTGACCGGTGTCCAGAATTGCACGTTGCTGCCTTCTGCCTGGAAATATTGGTCTTTGAAGCCGCTCAGCAGTTTCGGGGTGTCGATGGTCGCGGGCGGGGAGCCGACCGGAATGCTCAGGTTCCAGGTGGAAAGATCAATCATGGTGTAGGCCTTTTTACAGAGTTGTGTAGGCTATGGCCCTTGGGCCGGACAGGTTCTTTATAGGCGGTCATTACTCACTTGTTAATCAATGACTGACAGGTTATTGGCGTCAGAGGAATGCCAAAAAGCCATGTTTCCCGTAAGCCGTGGGTTGTAGACGCCGACCGTTAGTCGGCTTCCTAACCTTTGGTGCGGTGATGGCACTTAGGTTACTTCTGATTTCCGGTATCCAAGGCTAGAGTGACGCCTCAGTGTCTATCCGGGTTTTATCTCAGAAGTGACCGGGGCAGCTCCTTAAGGATGAGACGTAGCATGGAATGCGCTCCACACCACGGCGATGGCGGTTCGGTTCTTCTGGTAGTCGATGACTACCCGGAAAACCTGATCAGCATGCGTGCGCTTTTGCAACGCGATGACTGGCAGGTGGTGACCGCCGGCTCCGGCCTGGAAGCCCTCGAATTGTTGCTGGTGTATGACGTCGACCTGGTCCTGCTCGATGTGAAGATGCCCGGCATGGACGGTTTTGAAGTGGCCCGCCTGATGCGCGGCAGCCAGCGCACGTGCATGACGCCGATCATCTTTCTCAGTGCCAACGCCCAATCGCCGGCCGCCGTGCTGGAAGGTTATGCCAGCGGCGCGATCGATTACCTGTTCAAACCCTTCGACCCGCATATTCTCAAGCCCAAGGTCCAAGTGTTGCTGGAGCAGCAGCGCAACCGCCGGGCCTTGCAGCGCTTGAGCCATGACCTCGAATCTGCCCGCGCCTTCAATGCCTCGGTGCTGGATAACGCCGCCGAAGGCATTCTGGTGGTGAGTGAGGCGGGCGTGATCGAGTACGCCAACCCGGCGATTTCGCGCCTGCTCAACGCCAAGATCGATGAGTTGCAGGGCCAGGAATTCCTGGGTTTCCTGCAAAAGCCCCACGTACCGGCCTGGCCGGACTCGCAGATGTACGCCGCTTACCGCCTGCACGAAACTTGGCGCCTGCACGATGCCCTCCTGCGCACTGGCCGTAGCCAGCAGGTGCCGGTGGCGTTGTCCTGCGCGCCATTGCCCGCCGAGCAGAGGGCCATGGTGGTGACGGTGCTGGACATGTCCGAAGTGCGCCACTTGCATCAGCAATTGGAGTTCCAGGCGGTCACCGACCCGCTGACCGGGCTGTTGAACCGGCGCGGTTTCCATCAGGCGGTCGAAAGCATCCTGCTGCGCGGCGAGCGTGGGGATCAATCCCTGGTGTTGCTCTACCTGGACCTCGATGGCTTCAAGCGCGTCAACGATTCCCTTGGGCACGATGCCGGCGACCGGGTGCTGCGCTGGGTCTCGGAGCAGTTGCAGAGTTGCCTGCGTTCCTACGACATTCTCGGGCGCATGGGGGGCGATGAATTTACCGCGTTGCTGGAGCTGGAGTTCCCGGAGCAGGCGGCAAAAATTTCGGAAGAACTGATCGAACGGGTGTCTATTTGCCAGCAGGTCGACGGTTTGGATGTGATGCTCGGCGTCAGCATCGGCATCGCTACGTTTCCCGACTGCGGCTCGGACCTCAATGGCCTGCTGCGCGCCGCTGACATTGCGATGTATGAAGCCAAGCGCGCGGGTCGTCAGCAATATCGCTATTACGATCAGGAAATGAACGGTCGCGCCCGCTCGCGCCTGATGCTGGAAGACAGCGTGCGCACCGCGATCGACAACAAGGACTTCACCCTGGTGTACCAGCCGCAGGTGTCCCTGGCGGACGGTCGTTTGCGTGGCGTCGAAGCGCTGTTGCGCTGGCAGCACCCCAGCGTCGGCGATGTGCCGCCGGGGTTGTTTTTGCCGTTGCTGGAAGAGGCGCGGCTGATCAGTCAACTGAGCGCCTGGATTTACCAGCAGGCCGGTGCCCAGCGCCAGGCCTGGCAAACCACTTTTGATGAAGAGTTGGTGTTGAGCGTGAGCCTGAGCAGCAGCCAGTTCAATATGCCCAACCTGGCCAACCAGATGCAGCAGGTGATTGAGCGACATGGGTTGCAGGCACGGCAGCTGGAGGTGGCCATCGGCGAAGACTGCCTGATGAACAACCTGGAAGAAGCCACCAAGCAACTCAAGCTGCTGCGCCACGTCGGGGTGCGTATCGCCCTGGATGATTTCGGTTGTGGGCCGTGTTCCCTGGCGCATCTGCGCGACCTGGCCTTCGACACCCTCAAGCTCGACCCGCAACTGGTCGCACGCCTGCCGGGCTCGGTGCGCGATGCAGCGATGGCGCGCAGCATTATCGAACTGTGCGGGCATTTCGAGGTGCTGGTGGTGGCCGAAGGCGTGGAAACCCCCGAACAGGCGCAATGGCTCAAGGCCAATGGCTGCGCGTTTATCCAGGGGCCCTGGGCGGCGCAGCCGTTGATGGCCGAGGACGTGGTGCACTGGTCGCGCGCCCGCGTCCGTTGAATTCGCTACACTGGCGCCTATCCACGCCCTGTTGCAGACCCCATGACCGCGCTGAAATACCTCCAGGCTTACCCCGCTGCCCTCCAGGAACAAGTGCGCCAACTGATCGCCAAGGACCAGTTGGGCGCCTACCTGGAGCAGCGTTACCCCGAACGCCATGCCGTGCAGAGCGACAAGGCGTTGTACGCCTATGCCCTGGCCTTGAAACAGGAACACCTGCGTAATGCGCCGGCCATCGACAAGGTGCTGTTCGATAACCGTCTGGACCTGACCCACCGCGCCCTGGGCCTGCACACCACGATTTCGCGGATTCAGGGCGGCAATCTCAAAGCCAAGAAAGAGATTCGCATTGCCGCGCTGTTCAAAGAGGCCGCGCCGGAATTCCTGCGCATGATCGTGGTGCACGAGCTGGCGCACTTCAAGGAATCGGACCACAACAAGGCGTTCTATAAACTCTGCGAATACATGATGCCCGGCTACCATCAGGTGGAATTCGACCTGCGGGTGTACCTCACGTATCGCGACCTGCAGGGCAAACCCTGACCGCACAAGGCGACCGACCATGGATGTGAGCAAGACCAAGAGCAGCTTCTACCGCCGCCTGTACGTGGCCTACCTGATCGACAGCGGGCAGGCCAGCAGCGTCCCGGCGCTGACCGACGTCACGGGCATGCCGCGGCGCACCGCACAGGACACGATTGCGGCGTTGGCCGACTTGGATATCGTCTGTGAGTTCGAGCAGGAAGACGGCGCGCGCAACCATGCCGGGCGCTATCGGATTCGTGAGTGGGGGGCGATTGACCGGCGTTGGATCGAGGCGAATCTCAGCCAGATCAAGCGGGTTCTGGATTACCCCTGAGTTCGGCGGTGGCTGGGCCGACATTATCGGGAGCAAGCCCCCTCCCACGGTCGAGGGTGGGAGGGGGCTTGCTCCCGATGGCATCCTCAGGCGCGCCGCATGCCTATATGGGGGATGTCATCCTCCAGGTATTCCTCGCCCGCCACCAGGAAGCCATACCGCGCGTAATACCCCTGCAAATGCGCCTGGGCGCAGAGGAAGATCGGTGTGTCCGGCCAGATATCGTCAATTTGCTTGAGTGCTTCGACCATCAATCGGTGCCCCAGCCCGGTGCCCCTTGCCGCTGGCGCGACGATCACCCGGCCGACGACCACGTCGCCGCCCTGGGTGTCCGGGTCCAACAGGCGCAGGTAGGCCACCAGCTCATCGTCCTTCCAGGCCATCAAGTGGTGGGTATCGCCCAGCAGATCCTGCCCATCGATGTCTTGATAGATGCATTTTTGCTCGACGACGAAAACCTCGTTGCGCAGGCGCAAGATCGCGTAGAGCTGCTCTTTGCCGAGGTCGTTGTGGTGTTTGCAGACCCAATCGACTGTCATGGTGTGTTCTCCCATAGATGTCTGTTCCTGATAGTAGGCGTGGCGGCCAATGCTGTCTAAATCAGCCAGTGTCGCGAATGAAGTCAATTAGCCACTACTGAGTGCGTTCGCGCCCCGTTTCTTTGTGTAATCTGAGCTACTGTTAGATGCTCAGGCGCCGCCTGAGCCAAGGCCACCGCCTGCTTGCCAAGGATTTTGAGCATGCCGCGATTCTCTCGTGCCGTTGCTTTATTTGGAGTGTTGTTGCTGGCGATGCCAGCGCTCGCACAGCGTCTGCGCCTGGTAGCGGATGCCTGGCCACCGTTTACCGACGCCACGTTGATCAATGGCGGTTTGGCCACGGACATCGTCAGCACGGCCCTGGCCCGAGCGGGCTATGCCAGTGAATTCGAACAGGTGCCCTGGGCCCGTGCGCTGATGGGCGTGGGCGACGGGCGCTATGACGTGGTGGTCAACGCCTGGTATGACGAGGCGCGTACGCACCTGGGGCAGTTTTCCGGTGAATACCTGCTCAACCGCGTGCGCCTGATCAAGCGCCGCGACGACCCCATCGACTTCCAGCGTCTTGAGCAATTGCACGACTACCCCATCGCGGTGGTGCGCGGTTATGCCTATTCGGCGGCGTTCGACGGGGATACGCAGTTGCAGAAAGTCCCGGTGCACAACTTCGTCATGGCCGTGCGCATGCTGGCGGCGCAACGGGTGCGACTGACCCTGGAGGATGAGTATGTGGCGCGCTATTACCTGTCACGCGAATCGCCACGGGTGCGCAATGCGGTGGAGTTTTTACCCAAGCCGTTGAGCGAAAACAGCCTGCATATCCTGGTCAGCCTGAAAAACCCCGAGCATGCACAGATCGTTGCCGGGTTTGATCGGGAGATTGCCAAGATGAAGGCCGATGGCAGTTATGAGCGGTTGATGCGCTTGCATGGGATGTGACGGAGCGGGTTTGTCGTGGCAAGCCTCAGGTCGCTTCGGTGTCTTTGATCAAATGCGCCGCCAACGTGCGCAATGGCCCCAACTGTCGGCAAATCAATGCCAATTGCGTCTGCACCAGGCGCTGCCCTTCGTCGATCTCATCCGGCATCTGTTCCAGGTCCGTCGCCAAGGTTTCTTCGGCATCGCTCTGGATCGCAATCGGTTGTTTGTTCGCCAACCCGGTGGCGATTTCGTCGATGCTCGCCGCCAGGCTGTTGCCGGCCTCGTCGATCAGGTGTTCACGCACCTCGGCCGGCAGTTGGGTGCCGCGGTGCGCGCCCAGGCCTGACAAGTAGCTGAGCAGCGTGTGGGACAGCACCAGGAAGCGGAAGCCCACATCGGCTTCCTTACGGAAGTGCCCCGGCTCCATCAGCATGTTCGCCAGGGTGGTGGACAGCGCTGCGTCGGCGTTGTGCGCGTTGCGCCGGGCCAGGCGATAAGCCAGGTCGTCGCGCTTGCCGGCGGCGTATTGCTGCATGATCTGGCGCAGGTAGATGCTGTTGCAGGTCAGGGTGTTGGCCAGCACTTTGTTCAGGCGCCGGCCTTGCCAGTCCGGCAGGAACAGGAACACCGTCAGGCCCGCGATCAGGCTGCCGATCAGCGTGTCGAACAGGCGTGGCAGGAACAGCCCGTAGCCGTCGCCCACCTGGTTGAAGCAGAACAGCACCATCAGGGTGATCGCCGCCGTGGCCAGGGTGTAGCGCGTGGTGCGGTAGATAAAGAACACCAGGCCGGCGGCGATGGCGAACATCGATTGCACCAGCGGGCTGGGGAACAGGTCGAATAGCGCCCAGGCCACGGTCAGGCCGATGGCGGTGCCGATGATCCGCTGGCCGAGTTTGCGCCGAGTGGCGCCGTAGTTGGGCTGGCAGACGAACAGGGTGGTGAGGATGATCCAGTAACCCTGGGAGGCGTGGATCGCATGCAGGGTGCCGTAACCGATGGTCAGCGCCAGGGCCAGGCGCAAGGCGTGGCGGAACAACAGCGAGGTCGGCGTGAGTTGGGTGCGCAGGCGCGTCCACATTTCCTTGAAGTTGCGCGGGGCGCGGTCCAGCAGGTTGCTGTCGGTGGCGTCGGCCAGGGCATCGGGGTTGCTCGCATCGCCCAGCAGGCGGTCGAGGGTCGACAGGTTGGCCGCCAGGGCGCGCAGCGAGCGCAGCAGGCCGCGCCAGGCCGGGTTGCTCTGGACGCGCAGGTGTTCCATGGACGCGTTCAGGTCGCTGAGGGCTTCGGCAAAGCTGGCGTCATAGACGAACGGCTGGCGCAACTGGATCGACTCCGCCAGGGCTTCGCAGGCCTTGCCTTGCTGGCGCAGCAGGCGCTGGCAGCGGAACAGCACGTCGCTGTGGAAGAAGGCGTCGGCCAGGGCGTTGTAGGGATAGTGGGAGGAGCTGGCGCGTTCGTGGATGTCCTGGGCCAGAAAGTACAGTTTCAGATAGCGGCTGACCTTCGAACCGGGGCGACCATTGCCGACGCGGTGCAGGATGATTTCCTTCGCCGCATTCAGCGCCGCCACCACCCGGCCGTTTTGCTGGGCCAGTTCCAGGCGACGGGCTTCCACGTCCAACTGGCGGATCGGTTCGAACAGCGATGACTTGAGCTTGAGGTAGCGTCCCAGTTCACGAAACAGCCGCGCCAGGCTTTGTTGCACCGGCTGGTTGGAAAACAGCACCTGCCACAACACCGAAAGCGCGCCGTACCAGGCGGCACCGGCCACCAGCAGCAGGGGCTCGTGCCAGAAGTCACTGACCGCGCCACCGCGCTGGTCCACGCCGATCATGGTGTAGACCGACAGGATCAGCGTCGCCGAAGCAATCGCACCATAGCGTTCGCCCAGCGCGCCGAGCATGGTCAGGCAGAAACTGGCCAGGGCCAGGGCAATCGCGAAGAGCCAGGGGTAGGGGAACAGCAGCTCCACCGACAGCGCGGCGATGCTGAAACACACCAGCGTCACCGCCAGGGCATTGAGGCGGCCTTGCCAGCTGTCATCGGTCTCGGCCAGGGCGCTGGCGATAATCCCCAGGAACAGCGGGATCAGCAGCGTCATTTCATCTTGATACCAGCACAGCGCCATGCTGCCGGTGAGGGCGATGAAGACCCGAACGCTGTAACTGAATTTATCCAGCGCCCACAGGCGCCGCATGGACTGGTTGAACGAGTTCGATGACATGAAGGCAGGAGTCTTCCGGGACGATGCCGCTAAATTGAGCCAGTAATGACGCCACGGCAAGCGTGGCGATCACATCGGCGAGCAAAATTTATTCCAGTCACCTCATTCTCAATGTGGAATGCTTTTGAATGTGGGAGGTGACTGATACTCCGCTATCGGGAGCAAGCCCCCTCCCACATTTGACCGAGTACATTCTTCAAGCATATTGCGCAGCGGCGTAGCCCGACGCCCAGGCCCACTGGAAGTTGAAGCCACCCAGGTGGCCGGTCACATCCAGCACTTCACCGATAAAGTACAAACCCGGGCTTTTCAGCGATTCCATGGTCTTGGACGACACTTCCCGCGTGTCCACGCCGCCCAGTGTCACTTCGGCGGTGCGATAGCCTTCGGTGCCGGCCGGTACCAGTTGCCAGCTCGCCAGTTTTTGCGCGATATCGGCCACTTCGGCGTGGGTGTACTGCTTCATTGGCTTGGACTCGAACCAGTTCTCGGCCAGCAGGTTGGCCATCTTCTTGGTGAAGATTTCGCCCAGCAGGGTTTTCAGCTCGCTGTTGGGCCGCTCGGCCTGTTGCTGTTGCAGCCAGGTGTGGGCGTCGTGGTCGGGCAGCAGGTTGATCTCCACCGTGTCGCCGGGTTCCCAGTAGGAGGAAATCTGCAAAATCGCCGGCCCGCTGAGGCCGCGATGGGTGAACAGCATGTTCTCGCGAAAGCTCTGGCCGTTGCAGCTGACCAGGCAATCCACAGAAGTACCGGACAACTCGCTGCACAATTCCTTGAGCTGGTCGGTGATGGTGAACGGCACCAGCCCGGCGCGGGTCGGCAGCAGTTCGTGGCCGAATTGCCTGGCCACCTGATAACCGAAGCCGGTGGCGCCCAGGGTCGGGATCGACAGGCCGCCGGTGGCGATCACCAGGGATTCGCAGCGCAACTCGCCCAGGGTGGTCTGCAACTGGTAGCCGCTGTCGAGCTTGGCGATGGTGTCGATCGAGGTGTCCAGGTGCAGGCTCACGCCGGTCTGGATGCACTCGTCGAGCAGCATGCCGAGGATGTCGCTGGATTTGTTATCGCAGAACAACTGGCCGAGTTTCTTCTCGTGGTACGGCACGCCGTGCTTGGCCACCAGCGCGATGAAATCCCACTGGGTATAGCGGGCCAGGGCGGACTTGCAGAAGTGCGCGTTGTGGGAGAGGAAATTCGCCGGCTCGGTGTACATATTGGTGAAATTGCAGCGGCCACCGCCGGACATGAGGATCTTCTTGCCGGCTTTGTTCGCGTGGTCGATCAGCATCACCTTGCGCCCCCGCCCGGCGGCGGTCAGCGCGCACATCAGGCCTGCGGCGCCGGCGCCAATGATCACAACTTCGGTCGAGCGCAAAACGGTGTCCTCATACAAATTCTGATTGGGAATACAGCCAGCCAAATAATGTGGGAGGGGGCTTGCTCCCGATTGCGGTCAGTCAGTCGATAAATGTCTGACTGATACATCGCTATCGGGAGCAAGCCCCCTCCCACATGGGATTTCCATTGTTCAAAAGATCGTTTACAGGATGCGCACGCGCAGCGAGCGGCCTTTGATCTTGCCGTCGTTCAGGCGTTGCAACGCTTGCTTGGCGACGCTGCGGTCCACGGCAACGAAGGCCTGGAAGTCGAAGATCGCGATCTTGCCCACCTGGGCGCCAGGGATGCCGGCCTCACCGGTCAACGCGCCGAGGATGTCGCCCGGGCGCACTTTGTCTTTACGCCCGGCGGCGATGCACAGGGTGCTCATCTGCGGCAGCAGCGGGCCGCCGCTCTGCGGCTTGAGGTTGTCCAGTTGGTCCCAGTTCAGCGGCGATTTCTGCAATTGCTCGATGGCTTGGGCGCGGTGCGCTTCGGACGGCGCCACCAGGCTGATGGCGATGCCGGTCTCGCCAGCGCGACCGGTACGGCCGACGCGGTGGATGTGGATTTCCGAGTCGCGGGCCAGTTCGACGTTGATCACCATGTCCAGTGCGTCGATGTCCAGGCCGCGGGCGGCGACGTCGGTGGCCACCAGCACCGAGGTGCTGCGGTTGGCGAACATCGCCAAGACCTGGTCACGGTCGCGCTGTTCCAGGTCGCCATGCAGGCCCACGGCGGAAATGCCCTTGGCGGTCAGGTGATCCACGGTTTCCTGCACTTGCTGCTTGGTGAAGCAGAACGCCACGCAGGAGGCCGGACGGAAATGCGCGAGCACCTTGGTCACGGCGTCCATGCGTTCTTCCGGGGAGATCTCGTAGAAGCGCTGCTCGATCTGGTCATCGGAGTGGAACGCTTCGGCTTTCACTTGCTGCGGCGCGCGCATGAATTTCGAGGCCAACTGCTTGATGCTCACCGGGTAGGTGGCCGAGAACAGCAGGGTCTGGCGGCGGGCCGGGGTCTTGCTGATGATGTCTTCGATGGCGTCGTAGAAGCCCATGTCGAGCATGCGGTCGGCTTCGTCGAGGATCAGCGTGTTCAAACCGTCCAGCACCAGCGAACCTTTGCGCAGGTGTTGCTGGATACGGCCCGGGGTGCCGACGATGACGTGGGCGCCATGTTCCAGGGACGCGATCTGCGGGCCGAGGGACACGCCGCCGCACAGGGTCAGGACCTTGATGTTGTCTTCGGCGCGGGCCAGGCGGCGGATTTCCTTGGCGACCTGGTCGGCCAGCTCGCGGGTCGGGCACATCACCAGGGCCTGGCAGCCGAAGTAGCGCGGGTTGATCGGGTTCAGCAGGCCGATGCCGAACGCGGCGGTCTTGCCGCTGCCGGTCTTGGCCTGGGCAATCAGGTCCAGCCCTTTGAGGATCACCGGCAAGCTTTGCGCCTGGATCTGCGTCATCTCGACATAACCCAGCGAGTCAAGGTTAGCCAGCATGGCGGCGGAGAGCGGCAAAGTATTAAAAGCGGTGGCGATGGTAGTCACGGGACTGGCTCTGCAAAACAAAATGTCGCGCAGTGTACCAGTCCCGTGGGATTTTCCCTGCAAGTTCTCGACGAGACGCCGGCTAGTGCTCGATGTCGTGTTCGCGGCTGACCGTGCGTTTGCCGTCTTTTGGCGACAGTTGCAGGAAGATCGCCGCCGCCAGCATCGCCATGATGCCCACGGTGAGGAAGGTCAGTTGGAAGGCGCCGAGCACCGTGCTCACCCCGTCGTTGCCGCTTTCGGCGGTGAAGCCGCCGAGCAGCGCGCCGGCGCAGGCCACCCCCAGGCTCAGGGACAGCTGCGCCACCACCGAGAGCAAACTGTTGCCGCTGCTGGCCTGGGCGTCGTCGAGGTCGATCAGGGTGACGGTGTTCATCGCGGTGAATTGCAGGGAATTGATCGCCCCCGCCACCGCCAGCATGGTCAGCAGCAGCGGGTAGGGCGTCTGTTCGCTGACCAGGCCCATGCTGGCCAGCATCAGGCCCAGGGCCAGGGTGTTGCCGGTCAGCACCACGCGGTAGCCGAGGCGTTCGATCAACGGTCGCGCCACCGACTTGGCCACCATCGCCGCCGCCGCCAGGGGCAGCATGCTCATCCCGGCCTGGGACGGCGAATAGCCCAGGGCCACTTGCAGCAGCAATGGCACCAGGAACGGCAGGGCACCGCTGCCCAGGCGCGCGAACAGGTTGCCGAGGATGCCCACCGCGAAGGTGCGGGTCTTGAACAACGTGGGTGAAAACAGCGGATTATCGACATGCCCGGCCCGCAGCCAGTACGCCGCCAGGCACGCCAGCCCGCCGAACAGCAGCAACATCACCCGCAGGTGCGGCAGGTGCAGTTCGCCCAGGCCTTCCATGGCGATGGTGATCAGCACCATCGCCGCGCCGAACAGCAGGAAACCGATGCCATCGAAACGTGTGCGCTCGCTGCCGCGCAGGTCGGGGATCAGTTTCCACACGGCGTAGCAGCCGATCATGCCCACCGGCAGGTTGATCAGGAAGATCCAGTGCCAGGTCAGGTATTGCACCATCCAGCCGCCCATGGTCGGACCGAGCAAGGGGCCGAGCAGGCCAGGGATGGTGATGAAACCCATGATCCGCACCAGCTCGGAGCGGGGATACGCACGCAGGACCACGAGCCGGCCCACCGGCAGCATCAACGCGCCCCCCAGGCCCTGGACCACCCGCGCGCCGACCAGCATGGTCAGGCTGCTGGACAGCGCGCACAACAGCGAGCCGATGCTGAACAGCATGATCGCGCCGAAGAAAATCCGCTTGGTGCCGAAGCGGTCGGCGATCCAGCCCGAGGCCGGGATCAGCAGGGCGACGGTGAGCATGTAGGCGATCACCACCCCTTGCATGCGCAGCGGGTTTTCCGCGAGGTCCTGGGCCATGGCCGGCAAGGCAGTGTTGAGAATCGTCCCGTCCAGGGACTGCATGAAGAAGGCAATCGCGACCACCCAGGGGAGCCAGCGGGCGGTCTTGGCATCGAGCTGGACGGAATTGGGCATAGAGGACCTTTTTGTTAGCAGGCTATGTGTCGGCGATTATGCGCCATTCGTCGCGATCTTTCCCACTGGAGGTTCGTCTAGATCCGACAACACCGCGTGCTCGCCCACCAGGAAATCCAACAGCGCGCGGTGCACCGCCAACGCCGCCTCGCGGGACTCCAAGTCAAGTAAATGCCCGGTGTGTTCGGCCACGGCAAAGCTGCTGCGGCCTACGTACTGCTTGAACAACTGGGCGTCGGCGGCCGGGGTGTATTCGTCCAGCGTGCCGTTGAGAAAGTGCACCGGGGTTTCAATCCGCGTGAGGGCCGGCAGGTAATTGCCGTCGCCCAAGGCCAGGACCTGGTGGATATGAAAACGCGCCTGGCGGTACTCGGTGGTGGCCATGTTCGACAGGTGTCGATGGTTGTTGCGCTTGAGGCGCGGCGAGAGGTATTTGCCGACGGTCTCGTTGAGCAAGTGGCCGACGGCGGATTTGTCATCGGCCTCGATCAGCACGCGCACGCGTTCCACATAGTCGAGCATCGCCGGGTTGAGGTGGGGGGCCAGGGCCATCACCACCGAGCTTTCGATCGAGGGCGGATTGTGCGCCAGGGTCAGCAGCGTCGAGATGCCGCCCCACGAGGCCGACACCAAGTGGTTGACCTGGAAGCGCTCGACCAGGGCGCGCAGGATCTGGACCTCATCGTCCTTGGTCACCAGGTCCAGGTCGGGGTTGTGTTCGCGGGAATAGCCGGAGAACGGCAAGTCGAACAGCAGCACATTGAAATGCTCGGCCAGGCATTTACTGGTGCGGGCGAAGGAGCGTGTGGTGGACAGCGCGCCGTTGACCATCAGCACCGTTTTCTTGTGCGGGTCGCAACCCAGTTGCTCTACGTGGACGTTGTAGTGCTTGAACAGCTTTTCAATGACAAAACTTCCATGGTTCATGTCAACGCTCCAGCTTGCCCTTCCCGGGCAAGGTCATGCTCTCGTGGGTGGGGTGGCGGGGTGCCACCAACCGTTATAACGAGGTTTTTTGCAGGCGACAACAGACCGCCCGCGCAGACTGAGAAGAAGAAGGCTTTCTGTAGGAAGGGCCGAAATAGAGATGTCTGAAATCAATACAAGACACTGTGGGAGGGGGCTTGCTCCCACAGGGATTGGGGTCAGAGGGTCAGGGTCAGGCGTTTGACCAGGGCACCCGGCAACAGGTTGGACGCGGTGTTGCGCTGGCTGTACGTACTGGCCGAGAGCAGCAGTTCGCGCTCGGCGGTCAGGGCTTCCAGCTGGGAACCGAGCAGTTGGTAGACGCTGTCGTCGAAGCGCATGGTGCTGACCGGTGCCTTGATCTCGCCGTCCTCCACCCAGAACGTGGCGAAGCGGGTCATGCCGGTCAGGCGCGCCGCCGGCAGGTCGGAGTAGTTCAGGTACCACAGGTTGCTGATGTACAACCCGGTGCCCAACTGTTTGAGGATATCGGCCTGGGCCAGGGAGCCCGCCGCCATTTGCAGGGCGCTGGGGGATTCGTCGCCGCTGGCGCCGTTGGCGCTCAGGCCATATTCGGCGGCGCTGCGCGAGTTGACCAACTGGCCCTCGGCCTGGCCGGCCTTGATCAGCGTGACATCGCTGCGCGGGTAGCCTTCGGCGGAGAACGCCGGGCTCAGGGAGCCGCTGATCTGTTCGTCCACCGTCACCAGCGGGCTCAACGATTGCTCACCGGCATACAGCCGTTGCAGCGAGCTGCCTTTGCTGGCGATGGCCTGGGCGGAAAACCCACCCCAGGTGATGATGCTGACGATTTCTTCCAGCGCGGCCGGCGCCAGGTAGGCGCGGTACTCGCCGGGCGCCAGGGTGTGCAGCGGGCGGCCAAGGAACGCCAACTGCTCGCGGGCCTGCTGGACGCGGCGGGTGAACTCGGCGCTGTTCCATTCATGTCCGGCGTAGCTGGCTTTCACCGCTTCGCCATTGGCATGGAACAGGCTGAAATCGAAGTTGAAGCTGTTGGCCTGATGCCAGCCGAACGCCCCGTCCGAACTGGCGAAGCCCCGGCTGATCGGGCCGGCGGCGTAGAAGCCGACCAGGTCGACACCGGCGGCAGCCTGGCTGATGTCCTCCAGCACATGGGCCAACTCGGGCAGCGGGCGCGCTTGTTCGTTGTGGTTTTGCCAGGCGGTGTGGTTGAGCAGCAGGTACGGGTCGCCGGGCAGCAGCGGCAGGGTCTCGCGCAGTTGTTGCAGGCCTGCGGCGAGGCGCTGGCGGTCCAATTCCGGTTCGCCGGCCAGGGTGATGTCGAGGTCGGCATGCCGGCCATCGTTGATCAGTTTCAGCGTGAGGCTGGCCTGCTGCACCTGCCCGGCCTGCCGCACCTTGGCGTGGTTGAAGCGCACGAACTCGGACGACTCGGCGGCGTAGCCCAGGTGAAAGTGTTCCTTGTCGGTGATGGCTTGATTGAGCCACTGCACCAATGCCTTGAAGTTGTTCATCAGGCATCTCCTCCGAATACGTCAACGTTGCTGAACACACAGGCCGGCGAGGCATGGCCGACGCGGATCACCTGGTTGGGTTCGCCCTTGCCGCAGTTCGGCGTGCCCAACACCTGGAAGGTGCTGGCGTCGCCCACGGCGCTGAGGTTGCGCCAGAACTGCGCGGAAATCGCCCGGTAGTTGGGGTTTTTCACCACGCCCTTGAGTTCGCCGTGTTCGATCAACTGGCCCCATTCGCAGCCGAACTGGAACTTGTTGCGCGCGTCATCAATCGACCACGAGCGGTTGGTGGACATGAGGATGCCGTGTTCGATGCCACCGATCAGCTGTGCCAGGCTCTGGTCGCCGGCTTCGATGTTCAGGTTGGCCATGCGGTCGATCGGTGGGCGGTTCCAACTGCTGGCGCGGCTGTTGGCGACGCCGCTCATGCCCGCGCGAAATTGTGACAACGCGCCGCCCAGGGGCTTGAGCAGCAGCCCTTCGCGGATCAGGAATTGCTTGCTGGCGGCGGTGCCATCGTCGTCGTGGCTGTAGCTGGCCAGTTGTTCGGGGATGCCGGGGTCGAAGGTCACGTTGAGCAGCGGCGAGCCGTATTGCAGATGGCCGAAGTCGCTGGCCTTCACAAAACTGGTGCCGGCGTAATTGCGTTCGTCGCCGAGGATGCGGTCGAGTTCCAGCGGATGGCCGATGGATTCGTGGATCTGCAGGATCATCTGGTCGGGCATCAGCAGCAGGTCGCGCGGGCCCTGGGGCGTGTTGGGCGCCAGCAGCAGTTGCAGGGCTTCGTCGGCAATGCGCGGCGCGGCGCCGACCAGGCCGAAGCGCTCGATCACATCAAAGCCGCCTTGCTGGCCGAAGTTGCTGCCGCCGAGGGTGCGCGACTGGCTGTCGTTGCCGTCGTAGGCGGTGACGTTGACGCCGGGGAACACGAAGCGCTGGGCCTGGCGCAGTTCGGCCCCGGCGCTGTTGAGGTAGATCTGCTCGACGTGGGTCAGGCCGAGGCTGACTTCCCAGTTCACCAGGCGCTCGTCCCGAGGCACGGACGCAGATTCATCGCCGAGCAATTGGTAGCAGTCGCTCAAGGACGGGAAGGCTTGCTCAAGGTTTGGCGACAGGTAGTCGGCGACGTCGCTGGACACGTGTTGGTCGCGCAGGTCGAGCAGGGCATGGGGGGTTATCCGGCGGGCCTGCTGTTCGGCACGTTCGAGCGCGGCTTGCAGGCCGGACAGGGAAAGGTCGTGGGTCGCGGCATAGGCTTCGACACCGTTGACGCGCACGGTGAGCATGGCGCCTTCGTCGTGGTTCAGGTACGGCGGTGCGGCGACGTTCTTGCGCACCGACAGGGAGTGGCCGGACTCGCGCACGTAGCGCAGGGCGAAGAACTCGGCGCTGGTGCGCAGGGCAGCGAAGTGTTTTTTGAGGGTGGTGTGGTGGTCGAACATGGGGCCTTCCTTGTGGGCGGCTCGGCGCGGGCAGGCGAACAGAGTAGGCCTGGGCTGGAAGCTGATCAAGGGAGGGGGTTTTGTGGTGTTTGTTCGGGCGCTATCGGGAGCAAGCCCCCTCCCACCTTTGACCGAGTTCCAACATGAGAAAGCGGTCACATGTGGGAGATTCTATGTTGCAGGACAACCCTGCAACGGCCGATTCGGTTGGTATTCGCTCTGGTTTTTCATCAGGGCGAACGCCACCCGTGCGAGTTTTCGGGCAAGGATTACCAGGGCCTGAGTCTTCTTGAATCCTCTGGCCAGGTACCCTTCATAAAATGGTTTCCAGGTCGCTGAACGACAGGCGGCCATAGCCGAGTTGTGGGCCAGACGCCGTATTTCCGGATCCCCTTTCTTGGTCAGCCTGCGACTCCCCGTCTTTTTTCCCGAGTCATCGACCCTCAAGTCCATGCCCAAAAAAGCGATGAAGGCATTGCTATCCTTAAACTCGCCACGCAAAAAAGCCGTCGCAAATCCGGTTGCCGTCAGTACTCCGACGCCTTCAATGGCCTTGCAACGCTCGATATTTTCGGCGGCTCCAGCCTCTTTGCTCAGGTCGCGCAGCTTTTTTTGAATGGCCAGATCCGAGTGCTTAAACGTCTCCATCAGACATTTCAGCTCTTCTTCCAGGCGCGGCTCATCGGCCCAGCTCTGAGCCAGACTGACGCGCGCCTTGATCAGTGCTGCCCGTCGATGAAGCAGACTTTGCAGGGCCTTGTAAGCCTTGGGTGGCGGGCTCCAAGCGCGTAACCCACCCTGTTCATGCGCCAGATATCGAGCTAGAAGACGAGCATCGCACGGATCATTTTTAGCTCGTTGGCCGACACCGCGACGGTAATGACTCAAGCGATAACCGTCCACGACGTAGACCTGATGACCCAACTCATGGGCCAACTCAACCGTGTCCAAGTGGTAAATATTGGTGGCCTCGACGGCAATGCCACTTTGGGCGGGCAGCGTCTTGAGCCAGCGTTTGAGTGCTGCTCGATTATTGGGGATGGCTTGTGTGGTTTGCAGATCGGCACGATAGACGAGCACCTCAGCCTTGGCCACATCAACACCCACGACCGTTTGCGAAGTAAGGATTGTCATGACGAATCCTCGGAGCTAGGGTTTAAGAGCTTGTTGGGGTCTACCGTTGCGCTGACTTGTCTCTATCGTCGGCCTTGCCGATGAATTCCTTATTGGCGCTTTTGGGTAGAAGGGGTGGGACGAAGTCTCCCACGGTCTGTACTGGTTAGAGTCAGAATCGGGCTTTTAGTCCCACCCACCCCTTCAAGTCTAAACATACAAGGGGGCTTGCTCCCGATACAGACACCCCGGTGTTTCAGTTACTGCACAATTTCCCGCAACGGCTTGCCCCGTACCGGCGCATCGCCGGCCACGTAGTAGTCGGCGGTGCTGCGCGGCAGCGGTTGGCGGCCGCGGATCTTGTCGGCGATTTTCTCGGCGATCATGATCGTCGGCGCGTTCAGGTTGCCGGTGGTGATGATCGGCATGATCGACGCATCGACCACCCGCAGGCCTTGCATGCCATGCACGCGACCTTCGCCATCCACCACTGCCATCGCGTCGCTGCCCATCTTGCACGAGCAGGACGGGTGGAACGCGGTCTCGGCGTGCTCGCGGATGAACTGGTCCAGTTGCTCGTCGGTTTGCACCTCGATGCCGGGGCTGATTTCGCGGCCACGGAACGGGTCGAGGGCCGGCTGTTGCATGATTTCGCGGGTCAGGCGGATGCCGTCGCGGAATTCCTGCCAGTCCTGCTCGGTGGCCATGTAGTTGAAGAGGATGCTCGGGTAGTCCCGTGGGTTCTTCGACTTCAATTGCACGCGGCCACGGCTCGGCGAGCGCATGGAGCCCATGTGCGCCTGGAAACCATGCTCTTTCACGCCGTTGCTGCCGTTGTAGTTAATCGCCACCGGCAGGAAGTGGTACTGGATGTTCGGCCAATCGAAGTCTTCACGGGTGCGGATAAAACCCCCGGCCTCGAACTGATTGCTGGCGCCGATGCCGGTGCCGTTGAACAGCCATTCGGCACCGATGGCCGGCTGGTTGTACCAGAGCAGCGACGGGTACAGCGACACCGGTTGGGTGCACGCATATTGCAGGTACAGCTCAAGGTGGTCCTGCAGGTTTTCGCCGACGCCGGGCAGGTCGTGGACCACCGGGATGTCGAGGCTTTCCAGCAGTTTGGCCGGGCCGACGCCGGAGCGTTGCAGCAGTTGCGGCGAGGCAATGGCGCCGCTGCACACCAGCACTTCTTTGCGCGCACGGGCTTCGACGTGCTCTTCGGCGGCGCCGATCAGGTAACGCACGCCCACTGCACGCTTGCCTTCGAACAGCACTTTATCGGTGAGGGCGTGGGTGACGATGGTCAGGGTGGAGCGCTTTTTTGCCGTGTCCAGGTAACCGCGCGCGGTGCTGGCGCGACGGCCGTTCGGCGTGACGGTGCGGTCCATCGGGCCGAAGCCTTCCTGCTGGTAGCCGTTCAAGTCTTCGGTACGCGGGTAACCGGCCTGCACGCCGGCTTCGACCATGGCGTGGAACAGCGGGTTGTTGCCGGCCTTGGGCGTGGTCACGCTGACCGGGCCGTCGCCGCCGTGGTAGTCGTTGGGGCCGATGTCGCGGGTTTCGGCTTTACGGAAATACGGCAGGCAGTCGCGGTAGGTCCAGTCTTCCAGGCCGGGCAATTTCGACCAGTTGTCGTAGTCCAGGGCGTTGCCACGGATGTAGCACATGCCGTTGATCAGCGACGAACCGCCCAGGCCCTTGCCGCGTCCGCATTCCATCCGGCGGCCGTCCATGTGGGGCTCCGGGTCGGTCTCGTAGGCCCAGTTGTAGCGCCGGCCTTGCAGCGGGAACGCCAGGGCGGCGGGCATTTGGGTGCGGAAGTCGAGACGGTAGTCGGGGCCGCCGGCTTCCAGCAGCAGGACGGTGACGCCTGGGTCTTCGGTCAGACGGGTCGCCAGGGTGTTACCGGCGGAACCGGCACCCACAATGATGTAGTCGTATTCTTGGGACATAAATGCACCCTCTTGGGAGTGGGGGTCAGGTCTTGGGAAAGCCCCCTCCCACCTTTGACCGAGTTCCAACATGAGAAAGCGGTCAAAGTGTGGGAGGGGGCTTGCTCCCGATAGCGGCCTCAAAGTCAACACAACACTCAGGGCTTAGAACACCGAGGCGTAATCGCCCAACTCGACCTGTACCGATTTGATGCGGGTGAAGTTGTTCAGCGAGCTGATCCCGTTCTCACGGCCCACGCCCGACTGCTTGTAGCCACCGACCGGCATTTTCGCGTCGGACTCGCCCCAGGCGTTGATCCAGCAGATCCCCGCTTCCAGCTGATGAATCACGCGGTGGGCGCGGTTCAGGTCTTTGGTGACCAGGCCGGCGGCGAGGCCGAAGTCGGTGTCGTTGGCGCGGCGGATCACTTCTTCTTCGGTCTCGTAGGTGAGGATGCTCATCACCGGGCCGAAGATTTCTTCACGGACGATGGTCATTTCGTCGGTGCAGTCGGTGAACACGGTCGGGGCCACAAAGGCGCCTTTGGCGAAGTCGCCGTCGGTCAGGCGTTCGCCGCCGCACAGCACGCGCGCGCCTTCAGCCTTGCCCTTGGCGATGTAGCCCAGCACGCTTTCCATGTGGGCGAAGCTGACCAGCGGGCCGAAGTTGGTGGTGTCGTCCTGCGGGTCGCCGATGCGAATGCGTGCAACGCGCTCGGCGATCTTGGCTTCGAACGCCGCTTGCAGGTGCTTGGGCACGAACACGCGGGTGCCGTTGGTGCAGACCTGACCGGAGCTGTAGAAGTTGGCCATCATCGCGATGTCGGCGGCGCGATCCAGGTCGGCGTCTTCGAACACGATCAGCGGCGACTTACCGCCCAGTTCCATGGTCACTTCCTTGAGCGAAGAACTCGAAGCGCTGGCCATGACTTTCTTGCCGGTGTCGGTGCCGCCGGTGAACGAGACTTTCTCGATGCGCGGGTGCTCGGTCAGCCAGGTGCCGACTTCACGGCCGCTGCCGGTCAGCACGTTGAACACGCCGGCCGGAACGCCGGCTTCGGTATAGATCTCGGCCAGTTTCAGGGTGGTCAGCGAGGTCACTTCACTCGGTTTGAAGATCATCGCGTTGCCGGCGGCCAGGGCCGGTGCGGATTTCCACAGGGCGATCTGGATCGGGTAGTTCCACGCGCCGATACCGGCGACCACGCCCAACGGCTCGCGGCGGGTGTAGACGAATGAGGTGTCGCGCAGCGGGATCTGCTCGCCTTCGATGGCGGGCACCAGGCCTGCGTAGTATTCGAGCACGTCGGCGCCGGTGACGATGTCGACGTATTTGGTTTCGGAGAAGGCTTTACCGGTGTCCAGGGTTTCCAGGGCGGCCAGTTCATCGTTGCGCTCACGCAGGATGTCGACGGCGCGACGCAGGATGCGCGAACGCTCCATGGCGGTCATGGCGGCCCAGATTTTCTGACCTTTTTCGGCACTGGCCACGGCACGCTCAACGTCATCGAACGTTGCGCGTTGCACATGGGCGAGGACTTCTCCGTTCGCCGGGTTGATGGCTTCGAAGGTGGCATCGCCGCCCGCGTCGCTGTAGCCGCCGTCAATGTAGAGTTTTTGCAGTTCGAAACGGGCCATAAAGTCCTCGCAAGCGCATAAGTGGTTGGCCCGGTCGGGGAGTCGAGCGGTGATACCGGCTCTAACTCGCCTGCTTGGCCAATTGGAAATCCATGTATTCGTACGCGATCCGTTGCGCCTGCGCCGTGTCGAACTCATCTCCCGACAGGGCGCCGCGCAACCACAAACCGTCGATCAACGCCGCCAGGCCCCGGGCCGCGCTGCGTGCATCAGCCAGCGGCAGCACGCGGCGGAACTGGCAGCACAGGTTGGAATACAGGCGGTGATCGTTGATCCGCTGCAACCTGTGCAATGACGGGTGGTGCATGCTGGTGGCCCAGAAGGCCAACCAGGTTTTCATTGCCGGGCCGTTGACCTGGCTGGCGTCGAAGTTGCCGCCGATGATCACTTGAAGGTGGGCCCGTGGGCTGTCGTCCTTCAAGGCTTGCCGACGTTCATGGACGTTCTCGATCAGCGCGTTCATCAGGTAGCGCATCGTCGCCGCGATCAGGCCGTTCTTGTCCTTGAAGTAGTGGCTGATGATGCCGTTCGAGACACCGGCCAAACGGGCGATCAGCGCAATACTTGCATCCCCCATCCCGACCTGATCGATGGCCGTCAACGTGGCTTCGATCAATTGTTGGCGGCGTATGGGTTGCATACCGACCTTGGGCATGTAGCACCTCTCCTTAGGCCTGGCGACGGGCGATGAGCGTTCGTCGACGTGAGGCCAGTCTATTTTGTTTTGATTGAACGTTCAATCAATAAAAAGTGAGTCGAGCGGCAAATAGTCGCTGCCTACCGGTATTTCCTGTCGGTGGTGAGTGACTTCTGACACCTGCGAAAACCCCTGAAACAAGCCACTTCAGGCGTGTTACCGACTGTTGTGGGGCGGGTATTTTCGGGGTGCCTTTATAACACCCGTCCGTCGACGCCTGAAAAAATCCATGAGGCGGGGGATCGGTGGCCGGGTGTCTTGCGCGAGAAGAGGGGCTTATCGCCGGAGAGCCGGCCTTTGCGGGGGGAAATGGCGGTAAAAAAAACGCCGCGAAGATCGCGGCGTTTTCATGTCGGGTGAATCAACCCAGGTTCTTGCCCAGCAGGGCATGGTAGAGCTCAGTGTCACCGAGAATCCCCACCACCCGGTTGTTGTCATGCAACACCAGCTTGTTCCCGGTCTGGTAGCGGATCTGCAAGGCGTCGCGCATGCCGATATTGGAGTCCACCAGTGTCGGTACGCGGCCCAAACCTTCCACCGGTTGCCCCGGTACCCAGTTCTGCAGGTTCACCACTGCGCCATTCTGGCGTGCACCCTGGAGGGTGTTGCCTTCGGCCAGGTCCAGCCACGAGTCGTTGCCGGGGTCGAGGCACACCGAGCCGTTGATGCGTTTGCAGTTGTCCAGGGTGCGCATCAGGCTGCGACCGCACAGCACGTTCAGCGGGTTGGTGTGGGCGACGAAGGTGCGCACATAGTCGTCGGCCGGGTTCAGCACAATCTCTTCCGGCACGCTGTACTGGATGATCTTGCCGTCTTTCATGATTGCGATACGGCTGCCGAGTTTGAGGGCTTCGTCGAGGTCGTGGCTCACGAACACGATGGTCTTGCTCAGCTTGCGTTGCAGCTCCAGCAACTCGTCCTGCAGGCCCTGGCGGATCAGCGGGTCGAGGGCGGAGAAGGGTTCGTCCATCAGCAGGATGTCGGCGTCCATTGCCAGGGCGCGGGCCAGGCCGACGCGTTGTTGCATGCCGCCGGACAGTTCGTCGGGTTTTTTGTTGCGCCACTGGGCCAGGCCCACCAGCTCGAGTTTTTCATCCACCAGCTTGCGCCGGTCTTTCTCCGGGCGGCCCTGCATCTCGAGGCCGAAGCTGATGTTCTCGCGCACCGTCAGCCAGGGCATCAGGGCGAACTTCTGAAACACCATGGCGATGCGTTTGGTGCGCATCATTTTCAGCTCGGCGGGAGTGCAGGAGGCGATGTCGATCTGGCGCCCCTCATGCTCGACGAACAGCTGGCCACGGCTGACGGTATTGAGGCCGTTGATGCAGCGCAGCAGGCTCGACTTGCCGGAACCCGACAGGCCCATCAGCACGCAGATCTCGCCTTTCTCGATATCCAGGCTGGCTTTTTCCACGCCGACGATCTGCCCGGTCTTTTTCAGGATCTCGTTACGGCTCATGCCCTGGTCCAGCAGCTTGAGTGCGTCACGCGGGTCTTTGGAGAAGATCACATCGACATTGTCGAATCGGATAATGCTCATGCATCACCCCCTACTTTGGCGTCGGGTTGTTTACAGATGCGGTCGAGCATGATGGCCAGCAACACGATCGCCAGGCCGGCTTCGAAGCCCAGGGCGATGTCGGCGGTGTTCAGCGCGTTGACCACCGGTTTGCCGAGGCCGTCGGCGCCCACCAGGGCGGCGATCACCACCATCGACAACGACAGCATGATGCATTGGGTAATGCCGGCGGCAATGCTCGGCATGGCGTGGGGCAGTTCAATGCGCGAGAGCAACTGACGGCGCGAGCAGCCGAAGGCCTTGCCGGCGTCCATCAACTCTTGCGGTACATCGCGGATACCCAGGTAGGTCAGACGGATGGGCGCGGCAATCGCGAACACCACCGTGGAGATCAAACCAGGCACCACACCCAGCCCGAAGAGGGTCAGGGTAGGGATGAGGTAGACGAAGGTCGGCACGGTCTGCATCAGATCGAGTACCGGCCGCATCATGGTGTAGAACATCGGTTTGTGCGCGGCAACAATGCCCAGCGGCACGCCGATGACCACGCAGACCAGGGTGGCGAACAACACCTGCGCGAGGGTTTCCATGGTTTCCTGCCAGTACCCCAGGTTCAGGATCAGCAGGAAGGAGGCGATGACGAATACGGTCAGGCCCCATTTGCGTTGAATGAAGTGAGCGAGTAGCGCAATCAGACCGATCAATGCCAGTGGATTGAACCAGGTCAGCGCGAACGTCACGCCGTGGATCATCGTTTCCAGGGTCGATGCGATTGCGTCGAAGTAGTTGGCACCATGTTTGGTCAACCATTCGACGAAGGCAGCGATGTACTGGCCTAGTGGGATTTTTTGTTCAGTCAGCATGGTAGTGAATGTCCACATGCGAAGGGGAAAACATCCCGGGCCAGCGCACCGGCCCGGGGTCAGCAGGGATTACTTGGCGAGGTAGGCTTTGACGGCCTCCAGGCCTGGTTTGCCATCGACGGTGGTGACACCGGCGAGCCAGGTGTCGAGCACTTGCGGGTTCTTTTTCAGCCAGGCCTTGGCGGCGGCGTCGGGTTTCATCTTGTCGTCCAAGACGTTACCCATCAGCGTGCTTTCCATGTTCAGGGTGAACGACAGGTTTTTCAGCAACTGGCCCACGTTGCTGCATTCCTGGGTGTAGCCCTTGCGTACGTTGGTATAGATGGTGGCCTGGCCGTAGTTGGGGCCGAACGAGTCGTCACCGCCGGTCAGGTACTTCATCTTGAAGCGGGTGTTCATCGGGTGCGGTTCCCAGCCGAGGAACACGATGGCCTGGTCGCGCTTGGTGGCGCGTTCCACCTGCGAGAGCATCCCCGCTTCGCTGGACTCGACCACTTTGAAGCCGGCGGTTTTCAGGCCGAAGGCGTCTTTGTCGATCAGGGTCTGGATGGTGCGGTTGCCGTCGTTACCCGGCTCGATACCGTAGATCTTGCCGCCCAGCTCGTCCTTGAATTTGACGATGTCGGCGAAGTCTTTCAGGCCCTTGTTGTACAGCGCCTCGGGGACCGCCAGGGTGTACTTGGCGTTCTCCAGGTTGGCGCGCACGGTTTCCACGGTGCCGGCATCACGGTACGGCTTGATGTCGTTTTCCATGGTCGGCATCCAGTTGCCGAGGAAGATGTCCATGTTCTTGCCGTCGGCCAGGGACTTGTAAGTCACCGGTACCGAAATCATCGTGGTGCGCGGCTTGTAGCCAAGGCCCTTGAGGATTTCGCTGGTGGTCGCGGTGGTGACGGTGATGTCGGTCCAGCCGACATCGGAGAAGTTGACGGTCTGGCATTGTGCCGGTTCTGCAGCGTGCGCCAGGACTGGCAGACTCAGCATGGCGGCCAACAACAACGAGGGTGAACCTTTCATCTGGGTAGACTCCTGTGTTTTTTCTGACGGCATTTGCCGCGCTTTATAAGGGTTGCGGTTGGAGCATGCGATAACAGCTCTGGCACGGTGTCTTGCAAACGAGTCGAGACTGATCATGTACCAGCGAAAATCTGACGCCTACAGGGGGCGTCGTATCCAGTACAGGCAGAGTCGTATCCAGTGTCGGTCAGGTCGCTTACAGATTTTTCCCAGGGAAAAACCCGGCTTTTCGCCCATCTGCACCGCTAAAAACGCCCAGAAAAGTCGATCCCACGGCAGCGACGCGGATGAGCATGGGTGCGTCGGTGTGAGACGCCGCAGGCGGCAGGAAAAGCTTGATGATGCCGCCATCTGGGCGATCTGAGCGTAGCACCTCGTTCAAGCCTGGCCGTGCTTATCGAGGAGTTGTACTGCAATGGCTATCAGTGTTTTCGACCTGTTCAAGATCGGCATCGGGCCGTCGAGTTCTCACACCGTCGGTCCCATGCGCGCCGCGGCGTTGTTCGTTCAGGCACTGCGTGAACGTGGAGTGCTGGAACAGGTCCGGCGCGTCGAAGTCCAGCTGTATGGCTCGTTGTCGGCCACCGGCATCGGCCACGGCAGCGACACCGCCACCATCATGGGCCTGATGGGCGAGTGGCCGGACGCGATCGACCCGACGCAGATCGGCCAGCGGATCCATACCCTGCGCGAAACCGAGACCCTGCTGCTGGACGGGCGCCTGCCGGTGCCGTTCGTGTGGACGCGGGACATGCGCCTGCTCGACGAAAACCTGCCGTTCCATCCCAATGCCATGACCCTGGTAGTGGACGGCGATGATGGCGAATTGCACCGCGACACTTACTACTCGGTCGGCGGCGGTTTCGTCGTCGATGAGGCCCAGGCCCGGAGCGGCGTGGCCGACATGGACCGCACCGAGTTGCCCTATGATTTTTCCAGCGCGGTGGAGCTGCTGCAGTTGTGCAAGACCCACAACCTGCGCGTCGCCGAGTTGATGCTGGCCAACGAAAAGACCTGGCGCTCCGAAGATGAGATCCGCAGTGGCCTGATGAAACTCTGGCGCGCCATGCAAGCGTGCGTGGAGCAGGGCCTCAAGCACGAAGGTATCCTGCCCGGTGGCCTGAACGTGCGCCGCCGCGCCGCCAAGTTGCACCGCAGCCTGCAGGAGTTGAACAAGCCCAATGTGATCGGTTCGACCTTGAGCGCGATGGAGTGGGTCAACCTGTTCGCCCTGGCCGTCAACGAAGAAAACGCCGCCGGCGGACGCATGGTCACCGCGCCCACCAACGGCGCGGCAGGGATCATTCCGGCGGTGCTGCACTACTTCATGAAATTCAGCGACGACGTCACCGAAGCCAACGTGGTCGACTACCTGCTCAGCGCGGCGGCGGTGGGCATCCTGTGCAAGAAAAACGCCTCGATCTCGGGGGCCGAAGTGGGCTGCCAGGGCGAGGTGGGTTCCGCCTGCGCCATGGCCGCCGCGGGGCTTGCCGAGATCCTTGGCGCCACCCCGGAGCAGTTGTGCAACGCCGCCGAAATCGGCCTTGAACACAACCTCGGCCTGACCTGCGATCCGGTGGGCGGGCTGGTGCAAGTGCCGTGCATCGAGCGCAATGCGATTGCCGCGGTCAAGGCGATCAACGCCGCGCAGATGGCCCTGCGCGGCGACGGCCAGCACTTCATCTCCCTGGACCGGGTGATCCGCACCATGCGCGATACCGGCGCGGATATGCACGACAAGTACAAGGAAACGTCGCGAGGTGGGCTGGCGGTGAGTGCGGTTGAGTGTTGAGACCGAGTTGTCTGCATCGGGAGCAAGCCCCCTCCCACATTTGACAGTATTCCCACATCTGAACTTGTGAACACAGTCAGTGTGGGAGGGGGCTTGCTCCCGATAGCGGTGGTCCACTCAACACTGCTCACAAAGTGAACACTCAAACCAAAACCGCCACCTTTTAGCGCGTCGCAAACAGATAAGTAGCTCCCGAACGATTTCCCCGTCGACCGCCCGTCAGATGTGCCTGTGGTGACAGACTCTTCCTACGCGCTGAAAGTGCCTTCCCACAAGTGCTACCGAACTGCTCACACCCCTTGGACAGGCCCGCTCTGGCACCCGATTCGGGCCATATCCCGCACTTCCTGCGTGGGCTTATATAGACGCCTCATGAGGTCGTTTTCAGGATTTGTTGAATAGCCATTCAATTTTAGGCATGGCATTTGCTCTATCCATTCAAAGCCTTTCTCTGCACTGGAGCGAGGCGCAATAACAAGAGCCTCGCCTGAGGCCATCACCTGTTTTGTGTGAGGAGATACCGCGATGACGTCGTTCAACTCAGGGGCCCAACCCCAGAACCGTGCGCCTCAATCCATCGGCTTTTTGCTGCTGGACAATTTCACGCTGATTTCTCTGGCTTCAGCCGTTGAACCGCTGCGCATGGCCAATCAGCTGTCCGGTCGCGAGTTGTATCGCTGGACAACCCTGAGTGTCGACGGCAACCAGGTCTGGGCCAGCGACGGTCTGCAAATCACCCCCGATGCTTCCATGCACAAAGCCCCGGCCCTGGACACTGTGATTGTGTGCGGCGGCGTGGGTATCCAGCGCACCGTTACCCGTGAACATGTGTCGTGGCTGCAAAGCCAGGCGCGCCAGTCCCGCCGCCTTGGCGCGGTATGCACCGGCAGCTGGGCGCTGGCCTGTGCCGGCCTGCTCGATGGGTTCGATTGCAGCGTGCACTGGGAATGCCTGGCGTCGATGCAGGAAGCCTTCCCGCGCGTAACGATGAGCACCCGCCTGTTCACCCTCGACCGCAACCGCTTCACCAGCTCCGGCGGCACCGCGCCGCTGGACATGATGCTGCACCTGATCAGCCGCGACCACGGGCGTGAACTGTCGGCGGCGATCTCCGAGATGTTTGTGTACGAACGCATTCGCAACGAACAGGATCACCAGCGTGTGCCGCTCAAGCACATGCTTGGCACCAACCAGCCGAAGCTGCAGGAAATCGTCGCGCTGATGGAAGCCAACCTCGAAGAGCCTATCGACCTCGACGAACTGGCGGTCTACGTCGCCGTGTCGCGGCGCCAGCTGGAGCGGTTGTTCCAGAAATATCTGCACTGCTCGCCGTCGCGCTACTACCTCAAGCTGCGCCTGATTCGCGCGCGTCAGCTGCTCAAGCAAACGCCGATGTCGATCATCGAAGTGGCGTCGGTGTGCGGCTTCGTGTCCACGCCGCACTTCTCCAAGTGCTACCGCGAATACTTCGGCATTCCGCCACGGGATGAGCGCGTCGGTTCCAACACGACTCAACAAGTGGCGATGATCCCGATTCCCCAGGTGCTGACCTTGTCACCGTTGGCGGGGCCGATGTCGGCATTGAGCCAGGCGCGTAATGAATCGACGTTTGCCAGCGTAAGGCTGTAGACCGCGTTGCCTGCATCGGGAGCAAGTCGAATCGTCGCACCGCCCCTCCCACACGGACTGCATTCACACGTCGAAATTTGTGAACACAGTTAAAGGGGGCTTGCTCCCGATAGCGGTCTGTCAGGCTTTGGTGTTCTGTTTGAACTGCATCAACGCCGGCAACAATTGCTTATCGATGGCCTGACGCACCGCCGGCAGAATCGTCGCGCTGCCGGTGTACATCTGCTCGACCATGCCCTTGAGCGCCTTGGCCCGCGCTTCGCTCAAACCGCGTACCGCACATTCACAGGCCTGTTCGGCACTGGCGCCGCTGGACACCTCGAAACCCAACGAGCGTAGTTGGTTCAGCAGGTCATCCTGGTCAATCAAATCCGCGTGCATCATGACGTTTATCCTGGTTAGGGGAGCGGGGATTGACATGGATTCTGGTAGCCGTCGACGCCCTCGGCAAGGGCGTAACCGGGGAATGACTTGGATGGCTATGAACAGGTCGTTTTTTGGGACTTTTTTGTTTTGGATGTCCATTTTGAGAGGGTGATGGGCAAGGGATAGCTCGCTTGATTGTTTGGCATTAGGATTGCCACAGTTCAAACGCACAGAATGCCTATAAGCTGTTCACACGAGTGGGCTTTTACCCGCTTTGTTGACGCTTAACCCAGCCCAGGCTCTCAGGCAAATCAGAAGGTAATGCAATGCTAAAACTCTTGTCTCTCAAAGGTGTCGGCCCTGCTGAAAAGTTTGGTCCGGTTGAGTTCGCGCCTCGCCTCAATTTCATTACGGGTGACAATGGTCTTGGTAAAAGCTTCCTGCTGGATGCTGCCTGGTGGGCTTTGACGCGGACATGGGCGCGTGGGTCAGAGGCTATTCCTAGAGAATCGTCGAGATCGGCCAGTATTGAGTTCGCGTTTAGCAAGGTGACGACTGGGGACAAAGCAGGCGAAGTCCATTTCAAGGACGGTTTTTGGCGGCAGCCGAAGGCGCGTCCATCCATTCCTGGAATCGTTATCTATGCGGGGGTGGACGGTAGCTTTTCTGCTTGGGATCCTGCGCGTAATTACTGGACTGATCAACAGGCGGGGACTGAAGAAAAAATTCGGGCATTTAACTTTTCTCCAGATGAGGTGTGGAACGGTGCTGTGTCCGAAAAAGGTACCAATATCTGCAATGGCTTGATTCATGATTGGGTCCGATGGCAGCGGACCGCAAGTGACTCGTCCTTCAAGGAGTTGACTGTGGCATTGGATGCGCTGTCTCCCTCGGGTATCGAAAAGTTATCGCCTGGGGAGCCTTGCCATATTGGTCCTCTGGATGAAACCGAATACCCGACATTGCGAATGCCTTATGGCCTTGACGTTCCACTGGTTCATGCTTCTGCAGGTATGCGTCGAATTGCTGCATTAGCCTACATGATTGTTTGGACTTGGAACGGTCATAAGCGAGCATGCAAACAGCGAAAAGTTAACCCTGCCAAAGAGATCATCTTTCTGATCGACGAAGTCGAGTGCCATTTGCATCCGCAATGGCAGCGTCGAATCGTCCCTGCCCTGCTTAAAGTGGTAGAGGAAATGACGCAAGAGAAGGTGGCCGTGCAGCTAATTGTGGCAACCCACTCCCCGTTGGTATTGGCATCTGCCGAGCCTGAATTTATTGAAGAAAAAGATGCGGTTTTCAACATCCATCTTGACCGAGGACAGGCCAAAATCACCAAAGAGGTCTGGTCCAAGCAGGGCGATGTGGTGAACTGGTTGGTGTCGGATGTTTTTGGTTTGCAACAGGCCCGCTCGGTGGCAGCGGAGGAAGCTATCGAAGCCGCCGAAGCCTGGATGCGTGACGATAAGGACGCGTTGCCGGAAAACTTGGCAACGCAATCAGCTATTCATCAAGAACTGGTTCGTGTTTTGCCCGGCCTTGATGATTTTTGGCCGCGATGGATAGTGTCTCAGGGAAAACCTGAGAAAGAGTCGAAAGGAAAAAGGTCATGACGCCCGTTTTGAACCCTATTCCAGAGCCTGAAAAATTTGACGAGAAATGTCGCAAGCCAGGTGGCCTCTGGTTGAGAGCACACCCGACAGCCGAGCGGCCGAGAGACTTGTGGTCCCCTTTCAGGCATGCGCTTGCCGATGGGTTTGATGATCGATGTGGTTATGCCGCAATGTATATTCCCAGCGGTACAGTCGATCACGGCATCAGTTTCAACGAAGACCCGTTGCTCGCCTATGAGTGGTCGAACTACCGATTTATTGATGGATGGATCAATAGCTCCAAAAGTAAGCAGGTGGCTGCTGATTTGTTGGACCCCTTTGAAGTGCAGGAGGGGTGGTTTGAGATCAGTTTGCCGTCTCTCCAACTGGTATTAACTGACGCGGTTCCTGCGGAATTTAGAGCTCGCGCTGAAAACACCCTGAAAAAGCTACCGCTCAGGGATGATGAGCGGATATTGAGGCCTCGACGCAAATGGCTGAGCCTTTACGAGAAGACCGGAAATTTAGAAATGCTCCGTGAAATGGCTCCTCTTATCGCTACCGCTGTTGAAAAGAAACTGGCCTTGGAAGCGGCCCATGCGCCAGCGCCGGGGAATCAGTGAACCACCGTAGCAATCACTCCGATTAAGTACGGAAAACGATACCCGCGGCGGTGCTTTGCAGGGTGGCTCCTGATTATTTCCTGGCTGGCAGGCCGATGACGCGACCGAGCAGGGCGGGGCGCGGCAGGTCGGTTTGTGCGGCGTCGATGGCGGCGAGCGCTGCCAAGGTCGCTGCGGTGAACGGCGCTGAACGCGGCCCGGCGAGATCGACGTGCAGCAGCATCTGTTCATTGCCGGCCAGTTCCCGTGCTTCGCCGACCCGATGCAGGCTGTGATACAGATGCAGGCGCTTGGCGTCATGGCCGATCAGTTGCGTGTGCACCTCCACCTCGGTCCCGAGTTTCACTTCGTGCAGGTAATTCAGGTGCAGTTCCAGGGTGAACAGCGAATGGCCGCTGGCTTCGCGGTTGTCGCTGTCCAGGCCGAGGATGTCCATCAACGCGTCGGTGGCGTAGCTGAAGATCAGCAAATAGAACGCGTCGCGCAGATGGCCGTTGTAATCCACCCAGGCGGGCTGGACCTGGGTGGTGTAGGTGGTCAATGCAGGCATTGTCGGGTTCCCGTTATTCGGCGAAGGTCATGCCGTGTTTTTCCTTGGTGGTTTTCACCGCGTCCAGCACCGCCAGCAGGCAATCGTCACGATAGCGCTCCAGCGCCGGAATGCTGTGGGTGCCCAGTTGATCGGTGGTGCCATCGACCACATCGTCGATCAATTTGTCGGTCAGCTCCGGCGCCGGCAGGTAGGTCCACGGCAACTGCAGGGCCGGACCGAATTGCGCCATGAAGTGACGCATGCCGGCATCGCCGCCGGCCAGGGTATAGGTGAGAAAGGTGCCCATGAACGACCAGCGCAAGCCGGCGCCAAAGCGGATTGCGTCGTCGATTTCACCGGTGGTGGCCACACCGTCATTCACCAGGTGCAGCGCCTCGCGCCACAACGCTTCAAGCAGGCGGTCGGCGATAAAACCGGGGACTTCCTTGCGCACATGCAGCGGGCGCATGCCGAGGGATTCATACACCTGGATCGCGGCCTGGATCGCCTCGGGCGCGGTGTGTCGACCGCCGACCACTTCCACCAGCGGCAACAGGTAGACCGGGTTGAACGGGTGGCCGACCACGCAGCGTTCCGGGTGGGTCGAGCCTTCGTAGAATTCACTCGGCAACAGGCCCGAGGTGCTGGAGCCGATCAGGGCATTCGGCTTGGCCGCCGCACTGATCTTGCTGTGCAGTTCGAGTTTCAAGTCCAGGCGTTCCGGGGCGCTTTCCTGGATGAAGTCGGCGTCTTTCACGCACGCCTCGATGGTGTCGACAAAACGCAGGCGGTCTTGGGACGCGCCGGGGGCCAGGCCCTGTTTCTCCAAGGCGCCCCAGGCGTTGGCGACACGTTTGCGCAGCGCGGCTTCGGCGCCGGGCGCGGGGTCCCAGGCCACCACGTCGAGGCCGTGGGCTAGGGCGCGGGACACCCAGCCGCTGCCGATGACACCGCTGCCGAGGGCGGCGAAGGTTTTGATCTCAGTGATAAAGCGCATGGCGACATTCCTGAATGATGGAGTGAATCTCTGTGGGAGGGGTTAGCCGCGTTTTTTCAGGCCCATTTTTATGCGCCCTTCGGCTGGGGTCAGGACCCGCGCGCCGAGGCGGCTGAGGATTTCACTGGCGCGTTCCACCAGTTGACCGTTGGTGGCCAGCACGCCCTTATCCAGCCACAGGTTGTCTTCCAGCCCGACCCGCACGTTGCCGCCCAGCAGCACCGCTTGCGCCGCCATCGGCATCTGCATGCGGCCGATACCGAAGCCGGCCCACACTGCGCCGGCCGGCAGGTTGTCGACCATGGCCTTCATGGTGGTGGTGTCGGCCGGCGCGCCCCATGGGATGCCCAGGCACAGTTGGAACAGCGGGTCGTCGAGCAGGCCTTCCTTGATCATCTGTTTGGCGAACCACAGGTGGCCGGTGTCGAAAATTTCCAGCTCGGCCTTTACGCCCAATTCCTGGATGCGTTTGGCACCGGCCCGCAACTGCGCCGGGGTGGACACGTAAATGGTGTCGCCATCGCCGAAGTTGAGGGTGCCGCAATCGAGGGTGCAGATTTCCGGCAGCAGTTCTTCCACATGGGCCAGGCGTGTCAGCGGGCCGACCAGGTCGGTGTTGGGACCGAAGGCCATGGGGTTCTCGCCGCCGCCGATCTCCAGGTCGCCGCCCATGCCGGCGGTGAGGTTGACGATGATGTCGATGTCGGCCTCGCGAATGCGCTCCATCACTTCACGGTACAGGGCCACGTCGCGGCTGAACTTGCCGGTCTCGGGGTCGCGCACATGGCAGTGCACCACGGTGGCGCCGGCCTTGGCGGCTTCCACGGCGGCGGCCGCGATTTGCTTGGGGGTGACCGGCACGTGGGGGCTTCTGGCGGTCGTGTCGCCAGCACCGGTGAGTGCGCAGGTGATGATGACGTCGTGGTTCATGGGGCAGGTTCCTTACAGGCGTGGTGGTGCCGTTCGCGATCGGAAATGACCGCGAACGGTGATTCAGAAGAATTTATTTGCTGGTCAGTTGCAGGTTGGCGGCAGCCGGTTTGCCGTCGAAGGTGGTCACGCCTTCGAGCCAGCGCGCCTGGTCTTGCGGGTGATCCTTGAGCCACTGCCTGGCGGACTCGAAGGCGTCCTTGTGATCCAGCAACGGCTGCATCATTCGGCTCTCATCGGCGGCGGTGAAGGTCAGGTTGGTCAGCAGCTTGTGGATGTTGGGGCACTGCTGGGCATAGGTCGGCGTGGTGACGGTCCAGACGGTGGCCATGCCTTCGTTCGGGCCCAGGGCATTGTCGCTGCCGGTGAGGTAAGTCATGGCGATGTTGACGTTCATCGGATGCGGCGCCCAGCCGAAGAACACCACGGCTTCCTTGCGCCGCACCGCACGGTCGACGGCGGCGAGCATGCCGGCTTCGCTGGACTCCACCAACTGGAACTTGCCCAGGCCGAACTGGTTCTTGGCGATCATCGCCTTGATCTGGGTATTGGCGCCCGAGCCTGGCTCGATGCCGTAGATCTTGCCGCCCAGTTCTTTCTCGAACCTGGCGATGTCGGCGAAGGTTTTCAGGCCCTTGTCCGCCAGGTACGTCGGCACGGCGAGGGTGGCGCGGGCGTCTTCCAGGCTCGGTTTGTCGAGGACTTTGACTTGCCCTGCGTCGACGAACGGCGTGATGGTCTGGGTCATCAACGGGTTCCAGTAGCCGAGGAACAGGTCCAGGCGCTGGTCGCGGATGCCGGCGAAGATGATTTGCTGGGAGGCGCTGGTCTGTTTGGTCTTGTAGCCGAGGCCGTCGAGCAACACTTGGGTCATGGCGCTGGTGGCGATTACGTCGGTCCAGTTCACCACGCCCATGCGCACGTTCTGGCAGGATGGCGCGTCGGCCGCCAGGACATTCGTACTCAAGATGGCGCTGGCGCTGAGTGCGAGCACGCAGCGGCGGATCAGTCGATTCATGGAGGTTCCCTCGGCAGGTCGTTATTGTGGGGGCCGGCGTCTTTGTGCGCCGTGGGATCACGTTACGCAGCTTGAGGGGCGACAAAACGCACGGCGGCGACCCGCTCTTGCACTGCAGCGACCTGTCCTCTTGAATCCGTCCATGAACGGGAGTATCACAGGGCCACGCTGCCCGTCCTACGAGAGCGCCACCATGTCCCAGGATGTCCACTTTTTGCTGATGCCGGGCTTCTCGGCCATCGGCTTTATCTCGGCGCTCGAACCGCTGCGGGTGGCCAACCGTTTTCGCGGCGAGCTGTACCGCTGGCACATCTTGAGCGCCGACGGCGGCGCGGTGCTGGCGAGCAATGGCATGTCGGTCAACGCCGACGCGGCGCTGGAACCGCTGAAAAAAGGCGCGACCCTGCTGGTGGTGGCCGGCTTCGAGCCGCTGCAGTTCGCCACCCCCGCGCTGGAGCATTGGCTGCGTCGCCTCGACCATGACGGCGTGACCCTCGGCGCCATCGACACCGGCGCCTGCATCCTCGCCGAAGCCGGCCTGCTCGACGGCCATCGCCTGACCCTGCACTGGGAAGCCATCGACGCCTTCAAGGAGTCCTACCCCCATCTGACGGTGACCCAGGAACTCTTCGAGATCGACCGCCGTCGCATCACCTGCGCCGGCGGCACCGCCTCCATCGACCTGATGCTCGACCTGATCGCCCAGGCCCACGGCCCGGAGCTGGCGATCCAGGTTTCCGAACAATTCGTGCTGGGTCGCATCCGCCCGCGCAAGGACCACCAGCGCATGCAGATCGTCACGCGCTACGGCATCAACAACAAGAAACTGGTGCAGGTGATCGGCGAGATGGAACAGCACACCGAACCGCCCCTGAGCACCCTAGCCCTGGCTGACGCGATCAAGGTCACGCGGCGCCAGTTGGAGCGGCTGTTCCGCCTGCACCTGAACGACACGCCGAGCAACTTCTACCTCGGCCTGCGCCTGGAAAAAGCCCGGCAGTTATTGCGCCAGAGCGACATGAGCGTGCTGGAGGTGAGCATTGCGTGCGGGTTTGAGTCGCCGTCGTATTTCACCCGCAGCTATCGGGCGCGGTTTGCCAAGTGCCCACGGGAGGATCGGCGACGGGAGGTGGTTTGACCGGCGATTATAGTCAATTATACTCACGACTATAATTTATAGTTCATTCAATAATTGAGTATAAAAGCATGTCCAAGCCCAGCGGTTTTGTGTTCCGCCGCCCCGCGCTGGCAAGCAGTATTGCCGATGGCCTGGTGGGGGCCGGTTTGCAGGATTTCACCTCCGGCCTGTTTCTCGCGGCGCCGCGTCGCACCGGCAAAAGTACCTTTATGCGCGAAGACCTGATCCCGCACTGCCAGGCCCGTGGCTGGCTGACGGTGTATGTCGACCTGTGGGCCGACAAAGAAAAAGATCCCGCCGAGCTGATTTCCAGCGCGATTGCCGGGGCACTGGTGCCTTTCGAAAAGGGCATTCGCAAGCTGGCCAAGCAGGTCGGCATTGAAAAACTCAACTTCCTGCGCACCTTGTCCTGGGACTTCACCAAACCCCAGTTGCCCGTGGGAGCAACGCTCACACAGGCGTTGGAATTGCTTCACAGCGCCGCCGAGAAAACCGTGGTGCTGGTGATCGACGAAGCCCAGCACGCACTCACCAGCGAAGCGGGCATCAACGCCATGTTTGCCCTCAAGGCCGCGCGCGACCAGCTCAACCAGGGTCGCGAAGGCGAGGGCAGCGGCCTGCACCTGGTGTTCACCGGGTCCAACCGCGACAAGCTCGCCCATTTGGTCCTGGGCAAAAGCCAGCCGTTCTTCGGGTCCAGCATCACGCCATTTCCGTTGCTGGGAAAAGAGTTCACCCAGGCGTACACCGCGCACCTCAACGCCCACTTGGCCAAGACCAATCAATTCAATGCCGCCGACATTGATGAAGCGTTCGAGTTGGTGGGCCGGCGCCCGGAAATGCTGCGCACCATCGTGGGCGAAGTGGCGCTGGAGTTGGGCGAGGCGAGCCAACTCGGGCAACTGCTGCACAGCCGCGCCGAGCTGCTGCGCGCTGGCGTGTGGACCGAATTCGAAAGCGCCTGGAACGCCCTGACCTTGCCCCAACGAGCTGTATTGCAAGTGATGGTCGAGCGCTCACAAAGCAACGAACCGTTCGCACCGTTTACCGACAGCACCCTTACCGCAGTCAGCAAGGCCCTGGAGGACATGGGCAGCGATGCGGTTCCGGGCACCCAGACCATCCAGGCCTGCATCGATGCCCTGCGCGATAAGGAGCTTGTATGGAAATCGAGCCGGGGCGGGTATGCCCTGGAAGACAAAACCTTCGGCGACTGGCTGCTGCACAAGCGCCGTACGCTGGGCTAAAGACACCCCAAAACCCCGGTGGCAGAGGGTTATTTTTTCAGCAGGGCCGAACACGCAGCCTTGTAGGCCTCGTGCTGGTATTTGTTCAGCGTCGTCGGCAGCTCGAAATTGTGCTTCTTGTACTGCGCATTGAGGGTCTGCGGCGACAGCAGCGTCACTTCAACCCCGTCGAGCAACTGAAACACCCCTTCAATCTTGAATGTCGTCGGCCCACCGGCGAATTCACCTTTCTTGCTGCGCTTCTTGATGGCGATGCGTTCGATGGCGTTGGCCTGCACAAACGCCTTCACCTGAGCGGCGAAGGCTTTGACGTTGGCGGCGTCATCGTCGTCTTCCAGGGCGATTTTCTTGCTGGCCAGGGCGACATGGCTCAGCGCCTGGTTATCCAGGGAGGCGACAGCGATGATGGCTTCGCTGCCTTTGATTTCGATGCCGCAGGTTTTCATGAAAGGCCTTGGGTCCCGTGAAAGTGGCGGGGATTGTCGCTTATTCCTGCCCGATCGACTCCAGAAACTCCGACCGCTCATCGCTCATCCGCGCCAGGCAGTCGTTCAGCTCGATGGCATAGGCCTTGGTCCCCGTCACCGCCGGGAAGGTGTCCACCGCGCAATCGGCGTCGCGCAGTTTTTCCCACTTCTGCTGGGCATCCTTCAGACGGGCGGTAATGTCCGCCAGTTTTGACTTGTCGCTGCCATAGGTCGAACCCATGCGTTCGAGCAGCCCTTGATAGTTATCCTTGAGCAATTGCTCGGCGGTGGTTTTGTTGTAGGTGGCGCATTCCAGGGTTTGCTTGTCGTTTTCGATGCCGTCGCACGGCGTGCTGTCGGTGTCTTCGGCGGCGTGGACGCCGGTTGCGATGAGTGCCAAAGCCAGGAAAATCGATTTCATTGCGCCGTCTCATATCGGTGGATGCGTGAATTCTGGCTCAAGCGTAAGACAAAGAACAGTCGCCAGACAGACGTGTCTTAGCGACCTTCGTCGCGGATTGACGCTTTCGGCAATTCCCCTGTCGTTTTTGCACCCGGTCCGGTCGGCCCCTGGGCATATGCTGGCCCCAAAGCGCCGGCAGACGATTCGGCGCATGAATCGCCAATAAGGGGACGCCTGATGAGCCCAGCGCAATTACACGCAGACAGCATCGTTATCGACGGGCTGATTATTGCCAAGTGGAACCGCGAGCTGTTCGAGGACATGCGCAAGGGTGGCCTGACCGCCGCCAACTGCACCGTGTCGGTGTGGGAAGGCTTCCAGGCCACGATCAACAACATCGTGGCCAGCCAGACCCTGATCCGCGAAAACAGTGACCTGGTAATCCCGGTGAAAACCACCGCCGACATCCTTAAAGCCAAGGAACAGGGCAAGACCGGCATCATCTTCGGCTTCCAGAACGCCCATGCCTTCGAAGACCAGCTCGGCTACGTCGAGATCTTCAAGCAGCTCGGCGTCGGTGTGGTGCAGATGTGCTACAACACCCAGAACCTGGTGGGCACCGGCTGCTACGAGCGCGACGGTGGCCTGTCGGGTTTCGGGCGCGAGATCGTCGGCGAGATGAACCGCGTCGGCATCATGTGCGACCTGTCCCACGTCGGCTCCAAGACCAGCGAAGAAGTCATCCTCGAATCGAAAAAACCGGTGTGCTACTCCCACTGCCTGCCGTCCGGGCTCAAGGAGCACCCGCGCAACAAGTCCGATGCAGAACTCAAATTCATCGCTGACCACGGCGGCTTTGTCGGCGTGACCATGTTCGCGCCGTTCCTGGCCAAAGGCATCGATTCGACCATTGACGACTACGCCGAAGCCATCGAATACACCATGAACATCGTCGGCGAAGACGCCATTGGCATCGGCACCGATTTCACCCAGGGCCATGGCCAGGATTTCTTCGAAATGCTGACCCATGACAAAGGCTACGCCCGCCGCCTGACCAGCTTCGGCAAGATCATCAACCCCCTGGGCATCCGCACCGTGGGCGAGTTCCCCAACCTCACCGAGACCCTGCTCAAGCGCGGCCACAGCGAACGCGTGGTGCGCAAGATCATGGGCGAGAACTGGGTCAACGTCTTGAAGGACGTGTGGGGCGAATAAGCCGACCGCACCCTCGGGCAACACCACCACGAATTTTTCTGGAGTTAAGTTTCCATGGCCAAGATCGCCCCGCAATTACCCATCGAAGTCGACAGCGAAACCGGTGTCTGGACTTCCGACGCCCTGCCGATGCTGTACGTGCCGCGTCATTTCTTCGTCAACAACCACATGGGCATCGAAGAAGTGCTGGGCGCCGAAGCCTATGCCGAGATTCTCTACAAGGCCGGCTACAAATCCGCCTGGCACTGGTGTGAAAAAGAAGCCGAATGCCACGGCCTGGAAGGCGTCGCGGTGTTCGAGCACTACATGAAGCGCCTGTCGCAACGCGGCTGGGGCCTGTTCAAGATCCAGGACATCGACCTCGACAAAGGCACCGCCAGCGTCAAGCTCGAACACTCGGCCTTCGTCTACGTGTACGGCAAGGTCGGGCGCAAAGTGGACTACATGTTCACCGGCTGGTTCGCCGGCGCCATGGATCAGATTCTGCAAGCCCGCGGCAGCAACATCCGAACCGTGGCCGAACAAGTCTACGGCGGCTCCGAAGAGGGCCACGACGACGGCCTGTTCACCGTCAAGCCGTTGTAAGTCGAGGAATCCTGCCATGGCTTTCGAAGCAATGTTCGCGCCGATCCAGATCGGCAAACTGACCATCCGCAACCGCGTGCTCAGTACCGCCCACGCCGAGGTGTACGCCACCGATGGCGGCATGACCACCGACCGCTATGTGAAGTACTACGAAGAGAAAGCCAAGGGCGGGATCGGCCTGGCCATCTGCGGCGGCTCCTCGGTGGTGGCCATCGACAGCCCCCAGGAATGGTGGAGCTCGGTGAACCTGTCCACCGACCGCATCATCCCGCACTTCCAGAACCTGGCCGACGCCATGCACAAGCATGGCGCCAAGATCATGATCCAGATTACCCACATGGGCCGTCGTTCGCGTTGGGACGGCTTTAACTGGCCGACCCTGATGTCGCCGTCCGGCGTGCGCGAGCCGGTGCACCGTGCTACGTGCAAGACCATCGAGCCGGAAGAAATCTGGCGCGTGATCGGCAACTACGCCCAGGCCGCGCGGCGCGCCAAGGCCGGTGGCCTGGATGGCGTGGAGCTGTCCGCCGTGCACCAGCACATGATCGACCAGTTCTGGAGCCCACGGGTCAACAAGCGTACCGACGAATGGGGCGGCACCTTTGAAGGCCGCATGAAGTTCGGCCTGGAAGTGTTGAAAGCCGTGCGCGCCGAAGTGGGCGACGACTTCTGCGTGGGCATGCGCCTGTGCGGGGACGAGTTCCACCCGGACGGCCTGTCCCACGAGGACATGAAGCAGATCGCCAAGTATTACGACGACACCGGCATGCTCGATTTCATCGGCGTGGTCGGCTCGGGCTGCGACACCCATAACACCCTGGCCAACGTCATCCCGAACATGAGTTATCCACCGGAGCCGTTCCTGCACCTGGCCGCCGGTATCAAGGAAGTGGTCAAGGTTCCGGTGCTGCACGCGCAGAACATCAAGGACCCGAACCAGGCCACGCGCATCCTCGAAGGCGGCTATGTGGACATGGTCGGCATGACCCGCGCCCACATCGCTGACCCGCACTTGATCGCCAAGATCAAGATGGGCCAGATCGACCAGATCAAGCAGTGCGTCGGCGCCAACTATTGCATCGACCGCCAGTACCAGGGCCTGGATGTGCTGTGCATCCAGAACGCCGCGACCTCCCGTGAATACATGGGCGTGCCGCACATCATCGAAAAATCCACCGGGCCGAAACGCAAGGTCGTGGTGGTCGGTGCCGGCCCGGCCGGGATGGAAGCCGCGCGCGTGGCGGCCGAACGCGGCCACGACGTCACCCTGCTGGAGAAAAAAGAATTCATCGGCGGACAGATCACCACTGCCTCCAAGGCCCCGCAGCGCGACCAGATCGCCGGCATCACCCGCTGGTTCCAGCTGGAGCTGGCGCGCTTGAAAGTCGACCTGCGCCTGGGCGTCGCGGCGGATGCCGAGACCATCCTGGACCTGCGTCCGGACGTGGTGGTGCTGGCCGTCGGCGGGCATCCGTATATCGAGCAGAACGAACACTGGGGCGCCGCCGAAGGCTTGGTGGTGAGCAGCTGGGATGTGCTCGACGGCAAAGTCGCGCCAGGCAAGAACGTGCTGGTGTACGACACCATCTGTGAGTTCACCGGCATGTCGGTGGCCGACTTCCTGGCGGACAAAGGCAGCCAGGTGGAAATCGTCACCGATGACATCAAGCCTGGGGTGGCCATCGGCGGTACGTCGTTCCCGACCTACTACCGCAGCATGTATCCCAAGGAAGTGATCATGACCGGCGACATGATGCTGGAAAAGGTCTACCGCGAAGGCGACAAGCTGGTGGCGGTGCTGGAGAACGAATACACCGGCGCCAAAGAGGAGCGGGTGGTGGACCAGGTGGTAGTGGAAAACGGCGTGCGTCCGGACGAAGCGATTTACTACGGGCTCAAGGAAGGTTCGCGCAACAAGGGCCAGATTGACGTCGAAGCCTTGTTCGCGATCAAGCCGCAGCCGTGCCTGAGCGAAGCGGGCGAGGGCTACCTGCTGTTCCGCATCGGCGACTGTGTGGCGCAGCGCAACACCCACGCCGCGATCTATGACGCCTTGCGCCTGTGCAAAGACTTTTGATCAGGTGAACTCGGTCAAATGTGGGAGGGGGCTCGCTCCCGATAGCGGTGGGTCAGCTACAGCTGTATCGACTGACAGACTGCTATCGGGAGCAAGCCCCCTCCCACATTCAGGCCCGGTTTCACAGTAGACCTGTGTGGTCTGTGGGAGCTTCACCATGTTGAACACCTTGCTGCCTATTCTCTTGTTTGCCGCTCTGGGCCTCGCTGCGCTCGGCGCCTTGCGCCGGGTGAACATGTGGCGCCGTGGGCGCGCGTCGAAGGTCGACCTGCTGGGCGGCCTGCTGGCCATGCCCAAGCGCTACATGGTCGACCTGCACCACGTGGTCGCCCGCGATAAATACATCGCCAACACCCACGTCGCCACGGCCCTGGGCTTTGTGCTGTCGGCGCTGCTGGCGATCCTGGTGCACGGCTTCGGCCTGCATAACCGCATTCTCGGTTACGCGCTGCTGCTGGCCTCGGTGCTGATGTTTGTCGGCGCCACGTTTGTCTACCTGCGTCGACGCAACCCGCCGTCGCGCCTGTCCAAAGGCCCGTGGATGCGCCTGCCGAAAAGCCTGATGGCGTTCTCGGTGAGCTTCTTCCTGGTGACGCTGCCGGTGGCTGGGGTCCTGCCCGCCGACTTCGGTGGCTGGCTGCTGGCCGCGCTGCTCGGCGTTGGCGTGCTGTGGGGCGTGTCGGAAATGTTTTTCGGCATGACCTGGGGCGGGCCGATGAAGCACGCCTTCGCCGGTGCCCTGCATTTGGCCTGGCACCGCCGCGCCGAGCGCTTTGGCGGGGGCCGTTCCACCGGTTTGAAACCGCTGGACCTGAACGATAAAACCGCGCCCCTGGGCGTGGAAAAACCCAAGGATTTCACCTGGAACCAACTGCTCGGTTTCGACGCCTGCGTGCAGTGCGGCAAGTGTGAAGCGGCGTGCCCGGCGTTCGCCGCCGGCCAGCCACTGAACCCGAAAAAACTGATCCAGGACATGGTGGTCGGCCTGGCCGGTGGCACCGATGCCAAGTTCGCCGGCAGCCCGTATCCGGGCAAACCCATTGGCGAGCACGGCGGCAACCCGCACCAACCGATCGTCAACGGGCTGGTGGACGCCGAGACCCTATGGTCATGCACCACCTGCCGCGCCTGCGTGGAAGAGTGCCCGATGATGATCGAGCACGTGGACGCCATCGTCGACATGCGCCGCCACCTGACCCTGGAAAAAGGCGCCACGCCGAACAAGGGCGCCGAAGTCCTGGAAAACCTGATCGCCACCGACAACCCCGGCGGTTTTGCGCCGGGCGGTCGGCTGAACTGGGCGGCGGACTTGAACCTGCCGCTGCTCAGCGACAAGGGCCGCTGCGACGTGCTGTTCTGGGTCGGCGACGGTGCCTTCGACATGCGCAACCAACGCACCCTGCGCGCGTTCGTCAAAGTGCTCAAAGCCGCCAAGGTCGACTTCGCCGTACTCGGCCTGGAAGAACGCGACAGCGGCGACGTGGCGCGACGCCTGGGGGATGAAGCGACCTTCCAGCTGTTGGCCACGCGCAATATCCAGACGTTGGCCAAGTACAGCTTCAAGCGCATCGTCACCTGCGATCCCCACAGTTTCCATGTGCTGAAAAACGAATACGGCGCCTTCAACGGTGACTACGTGGTGCAGCACCACAGCACGTTCATGGCCGAGCTGATCGACGCCGGCGCGCTGAACCTGGGCCAGCACAAAGGCAACAGCGTGACCTATCACGACCCGTGCTACCTGGGCCGCTACAACGGCGAATACGAGGCGCCGCGCCAAGTGCTGCGGGCGCTGGGTATCGAGGTCAAGGAGATGCAACGCTCGGGCTTCCGTTCACGCTGCTGCGGCGGCGGTGGCGGCGCGCCGATCACCGACATTCCCGGCAAGCAACGTATTCCCGACATGCGTATGGACGACATCCGCGAAACCGGTGCCGAGCTGGTGGCCGTGGGTTGCCCGCAATGCACCGCGATGCTTGAAGGCGTGGTCGAACCGCGTCCGCGGATTTTGGACATCGCTGAGTTGGTGGCCGACGCCTTGCTAGAAGACGCTGCCCCTGCCAAAGCCCCGATCAAACGTGAACCTGCGGAGGTGCATTGATGAGCGACATTATCCGCCGCGACCCACGGGCCGAATGGATTGCCCGCAACCGCCTGCACCCGCTGCATGCGGCGATGCAACCGGTGCAACACAGTTGGATGGGCCCCAACGGGGTTATCCGCAAAAACGTACACGGTGTCGGGTTTATCGGCCCCAACGGCATCAAGCGCATCGACCGCAGCGGCGCCCAACAGGGCGGCGCGGCCAAGCGCACGGCGGCGGTGGAAGTGCAATTGCCGCTGCATCAGATCGCCGAACCGGCGTTCTACATCAGCGTCGTGCCAGACATGGTCGGCGGCCGCTTGAGCAGTCACGACCGCGACCTGCTCGGCCTCGCCCGGCAACTGGCCGGCAGCGACGGCGCGGTGCTGGCGGTGGTGTTTGGCGAGCACAAGGAAAGCGCGTTTGCCACGGCCGGCGTCGACCGTCTGCTGGTGCTCGAAGGCCATGAGTTCGACGGTTATGCGCCGGAGCAACGTGTCCAGGGCCTGCGGGCTGTGGATAACCAGTTCAACCCGCGCCACTGGCTGCTGCCCGACAGCCGCAGCGGTGGCGGTGAGTTGGGTCGGCGCTTGGCCGCCAGCCTCAACGAACGCCCGGCCACGCGGGTCTGGCAGATCAAGGGCAACGAATGCATCGGCCGCGCCGGTGCCGGCCAGCAAGATTTGGCGCGGCCACTGCCACGCCTGATCCTCGCCGCCGCCGAATGCGCCGAGCCGGTCAGCGACACCCGTCACGAAGTGCTGCCCGTGGAGTTATCCACAACCCTGGCGCGCCGCCTGCCGCGTATCGAAGACCTCGGCGCGGTGGCGGTGGACCCGGCGGCGATTCCCATGGCCGAGGCCGAATTCATTTTCTCCGGCGGCAATGGGGTCAAGGACTGGGCGCTGTTCCACCAGACCGCCGCCGCCCTGGGCGCCACTGAAGGCGCCTCGCGCGTTGCGGTGGACGATGGCTTCATGGCCCGCGATCGCCAGGTCGGCGCCAGCGGCACTTGGGTCACGGCGCGGGTGTATGTAGCCGTGGGGATTTCCGGGGCGATCCAGCACCTGCAAGGCATCGGTGCCTGCGACAAGGTGGTGGCGATCAACCTCGATGCGGGCTGCGACATGATCAAGCGTGCCGACCTGTCGGTGATCGGCGACAGCGCGGCGATTCTGCAGGCCTTGATCGATGCGGTTCACACATACCGCAACGGCGCCAAGCGCGATGCGGCTTAAGGAAATGGCCATGACCACGAATGTAATCAGCCTGGTGTCCATCGGCGCCCACCCCACCTCCGGCCGCCCGCGCCGCGCCGAACAGGATGCGCGCGCGGTCGAATTGGGCCTGCAAATGGCGGGGGATAAGTTGCAGGTGCTGCACGCCGGCGACATTGCCGAACCGACCTTGCGCAGTTACCTGGGCATGGGCTTGCCCCAACTGCATGTGCTCGAACAACCGGCGGGCAGCGATGCCTTGCCGGTGCTCAGTGAATATTTGCGCGAGTCCGGCGCCCAGGTGGTGCTCGCCGGCAGCCAGGCCGAAACCGGTGAAGGTTCGGGGATGTTGCCGTTCCTGCTCGCCGAGCAACTGGGCTGGCCGTTGATTGTCGGGCTGGCGCAGGTGGAGTCCATCGACGGCGGCATCGCCCATGTGCTGCAAGCCTTGCCACGGGGCCAGCGGCGGCGCCTGAAGGTGCGTCTGCCGTTCCTGGCCACGGTAGACAACGCCGCGCCCAAGCCACGCCAGAGCGCCTACGGCCCGGCGCAACGCGGGGAACTGGCGGCCCATGAGGTCGAGGTCGAAGAGGACGAATTATTCGCCGGCGCCCAGCTGAATCCCGCCAAGCCACGGCCCAAGCGTCTCAAGGTGATCAAGGCCAAGAGCGGCGCCGACCGCATGAAAGCCGCGACGGCCAAGGCCAGCGGTGGCGGCGGGCAAGTGCTCAAGGGCCTGAGCGCCGAAGACGGCGCGCAAGCGATCCTCAAGCTGCTGATCGAAGAAGGCGTCGTGCGCTGACCCGCCCCTACCGCCATCGCTCCTACCGTCAAGGTGGTGGGGGTGGTGGGGCGGCGGGTTTGGGTACCAGTTCCGGCAACGGCGGCGGCAAGGCCTGCCATGTCGCGTCCGGCTGCTGCATCGGCGGTGGCAGCGGGGGCAAGGCGTCGCCGCCGCTCGGTTTGAGGATCATTTTGTCGGTGGTGTCGCGCAGGATCATGCCTTCGGTCGAACTGCGCGCCTCGGTGCCGCTGTGGAAGGTGCTGATCTGGGAAATCGGCAGGTCCAGGTTGCGTTCGATCCTGGGCGTGAGCAGCAGGATGATTTCGGTCTTTTGCTGGGTGGTGACCTGGGTACCGAACAGCTTGTTGCCGAGCCATGGGATCTGGCTCAACCATGGCAATCCTGAACCTTCCTCGACGTCGGCCGTGCGGATCAACCCCGAGACGATCTGGGTTTCATTGTTGCGCGCGGTCAACAGGGTCTTGGTCGAGCGCGACCCCAGCTCAAACGTGGCCGGTACGTTTTCCGAGCCGGGAATGCGTTTGGTGATGTGGCTCATCTCTACGTTCAATTCCAGGTTCACCTCATCGCTCAGGCTGATGATGGGCTTGAGGCGGATTTGCAGGCCCACGTCCTGGTAAGACACCGACGAGGTGGTGACCTGGTTGGCGGTGGTCGTGGTGACTACCGGAATCTTGTCGCCGATATTGACCTCGGCCTCTTCGCGGTTACGCACCCGCACGCGCGGGTTGGCCAGGGTCACGGTGTTGCCGCTGCGCTGCAGCATATTGATCCGCGCCGAGGTGCTGCCGGCGTCCAGCAGGATGTTGTCGCTGTTGAGGCCGCGCAGCGCGCTGAGGGGCGTGCCCGCCAGCCCGGCCGGTACATTCGCCAGGTTGCCCACGGACAGGCCGATCGCATCCGGGTAGTCGATACCCAGGTTCTTCTCGTCGGTCACCGCCACTTCCAGCACTTGAATGCCGATGGTCACTTCCGCCTGGGCGATGTCCAGCGCTTCCACCAGTTTTTCCACGGCACTCAAAGTGTCGAGCCCGTCGCGCACGATCACCGCGTTGAGGCGTTCGTCCACCAGCACCTCCTTGGGCTTGAGGGTTTGTTTGATCTCGGCGGCGACAACCTTGGCTTCGCCATGGCTGAGGTAGAAAGTGCGCACCGCGAGCTCGCGGTATTCGCGTTCCTTGTCCGGGCGCCGGGGGTAAATCAGCAGGGTGTTGTTGTTGAGGATTTTCTTTTCCAGGCCTTGGGTGGTCAGCAGCAGGTTGAGCGCGTCCTCGGCGGTGGTGCGGCTGGCGGTCAGGCTTGCCGAGGCGCTGGGGTTGACGTCCTTGTCGATGACAAAGTTGACCCCGGACAAGCGGGCGATGGTCTCGAAAATCGTGGTCAGGCTTTGCGCGCTGAATTCCAGACTCAGCGGTTTGCGCATGGCTTCGGACAGGTCGGCGCTGAGGTAATCGGCGCTCACCAGTTCACGGGTCAGGGCGTTGCGAAAATCCAGGGCCTCTCGGTAGTTGGGCTTTTGCGCGATGATCTGGCGCACCAGGTTAAGGGCTTCCACCGGGTTGGCGCGCTTCATTTCATAGGCCCGGGCCAGTTGCGGGCGCAGTTGTTTCATCGCCTGGATGTTCTGGATTTCCTGGCGCGCGCCGAGGTTGGCGGGGTCGTATTTGAGGATGGTTTCCAGGGCCCGCAGGGCCGCCGCATCGTCACCGCGCATCAGCGCGGTGCTGGCCTCGCGGCTGTATTGGGCGACCAGTAATTCCAGGTTGCTGAATTGCGCGGTGCGCAATTGCACGTCGTCGGGGGCTTGCCTGGATTCGGCCTGCAACACTTCCACCGAGCGCACGATGTCGCCTTTCTGGCGCAGCTCATCGCTCTGCTTGATCGCCCGCTGGGTTTCGCACCCGACCAGCACCAGCAGTGCCAGGCTCAAGGGGCCCCACGGAGGTATGCTCATGATCGTGTCCTGCCCGTGTCAGTGGTTGTCCAGGCGCAAGGTGCTGGCATGCTTGAGGGGCATGTAGGTCAGCACCACCACGCTGTCGGTGAGCTTGTCCAAGCGGTAGTGCGCGTCGAGCATCTTGCCCGGCACGATGCGTCCGGGCACCGAGCAGCGGTTGCACAGGGTGTACTGGTTGCCGTTGCCGCTGAGCACGACGATTTTTGCCTGGTGCTCGTAGCGCCACTGCGCACTCACGCGAAACGGCAGCGGCGGCGGCTTGGGCGGCGTGGTGTCGACCGGTGGCGGCGGCGGTGGCGGCGGGTTCCAGGATTGGCTGGGGAACAGGTCGACCGTCGTCGCCGGCGTTGGTGTGACCGGCCGCGCTGGCGGCGCCGGCTCGAGCGGGCGGGTGGCGACCGGCGTGGCTGTCTGGGTGGGGCTGTCGGGTGTTTCCTGCCAGAACAGCCAGGCGCAGCCCACCAGGGTGAGCAGCAGCAATACGCGCAGATACAGCGGCAGCTTCATTCCACCACCCCCAGCACGCTCAGTTTGAGGTTGATGTTCAGCATGCCGCTGCTGATGGCCTTGCGTTCCAGGGTGAGGCTTTCGATGCGCACCGCCGGTTCGCGTGCCATCTCGTTCAGCACCTCGCGCAACAGGCTGTAGGGGCCGGTGAGGGGGATTTCCACCTCCAGGCGTTGCAGCCCGGTGTCGCCGGGGGCGGAGTACGCTAGGTTGGTCTGCTCGATGAGGAAACCGCGTTGGGCGAGCAAGCCCAGGAGTTTTTCCAGGCGCGGGGCGAAGTCCTCGGCGCCGGGCATTTTTTCTACCGCCACCGGCTCCGTGACCTGAACCTCCTGGGGCTGTTCGGCGATGCCGGCTTCCAGCTCCTGGCGCCGTTGTTGGTCGCTGATCAGCGCCGGACGAATCACCGCCACGTCGATCAACAGCGCCGCCGCCATCATGCCCAGTGCCAGCAGCCCCCAGAACCCCAGGCGTTGCCGGCACTGCATCAGCTGCCAGCGCAGGCGCGGCATATGGCGGCTGAGGGCGTCCATCGGCGGCTACCCTGCGCCAACGCTGAGTTTGACCTGCACCGGGTGTTGCGGGTCGTCGGTCTTGCGCATGCTCTGTTGCAGGTTCACCTGTACGCCGGGCTGGGCTTGCAGCCGTTCGACAAAGCGAAAGGCATCGCCGAGCGCCTTGGCCTCCAGCTCCAGGTTCAGCCGTTGTGCCTGGGTGTTGACCTCCAGGCGCGTCAGGGCAATGTCCCGGGACCAGGCCTGGGCCACGGCGTCCATCAAGGCGAAGGGGCTGGCCGATTGCTGGGCGAAGGCCGCCAACTGTTGTTTTTGCGCGGGCGACAGGCGGATCGCTGCCTGGATCAGTTGCTCCTGGCGACGCGTCAGCTGGATAAATTGCTGCTCTTGTTCATCGGTCTGCCGTTGCAGGTCTTGCATGTGTTGCCACTGCTGCCAGGTGCTGAACGACAGCACGGCGGCGCCCAGCCACAGCGCGGCCACCCAGGCCCGTCGAGGGGCGCCGGGGTGCTGGAAATCGACGTTGGGCGCACGGGGTGCGCGCAGCGCTTGCCAGAAGCGCATGAGCCTGGGGTTCATACCGAGGGTTCCTCCAGCCACGGGTGCAAGGGCCCCAGGCGTTCGTCCGTCGGGGTGTTGGCGACCACTCGCAGGGGCAGTGCGGCTCGCTCCACCAAGAGGCCGGCGGTGAACAGGTTGTCGTTCAAGGCACTGTCGGGCTGGGTCGGGATCGCACACACCTGGTCAAGCACGCCGTGCTGTCGATACAGGCAACTGAGGCCTTCGGCTTCGGGGACCGCCAGCACGCAGTCGTCGGGCAAGTGTCGCCAATACCGGCGGGCGACGGCCGTCAGCAGCGGCTCGCAAGTGACCAGGGGCAAATGGTGCAGCTTGAACAGGTCGCGCAGGTCGTGCAGCAAGTCCCGCGGCGTGGCGACCGCCAGGCGTTGCTGGCCGAACGCGCCGTCGGCGAGCTGCACCTGCCAGGCCGGCAGGTCGAGGCCCGCCTGCTGGCTGAACGTGGCTTCGGCGAAGCCCTGCCAGTCGTCGCTGCTGTACAGGCCGGTCTGCCAGGGCAGCATCAGGTAGTGCACATGGGGGAAACCCAGCAGCAGTGTGGCCCGGTCGAGAAACCGCACAGGCCCGCGCGGCACCTGTTCGAGCAGCTCGGCGCAGGCCGTCAGGGGGGCGCCGGCACTGCGCGCGCGCCACACCGGCGCGCCCCGCCAGCGTGCCCGCGCGGCCCATTCGGCGCCGGCGCTGTGCAGCCACGCCACATGCTCAATAAAGGGAAATGACACGGTGGATCTCCTTGAGCGTGGTGTGGCCCAAGGCGGCATGGGCCAGGGCGATATCGCGGATAAACACATGGCCGGCGTCTCGCGCCAGTTCACGCAAGGTGGATGCTGAGCTGCGCTTGAGCAGACCCTCTTTGATCGAGTCGTTCAGGCTCAGCACTTCGGCCAGGGCGAGCCGGCCGCGATAACCGGTGTGACGGCAGGCGTCGCAGCCTTTGCCTTCGCGATAGGCCCCGTTGTCGAGTTGGGCCTCGGGCAATTGCGCCAGGCGGGCGATGTCCGCGTCGGGGCGAGTCTCTACGCCGCAGTCCGGGCAGACGCGTCGCACCAGGCGTTGGGCGACAACGCCATTGAGGGCTTCGACGAAACTCGCCGGGTCCACGTCCATGTAGGTGAAGCGCTCCAGCACGCTGAACGCGCTGTTGGCATGCACCGAAGACATCACCAGGTGCCCGGTCAGCGCCGCCTGCACCGCGATGCCGGCGGTTTCGCCATCGCGGATTTCCCCCACCAGAATGGTGTCCGGGTCATGGCGCAGGATCGAGCGCAGGCCACGGGCGAACGTCAGGCCCTTCTTGTCGTTGACCGGGATTTGCAACACGCCGGGCAGTTCGTATTCCACCGGGTCTTCGATGGTGATGATTTTTTTCTCGCCGGTGTTGGTCTCCGACAAGGCCGCATACAAGGTGGTGGATTTGCCGCTGCCGGTGGGACCGGTCACCAGCAACATGCCGTAGGGTTCGCTGGCCAGCACGCGGATGCGCGCGATGGTGTCGGCGTCCAGCCCCAGGTTGGCCAGGCTCAGGGATTCGCCGCGCTGGGATTTGTCGAGAATCCGCAGCACCGCATCCTCGCCGTGGATGCTGGGCATGATCGACACGCGAAAATCCACTTCGCGGCCCTGGATTTTCATCTTGAAGCGCCCGTCCTGGGGCACCCGCCGCTCGCCGATATCCAGCTCCGACAGGACCTTGAGGCGCGACAGTGCCTGCTCCGCCATGTCCATGCCGCTGGCTTGGCCCATCTGCTGCAACACGCCGTCGATGCGGTACTTGATGACCAGGCCCTGCGGGGTGGTTTCCACGTGGATATCGCTGGCACGACTTTGCAGGGCATCGAACAGCATGGAGTTGACCAGGCGCACCACGGGGTTGTCGTCGCGGGCGATGCTGCTCAGGGAAATCTCCTGGGCAGCCTGGCCGACCGGGCCGTTTTCGTCGGCTTCGCCGAAGGGCTGCATGACCCGTTGGCTGGCTTCGGCCTGGGTCAACTGGGCCTTGACCGCACCGGGCAGGCTCATCGCCAGGGGCAACTGGCGCAGGGTGGCGCTGGATTGCAGCCAGTAGCGGCTGGCCAGGGTGAACGGGTCGCCGAGCACCAGGCACGGCTCGCCCTCGTGGTCCACGGGTAATACGTTGTGGATCAGCGCCAGGGGCAGCGCCAGCAGATCGAAGCGCCAATGCTCGCTCAACTGCTGCGGCGCAATGGCGCGCAGGCCCAGGGGCCGGGCGATGGTCGCCAACTGGTCGGGCGCCTGCTCGAGCACCTCCAGCAAATAGCGGGACAGGCTGATGCCGCGTTGCGCCGCGAGGGCTTGCCATTGGTGTGTCTGCTCGCTCATCTCGCTACCCCTGGATGGAACCGGCCAGCTCGAAAATCGGCATGTACAACATGAACACGATCAGGCCGATCAACCCGCCCACCACCAGCATCAACAACGGCTCGAATACCTTGCTGAACAGTTCGATGGCGCGTTCCAGGGCTTCGTCGTGGAACTGCGCAATGCGTTCGCACATCGCCGCCAGCTCGCCGCTTTGCTCGCCCACCCGCAGCAGGCGTTCGGCGACGGCGGTGGTCAGTTGGTGGCGGGCCAGGGAGGTGGACAAGGGCTGGCCGGCCTGGATATCGGTCATGGCGTGGCGCAGGTCGGCCTGGCGTTCCGCCGGCAGCAGCGCGCCGGACAGCGCCACGGCGGTGACCACCGGCATGCCGCCCATCAGCAACATGCCGGCGGTGCGATAAAAGCGCGCGAGGACGAACAGCGTGCGCTGCGCCCCCAGGCTGGGGATTTTCCACAGCAGGCGGGCCGCGCGCTGCTTGAAGGCGGCGCTGCGCAACAACAGCACCAGGCCGCCCACGGCCAGCACCAGGCCGGTGAGCAACAGGTTGCCCTGGGTCTGCACCAGGTCGCCCCACCACACCATCAGGCGCGCGGTGGCGGGCAGGTCGGCCACGGCGTCGAACACGGCGGCAAAACGCGGGATCACGAAAAACAGCAGGAACACCAGAATCAACGCCCCCACGCTGAGCACCACCATCGGGTACATCAGCGCGCCGCTGACGCGTTTTTTCACCGCTTCCAGGTGCGCTTCGAAATGGTGATAACGCCGCAGCGCCACCGACAGTTGCCCGCTGTGTTCGGAGGACGCCACGGTGGCGATCAGCAGGGACGGGAACACCTCGGGCTTGAGTTGCAGGGCTTTGGACAATGAATTGCCCTGGTACATCGACGCCAGCAAGTCGCTCATCACCTGGCGATTGATCCCCGGCGCGGCCTTGTCGCGCAGGGTTTCCACGGCTTCCACCAGCACCAGGCCGGCGTCCAGCAACACCACCAGTTCCTGGATGAACAGGCCCAGGGCGAAGCGCGCGCGCCGGCCCGGCCACCGGAGTTGGCGGCGCGCCTGCAACGAGATCACTTGGGCGCCGTCGGCCTGCAACTGGTGGCGGGCCTGGTCGACGTCGAGGGCTTGCACGCGCAGGGTGTGCAGATGGCCGTCCCGCACGATACGGGCGTCGAAGTCGATCATGGCGTTTGCCTCGCCAACTGCTGGCGCTGTTGCAGCAATTGGCCGTAATAGCGCCACACGGCCGCCGCATAGTGGGCGCGGCGGCTGTCACGTTGCGGCCCGGTGCCGGCGTTGTAGGCGCCCACCGCTTGCCAGCCGTAGCCTTTTTCGCGGATGAACCCGGCCAGAATCCACGCGCCGACGATCACGCTGGTACAGGGCTGGCTGATCAGGTGCTGTTCGGTGATGCCGTATTGCGCCAGCGTGGGCAAGTGACGGCTGTTGATTTGCATCAGGCCGATGTCGCGGCTGCCGTCGCTGTTGACGTTGCGGGCCATGGGGTTGAGGCCGGACTCGACCTTGGCGATGGCGTAGAGCAAGAGCGGATCGACGTGGTAGCGACTGGCTGCCAGCTGCCAGCAATTGGCCAGGGCCGGGCCGCTCAGGCACAGCCAGAACAGGGTGATCCACACCGTGCGCATGGCCGGCTCACAGTCCGAACACAATGTCGGCGTTGGTGCCTTCCCCGCCGGCCTTGCCATCGCGACCGAGGGAGATGATCTCCACCTCGTTGGGGGGCGTGCCGGGATTTTTGTACTGGTAGGGATTGTTCCACGGGTCTGGCGGCGTGGCCTTGGGCAAGTACGGGCCGTGCCAGTTCGGTTCGCTGGCGGGCCGTTCGCTCAGGGCGTTGAGCCCCAGCGTTTCGGCGGGGTAGTGGCCATTGTCCAGGCGATATTGGTTCAGGGCATCGCCCAGGGACTTCATCTGGCCCTTGGCGGTTTGCACCTTGGCCAGCTCCAGGCGGTCGAACATCTTGGGGCCGACGTACCCGGCGAGCAACGCGATGATCAGCAGAACGACCAGCAATTCCAGCAGGGTAAAACCGGCGTGGGGTCTGTGGATAACTGAGGGAATGGCCATGGGAATACCCTGTTGGGAGTGCCAAGGTACGGCGGTTATGTCTCAATCTCCCGGCCCGCTGTAGAGCGGGCACCGCCGGTAGTACGTCGATACATACCCTTACAACTGTAGCGTTTGCCGATATAAGGCGCCGTGAGGCGCCCTATAACGTTTGGCTCTTGTGTTTATTGGCTTAATGCATATGCCCATGGGCTCATGGCACTTGTTCCCATGCCTGATCCCACGCCGCACCGGTGCCCGGCGCATAAGCCCACGCCGCGCCGGCGCACCAGGGGGTGAACGGCTGCGGTTTGCAGCGGTAGTTGTTGCCTCGGTTGCTGACGATGTCGCCGGCTTTGTAGGCGGTGCCCTCCTTGTAGGCCGGGTACTCTTCGCCGCCGCCCGCCGGGGTCACGGTGAAGTTCTGTTCGGCCTGGCCGGTCTTGCCGTTTTGCTGGTCGCGAACATTCAGGCTGGCCGTGAAGGACGTCGCCTCCGTGACGGTGCCAGCGGTGCCGCTGACGGTGGCACCGTTCGGCGCACTGGTCATGCCCGGAACGACCCATTGATAGACCAGTTGCCCGTTGCTGCCGCTGGACCCGGTGCCGCTGAAGGTAAAGGCCTGTCCTGACTTCAGTGCGGTCGGGCCGGTGATCCGGGCGACGGGCGCGGTGGGATTGACCGGGGTTACGCCGCCCGGGACGATCGCCATCGCCTTGGAGTACCCCTCGGCCCTGACGAAGACCGAATTGGCGTCGGGGTCGGAAGGGTTGAACACGATGTTGTTGCCTTCTTTTTCACCCACTTTGGCGATGGACGGGTTGATTTGACTCGCCAGTTGCTGGCCCCAGATGTTCGCGTCCAGGTTGCTCGCATCGATGGGCAGGGTGATGTCGACGACTTCCTTGGCTTGCGGGGTGTTGTCCAGGATCCGGAAGTGCACCGAATCACCCGGCACGAGCGCCTTCATGACCGCATCGATGAATTGGCCAAGATCGAACCAGCGGTCCGGAATGCCGGCCCTGACGATGTTGATATCGCTGCAGTTGTAGAAGCCTTCCCCTGCCGGATCGTCGCGCTGCCACTGCACGAAGAGCGTTGCCTTGCCCGATTGCTCGGGGGGATCGGCACCGGGAACTTGAAGAACCCGGAGGCGGAAATGACCGGCGGCCGGGTGCCCCAGTTGGTTTGCGCGACGTCCAGTTTTTCGGTGTGGATAAGGGTCAGGTCATTCCAGGTCAACGGTGAGCGGGTCGGATCGAAGCCCGGTTTGGTGAGAAATACTTTGGCGAAACTGGGCACGTGCGGCGCCGTACCGATGATGCGCACCTCCATCGTGCCGTTGGTGGGGGTGACGTCGGTGCGATACCAATCGTTCGATACCAGGTTCAGCCCGTCTTTCTTGCTGTCCGCCGCCGAACAGAGTTTGCCGTCCGGCACTTCGCGCTTAACGATTTCCAGGTCTTCATAGCCGGGTTTCGGGATCAAATGAGCCACTTCGTTCCATTGTTGGCCGGGGTACTGTCCGCTTTTGCGGGCCAGCGCCGCGCACCCGGCATCGCTGGGGTTGCCGGACCAAAAGTCCGGAAGTGTCTTGCAGTAGACCTGTCGTGCGATGGGGGTATCCACCGCGCCGTGGGCCATCGCCAGCGCCGGTACCAGAAGTACCAGCGCGAGCATCCACATGATCAAAGTCCTCGTATGTCGCTGTAAGTTCTTCATGCTGTAGTCCGCCTTGATTCAGATAAACAAGTTCCGAACGGCTGGAACGCTCAGTGTGTGCATGGGCATCATCGGGTTGGCTGATCTCCATGGGGCGCGGTGGGGGTTGCAGGATGGCTCTGCCCAGGGCCGTGCAGAAATACCCACCCTTGATAACTGCCTTGCCCTGTAAAACCTTGGTCGATGACGGCGAAGTCACCCTGTTTGAAGGGCGTGCCCGCGGCCTGGCTGAACACGCCCATGATGGTGTCGCCAGGGCCGGGCACCACGCCCCAGTCGGCGCGGCCGGTCAACGGGTCGTCGTAGACTTTGCGCAGGTAGCGCTTGATCGTGGGTTGGCGGCGATCGAGCACCAGGTCTTCCAGGGTCTTGGGGTAGGTGTTGCCCGCGCTGTAATACAGGCCGATGGCCCGCCGAATCTCATCGCCACGGGCCAGCAGCTGCGACTCGCGCTCGCGTTGCAGCACGCTGGACCACAGGGTGCCGACTTCCATCAACATCACGGCCACCACGGCCACCGTCACCAGCATGGCCATGAACACCGCGCCGTGCTGGCCGTGCCTACCAGTCTGCATAGGCGCTCCCATCGTTACCGTTGCCCCTGGCGCCGCTGCGCACATCGCCCAGGCCTTGTTCGTCGGACGGCTGCAGTTGCCAGGTGTCGCGCTTGCCCGTCAGCGGGTCCATGGGGATCTCGCGCAGGTAGCGGCGGTCCACCAGGGCTTGCAGGGAATCGGGGTTGGCGCCGTGGTCTTCGCGGTATTGGTCCAGCGCCTGGCGCAGGGTGGAGAGGTTGTGGCGCAGCACGGTTTCCTGGGCCTTGGTGTGCTGGCGAAAATACTGCGGGGTGACCAGGGTCATGAGGGTGGCGATGATGGCCATGACCACCAGCAACTCGATCAGGGTAAAGCCCCGATCACCACTGGCTGTATAACGTTCCATTCAAACTCTCCCGGGTACTTCGGGATGAAACGTCGAATACATCTTCTCCCGCTTGTGGGTTGTCGGCCGTGCTTTTGTAACTGCGCAGTTGCCAGGTGTTTTCGGGCGCGACGTCAGGGCACTCGCAGAGCGGGTCGCGAGGAATACGGCGCAGGAAATAGAGTTTGCGGCCTTGCAGACTGGTTTTGTCCGTGACCCCTTCGACCAGCACGCTCAAGGAGGGTGGGTAACCCGAGTCGGTGATGCTCTTTTCGATACGACCGTCGTCAGCCGCTTGTTTGTAGGAATCGATGGCGCGGCGTATCTCTCGCAACGAACGTTGCAAGTCCAATTCCCGGTCGCGTTTACCCATCAATGCTGTCAGCGGATAAGCCACTGTCGCGAGCGTGGCCAGCAGGGCCAGCGTCAGTAGCAACTCAATCAGCGTAAAACCTTTGGCGCAGTGACGGCTGGGCTTGCCCTGCCACATCACTTCTGTACCTCCGTTCAGGCTGCCAAGGACTTCCGCGTTAACCCAGGCCTATGGATTCGGTTGCAAAGGTGAGTGTAGATGCTGAGTGTTTTTTGTACAGGTGATGGGGTTACCCACAAACGCTGTGAGCGTAGCTGTGGATAAGGTGTTCGTGGGTGCCCACAGGCCAGGCAAATCAACGCCTGTAGCCGGTTGTATGAAAAACGATCAGGCTAAGTCACGGTTTTTACGGGGATTTCTGTGTGGATAAGGCCAGTGCGCTGTTGCGACTTGCCCCCAAAGTCTGTTGGCGCTTCTGTGGATAAGATGTTCGCTATCGGCTACAGGCCATATGGATAAAGGCTTCCAATGGTTTGATTAATTATTGATCAATTCAGCCTTTGACGCGGATAAAAACCCTGAAAGCCTCGGTTTATGACGCTTTGGCACGGTTTTCCACAGCACCGGCGAAGTTGCCCCCAAAGTCTGTTGGTGCTTCTGTGGATAAGGTGTTCGCGTACTGCTACAGGCCACGGTTCATATGGCTTGTACGGAGTTGTTCAAAAAATGATCGATGGTGCCTGAAAACCGCCAAGTCGAATAAGTCACGGATTTTCTTGATTTAATTTCGGCGGATGGGCGCACTTGCCCACAATTGCTGTGGGTGGCTCTGTGGATAAGTTGTTGGGCAAAGGCTGGAGGGCAGGCTGACAGCGGTCTTGCAGACAATTGAACGTTTTTCGTACAACACCACCTCCGTGTAGGAGCGAGCTTGCTCGCGAAGAATGCCAAGACACTGCGTTCATCCAAGATGGGCGCGTGATCGTTGACGACCTTCGCGAGCTAGCTCGCTCCTACAGGAGATTGGGGGTTATTCGTGGACGGCAACGCCTTTGAGGTAAGGCGCCGGCGCCGCGCCGAGGTTGTTGAGCATGCGCTCGCTGTACCAGTCCACAAAGTTCACCACGCCGAACTCATAGGTCTGGGAGTACGGGCCCGGTTGGTAGGCGGCGGAGTTGATGCCGCGCTGGTTTTCTTCGGCCAGGCGACGGTCCTGGTCGTTGGTGGCGTCCCACACCAGGCGCATGCGCTCGGGGTCATAGTCCACGCCTTCGACGGCGTCCTTGTGCACCAGCCACTTGGTGGTGACCATGGTTTCCTGGGCGCTGATCGGCCACACGGTGAACACAATGATGTGGTCGCCCATGCAGTGGTTCCACGAGTGCGGCAAGTGCAGGATGCGCATCGAGCCCAGGTCCGGGTTCTTGATGCGGCCCATCAGTTTGGCGCAGCCCTGTTTGCCGTCCATGGTCATCGACACGGTGCCCTTGAGCAGCGGCATGCGCACGATACGGTTACGCAGGCCAAAGCTGGCGTGGGCGTAGGGGATCTTCTCGGCTTCCCAGGCGGCCGCGGAGTCCGCGACGTGATCCTTGAACGCCTGGTCGGCGCGCGGGTCGGTGACGTCGTCCCATTCCAGCAGGGTTTTCAGCAGTTCCGGGTGCGACGCGTTGCAGTGGTAGCACTCGCGGTTGTTTTCCAGCACCAGCTTCCAGTTGGCCTTTTCCATCAAGGTGGTTTGCACCGCCACCTTGGTGTTCTCCATGTCGTAGGGTTCCATGTAGTGGTTCAGCGTCGACAGGAAGTCATCGATGGCCGGCGGGTTTTCGGCCAGGCAGATAAAGATGTAGCCACCGGAGGTCTTCACGTTCACCGGCTTCAAGCCGTATTGCTTCATGTCGAAGTCGGCGCCCATCTCGGTGCCGGCGAACAGCAGGCGGCCGTCGAGCTCATAGGTCCACTGGTGGTACGGGCAGACCAGCTTGGCGACCTTGCCCTTCTCACTGGCGCACAAGCGTGAGCCACGGTGGCGGCAGACGTTATGGAACGCATGCACCACGCCATCGGCGCCGCGGAGCACGATGACCGGGTTCTTGCCCACTTGCAGGGTCAGGTAGTTGCCCTTGGCCGGGATCTCGCAGGTCATGCCGGCGATCAACCACTCTTTCTGGAAGATCTCCTGCATGTCGATATCAAACAGGCGCTCATCGGTGTAGAACGGCTGGGGCAGCGAAAAGGTGCGCTCGCGCTCTTGCAGCATCTGCGCGGTGGCCTTGCGTGCGGGTTCCAGCGGATCGCCCAGGCTTAAGGTTGCGGTGACGTCCATCGTGTATGTCCTCATGGCCATTCGGTGTGGCCGGCGAATAGTGGCTGATCAGGTTTGCAGCAAGGCGTAAACAAAGCGTCGTTGTTGGGAGCGAGTGTGGGGCCGGCGTTGCGCCGAACCTTATCCATGGGCGACATGGCCCAATCTGATCCCGACGCGCAAGCCTAGGTAATTGGGGGCTGGTCGCGATAAGTATGTGAATGTCGCAGATAGGTAAATGGGTGGTTCGTGCGTTACGCAGAATCGCCACCATAAGGCCGACCTCGGCGGTGGAGAACAGCATGTCCAACAATTTCCTGAATCCAGTAACCACACAGACCTGGGCCAATGGTCGGCACATTGTCCGTTGCGTCAAAGTCATCCAGGAAACCTGGGACGTGCGCACCTTCTGTTTCATGGCCGACCAGCCGATCCTGTTCTTTTTCAAGCCAGGGCAGTTCGTCACCCTGGAGCTGGAGATCGACGGCCAGCCGATCATGCGCTCCTACACCATTTCCAGCTCGCCGTCGGTGCCCTACAGCTTCTCGGTGACCATCAAGCGCGTGCCGGGCGGGCGGGTTTCCAACTGGCTGCACGACACCTTGCATGAAGGCCAGGAACTGGCGGTGCACGGGCCGGTCGGGCTGTTCAATGCCATCGACTTCCCAAGCCCGAAAGTGCTGTACCTCAGCGGCGGTGTCGGCATCACCCCGGTGATGTCCATGGCGCGCTGGTTCTACGACACCAATGCCAACGTCGACATGACCTTCGTGCACAGCGCGCGCTCGCCCAAGGACATCATTTACCACCGCGAGCTGGAGCATATGGCGTCGCGGATCGACAACTTCAGCCTGCACCTGATCTGCGAAAAACACGGCCTGGGCGAACCCTGGGCCGGCTATCGCGGCTACCTGAACCACAAGATGCTCGAACTGATGGTGCCGGACTTCCTCGAGCGCGAAGTGTTCTGCTGCGGCCCCACGCCGTACATGAACGCGGTCAAACGCCTGCTGGAAGTGGCCGGTTTCGACATGGCGCGCTACCACGAGGAATCCTTCGGCGCCACACCGCCCGAAGCCCGTGCCGACGCGGTGGAGCAAGCCGAACAAGCCGCCGACGCGCCGGAAGTCGACCTGGCGGACCTGCACCAAGTGGAATTCATCGCCTCGGGCAAGAGCATCCGCGTGGCACCGGGGGAAACCGTCCACGCCGCCGCCGCCAAGCTCGGGTTGTTGATTCCCAAGGCCTGCGGCATGGGGATCTGCGGCACCTGCAAGGTGATGAAACTGGGGGGCGAGGTCGAGATGGAGCACAACGGCGGGATTACCGAGGAAGACGAAGCCGAGGGTTACATCCTGTCGTGCTGCAGCGTGCCGAAGGGTGATGTGCGCATCGACTTCTGACACTCAACGGTAAAGCGACGGGCGGCGGTCCTGGTGCACATGGTTGTGGGCGCTGATGCACTTGTCTCTGGACTGGGCCAGCGGCAGGTCGGCCACCAGGCGCTGTTCGGCCGGATGCGCGACCGCGCCCGCCTGTGGATAACCGTCGGCATCGACAATCACCGAACCGCCGACCCAGTCCACGCCGCGCTCTTGGCCATGGCGGTCGCAGGCGGCGATGAACAGGCGGTTGACCGCCGCGTTGGCCTGGACTCGCACGATTTCTCCCGGCCGTTCACCGGCCGGGCGCGGGCCATCCGGCCAGTTGACTGGCGCGCAGAGCAGGTCGGCACCGGCCAGGGCCGGCCGGCGGACCCACTCGGGTAACTCCAGGTCATAGCAGATCATCACCGCGATGCGTCCGACGGCGGTTTCCACCACCGGCGGCGGTGCATCGCCGGGGGTGAAGATCAGCTTTTCGCGATCCCACAGATGCGCCTTGCGGTACACCGTCATGGGCCCATCAGGTTCGATCAGCGCCGCGCTGTTGGCCACCTTGCCGTCGGCCAGGCGCTCGCAGAAACCGGCCGCGACGATCAGGTTCAATTGGCTCGCCAGGGTTTTCCACAGGGTCAGGGTCGGGCCATCCAGTGGCTCGGACAGCGCATACGCTTCCTGTACGTCATTGAACACATAGCCGCTTTGCATGAGTTCCGGCAACACCAGCACCTGCGCGCCCAGTGCCGCCGCGCCACGGATGGCCTCGGCACTGAGGGCGCGGTTGTAATGTGCGTCGCCCAGGCGCGGCGCCAGTTGATGGCAGACAACCCGCACGTGACTCACGAGCGTTGCCCTTCGAGCAGGGCTTCGCTGGCGGCGATGGCGCGCGCTTCTGCGAGGGTGTCGAGGTTGCGACTCATCAGGCAATAGACCACGGCGGAAACGCCCAGGCCGACGACAAAGGTGATGTCGGCGCCGCCCAGCGCCCTGGCGACCGGACCTTCATAGAAACTCAGCGACATGAACGGGATCATCGACACCATGCCCAGGCCATAGGCGACGAGGCCCGCTTTGCCCCATTGGCCGTAGATGCCGGCGGGGTTGAAGATGTCGCTGATGGCGTATTGGCCTTTGCGCACCACATAGAAATCCGCCAGGTTGACCGCCGTCCATGGCACCAGGAAATACAGCATCAGCAGCACAAAGGTGTTGAAGCTGGCCAGGTAGCTGTCGGGAATGCTCAACGCGATGAGGAAAATCACCACCGCCACCAGGCCGATGCCGATCACGCGGCTCTTGAGGCGCGGTCGGATCTTCACGAAACCGTCGATGGCACTGATGCCGGTGAGCATCGCGCCGTAGCAGTTGACCGCCATGATGCCAATCAGCGCCGGCACCGCGATCAGCACGGTGAAGGTGCCGAAGCCCGGAATCAGCTGGTTGCCCACCTCGCGCACGCTGCCGATGGCGTCGGGCGACGGCAGGGCGGAGGCCAGGAATGCGCCGAGGGACATCAGCCACAGGGCCGAGCCGGCGGCGCCCAGGTAGGTCCAGAAAATCACACTGCGCGAGGGGGTGTGATGGGGCAGGTAGCGCGAGTAGTCGGACACGTAGACCGCGTAGCTGATCTGATAACCGGCCGCAGCGCAGAGCTGAATCAGAAACGCCGACCAGGAGAAGTGTGCACCGGCCACTGCGGCATCGGCCTGCAGAGTCATCAGCGCCGCCACGGTCAGCACCGCGAACACGCTGATCATCACGTAGGTCAGCCAGCGTTGCACCGTGTGCAGCAAGTCGTGGCCGATCACCGCAATCACCACGGCGAGCACGATCATCAAGGCATACCACGGCGCCCGGCTGCCCGGCAGCACGGTGTTGATGGCATCGGTGGCGAGAATCACGTTGAACACATTGAAGCCGATGTACACGAAGATCACCGCGATGAACGGCACAATCGCCCCGCGCAGGCCGAATTGGGCGCGCGACTGGATCATCTGCGGCAAGCCCATGCGCGGGCCCTGGTTGGCGTGGAAGGCCATGGCGAACGTGCCCAGGCCCACGCCGATGACGATCGCCAGGATCGCGTACACCAGGCCCAGACCCAGGGCCGCGCCGGTAAAACCGGTGATCATGGTGGTCAGGACAAAGTTACCCGTGAACCAGAACGGACCTTGGTGCCAGACTTTGCCGTGGCGTTCATGGCGCGGCACGTAGTCGATGGAACGGGTTTCGATTTTCAGGCCGGTGGCGGCGGAAGGTGGCGTCTTGTCAGAGGAAGCATTCATAGGTTCACGGTTTGTTTTTATGGTGATTGAGCGTCGGAGCATCGGGTAAGCAGCGATTCAATTGAATCGCGGGGGGCAAATAATTACTTCAGACTTTCCTTAAGTAATGGATTTTTCATCGGGTGGATGGAACCGCCGCGGGGTTATCTCCAAGCGATATAAGCGCGTGCGGGGGGCTGTTCTAAGCTGAAATTCAGCTGCGTCGCAGTCGCCTTGGCCTTGTATTCGGGGTGGACATTCTTCCAACCGGCAAGGAGGCATCGTCATGTCGGCTATCCCTTCCCGCGTCAAAAGCGCCCCGCGCCTGCTGAGCCAGGACGTCACCGCGCTGATTCCGGACTTTCCCTTCCATTACGCCCGCTATTTGCAGACCGCGCGTGACTCCCTTTCCACCCTGGCCCATGTGCCTGCTGCTGCGCGCGGGCGAAAAGTGCTGATTGTGGGGGCGGGGGTCGCGGGCATGGTGACGGCCTATGAGGCGATGCGCATGGGCTTGCACCCGGTGCTGGTCGAAGCCTCGGACCGCATCGGCGGGCGGCTCTATGCCCATGTGGCCGGCGATCCGGACGATCCGGCCAAGCGAGTGATTTGCGAGCTGGGAGCCATGCGTTTTCCCCAGTCGGGCAAAGCGCTGATGCACTACTTCGACAAGGTGGGCATGACTGCCAACTCCGCCGATTTTCCCAATCCGGGCTCACCGGCGACGGCCAGCACGGTGGTCGATTACAACAATACGCAGACCTACTACGAAGGCAGCGACTTGCCTGCCGAGTACCAGGAAATCGAGCGGCTTTTTTTCGAGGTGTTCCTGGAAACCGATCCGATCCGGTTCACCGAGATGGAGCAGGCCATGTCCGAAGGCGCGATTGATCAGGCGCTGATCAAATCGATCTGGAACGCCATCCTGGAGGCCGGCTGGGACAACCTCAGTTTCTTTTCCGCCCTGGTCGAGAAAGCGGGGTGGTCGCGTGCGGACATCGACCTGTTCGGCCAGATAGGCTTCGGCACCGGTGGCTGGAACACTGATTACCCCAATTGCTTTCTGGAAGTGTTGCGAGTGCTGTACACCGGGCTGGATACCAACCACACCTTGATGTACGACGGCTCGTCGCAATTGCCCACCCGCTTGTGGAATCGTTCCCCGCAGGCCCTGGGCGATGTGATGGTGCACTGGCCCGCCACCACCACCGTGCAGATGCTCAGCGAGCAGGTCATCGCCCGGCCGTTCAACCAGGAAGTACGTCAGATCGAGCGCCAGGCCGATGGCAGCTTTGAGGTGTTTATCTACGATACGCAACTGGGGCAGGGCACGCGTCACGCCTTTGACAGCGTGGTGTATACGCCCCACGTGCGGATTCTCGACAAGTTTCGCTACATGGGCGGCAGGGACCGTTTGGCGGCGATGGACAGCTTGTTCCCCAGGGAAACCTGGGAAGCCGTGATGTACACCCACTACATGCAGTCGGCGAAGATCTTCGCCGCCACCACGCAACCCTTCTGGAAAGAAACCGGCCCCGACGGGCGTTACAAAATGAGCGTCACCTTGTCCGATCGGATTACCCGAGGCACCTATCTGCTGGATTATTCCGCCAGTACGGGGGGCTACAAAGGCAGTGGGATTTTCCTGTCCTACACCTGGAATGACGACAGCCTGAAATTTCTCGGCGAGCGTGTGGCGCCGTTACCGACCCATGTCGAACTCTGTACCTCGTTGCTCGATGAGGTGTACCGAGGGGCCAACCTGAACCTGGCTGCGCATTTCGCCGCAAGAGACCCGTTCGTGGAGATCAACTGGGAAGAGCAGCCGTTCTTTCTCTGCGCGTTCAAGATGAACCTGCCGGGGCAGTACGAGTATCAGCGCCGCTTGTTTTCCCAGTTCATGAGCGGGGTCGGCGAGGGCAATCCCGACGGTTTCATCCTGGCCGGCGACGATGTGTCGTGGACGGGCGGTTGGGCCGAAGGGGCGGTGACCACCGCGCTCAATGCGGTGAACAAGTTGGCCGTGGTGTTTGCGGGCGGGGCTTATCTGCACAACCCCGGGCCCATCGACCAATGGGAGGCGCTCAAGCCGATGGCGCTGTGACGGGGCGATCCTACGCAATGCCTGTCAGGTGCAGGCATTGCGTTCATGGGGGTTTCAGCTCGACATCACTTCACGAATATCCGCCGCCAGTTCCCGCACGCGCGCTTCTTCGGTGTCCCACGCACACATGAAGCGCGCGCCGCCTTTGCCGATGAAGGTGTAGAAGCGCCAACCCTTGGCGGTCAGTGCGGCGATGGCCGGTTCCGAGAGTTGCAGGAACACGCCGTTGGCCTGCACCGGGAACATCAATTCCACGCCGGGAATGTCCGCCACCAGGCTGCTCAGCAATTGTGCGCAGTGGTTGGCGTGGCGTGCGTGCTTGAGCCAGGCGTCGTTTTCCAGCAGGCCCACCCACGGGGCGGAGAGGAAGCGCATCTTCGAGGCCAGTTGGCCGGCCTGTTTGCAGCGGTAGTCGAAGTCTTCGGCCAGGTCGCGGTTGAAGAACAGAATCGCCTCGCCCACCGCCATGCCGTTCTTGGTGCCGCCAAAACACAGCACGTCGACTCCGGCTTTCCAGGTCAGGTCGGCCGGCGAGCAGCCGAGAAACGCGCAGGCATTGGCGAAGCGGGCGCCGTCCATGTGCAGGTTCAGGCCCAGTTCCTTGCAGGTGGCGCTGATGGCGCGGATTTCTTCCGGGGTGTACACGCTGCCGACTTCGGTGGCCTGGGTCAGCGTGACGACGCGGGGTTTGGGGTAGTGGATGTCCTGGCGCTTGAGGGCGATCTCGCGGATCGAGTCCGGGGTCAGCTTGCCGTTTTCGGTGCGGGCGATGAGTAGCTTGGAGCCGTTGGAGAAAAACTCCGGCGCGCCGCATTCGTCGGTTTCGACGTGGGCGGTTTCCGAGCAAATCACGCTATGGTAGCTCTGGCACAGGGAGGACAACGCCAGGGAGTTGGCCGCGGTGCCGTTGAAGGCGAAGAACACTTCGCAGTCGGTCTCGAACAGGTTGCGGAAGCCGTCGGCGGCGCGGTGGGTCCATTCGTCATCGCCATAGGCGCGCTGGTGCCCGTGGTTGGCTTGTTCCATGGCGGCCCAGGCTTCCGGGCAGATGCCGGAATAGTTGTCGCTGGCGAACTGTTGGCTCTTGTCGGTCATGGCCCATTCCTGTGGTCGATGTTGGTGCGCACTTTAACCAAGATTGTCTGGGGTGCGCACGCACTGTAAATGCAAAGTCATTGGGGAATTATGCACGCGACTGAAACGATGCCTGTCGGACGCGTCCGAGATGGCGCTTTGGATTTGCTCAAGTGGCTGGCGCTGCTGAGCATGGTGCTCGATCACCTGCGCTACGTCGGCTTGAGCCTGGATGGCCTGTATGTGCCGGGGCGCCTGGCGTTCCCGTGGTTTTGCCTGGCGATTGCGGCGAATTTGCATCGGGTGCGCCACGTCGCAGTCAGCGGTCAATGGCGCTACCTGGGCTGGTTGCTGCTGTTCAGCCTAATCAGTGAGGTGCCGTACCGCCTGTTTATCGAGGATGCCGATACGTTGAACGTACTGCCGACTCTGGCCCTGGGTCTGCTGGTTGCCCGAGGATGGCAGCAGAAGGCCGCGGTTGATCGAGGATTGGCGCTGATCGCCCTGGCGATAGGCGCGGTGTTTTCCACCCAACTGATGTTCGGCTTCTTCGGTGTATTGCTGCCGTGGGCGATGCTGTTGGTGTTCAGCCGGCCATGGTATTTCAGCATGTTGCCGGGGCTGGTGTGTGTGGCGGCCAATCAATGGCAGATCCTGCTCGATAACGGCACGCCGTTGGCGCTGATGGGCTTGGCGGCCTGCCTGATCGCGCCATTGGCGGGCCTGCTCCTGTTGCGACAGGCCAAAAACGCCACGCCGCCGGCCATGCGCCGCTGGGCGTATGCGCTCTATCCCGCGCATTTCCTGCTGCTGCTACTCGTCCGCACGATCATCGCCTGATCCTTGTGGGAGGGGGCTTGCTCCCGATAGCGGTGGGTCAGCCATGGCATGTGCAAGCTGATCCACCGCTATCGGGAGCAAGCCCCCTCCCACATTTGTTCTGCGTTGTTCCAGCAATGTCGTAAACGCACCTTTGCGTGGCGTCCATAGGCATTTGACCTGCAGGCGCCAGCCCTACCATCGCATCAAAGGGCCCTGCACGGGCCTCAACAATACGAAAGGCTGGGAGAGACGCGATGTTCAGCAAACAAGACCAGATTCAGGGATATGACGATGCACTGCTGGCGGCGATGAATGCCGAGGAGCAGCGCCAGGAAGATCATATCGAGCTGATCGCGTCGGAGAACTACACCAGCAAGCGTGTGATGCAAGCCCAGGGCAGTGGCCTGACCAACAAATACGCCGAAGGCTACCCAGGCAAGCGCTACTACGGTGGCTGCGAACACGTCGACAAGGTCGAGGCCCTGGCCATCGAACGCGCCAAGCAGTTGTTCGGCGCCGATTACGCCAACGTGCAGCCGCACTCCGGTTCGTCCGCCAACAGCGCGGTGTACCTGGCGCTGTTGAACGCCGGCGACACCATCCTCGGCATGAGCCTGGCCCACGGCGGCCACCTGACCCACGGCGCGAAAGTGTCGTCTTCGGGCAAGCTGTACAACGCGGTGCAATACGGTATCAACACCGACACCGGCCTGATCGACTACGACGAAGTCGAGCGCCTGGCCGTCGAACACCAGCCGAAGATGGTCGTGGCCGGTTTCTCCGCCTACTCCAAGACCCTGGATTTCCCACGCTTTCGCGCCATCGCCGACAAGGTCGGGGCGCTGCTGTTCGTTGACATGGCCCACGTCGCCGGCCTGGTGGCTGCCGGTCTGTACCCGAACCCACTGCCTTACGCCGACGTGGTCACCACCACCACCCACAAGACCCTGCGCGGTCCACGGGGCGGTTTGATCCTGGCCAAGGCCAACGAAGCGATTGAAAAGAAACTCAACGCCGCGGTCTTCCCCGGCGCCCAGGGCGGCCCGCTGATGCATGTGATCGCCGGTAAGGCGGTGTGCTTCAAGGAAGCCCTGGAACCTGGCTTCAAGGCCTACCAGCAACAAGTGATCGACAACGCCCAGGCCATGGCCGGCGTGTTTATTAACCGTGGCTACGATGTCGTGTCCGGCGGCACCGACAACCACCTGTTCTTGGTCAGCCTGATCCGTCAGGGCCTCACCGGCAAAGAGGCGGACGCCGCCCTCGGTCGTGCCCACATCACCGTCAACAAGAACGCTGTGCCGAATGACCCGCAGTCGCCGTTCGTGACCTCGGGCCTGCGTATCGGTACGCCGGCGGTGACCACACGCGGTTTCAAAGTGCCGCAATGCATCGAACTGGCCGGCTGGATCTGCGACATCCTCGACAACCTCGGCGACGCCGACGTCGAGGCGGATGTGGCCAAGCGCGTGTCGGCCCTGTGCGCTGATTTCCCGGTTTATCGCTGAGCGCGGTTTTGGAGTAATGACTATGCAACGCTACTCGGGCTTCGGCCTCTTCAAGCACTCCCTCAGCCACCACGAAAACTGGCAGAAGATGTGGCGCACGCCGACGCCTAAAAAGGTGTACGACGTGGTCATCGTCGGCGGTGGCGGGCATGGTCTGGCGACCGCTTACTACTTGGCCAAGGAACACGGCATCACCAACGTGGCCGTGGTCGAGAAAGGCTGGTTGGGCGGCGGTAACACCGCGCGCAACACCACCATCGTGCGTTCCAACTACCTGTGGGACGAGTCGGCGCACCTGTACGAACACGCGATGAAACTGTGGGAAGGCCTGTCCCAAGACCTCAACTACAACGTGATGTTCTCCCAGCGCGGCGTGTACAACCTGTGCCACACCCTGCAGGACATCCGTGACTCCGAGCGTCGCGTCAGCGCCAACCGCCTCAACGGCGTGGACGGCGAACTGCTCAATGCCAAACAGGTGGCGGACGAAATTCCGTACCTGGATTGCTCCAAGAACACCCGCTACCCAGTCATGGGCGCCACCGTGCAACGGCGCGGCGGCGTGGCCCGTCACGATGCGGTGGCCTGGGGCTTTGCCCGCGCCGCCGATGCGTTGGGCGTGGACCTGATCCAGCAGACCGAAGTGATCGGCTTTCGCAAGGAAAACGGTGTGTGCATCGGTGTGGAAACCAACAAGGGCTTTATCGGCGCCAAGCGCGTCGGTGTGGTCACCGCCGGTAACTCGGGGCACATGGCCTCGCTCGCCGGTTTCCGCCTGCCGATCGAATCCCACCCGCTGCAAGCGCTGGTGTCGGAGCCGATCAAGCCGATCATCGATAGCGTGATCATGTCCAACGCCGTACACGGTTACATCAGCCAGTCCGACAAGGGCGACCTGGTGATCGGTGCCGGTATCGACGGCTACAACGGCTACGGCCAGCGCGGCTCGTACCCGGTGATCGAACACACCATCCAGGCCATCGTCGAGATGTTCCCGGTGTTGTCCCGCGTGCGCATGAACCGGCAGTGGGGCGGCATCGTCGACACCACGCCGGATGCCTGCCCGATCATCTCCAAGACCCCGGTACCGAATATGTTCTTCAACTGCGGTTGGGGCACCGGTGGCTTCAAGGCCACCCCCGGCTCAGGCAACGTATTTGCCGCGAGCCTGGCCAAGGGTGAAATGCACCCGTTGGCTGCCCCTTTCTCCATCGACCGTTTCCACAACGGTGCGTTGATCGACGAACACGGCGCCGCGGCCGTCGCCCACTAACAGGAGAAATTTCCTATGTTGCATATCTTCTGTCCTCACTGTGGCGAACTGCGCTCCGAAGAGGAATTCCACGCCTCCGGCCAAGCGCACATCCCGCGCCCGCTGGACCCGGGTGCCTGCACCGACGAGCAGTGGGGCGATTACATGTTCTTCCGTGACAACCCCCGTGGCCTGCACCACGAGCTGTGGATCCACGCCGCCGGCTGCCGTCAGTATTTCAACGCCACCCGCGACACCGTCACCTACGAAATTCTTGAAACCTACAAGATAGGCACCAAGCCGCAATTCACCGCCAAGGCTTCTGGAGAGAAGGTATGAGCCAGATCAATCGCCTGTCCAACGGTGGCCGGATCGACCGTAACAAGGTCCTGACCTTCAGCTTCAACGGCCAGACCTACAAAGGCTTCGAAGGCGACACCCTGGCCGCTGCCCTGCTGGCCAACGGCGTCGACATCATCGGTCGCAGCTTCAAGTATTCGCGTCCACGGGGCATCTTTGCCGCCGGCGCCGAAGAGCCCAACGCGGTGCTGCAGATCGGTGCCACCGAAGCCACCCAGATTCCCAACGTGCGCGCCACGCAACAGGCGCTGTACCAGGGCCTCGTCGCCACCAGCACCAACGGCTGGCCGAGCGTCAACAACGACGTGATGGGTATTCTCGGCAAGGTCGGCGGCAAGCTGATGCCGCCGGGTTTCTACTACAAAACCTTCATGTACCCGCAATCGTTCTGGATGACCTACGAGAAGTACATCCGCAAGGCCGCAGGCCTGGGCCGCTCGCCGACCGAGAACGATCCGGACACCTACGACAACTTCAACCGTCACTGCGACGTGCTGGTGGTCGGTGCCGGCCCTGCCGGTCTGGCCGCTGCACTGGCCGCCGCGCGCAGCGGTGCCCGCGTGATCATCGCCGATGAGCAGGAAGAGTTCGGTGGTTCGCTGCTCGACTCCCGCGAAAGCCTCGACGGCAAGCCTGCGGCGGAATGGGTCGCCAGCGTCATCGCCGAACTCAAAGCCCTGCCGGACGTGGTGCTGCTGCCCCGCGCCACCGTCAACGGCTACCACGACCATAACTTCCTGACCATCCACGAGCGCCTCACCGATCACCTCGGCGACCGCGCGCCGATCGGCCAGGTGCGCCAGCGTATCCACCGTGTGCGCGCCCAGCGCGTGGTGCTGGCCACTGGCGCGTGCGAGCGTCCGCTGGTGTACGGCAACAACGATGTGCCGGGCAACATGCTCGCCGGCGCGGTCTCGACCTACGTGCGCCGTTACGGCGTGGCGCCGGGTAAAAAACTGGTGCTGTCGACCAACAACGATCACGCCTACCGCGTGGCCCTGGACTGGTTCGACGCCGGCCTGAAAGTGGTCGCCGTGGCCGATGTGCGCCACAACCCACGTGGCGCGCTGGTGGAAGAAGCGCGCGCCAAAGGCATTCGTATCCTCACCGGCAGCGCCGTGATCGAAGCCCGTGGCAGCAAGCACGTGACCGGCGCCCGTGTGGCCGCCATCGATGTCAAAGCGCATACCGTCACCAGCCCCGGCGAGTGGCTGGACTGTGACCTGGTGGCCAGTTCCGGCGGCTACAGCCCGGTGGTCCACCTGGCTTCGCACCTGGGCGGCAAGCCGATCTGGCGCGAAGACATCCTTGGTTTCGTACCCGGCGAAGCCCCGCAGAAACGTGTGTGCGTCGGTGGTATCAACGGCGTGTACGCCTTGGGCGATGCCCTGGCCGATGGTTTCGAAGGCGGCGTGCGCGCGGCCAGCGAAGCCGGTTTTGCACCAGTGGAAGGCACACTGCCGAAAGTCTTGAGCCGTCTGGAAGAGCCGACCCTGGCACTGTTCCAGGTGCCCCACGAAAAAGGCACCGCACGGGCGCCGAAGCAATTCGTCGACCTGCAGAACGACGTCACCGCCGCCGCTATTGAACTGGCGACCCGCGAAGGTTTCGAGTCGGTCGAGCACGTCAAACGCTACACCGCGCTGGGCTTCGGCACCGACCAGGGCAAGCTGGGTAACGTCAACGGCCTGGCGATTGCCGCGCGCTCGCTGAACGTGACCATCCCGCAGATGGGCACCACCATGTTCCGTCCCAACTACACGCCGGTCACCTTCGGCGCGGTGGCGGGCCGTCACTGTGGGCACATCTTCGAGCCGGTGCGCTACACCGCGCTGCACGCCTGGCATGTGAAAAACGGCGCCGAATTCGAAGACGTCGGCCAGTGGAAACGCCCGTGGTACTTCCCGCGCAACGGTGAAGACCTGCATGCCGCCGTCAAACGCGAATGCCTGGCGGTGCGCGACAGCGTCGGCCTGCTGGATGCGTCGACCCTCGGCAAGATCGACATCCAGGGCCCGGATGCCCGCGAGTTCCTCAACCGTATCTACACCAACGCCTGGACCAAGCTCGATGTGGGCAAGGCGCGCTACGGCCTGATGTGCAAGGAAGACGGCATGGTCTTCGACGACGGCGTGACCGCGTGCCTGGCCGACAACCACTTCCTGATGACCACCACCACCGGCGGCGCCGCCCGTGTGCTGCAGTGGCTGGAAATCTACCAACAGACCGAATGGCCGGACCTGAAGGTGTACTTCACCTCGGTCACCGACCACTGGGCGACCATGACCTTGTCCGGCCCCAACAGCCGCAAGCTGCTCAGTGAAGTGACCGACATCGACCTGGACAAGGACGGCTTCCCGTTCATGACCTGGAAGGAAGGCCTGGTCGGTGGCGTACCGGCGCGAGTGTTCCGCATCTCGTTCACCGGCGAGCTGTCCTATGAGGTCAACGTACAGGCCGACTACGCCATGGGCGTGCTGGAGAAAATCGTCGAGGCCGGCAAAAAGTACAAGCTGACCCCTTACGGCACCGAGACCATGCACGTGCTGCGGGCCGAGAAGGGTTTCATCATCGTCGGCCAGGACACCGACGGTTCGGTGACCCCGGACGACCTGAACATGGGCTGGTGCGTCGGGCGCACCAAACCGTTCTCGTGGATCGGCTGGCGCGGCATGAACCGTGAAGACTGCGTGCGCGAAGAGCGTAAGCAGTTGGTAGGCCTTAAACCGATCGATCCGAAAGTGTGGCTGCCGGAAGGCGCGCAACTGGTGTTCGATCCGAAGCAGGCGATCCCGATGAAGATGGTCGGCCACGTCACCTCGAGCTATGCGCACAACTCCCTGGGCTATTCGTTTGCCCTGGGTGTGGTCAAGGGCGGCTTGAAGCGCATCGGCGAGCGGGTGTTTTCGCCTCAGGTGGACGGCAGCGTGATCGAGGCGGAGATCGTGTCCTCGGTGTTCTTCGACCCGAAAGGCGATCGCCAGAACATCTGATAGACCGAGGCGCGGCCATCGGGAGCAAGCCCCCTCCCACAGGGGAATGCATTCCAAATGTGGGAGGGGGCTTGCCCCCGATGACGCCAGTAGCCACACAACAGAATTCAGCAAAGGTGCTCTATGACAGCAGCCAACGTTTACCAACAACGCCCCACCACCGGGGCCAAGGCCGAGTCCTCGCTGCACCATGCCGACCTCGCCAGCCTGGTCGGCAAGGGCCGCAGGAACGCCGGCGTGACCGTGCGTGAAAAGAAACTTCTCGGCCACCTGACGATTCGAGGCGACGGCCACGATGCCGCGTTCGCCGCCGGCGTGCACAAGGCCCTGGGCATCGAACTGCCCGGCGCCTTGAAGGTGATCGTCAAGGGCGACACCAGCCTGCAATGGCTCGGCCCGGATGAGTGGTTGCTGGTGGTGCCGAGCGGCGAAGAATTCGCCGCCGAACAAAACCTGCGCGCCGCCCTGGGCGATCTGCATATCCAGATCGTCAACGTCAGCGGCGGCCAGCAGATCCTCGAACTCAGCGGCCCGAACGTGCGCGATGTGCTGATGAAATCCACCAGCTACGACGTGCACCCCAACAACTTCCCGGTGGGCAAGGCGGTGGGCACGGTGTTCGCCAAGTCGCAGCTGGTGATCCGCCATACCGCCGAAGACACCTGGGAACTGCTGATTCGTCGCAGCTTCTCGGATTACTGGTGGTTGTGGCTGCAGGACGCCTCGGCCGAATTCGGTCTGAGTGTTCAAGCCTGATATGACGCCCGCCCCCCTCACTTGCGGCCCATACCCCCACCTTGTAGGAGCGAGCCAGCTCGCTTCTACAGGAGTGGGGTGGGTGGTGGGTGAGGCCGGGCTTTGCTTGAGGAGTGACCTGTCATGAGCCGCGCACCCGATACATGGATTTTGACTGCCGACTGCCCCAGCGTGCTCGGCACGGTGGATGCGGTCACCCGCTATCTGTTCGAGCAGGGGTGCTATGTCACCGAGCACCATTCGTTCGATGACCGCCTCTCGAGCCGGTTTTTCATTCGCGTGGAATTCCGTCAGCCCGACGGTTTCGACGAGCAGGCATTCCGCGCCGGCCTGGCCACGCGCGGCGAAGCCTTTGGTATGGTCTTCGAGCTGACGGCGCCGAACTATCGGCCCAAAGTGGTGATCATGGTGTCCAAGGCCGATCACTGCCTCAACGATCTGCTGTACCGCCAGCGCATCGGCCAACTGCCAATGGACGTAGTCGCGGTGGTGTCCAATCACCCCGATCTCAAGCCCTTGGCCGACTGGCACCAGATTCCCTACTACCATTTCCCCCTGGACCCCAACGACAAACCGTCCCAGGAGCGTCAGGTGTGGCAAGTGATCGAAGACACCGGCGCGGAACTGGTGATCCTTGCGCGCTACATGCAAGTGCTGTCGCCGGAGCTGTGCCGCAAGCTCGATGGCAAGGCGATCAACATTCACCACTCGTTGTTGCCGGGGTTCAAGGGCGCCAAGCCGTATCACCAGGCGTACAACAAGGGCGTGAAGCTGGTGGGCGCCACGGCGCATTACATCAACAACGACCTGGACGAAGGCCCGATCATCGCCCAGGGCGTGGAGGTGGTGGATCACAGTCATTACCCCGAGGATTTGATCGCCAAGGGGCGCGATATCGAGGGGCTGACTCTGGCCCGGGCGGTGGGGTATCACATTGAGCGGCGGGTGTTTTTGAACGCCAATCGGACGGTGGTGCTCTGACTGACGCTATCGGGAGCAAGCCCCCTCCCACATGTTGATTTGTGAATACCTTCAAATGTGGGAGGGGGCTTGCTCCCGATAAGGCCCTCATCCACAACGCAAAAACAGCATCTGCAACCCGAGCACTCAACGCGCTGCCTGCCTGGGCAACGCGCTTCCATAAAAACAACAGCGAGGTGAAAGCATGTCTGGTAATCGTGGTGTCGTGTATCTCGGCAACGGCAAAGTCGAAGTACAGAAAATCGACTATCCCAAAATGCAGGACCCCCGTGGCAGGAAGATCGAGCACGGCGTCATCCTGCGCGTGGTCTCCACCAATATCTGCGGCTCCGACCAACACATGGTGCGCGGCCGCACCACCGCCCAGACCGGGCTGGTGCTCGGTCATGAGATCACCGGCGAAGTGATCGAGAAGGGCAGCGATGTCGAAAACCTGAAAATCGGCGACCTGGTCTCGGTGCCCTTCAACGTTGCCTGCGGCCGCTGCCGCTCGTGCAAAGAGCAACACACCGGCGTGTGCCTGACCGTCAACCCGGCCCGTGCCGGCGGCGCCTATGGTTACGTCGACATGGGCGACTGGACCGGCGGCCAGGCCGAATACGTGCTGGTACCGTACGCCGACTTCAACCTGCTGAAACTGCCGGACCGCGACAAGGCCATGGAGAAAATCCGCGACCTGACCTGCCTCTCCGACATCCTCCCCACCGGCTACCATGGCGCGGTCACCGCCGGTGTTGGCCCGGGCAGCACCGTTTACATCGCCGGCGCCGGTCCGGTCGGCCTGGCCGCTGCCGCGTCGGCACGCCTGCTGGGCGCGGCGGTGGTGATCATCGGCGACGTCAACCCGATCCGCCTGGCCCATGCCAAGGCCCAGGGATTCGAAATCGCCGACTTGTCCCTGGACACCCCGCTGCACGAACAGATCGCTGCGTTGTTGGGCGAACCGGAAGTCGACTGCGCCGTTGACGCGGTGGGCTTCGAAGCCCGCGGCCACGGCCACGAAGGCGTCAAGGCGGAAGCTCCGGCAACGGTGCTCAACTCGCTGATGGGCGTGGTGCGCGTAGCCGGCAAGATCGGTATCCCGGGCCTGTACGTCACCGAAGATCCCGGTGCGGTGGATGCCGCTGCGAAAATGGGCAGCCTGAGCATTCGCTTTGGTTTGGGTTGGGCTAAATCCCACAGCTTCCACACCGGGCAAACGCCGGTGATGAAGTACAACCGCCAGTTGATGCAGGCGATCATGTGGGACCGTATCAACATCGCGGAAATCGTCGGCGTGCAGGTGATCAGCCTGGATGACGCGCCCCGTGGCTACGGCGAGTTCGACGCGGGCGTACCGAAGAAGTTTGTGATCGATCCACACAAGTTGTTCAGTGCGGCGTAAAGCCAAATGAAAGGGCGGCCCTCGGGTCGCCCTTTCTGCATCCGGTGGCCTGTAGGAGCGAGCTTGCTCGCGAAAAACCTGAGGCCGCCACGGGGTGTCAGGTGACCGCGTTATCGTTGACGATTTTCGCGAGCAAGCTCGCTCCTACATGGGGTTCCCAGGCGGCTTGGAACAATATGGCGAATCGCCAGTCAAACGCCTGCTTTTGCCCCTATATCCAGAGGTTGTTTCGATGAAGATTTCACGCGGTTTCGCCCTTTCCTGCCTGATCAGCCTGGCCGCCAGTCCGGTGTTCGCCGCCGGGTTCAGCCTCGGCGATGCGGCCAATGCGATTTCCGGCATGCAAGGGGGCAACAACAAAGCTGCCGCCGCCGCACCGTCGTCCGAGACGGCCGGCCTGCTGAGCGCCCTGACCTCGCAACTCAACGTCACCCCCGAACAGGCCGTGGGCGGCACCGGCGCCATGCTGGGCCTGGCCAAGAACAAACTGAGCGGTAACGACTATTCGCAACTGGGCAAGAGCGTGCCGGGGCTCGATCAGTTGTCGGGCAACAATGCCCTGGGCAGCCTCGGCGCCTTGAGCGGCATGCTCGGCCAGACCGGCGGCAGCAAGACCAGCGGCCTGGACAGCCTGCTGGGTAACGTCAAAGACACCAACGACTTGAACACCGCGTTCAGCGCCCTGGGCATGGACAGCGGCATGATCGGCCAGTTTGCCCCGGTGATCCTGCAATACCTGGGCGGCCAGGGCGCCAGCAGTTCCGTGTTGGGCAAACTGGCCCAGGCCTGGGGCACCGGTAATTAAATCTGATGTTCCGCGCGCAGTTGTTCGATGCGCGCGTCCTTCTCCGTCCAGAGCTGGTTGACCCAGTTCTGGACGCTCTGGCGAAACGCCGGGTCGTTCTCGTAATCCCCTTGCCATAAAGCCGGGTCCAGCTCGCGGGTGTGGATATCGATGATCACCTTTGGCACCGCGCCGCTGATCAGGTCCCAGAACCCCGGGATTTTTGCCTGTGGATACACCACGGTCACGTCGAGGACCGCGTCCAACTGCTCACCCATCGCCGCCAGCACAAACGCCACGCCACCGGCCTTGGGCTTGAGCAGGCGGGCGAACGGTGAGGCTTGCTGCGTGCGCTTGGCTTCGGTGAATCGCGTGCCTTCCAGGTAATTGACCACCGTCACCGGCTGGCGCTTGAACAGCTCGCACGCTTGCCGGGTGATCTTCAGATCCTGCCCCGCCAGCTCCGGGTGCCGGGCCAGGAACGCCTTGGTGTAGCGCTTCATGAACGGGTAATCCAGCGCCCACCAGGCCAGGCCCAGGAACGGTACCCAGATCAGTTCTTTTTTCAGGAAGAATTTGAAGAACGGCGTGCGGCGGTTGAGGGCCTGGATCAGTGCGGGGATGTCGACCCAGGACTGGTGGTTGCTGATCACCAGGTAAGAGGTGTCGCGGCGCAGGTCGCTGCCGCCGCGAATGTCCCATTGGGTCGGGATGCACCGCGCGAGGATCAGTTTGTCGATCTCGGCCCAGGTCTCGGCGATCCACATCACCGCCCAGGACGCGTAGTCCCGATAACGGCCGGGGGCCAGCAGTTTGAGCACGGCAAACACCATCAAGGGGCCGAACAGCACCAAGGTGTTGAGCAACAGCAGCAGGGTGACGAAACAGCCGGTGAGCAGGCGGCGCATAAGCAACTCTTGGACTCTGGTGGGCGGGCCATCATAAGAGAGCCGCGTCGAGAGGCCAAATCGCAAATCGCTGCACGAATGTTTCACAATGTGCCGGGTAGGGTGGCAGAACTAACTAAGTGCTGTGTTTGCGGTCTAGAATCCGTCCACTTCTTTCCGAGGAAATCACTTCGTGAAACTGCTCCTTGCCTCGCTCGCCCTGGCGGCCTTGCCGGTCATGGCCGCCGAACCGACCGTCTACGGTCGCTACGAATACATCCAGTTGCCGGAGATCGGCGAAACCTTCAAGGCCAAGATGGATACTGGCGCGCTGACCGCCTCGCTGTCGGCCCGCGACATCGAGACCTTCACCCGCGATGGCGACGAATGGGTGCGCTTCCGTCTCAGCGGCAAGGACGTCAGTAACAAGGTGTATGAACACAAGGTGTCGCGCATCAGCAAGATCAAGAGCCGCGCCGACGAAGACGAGGAGAACGACGAAACCAGCGTGGCCAAGCGCCCGGTCATCGACCTGGAAATGTGCCTGGGCAACATCAAGCGCACCGTCGAGGTCAACCTCACCGACCGCAGCAGTTTCAACTACCCGCTGTTGATCGGCGCCAAGGCCCTGCGTGAATTCGGCGCAGCGGTGAACCCGGCGCGTCGCTACACCGCCAACAAACCGGACTGCTGACGGACCAATCCACACAGATCCGCAGTTGCCCGCCTCACACTGGCGGCTGAGTCTCCAGCATCGAAGGCCGCTGGCCGACCTCGGCATACCAGGCGGCCAGCTTGGGATTGTCCGCGCGCCAGTGCATATCGGGATGGCGGAAATCGAGATAACCCAAGGCACACGCCACGCTGATCGACGCGACATCGAAGTGGCTGGCCAACTCGGCAATGGCGTCCTGCTCCAACTCGGCGAGGGTGCGGCGGATTTTGTTGCGCTGCTCATCGAGCCACGGCGCCCAATGCTTTTCCACCGGACGCAGCGCGCTCTCGTAACGCACCAACACGGCCGCATCCATGATGCCGTCGGCCATCGAGGCCAGAGTCAGACGCCGCCAGCGGGCCGAACCGTCGCGGGGGATCAACGGGTTGCCGACGTGCTGATGGTCGAGATAATCGAGAATCACCCGGCTGTCATGCACCACACTGCCATCGGCCAGACGCAGGGCCGGGATCTTGCCCACAGGGTTGCCCTGCACCAATTGCGCGTCGGGGGCGACCGGTGACGGCATAGAGGCCAACAAGGCCACGCGGTCCTGCTGACCGGTCTCGATCAGCAACACACGGACCTTGCGAACGAACGGCGAAGCGGGATTGTGAAACAACGTCATGCTGGGCACAGACATGGACATTCCTCTGTAGGAGCGAGCGTGCTCGCGAAGAACGTCAACGATAACGCAGCGCATCGGGTTTTACGCAACGCTCTATAACAAGCCCATGCCCTCTGTCCCGTGGGCGTGGTTATTGGCGATGTTGATCCGGGTGGCCAGCCATGGCGGGTTTGGTGATGACTAATCGGTGCTCATGGGGACATTTACTTTGGCTTTGATGAAGGGTACGTCTGGAGATAGGTAGGGTTTGATGAAATTTGCTACTGCTTCTTTTTGTTTGCGTTTGCAGAAGATATTGAGATTCCATTTCACTATTCGCCCAAGGCGTGGGTCAAAGTGACAAAATTTCAAGTCCACTACTTCTCTATTGGTTGCAATTGCTAGTTGTGTGAAATCTTTCCATTCATACACTAAGTGGTGGTGTTGCGTCTGCATCTGTTGGTAGGTTTTAGAGTGCGCCATCGACAAATACATCAGCCCCATACTACCGGGGCCAATCAGAGCACCAATCAAGAATGTCGGGTCAATGGTCGCCAAATAGATAAAAATAATCGCAGCGATCCCGGAAAACCATTTCAGGAATGTTAATGCCCACTTTGGGAAGTCTTTCCATTCGCAGCACTCTATTCCTGAGCGGGTAAAACGATAGGCGAAATTCATTCGTTGGTGGGTCATCGATATTAAAGCGGCATTGACGATAATGAAAAATAGTAGAGTTGATATTGCGTTGAAGACTAGATATTCTTTCGTGCTTCGATATAAAAAAATTGAGCCGGCTGTTATGGCGATGAAGCAAACCCAAAACATCGCGTTGGCTATAAACGTATTGTAGTTGCGCGCACGGATTGTCCATGTCATCAGTTCTGGCTCATTTGCATACTTCCATTGTAGCTGTGGCGGCAGGTCAAGTGGTTTGCTGAAATTAAACATAATAGGGCTCGTTCACTTAATTGGTTTTTTGGGGGGGATTAGTTTTAATGGCTGTATTGCTTTTTGGCTAAGTACAATGCCATCTTCTTCTTTTAGTTCACCACTAAAGGCAGTGTTAAGCCGGTCTGCTTCACTTGTGGACCATCCAAACGCCACCCGAAATATATAACCACGGCCATCCCCTCGTTGAAGCACCCCAGGCGGATACTTGATCTCGAGTTCAAGGATTGGATCGTCTATAGGTGTGCCAATCCACACCTGCCAAAGTCGATGTTGTTCGGTTTCGGTATAAGTGAAATCGGCCGGATTGGGTTTGCCGCCAGGGCTGTTGGGCAGTTGTCCAAGCTGTGTTGGATCAACCCAATTGCCATTGAGAAATTGCTCGTAAAAACCAATGGGCATGGCTCGCAGCCTATTCTCGGAGCGCAATTAGTCAGTGCTCATGGGGACATTTACCTTGGCTTTGATGAACGGTACGCCTGGAGATAGATAGGGCTTGATGAAGTTTGCTACCGCTTCTTTTTGTTTGCGTTTGCAGAAGATATTGAGATTCCATTTCACTATTCGCCCAAGGCGTGGATCAAAGTGACAAAATTTCAAGTCCACTACTTCTCTATTGGTTGCAATTGCTAGTTGTGTGAAATCTTTCCATTCATACATTAAGTGATGGTATTGCGTCTGCATCTGTTGGTAGGTTTTAGAGTGCGCCATCGACAAATACATCAGCCCCATACTACCGGGTCCAATCAGAGCACCAATCAAGAATGTCGGGTCAATGGTCGCCAAATAGATAAAAATAATCGCAGCGATCCCGGAAAACCATTTCAGGAATGTCAATGCCCACTTTGGGAAGTCTTTCCATTCGCAGCACTCTATTCCAGAGCGGGTAAAACGATAGGCAAAATTCATTCGTTGGTGAGTAACACTCAGAAGAACAAGTAACATCAGAGAAAAAAAGAAAATGCACGAAGATATACGCCAGGATTGACTCATGCCCTCGTAAACCGAGTACATAATCAATGTTGCTCCGAGTATTACGGTAGCCATAAATGAAAACATTAGATTGGCAACAAATGTGTTGTAGTTGCGCGCGCGGATTGACCATGTCATCAGTTCTGGCTCATTTGCATACTTCCACTGAAGTTGTGGCGGAAGGTCAAGTGCTTTGTCGAAATTAAGCATAATGGAACTCGTTCATTTAATTGGTTTTTTTGGAGGGATTAGTTTTAGCGGCTGTGTCGCTTTTTGGCTAAGCACGATGCCATCTTCTTCTTTTAGTTCACCACTAAAGGCAGTGTTAAGCCGGTCTGCTTCACTTGTGGACCATCCAAGCGCCACCCGAAATATATAACCGCGCCCATCCCCTCGTTGAAGCACCCCAGGCGGATACTTGATCTCGAGTTCAAGGATGGGATCGTCTATAGGTGTGCCAATCCACACTTGCCAAAGTCGGTGTTGTTCGGTTTTGGTATAAGTGAAATCGGCCGGATTGGGTTTGCCGCCGGGGCCGTTGGGCAGTTGTCCAAGCTGTGTTGGATCAACCCAATTGCCATTGAGAAATTGTTCGTAAAAACCAATGGGCATGGCTCGCAGCCTATTCTCGGAGCGCAAAAACGTGGTTTCGATCATGGCCGGTTGCAAGGTCACTTCTTCGCCCGCCACCGCAATAGGCAACTGGATCTGGACCCAGAACCCCAGCCATGTTCTCGGCGTACTACCGCCACCGTGATACAAGGCTCTTGCCAAAACGCTGGGGCGTTGCAGGGTTTCCAGTAAGGCGTACGTCTGTTTTTTATGCCCCTCGTCGCCCAGCCATTTAGGTTCTGCTCCGCGTCCCCAATTGCAGCGGTATAACCGTAGGCGCAGCCCTTCGCGTTTGTAGCGGTTGGCAGCCATGGAGATTATTAAATATGCGATTCCCAAAACCGCCAAAATGATCGTTACGGGAGTGGACATCACCCAAGCAAAGCCAAACCAATAGCCAAGACCTGCGCCGACTAGTTGAATGGATGCGGTAATTGACATTCCAATGACCACACCAAATTTTGCCCAAAGTAACGTGTTTTCTTCTTCACTGGTGGCCGAACTGGCATCCTCGGAAATCTGCCAAGCCTCCAACCCCGCCGCAATCGCCCCAAAAGCCGCCCAAGTCACAGTCCGTAAAATCAAACTTTTTGAAGCAGCTGCAAATTCATGTGCAACTGCTGCTTGAGCGCTACCACGTGAAGCTGCTTTGGCTTCGTTTAACCATTCGGTATATCCCGCTTGAGCCAGACTGAAAGTTTTACTACCAACCTCAGCCACCATCTTCCCCGCCCGACTCCAAGCCGGCCCCACCCACAACGCCACAATCGCGTTCGCCGTATACGCCGCATTCGCGCCCATCACCCGCCATTCTTGCGCCGTAAACCGTCCGTCGTTCGCGGCGTTGTTCGCGCTTTCGAACAGGTTCCACAGGTTCAAGCCCACCAGTAAAACCGGCAGGGCGTTGCCCAGGTTCTGGTTTATCCAGGCGTGGGTGCGGACGCTGTAGGCGTGGGTTCCGGCTACTTTCAGTTGGGCCTTCACTTCCGATGGCCCCAGGTCGGCGAGCCATGTGTTGATTGTCCACGGGTCGATACCCAGGCGTGTGCTGCCGGAGGCTTTGGCGGTGATTTGATTGGGGCGGTCCAGCCAGAGGATTTTCAGTTGCGCTTCGTGGTTTTGCAGGGCGTGGCGCGCGGTGCGGTGGTTGTGGGCGTGGCCGGGACGGCTGAGGATTTGGCGGGTGATGTCGATTTTGTCGTGCAAGGCCTTCACTTCTCGCAGCCATGCCTGGAAGTCGCGCTGGTAGGTGGGGTTGAAGGTCAGTTGGGTCGAGCTGGCAATTTCGGTGGAGAACAGCACCTGGGTGGCGGCGAGGGTCAGTGCCAGGTGCTGTTTCATCGCCGGTAACAACGCGCTGCTCAGTCTGTGCCAGGCATAGCGGGCGTGGTCGTTGGCGACGTCGATCAGGGTGTTCATGGTGGCTTTGGCGACGCTGCTCATGGCCTGATAGACCGCGCTGTGCTTGACCGTCTCGAGGTCGAACACGGCTTTGATTTCGGTGCTGCGGGTGACGAGGCTGGTGGCGTCGCCGGCGGAGGTGGGCGACAGGGCTGGGGAAGTGCCATCGCCCTCGCGGCCCAGGGCGTCGAGGCTGCCGGTGGTGCTGAAGTTGTGGGTCACTTGCCTGATCAACGCGGCGATTTCCGGGTTGAAGTTGAACAGTGCCAGGCCAAACAGGCGGGTCGGCGTTTTGGCTTGCTCGCACAACCACTGTTGCCCGGCCTCGGCGTTACCCAGTGCGGTGTAGAGGGCGTGGGCCGTTTCCATCAGCAGGCTGGCTTGACCGGCTTCGCACGGGTCGTGGTAGACGGCTTCGGCGTGGGGGGCCAGTTGATCGAGCCAGGTGATCAGGTCGGCTTCACTGCGTTGGATATGTTGCTGCAACTGCAAGGCTTCGCGGGTGGTCTGGCTCAGGTACTGCTGCACTTCATCGAACCGCACATCCTCGCGCCACAAACGTCTGGCGTACCATTCATCGAGCGCGGTGCGCCAGGCCGTTCGCTCGGGCAGTGTTCCCCATCGGGCAATGAAACGTTGGTGGGCAGCACTCATGATCGAGGCGCCCGCCCACTCGGCCAGGTTGGATTCAAAGCCCGGGACATGGTCCTTGCCGCGCTGTACTTGATCATGGGCGTCCAGCAGCATGTACAGGTCGTCGGTGTAGGCCTGGCGTTGGAGGGGGTCAGTGATGGCCTTTGGAATCAATGCTTTGACGTCGAGGCCGCATAAGTTCTGCACGGCAAAGGCGCTTTGCAGGGTGTGTTGGTGCAGGGCCTCGAACTGGCTTTGCTCCATGAGCCGGCCGATCAGGTTCATGTTCAGGTCGTCGACCAGCGCCAAGGGGTCGTCCAGCGCGACGAACAGGGCGGTGTCCTGCGCCGGAACCCGGCCGCGCACCAGGGCGGCCTCGAAGGCCGGCTTGAACGGCGCGTCGGCGCTGGTGGGCTGGGTGGGTAACAGCGTGCTGGTGAAGGTCGGGGCCGTTTCGCCCCAAGCCAGGATGTCCGCCACGCTGTCGCCCAGTTCGGTGATGGGCGCGCCGTGGTCGATGTGGGCCTGGGTGCAGTAGGCCGGCAGGTCGACCTTGCGCATCCATTGGGTCTGCTGGGTTTCGTGGCTGCGTATCAGCTCGCACAGGCGCAGGGTCCATTGCACGGGGGAATAGGCGATATGCAGTTGGCTGTCGCGGGGGTAGAGCAGGTAAGGACGGGCCGCTCCCGGATGGTCGGGGTCGTCGTTGTCGGGCCAGGTGTGAGGGATGAACATCTCCCCCTGGACCTCATACTCATGCAGGATTTTGGCGCTGCTGTCCCACACATACACCCAACCGTCGCGCAGTTGGCGCAGGGTGTAACTGCGGCTTTTCAAGGGCGGCAAGGTACTGCCGGACCAGTTGGCGGGTAGCGGATGAGGGCCTTGGGCGCTGCCTTTTTCCGGTGACTCATCCAGGGCATATCGCACCGGGAAAATCGCCACTTCCTTTTGCATCAACGGGCACTGGCCACGGGTCATGGAGACGTTCTGGAATTCCTGGTTGCGGTAGGCCTGTCTGAGTTGGGCGGGGGTTGCGGGTGGACTCATCACACTTCCTCGTTGATCTCGATGACCATAGATGGTTAGGCGGCATAAATGACGTTGCCCGATGGGCGAGTTCATCAAACCTTTATCAAGTGCCGTGCCAACTTAATAAATAGCCATATGGATCAACTGCTTATAAGGAGCTGTATGAAGTTTCCTTCAGCGTTATCCAGGAAAAGTTGTAATAAGTGTGCAACTTCTTGCGCAGTGGCTGGCAACTTCTTGCGCACTTAGTTGCAGCCGCTTGTATATAAGCCCTGTAGCGATCTATCCACAGGGTTATTCACATTTAAGTGTGCAAGAAGTTGCCATCGGCAGGGGGCGTTGCGGTAAAAGAGTTGGGGGTAAAGTGGCGAAGTTTTTCGCGGGTAAGTTCACCCCCGCAGCAGTTTGTAGACCCCAATGACGGCGGGAATACCCAACCCGACCCAGCTGAGCGAATCCCACACCCCGTCCCCCAACAGTGCGGCAAACAACCCGGCGGCGCTGAGCACGCCGATGCCCAGCGGAATGCCAAACACTTTCCAGAAATTCGACGGACGTGGCTTCATGCCTTGCCCGCCTTGCGTCTGACGATCCACAGGTACAGCCCGCTGCCCAGCACGATAAGGGTCAGCCCATCCAACACCGCCCACAGGATCTTCATCGGCATGCCGCCGTAGTCGCCAAAGTGCAGCGGCTGGGACATACCCATGGCGTCCATGTACCAGGGCCGTTCGCCGACGGCGGTGACGGCCAGGGTGCCGGCGTCGATCAGCACCGGGGTGAGCAGGTGCGCGGTCAGGTGGGTGCTGCCTTTCATGAACACCGCGTAGTGGTGCTCGCTGGAAAAGCGCGTGCCGGGAAAGGCGATAAAGTCCGGCTGCATGCCGGGCGCGGCCTTGGCGGCGATGTTCAGCAGATCGCTGGCCGGTGCGCGTTGGGTCAGCGGCGGGGCGTTTTTGTAGGGTTCGACCATCGCGCTGAGGCTGTCGGTGCGCCAGGCGGCGATGATCAGATCGGCACAGGCGCTGATCACGCCGGTCACGCCCACCACCAGCGCCCAGGTCAACGTGACCACGCCGATCAGGTTATGCAGGTCGAGCCAGCGCACGCGGTTGGATTTGTCCTGGCGCACGCTGGCGAATTTCAAGCGGCGCATGAACGGCAGGTACAGCACCGTGCCCGAGACCAGCGCGACCACAAACAGCAGGCCCATGAACGCCAGCAGCAGCTTGCCCGGCGGGCCGGCGAACATATCCACATGCAGGCGCAGCAGGAACAGCGTAAAGCCGCCGTTGGCCGACGGCATCTCGACTGCTTCACCGCTGCGCGCGTCGAGCATGAAGGTGTGGGAGGCGTTGGGTTCGGTGCCGGCGGTGGCGGCCATGATCGCGATCACGCCGTTTTTATCGTCTTCGTCCCAGGCCAGGTATTGCAGGGCTTCGCCGGGGCGATGGGCCTGGGCCTTGGCCACCAGTTGCTCAAGGTTCAGTTGCGGTGTATCGGCGGGCATCGGCGCCAGTTGTGGCTCGTTGCCCAGCAAGTGATCGATCTCGTGGTGAAACACCAGCGGCAGCCCGGTGAGGGCGAGCAGCAGCAGGAACAGCGTGCAGATCAGGCTGGTCCAGGTGTGGACAAAGGACCAGCGGCGCAGGGTGGAGCTTTTCATGTTCTAGCCTTCGGACATGCCAAGGCCGCCCAAGGGGCGGCCCGCTGGTTAACCCCGTGGGTTACCACTGGTAGGTGGCACTGGCGACGACGCTGCGTTGGTCGCCGAAGTAGCAGTAGCTGCCATCGCAGGTGGACAGGTAGTCCTTGTTGAACAGGTTGGTGGCGTTCAGTTTCACCGACGCACCTTTGAGGCTGTTGTCCAGGCGGCCCAGGTCGTAATGCACCGCGCCGTCGAACACCGTGTAGGCATTGGCCTTGCCCAGCCAGGTGTTGGCCTGGTCGCCATAGGTATTGCCGGTGTAGCGGGCGCCGAAGCCGATGCCCAGACCGTCGAGCACGCCGGTGTGCCAGGTGTAGTCGGTCCACAGCGAGGCTTGCTGATTGGGCATCAGTTGCAGGCGGTTGCCTTTGTAGATACCGGTCTGCACCTCGGACTTGGCCAAGGTGTAGGCGGCGATGACTTTGAGGTTCTCGGTCACGTCAGACACCGCTTCCAGCTCCAGGCCCTTGACCTTCACTTCGCCGGCCTGGTCGGTGATCGACTGATTGCCCGCGCCGATCCGGGTCACCAGCACGTTTTTCTGGGTCAGGTCGTAGACCGCCGCACTCAGCAGCGTATTGGAGCCGGGCGGCTGGTACTTGATCCCCAGTTCCCATTGCTGGCCTTCGGTGGGCTTGTACGACTTGACCGGGTCGACACTGGCGTTGCTCGCCGGCTGGAAGGATTCGGCGTAGGACAGGTACGGCACAAAACCGGAATCGAATACATAGCTCAGCGCCGCGTTGCCGCTGAAGTTCTTGCTGCGGTCCGTGTTGGTCGCATCCAGTTTGTTGAAGTAGGTAGTGCCCTGGTGCACCCAGTCTTCGCGTCCGCCCAGGGTCAGGCGCCAGTTGTCCAGGGCCATCTGGTCTTGGGCGTAGAGGCCGGTCTGTACGGTTTTCTGGTTGTAGTCGTAATACGCATCGCCGGTCGGGCGCACCGTTGGCACGCTGTTGACCGGGTTGAAAATATTGATGCTCGACGCAGTGCCGTAGATCGTCCGGAACGAGGTATCGGTGCGCTGGTGATCCAGGCCGAGCAGCACGGTGTGGGTGATATCGCCGGTGGCGAAGTCGGCCTGGAAGTGATTGTCCAGCGCGAACTGACCGATGTTCTCGTCAACGTTGGTGGTCGAGCGACTGATGGTGCCCGCAGCGTCCGCCGGGGAGTAGGCATAGGAACCCACGGTCAGTTGCTGGAAGGACAACTCCGACTTGGTGTAGCGCAGGTTCTGCTTGAACTGCCAGGTGTCGTTGAAGCGGTGTTCGAAGGCATAGCCCAGCGCGTAGTAGGTGCGGTCGTAGAACTCGTAGTCAGGATCGCCGAGGTTCTTGTGGTGGGAGATCTCGCCCAGGGGCGATTTGATCTTGGTGCCCTGGATCGGCAGGAACTGGCTGGTGGTGCCGGTATCGTCGCGGGTGAACTGCGAGAGCAGGGTCAGCTTGGTGTCGGTGTCGATGTTCCAGGTCAGGCTGGGGGCGATGTTGTAGCGCTTGTTGTCGATATGGTCGACCTGGGTGCCGGCGTCGCGCACCACCCCGCTGACGCCATAGAGGAACCGGCCGTCGTCGTCGATCTTGCCGGTGCTGGCGAAGTTGATCTGGCGATAGTTGTCACTGCCGTATTGCACCTGGATGGCATGGCTCGACTCTGCGCTGGGACGGCGGCTGACCATGTCCAGCAGGCCGCCCGGCGGGGTCTGGCCATACACCGACGACGCCGGGCCGCGCAGCAGGGCGATGCGGTCGAGGTTCCAGGTTTCGGCTTTCGGGTTGGCATACACGCCGCGTGGCAACGGCAGGCCGTCGAGGAACTGGGTGGGCTCGAAGCCACGCACGCGCATCCAGTCGTAGCGGGTGTCGCTGCCGTAGCTGGCGGACACGATGCCGGGCATGTATTTGACTGCGTCATCCAGGTTCTGCACGTTGCGGTCCTGCATCTGCTCGCGGGTGGCCACGGAGATCGAGCGCGGCGCTTCCACCAGGGCGGTGTCGGTCTTGGTGCCGGCGGCGGTGCGCGTGGCCAGGTAGCCCTGGACCGGGCCCCAGGCGCTTTCCTGTTGGCCTGCCTGGCCGGTGATGTTGGTCGCCGGCAGCGCCATGACGCCCTCCGGAATCGCCACCAACGTAAACGTCCCCGCGCTGCTCTGCTCCAACTGCAGCCCGGTACCCCGCAGGGCTTCGCGCAACGCGCCTTGGGCATCGAACGGCCCCTGCACCGGTGCGGAAGTCTTGCCCGAGGCCAGGGCCGGGTTGAGGGTCAGTGCCAGCCCGGCCTGGCTGGCGATCTGGTTCAAGGTGCCGGCCAAGGGCGCCGCCGGTAGGTTGTAGGCACGCACGCTGGAGGCTTGTTCGGCGGCGATCAGCAAGGGGCTGGCCAGCGGGGCGCCGAGGGCAATGGCCACGGCTAACAGGCTGGGGCGCAACAAGGTGTCTAGCGTGCGGGACATGGGTAGCTCCTGAATAGAAGTAATTCGCAATTACCCCTGTGCCGAACGAGATCCGCAAAGTGATAGGGCCAGATGAAAATAAATTCTATTTAGCGCGGATGGGGGGAGGCGGTTACCGGTTTGGAGCAACGCTTGTGGGTACGAATCATCTCGGTCCCACAGGTTTTTCAGGCCAATCCCATAGCCCTGAAAACGTTGGCCTACAGAAGCGTCCTGTTTTTTACGCATCAAGCCTCGAGCGGTTGACCCTGCCAGTTTGGCTATCTAGGTTCCCGACCTACCGTACCCAACAAAAAAGGCGCGCACCTGTCGGGAAAGCCTGCGGCACGTGTCACGGCGCTGGACCGCCTGAGCGTCGAGGAAGAGAACCATGACCACACAAGCCCTCGTGCCACACGAACTGGACACGAAAAAACTTTGGGACAGCACCGTCGAACTGTCTACCTGCAAGCGCATAACCAGCCATGACGGCAGAAATCCGAAGACCACCATCGTAGTACCGATACTGACCTGTCGCTGCCTATGGAAAAGGTTTCAACGAGAAGCCGAAGACTGGATCGCCCCCGGCGGCGTACTCATCGCCGATCCACAGGCACGTAACCGCAGGATCAATGCGGCATATGCGCAGTTGTGGCTGGCGGATAACCGCTTTCAATGGGCGGGGTTGGCGGCGTTTGCGTCCAAGCAGGTGGGGTGTGGGTTGCTGCATGCCGTCACGCTGGATGAACGCATCGAAGCGGAAAAAAGGGCTTATCAACAACTCAGAGACAAAGCGCCCCAGGACCTGCTTGACCGCCGAAGGCTCATCAACATCCGCCCAAAATCCGAAGAATGGCACGCGTGGGACCAGGCCAGGCAGCAGAACCCGCTTCCCCAGGCGAGCAATCCACTGCTGGGTGGCGCGGTTGCGACATTACAGGACCAGTTGAAGTACGTTCATGAAATGCTGGCGCTTGGGAATACCGCGCTGTTTCTGGATGTTTATCCGTTGCATCGGTTTTATATGGTGCGTGGGTTTGAGGAGATGCAGACATGTTTGGAGGACCGCAACAGTCTGAAAGATGAAGTAATTTGGCCGATTGCGGATAAAGTTGAGTTCGGTGCGTTTCAAACCGAGGTGTCCGATAGCTTTCGAGCAATCGAATCAGGAAATATTGCTAAAGGGGTGGATTATATGGCGGCCCATGAACAGCTCAATATTCTTCAGCCTGCCATGTATGATGACCCCGATTTCGCGAAACTTATGCAAGGCACTCAGGCGGGTGATGTTCTATCTATCGTGACTGGGCTATTCACGGGCATCTCAGAAGAGATCCAGCTCACGTTAGCCAGCCAGTGCAAAGTCACCGACGATCGTAGGGTTTCATTCTCAAGCAATCCTTTTGCAAACCTTGCAGACAAAAACCAGCGGATGGAATTTGTTGGACGCGCTGCCACCCAATTTGACCAGTTACTGAAGAATCCGATAACGCGGGCTCAGCTTGAGCGTTCGATTTTTGAAATTTCTACTGGTATGGATATAAAACCATGACGCCCTTAAAGCGCAAGTTGTTGTTCTTGCTATCCGTACTTGCGGTACTTGCTTTTTATTTGTTCTATTCCAATCGCGCGTTAAATACGCTCCGCGTACATGTTGGAAAGCCTTATGAAGAAGTTATACGAGACTCGACGTTTTCTGTAAAAGCCAACACTGTTATCTACCCCAGCGAACCACCACGCCCGAGCTCGACCTGGATCACCAGCCCGGTTGTTATACAGTACGACGATCCAAACTATGGCTTCACTTTACCCGCCACTAAATTTGGTGCAATCACTTACGGAGATGGAAAAGTCATAGGCATTACAACCTCTCCGATGCTGGAAATGCTGTCCTTCAGTGAGCTTGTACCTCTTCTCGAAGAGATTCAGTCGCGCCTGAAAAGGTCCGGCTGGACACCGCAATATCCCAATAAACTCACTTGGCTGCCCACCACCACCGAGCAGCAAAAAACCGCCCTGCAAGATGAATTATTCAATGAGGTGGGTCTCGTTTTGCTTGGCATACCGCAAAAATACACACTCGCAATCAACATCAAATGCTTCAAGCGATGCAACGAGCGCAATCCTGCGACGGCAAAATATTTAATTGATATCAGCATGGGAAGAAATTACTTCCGCGAATGAGTCAGGAAATATCGTAAAGGAGGGGATTTTATGGCAGCCCATGAACAGCTCAATATTTTTCAGTCGGCCATGTATGAAGTGCCCGATTTTGCGAAACCCATGAATCCGATAACGCGGGCCCGGCCTAAGCGTTCGATTTTTGAAATTTCTATTGGTCTGGATATAAAACCATGATGCCCCCAAAGCGCTGGCTACTGATCTTGCTGCCCATACTGGCATTCCTTGCTTTGTATTTGTTCTATTCCAATCGCGCGTTAAATACGCTCCGCGTACATATCGGAAAGCCTTATGGCGAAGTTGTACGAGACTCGACGTTTTCCGTAAAGGCCAACACCGTTATCTCCCCCAGCGAACCACCACACCCCGGTTCAACCTGGATCACCACCCCGGTTGTTATACAGTACGACGACCCGAATTATGGCTTCGTCTTACCCGCTACTATATTTGGTGCAATCAGTTACGACGATGGAAAAGTCTCAAACATTACAACCTCTCCCATGGTGGAAATGCTGTCCTTCAGTGAGCTTGTACCTCTTCTCGAAGAGATTCAGTCGCGCCTGAAAAGGTCCGGCTGGACACCGCAACATCCCAATAAACTCACTTGGCTGATCACCACCACCGCGCAGCAAAAAACCGCCCTGCAAGATAAGTTATTCAAGCAGGTGGCCATCGTTTTGCTTGGCATACCGCAAAAATACACACTCGCAATCAACATCAAATGCTTCAAGCGATGCAACGAGCGCAATCCTGCGACGGCAAAATATTTAATTGATATCAGCATGGGAAGAAATTACTTCCGCGAATAAATGGGCTTTCTGTGTGTTGTTCAAACGGTCAGTCACGCGGTGGATGTAAGCGTGGACGGCATTCCACAACCGATAAACAGCGCTGGCTACCCATTCCCCGCGCCGGAAGGCCCAAGGTCAGTTTGGCGCCTTCATTGCCACGCTCACCCACCACGGCGTGTGCTGTTCGATCTGTACCGGCAGGGTCGGCAGCAGGGCGTTGAGCGCGAGGGTGGTGTCGTGCAGCGGGAAGCTGCCGGTGATGCGCAGGTCGGCAACGCGTTTATCCACACCCAGGTAACCGCTGCGGTAGCGGCCCAGTTCGGCCACTACGTCGGCCAGGCGCGCGTTGTCCACCACCAGCATGCCGCGCGTCCAGGCGTCGGTGCCGGGCGGGACGGCCAGCAGCGGGCCGAGGCCTTTGCTGTGCATCAGCACTTGCTCGCCTGCCTTGAAGATCTGTTCCTGCGCCAGCGCTTCAGGCTGGGCGCCCACCGCCGATTGCAGCACGCTCAGGCGCGTGGCATCGGCTTCGCGCTTGACGATAAACCGCGTGCCCAGCGCCCGCAGGCTGCCGTCGCGGGTTTGCACGTAGAACGGGCGCGCATCGTTGTGGCCGGTCTCGACGAGGATTTCGCCTTCCTGCAACACGATCAACCGGCGCTGTTCATCGAAACGCACGTCGATGGCGCTGTGGGTGTTGAGGTTGATCCGAGTGCCGTCCGCCAGTGTCAGTGTGCGTTGCTCGCCGGTGGCGGTGCGCTGGTCGGCCAGCCAATAGTGGATCGGCACGTAGCGTTCGCCGGCCAACAACGCCAGGCCGCACACCAGCGCGATACTCGCCAGGCCGCTGCCGAGCTTGCGCACGCGCCGGCGAATGCCTTCGCGCGACTGCAGCAGCGCCGCCCGCGCCGGGCCCGAGGCCACGCTGACGCGCTGGTCGAGCAGGCCCAGTTGGCGCCAGGCGCGGGCATGTTCTTCATCGCTGGCCAACCATTGGCTGAAGGCTTCGCGCGCCACCAGGTCGCCGTCGCCCGAGTCGAGGGACAACTGCCAGGCAATCGCCGCATCCAACACGCGGGCCGACACCGGTTTGGCGTTGATCGCGGTCATAGCGGCTCGCCATACAGGGCGATGTAGCACTGGCGGATGCCTTGGGCGAGGTACTGGCGCACCCGCGGCACCGACACGCCGAGACGCTGGGCGATGTCCGCGTGGCCCAGGCCGTCGACGCGGTTATAGAGGAACGCGGCGCGGGCCTTGCTCGACAGCTTGCCAAGCAGACGGTCGATGGCCTTGAGGTCTTCGAGGATCAATTGCTGGTCTTCCGGCGAAGGCTGTTCGCTTTCCGGGATCAGCATCAATTCGTTGAGGTAGGCCTGTTCCAGGGCGGCGCGGCGGAAGTAATCGAATAGCAGGCCCTTGGCGATCGCCAGCAGGAAGGCGCGCGGTTCGCGGGGTTCGCGCAACTCGTCGCGGCCCAGCAGGCGCATGAACGTGTCCTGGCTCAAGTCTTCGGCGCGGCTGGGGCAGGCTACGTTGCGGCGCAGCCAGGCCAGCAACCAGCCACGATGGTCGCGATACAACGCGCCAACACGCTCACTGTGTGGGTTCTGGACCAACGACAAGGCATCACCGAATAAACAAGGGGTTTAAACTAACGAGAATTATTCGCGATTGTGTCAGAGGCGTGGGATGGGCGCAATTGGCGTCGGTCGGGAGAGGCCATTAAAACGAGGGCGCTTGTTTACGGCGTTTCCATTGGCTCAACCGTTCTTGCAACGTCTGAGGCGTGTCGATGTGCTGCTGACGTGCGCGGCTGAACAGGATCAACATCAGCTCCGCCGTGGCCAGGGCATCGGCGCTGGCGTGATGACGTTCGCCCACTTGCAGGTTGAAGTACTCGATCCAGTCATCCAGCCCGGCGTCGCGGATCGGCGCCTGGGGGCACAGCATCGGGGCGATTTCGGCCACATCCAGAAACGGATGGGCCAGTCGATAACCCAGGCTGTCCTTGAGTGCCCGGCCGAGCATGTGTTGATCGAAGCGGGCATGGAAGGCCAGCAGCGGGCTGTCGCCGACGAATTCCATGAACTCCAGCAGCGCTTGCACCGGGTCGCTGCCGGCGGCGATGGCGCTGGGGCCCAGGCCGTGGATCAGGACGCTGGGGCTGAGCTTGGTTTCGGCGCGGTGCAGGGTGCGCTCGAACAGTTGGGAAAAATCCACCGCGCCGTCCTCGATCACCACGGCACCGATCGATAGCACTTGGTCGCGGTTGAGGTTCAGGCCGGTGGTTTCCAGGTCCACCACTACCCAACGCTGGCTGCGCAACGACCCGTCGCCGAGGGCGGTGGGTTTGGGCAATTGCGCCAGGCGCTGTTGTTGGGTGGCGTCGAGCCGGGGTTTGGCCGCACGCAGCCAGCCGAACCAGCTCACAGCTGGTACCGCAACGTCAGGCTGCTTTGCAGGCGCTGGGCCTGGCGCAGGGATTCGCGCAGGATACGTCGGTCCAAGTGGTTGAGGCTGTCGGGGTCGACCCGGTTGGAATACGGCAGGTTTTCGCGGGTCTGCAATTGATGTTGCTGCATGCGGGTCTGCTGGATGAAGTGGTAGGCCTCTTCATAGGCGGCGCCGTCCAGCGGCTCGATCACTTCCTTGACCACCAGTTGGCGCAGGCGCTCCAGGGTATTGATGGCGTGGACATCGTGGGCCAGGGCCAGCAGGCGGGCGCCGTCGACGAAGGGCGTGAGGCCTTGCACCTTGAGGTCCAGCGTGGCCTTTTCCGCACCTTTGCGCGTCAGCACGAACTCACGGAAGCGCCCCACCGGCGGGCGTTGGCGCAAGGCGTTCTCCGCGAGCATGCGCTGGAACAGGGGGTTGTCCGCGACTTGGTCGAGAATGCCCTGGCGCAGTTGTTCACAGCCCTGCTCATCGCCCCACACCACCCGCAGGTCGAAATAGATGGTCGACCCCAGCAGGTTCTCCGGCGTGGCTTCGCGGATGAACGCCGCAAACCGTCGCGCCCATTCGGCCCACGACAGGCACAACTCGGGGTTGCCGGCCATGATGTTGCCCTTGCACAGGGTGAAGCCGCACTGCGCCAGGCTCTGGTTGATCTGCTGCGCCAGGGGCAGCAGGCGCGCGCGAATCTCGGCGGCTTCGGCGGCGTCCTTGGCCTCGAACAGGATGCCGTTGTCCTGGTCGGTGTACAGCGTCTGCTCGCGCCGACCTTCGCTGCCGAAACACAGCCAGCTGAATGGCACGCCGGGATCGCCTTTGTCGGCGAGGGTCAACTCGATCACCCGGCACACGGTGTGATCGTTGAGCAGGGTGATGATGTGGGTGATCTGGGTCGACGACGCGCCATGGGCAAGCATGCGCTCGACCAACTGGCCGATCTCGCCGCGTATCGCCACCAGGTTCTCCACCTTGGGCGCATTGCGGATGGTGCGGGCCAGGTGCACCAGGTCGACCCGCTGCAGGGAAAACAAGTCACGCTCGGACACCACGCCACACAGGCGCTGGTCTTTGACCAGGCACACGTGGGCGATATGCCGCTCGGTCATGGCGATAGCGGCGTCGAACGCGCTGTGGTCCGGCGAGAGGAAGAACGGCCCATGGGTCATGTGCCCGTCGATCGCCTGGGTGAAATCGCTGGTGCCGTCGGCCACCACCTGGCGCAAGTCGCGCAGGGTGAAAATCCCCAGGGGCGCCTTGTGTTCATCGACGATCACAATGCTGCCCACTTGCTGCTCATGCATCAGCGTGACCGCTTCGCGCAGCGGCGTCTGCGGGCCGCAGGTGACCGGGTGGCGCATGGCCAATTCGCCCAGGCGGGTGTTCAGGGAATATTGGGTGCCGAGGGTTTCCACGGCTTTTTGCTGCACTTGCTGGTTGACCTGGTCCAGCAGGCTACTGACGCCCCGCAGGGCGAAATCGCGAAACGGGCTGGACAGGGCAAACAGCTTGATGAACGCCGGTTTGTTCAGTTGCAGGCAGAACGTGTCTTCGGCGGCTTTGTGCTCGGTACGGGTCGCGCGTTCGCCCAGCAACGCGGCGAGGGGGAAGCACTCGCCGGTGGTGATTTCAAAAGTGGTCTCGGCAGAGTCCGGCCGTTCGCCGATAACCCGGCCCTGCTTGACGATGTAAAAGTGCTCCACCGGCCCGCCCGACGGCTTGAGGATGCTCTCGCCGGGGGCATAGAAACGCAATTGGCACTGCTCGACCAGAAAGGCCAGGTGCGCATTTTCCATCTGGTTGAAGGGTGGGAAGCGTTGCAGGAACTGCAGGGTGCCGTGAATGTTCTGCAGTACGGCGGTTTTTCCCGCCTGGGTGAAGGCATCAGCTTTACTCATAACAGTGACCGCGATTTTTTTGTCGTTATCGTTCTCCATGGTCGACTCCTGCGCGGTAGGTGCCCATTGGACGTAAGTCTAGGTCGATGAGAACAGGGTAAAACTCAGGAAAAACCTTACAAGGTTATGGCTCGAACCCCGTAGAACGCCCACTAGGCAAACTTTCCGACGAAGTGCACATTGTTCGCACTTCCGCGATGTCTGACGAGTGTGCCGGGAGATTGATGAGAATTGCCGAGAACCGTATGTCCGACCACGATATTTTGAGCGATGCCGAGCGCGAGGCGCTCAGCGCTGTGATGCTGGAGCCTGGTTTGCCGCCACAACGGGTGTTGATTGTCGATGACGACAAAGACTCGCGTGACCTGCTGGCGCAAATCCTCGACCTGGAAGGGATTTGCTGCGTCACCGCCGACAGTGGCGAGGCCGCGTGGAGCCTGTTGAAGTCGAGCAGCTCCATTGGCTTGCTGATCACCGACCTGCGCATGGTGCCGAGCAACGGCCTTGAGCTGATCCGCCAGGTTCGCGAATCCTCGCGGGCGGCGTTGCCGATCATCGTCATGTCCGGGGACGCTGAAGCTCCGGATGTGATCGATGCGATGCATTTGAGCGTGGTGGACTTTTTGCTCAAGCCGATCGATAGCGCGAAGTTGGCGAAGATGATCAAGCAGGAGTTGGGGATGACGAAGTAAAACCCGCCTACAAAAAAAGCCCTGATCTCACGATCAGGGCTTTTTTAACTGTAGGAGCGAGCTTGCTCGCGAAGAACCCATAGGCAACGCGGGCTATCTGATAGCACTGCGTTATCGTCAACGGCCTTCGCGAGCAAGCTCGCTCCTACAGGGGCAGCGTTTAGTTACAGGCCATTCTTGGCCTTGAACTCGCGACGCCTGCGGTGCAATACCGGCTCGGTATAACCGTTAGGCTGTTTGGTCCCTTCAATCACCAACTCGACCGCCGCCTGGAACGCGATATTGCTATCGAAATCCGGTGCCAGCGGACGGTACAGCGCATCCCCGGCATTCTGACGGTCCACTACCGGCGCCATGCGCTTGAGGCTTTCCATCACCTGATCCTGAGTGACCACGCCGTGGCGCAGCCAGTTGGCAATGTGCTGGCTGGAGATACGCAGGGTGGCGCGGTCTTCCATCAGGCCGATGTCGTTGATGTCCGGCACCTTCGAGCAGCCGACGCCCTGGTCGATCCAGCGCACCACGTAGCCGAGGATGCCCTGGGCGTTGTTGTCCAGTTCGTTGCGGATTTCTTCCTCGGACCAGTCGGTGTTTTTCGCCAGGGGAATGGTGAGGATATCGTCCAGCGACGCGCGCTCGCGCTTGGCCAGTTCGGCCTGGCGGGCGAATACGTCGACCTTGTGGTAGTGCAGCGCATGCAGCGCCGCCGCGGTGGGCGACGGCACCCAGGCGGTGTTGGCGCCGGCCAGTGGGTGGGCGATTTTCTGTTCGAGCATCGCGGCCATCAGGTCGGGCATGGCCCACATGCCTTTACCGATCTGCGCACGGCCTTGCAGGCCGGTGGCCAGGCCGATATCGACGTTCCAGTTTTCGTAGGCGCCGATCCACTTCTCGGACTTCATGGCCGCCTTGCGCACCATCGCGCCGGCTTCCATGGAGGTGTGGATTTCATCGCCGGTGCGGTCGAGGAAGCCGGTGTTGATAAACACCACGCGCTCGCTGGCAGCCTTGATGCAGGCCTTGAGGTTGACCGTGGTACGGCGCTCCTCGTCCATGATCCCGACTTTGAGCGTGTTGCGCGGCAGGTTCAGCACGTCTTCGATACGACCGAACAGCTCGTTGGTGAACGCCGCTTCTTCCGGGCCGTGCATCTTCGGTTTGACGATGTAGACCGAACCGGTACGGCTGTTCTTGCGGCTGCTGTTGCCGTTGAGGCTGTGGATCGCCGCCAGGCTGGTGAGCAGGCCGTCGAGGATGCCTTCCGGGACTTCGTTGCCGTCTTTGTCGAGGATCGCGTCGATGGTCATCAAGTGACCCACGTTGCGCACGAACAGCAGCGAGCGACCGTGCAGCGTCACGTCCCGGCCATCCACGCCGGTGTAGACGCGGTCGGGGTTCATGGTGCGGGTGAAGGTCTTGCCGCCCTTGGCCACTTCTTCGGCCAGGTCGCCTTTCATCAGGCCGAGCCAGTTGCGGTAGATCACCACTTTGTCGTCGGCATCGACGGCGGCCACGGAGTCTTCACAGTCCATGATGGTGGTCAGCGCGGCTTCCATCAGCACGTCTTTGACACCGGCAGCGTCGGTCTGGCCGACCGGGGTGCTGGCGTCGATCTGGATTTCGAAGTGCAGGCCGTTGTGCTTGAGCAGGATCGCAATCGGTTGGGCCGTGTCGCCCTGGAAGCCGATCAACTGGGCGTCGTCGCGCAGGCCGCTGTTGCTGCCACCCTTGAGGCTGACCACCAGCTTGCCGTCAATGATCTTGTAGCCGGTGGAATCGACGTGGCTGCCGGCGCTGAGCGGCGCGGCTTCGTCGAGGAAAGCGCGGGCGAAGGCGATGACCTTGTCGCCACGCACCTTGTTGTAGCCCTTGCCCTTCTCGGCGCCGTCGGCTTCGCTGATGGCGTCGGTGCCATACAGCGCGTCGTACAGCGAGCCCCAGCGCGCATTGGAGGCGTTGAGGGCGAAGCGGGCGTTCATCACCGGCACGACCAGCTGCGGGCCGGCCATGCGGGCGATCTCATCGTCGACGTTTTGGGTCGAGGCCTGGAAATCTGCGGCTTCTGGCAGCAGGTATCCGATATCTTGCAGGAAGGCTTTGTAGGCCACCGGGTCATGGGCCTGGCCCGCGTGGGTCTGGTGCCAGGTGTCGATCCGCGCCTGGAAATCATCGCGTTTGGCGAGTAGGGCTTTGTTCTTCGGTGCCAGGTCATGGATGACCTTGTCGGCACCGGCCCAGAACTGCTCGGCAGTGACGCCGGTGCCGGGAATGGCTTCGTTATTCACGAAGTCGAACAGGACTTTGGCGACCTGCAGGCCACCGACTTGAACGTGTTCAGTCATCTCTTGCCTCACTCTGCGGAGCTTATGCGCTGTTTCAGATTTTCATTATGTAGTGCCTGGGTGGGCATACTACATGATGACTTGCGGTTGTGAAAATTAGACTAATTACGTCGTTTAGCGACCCACTTTGGTCGTACGGTCACAGCGGAGAACGGGATGTTCTCAAGAAAGCGATGGATTGTTCCAGATAAATATAAAAATCGTACACGATTTGTCTTCAGCGGCTTGCACGTCCACCTTGTAGGAGCGAGCTCGCTCGCGAAGATCCCAAGAGCGCCGCTGGCTGTAAGCTTTCCCGCGCTATCGTTGATGACTTTCGCGAGCACACTCATTCCTACAGGAATAGCACCCGAGGTATTTCGCCATGGATCATCTTGTACTCACTATTATCGCCGCCGACAAACCCGGCCTGGTTGAACGCGTCGCGCAGAGCATCGCGGCCCACGGCGGCAACTGGCTGGAAAGTCGTATGGCGCACATGGCCGGGCAGTTTGCCGGGATCCTGCGGGTGAGCGTTCCGGCGGAGAACCGCCAGGCGTTGGTCGCCGCGCTGGAAGACTTATCCACACACGGCATTCGTGTGCTGGTGGGCGAGGGCAGCACTGGGCAGGCATTGGTGTCCAAACCGATCCTGATGACACTGGTGGGCAATGACCGTTCGGGCATCGTGCGCGAGATCACGGCATTGTTGAGCAAGCAGGGCGTCAATCTGGAGCGCCTGAGCACCGACGTGCGTCCGGCGCCGATGAGCGGCGATCTGCTGTTCAGTGCCGAGGCCCACTTGCAGGTGCCGTCGACGTTGTCCCTGGAAGCACTGCAACAGTCGCTGGAAACCCTGGCGGATGACTTGATGGTGGAACTGCGCAACGAGGACTGATCATCCACAAGGTTATGCATGGAAATCTTGCATGGGCCTGTGGATAACCTGTAGAGACCCGTCGCCAGGCCCCGCTGGCCGCGCTTCTTCGTGACTTGAGCAAAAAACGAGCAGTTTCAAGGGCTTGTGCACAAATGGCGGGGATCAGGCTGTGGATAACCTTGGGGTGAAAGGCTGCAAGCCACACGGGCTGTGGCTTGCAGAGGTTTGTACGTTATTTGATCAGCTTCTGCGCGCGCTCAACCAGATATCCACGCTGTACACCACCAGCCCGGCCCAGATAAACGCGAAGGCGGTCAGTGTGGCCGGCGCCAGGTGTTCACCGAACAGCAGCACCGCTTCGAGCAGCACCAGGGTCGGCGCCACGTACTGTAAAAAGCCCAGCGCCGTGTAGGGCAAATGCCGCGCGGCGGCGTTGAAACACACCAGCGGGATCAGCGTCACCGGGCCTGCGGCCACCAGCCACCAGGCTTCGGAGGTGCTCCAGAAGGCCATTTGTGCCGTGTGGGCCGATGGGTTGAACAGCAACCATGCCACGGCGATCGGCACCAGCATCCAGGTTTCCACCACCAGCCCCGGCAGTGCTTTCACCGGCGCCTGCTTGCGGATCAGGCCGTAGAAACCGAAGGTCAGCGCCAGCACCAGCGACACCCAGGGCAAGCTGCCCACTTGCCACACCTGTTGCGCCACACCGACCGCCGCCAGCCCCACGGCGACCCACTGCAGACGGCGCAAGCGCTCGCCGAGGATCAGCATGCCCAGCAGCACATTCACCAGCGGGTTGATGTAGTAACCCAGGCTCGCTTCGAGCATGCGCCCGCTGTTCACCGACCACACATAGGTCAGCCAGTTAGCCGCAATCAACGTACCGCTGAGGGCCAGGATCGCCAGGCGCCGGGGGTTGTCGCGCAGTTCGCGGAACCAGCCGGGGTGTTTCCATACCATCAGCAACAGCGTGCCGAACAGCGCCGACCACAGCACGCGATGGACGATGATTTCGGCGGCGGGAACACTGGCGATGGCTTTGAAGTAGAGCGGGAAAAGACCCCAAGTGATGTAGGCGCTAAGGCCCAGGATGTAGCCCTTGCGGGGGTTGGCGGTGTGCATGCGAAATCCTTTGCTTAGGCAACTAACAAAGCGCGATTGTAAGGATATTTTTCCGGCAGTGGGGCCCGCAGTGCTTTATGTGGGAGGGAGCAAGCCCCCTTCCACACTAAAGGCAAAAGCGGTCAGAACAGCTTCAGGGGTTCTTCGTTGAGCGCCGCCAATTGCTCGCGCAACGCCAGCACCTGATCGCCCCAATACCGCTCGCTGCCGAACCACGGAAAGCTGTGGGGAAACGCCGGATCGTCCCAGCGCCGTGCCAGCCACGCGCTGTAGTGCATCAGGCGCAAGGCGCGCAGCGGTTCGATCAGCGCCAGTTCGCGCGGGTCGAAATCGTGGAATTCCTGGTAGCCGTCCATCAATTCCGACAGCTGGCCCAGGCATTCCTGACGGTCGCCGGCGAGCATCATCCACAGGTCCTGCACCGCCGGGCCCATGCGGCAGTCGTCGAGGTCGACGATATGGAACATCTCGTCGCGGCACATCATGTTGCCGGGGTGGCAGTCGCCGTGCATGCGGATGTTCTTGTGCGGCGTGGCCTTGTAGACCTCTTCCACGCGCTTGAGCAGGTCGCGGGCCACTGACTCGTAGGCCGGCAGCAGGCTTTTGGGAATGAAATTGCCTTCAAGCAGGGTGGCCAGGGAATCGTGGCCGAAGTTCTTCACACCCAGGGCTTCGCGGTGCTGGAACGGACGGGTCGCACCGACGGCGTGCAAGCGTCCGAGCAGCTGGCCGAGGCGATAGAGCTGGTCCAGATTGCCCGGCTCCGGCGCACGGCCGCCACGGCGTGGAAACAGGGCGAAGCGGAACCCGGCGTGTTCGAACAGGCTTTGGCCGTTATGGATCATCGGCGCGACCACCGGCACATCGCACTCGGCCAGCTCGAAGGTGAAGCTGTGTTCTTCGAGGATTGCTTCGTTGGTCCAGCGCTGGGGACGGTAGAACTTGGCGATCAGCGGTTCGGCGTCGTCGATGCCCACTTGGTAGACACGGTTTTCGTAGCTGTTGAGCGCCAGAACGCGAGCATCGCTGAGGAAACCGATGCTTTCGACGGCGTCGAGTACCAGGTCGGGGGTGAGTGTTTCAAACGGATGGGCCATGCGAACTCCTGCGCGCAGCAGGGCGCCGCGTCCGGCCGGGTATGGTAACGCACGCGGCCAGGGATAGGGCGAGCCTGTGCCATTGTCATCGGGAGCAAGCCCCCTCCCACATTTGACCGAGTTGTTATGACGACCCGGGACAACTGTGGAAAGGAGCTTGCCCCCGATAGCGATCTATCAGGCGCCGACAATCCCACCATCATCGCGCCGAATCGCCATCACCGACGACCGCGGCTTGCCATTCGGCAGATGCTCCGGCCAGGTCGAGCCGCCGGTTTCACCCGGATGCTGAATCCCCACGAACAAGGTTTTCTGATCCGGCGCAAAGCTGATCCCCGTCACTTCGCAGGCCACCGGGCCGACCATGAAACGGCGGATTTCCCCGGTGTTCGGGTCGGCGCAGAGCATCTGGTTATTGCCCATGCCGGCGAAGTCGCCAGCGTTGCTGTAGTCGCCGTCGGTGAGAATCCACAGGCGCCCGGCTTTGTCGAACCCCAGGCCGTCGGGGCTGTTGAACATGTTCTGCGGGTTGATGTTGGACGAGCCGCCCTTCGGCGTACCGGCATGCACGCCGGGGTTGCCTGCCACCACGAACAGGTCCCAGCTGAAGTCCGGGGCGCCGTGGTCATCGGCGTTGGCCTTCCAGCGCAGGATCTGGCCGTAGACGTTTTTCTCGCGCGGATTCGGCCCGCCCACCGGCTGGCCGTCTTCGCCGCGCTTGGCGTTGTTGGTCAGGGTGCAATAGACCTGGCCGTCGGTGGGGCTGACCACGATCCATTCCGGGCGGTCCATGCGCGTGGCCTTCACCACGCTGGCGGCCAAGCGTGCGTGGATCAGCACTTCGGCCTGGCTGGCAAAGCCGGAGCTGGCGTCGATGCCGTTTTTCCCAAAGGTCAACTCGACCCATTGGCCTTGGCCTTTGGGATGGTCGGCGTTGCCGTCGCCACCGTCGAAGAGGGCCACGTACAAGGTGCCGTGGTCGAGCAGGTCTTTGTTGGCCTTGGGGTTCTTGTGGTTGATCTTGTCGCGGCTGACGAACTTGTAGATGAACTCGCCACGTTCGTCGTCGCCCATGTACACCACGGCGCGGCCGTCGCGGGTTTCAGCCAGGGCGGCGTTCTCGTGCTTGAAGCGGCCCAGGGCGGTGCGTTTGACCGGGGTGGATTGGGGGTCGAACGGGTCGATTTCCACCACCCAGCCGTGGCGATTGAGTTCGTTGGGGTGCTTGGCCATGTCGAAGCGCGGGTCGTGCAGGTGCCAGTTAATGTCTTTGCTGGCCGCGACCACGCCGTAGCGCTTTTGCCCGGCGTCGAAGCTTTGTTGTGGGTTACTGCTGCCGAAGCAGTCGGTGAAGTTCTCTTCGCAGGTCAGATAAGTGCCCCACGGTGTCTTGCCGTTGGCGCAGTTCTGGAAGGTGCCGAGGACTTTTTTGCCGGACTTGTCGGCGCTGGTTTTCAGCCACTCATGGCCGGCGGCGGGGCCGCTCAGGCGGATCGGCGAGTTGCCGTGGATGCGCCGGTTGTAGCGCGAATCCTGGACGAACTGCCAGGTGTCGCCCGTGCGGCGTACTTCGATCACCGACACCCCTTCGCTGGCCTGGGCCTTGTGCACGTCTTCGGCCGATTGCGGTGCGCCGCCGTGGGCGAAGAGGTAGCGGTAGTTGGTGTATTCGTTGTTGATCGCCATCAGGGCGCGGTTGTCGTCACCGGGGAAGGCGAACAGGCTCATGCCGTCGTTGTTGTCACCGAACTGCTGTTCCTGGGCCTTGGCGGTGCCGTTGCCGGACGGGTCGAAAGCCGGGGCGTTCTTGTGCAGCGGCTGGCCCCAGCTGATCAGCACCGAGGCGCTGTAGCCGGGCGGCAGGCTGAGGGTGTCGCGGGTGTCGGCGGCGATGCTGGCGAAACCCAGCAGCGGGCTGGTGTTGGCGGTGTTGACGGCCAGTGCACTGCGGCTCAGCAGGTTACCGCCGAGGAACATCGCCGCGCCGCACAGGGCACCGGCGCCGATAAAGCGGCGGCGGGTGAGGCCGACCATCTGCTCGAGGTCGGTGGCTTGGTTTTCTTCTAATAGGCTCATGTCAGGCTCCCTGCGGTTTTTGCAGACACCATAAGGAGCGGTCGTGACGAAATGGTTGCAGTTTGAAGACCGGCGCAGCGCGGATATTGCCTAGGCCGGCGTGCCGAGCAGGACGTTGCCGGGCGCGAATTGCACCTGGATGACATGGCCTTCGGCGGCGCCCAGTGCCTCGAGCGCGTCGGGCTGGGCCAGGGCGCATAACACCGGACCGTTGGGCAGGGCGATGCGCACTTCGCTGGGGCCGTCGTCGGCGCCGAGAATCGTCTCGATCACACCGCTCATGCAATTGTGTCCAGGTGTTGCAGGTGTGTCGGCAGCGTGCAATTCCAGCCAGCCGGCCTTGATCAGCGCGACCACCTCCACGCCGGTCTCCAGCTCCAGCCGTTGCGTGCTGTCGTGGGTGATTTGCGCGTCCAGGGTCAACCCGCCGGTCAACTGCAGGCGCACCCGATCGTTGCGGCCATGGGGCTCGATGGCGATCACTTGCCCGTGCAGTTGGTTACGCGCGCTGGTGCGCAGCATCAAACGGCCGAGCAGGTTGAAATCGCTGGCGGCTTCGTCCGTGCCCAGCACCTCGGCTTGCAACACTTGCAGGCGCTGGTAGAGGCGCCATATCCGTTCACCTTCGGCCGTCAGCCTGGCACCGCCGCCGCCCTTGCCGCCGACGCTGCGCTCCACCAGTGGCTTTTGCGCCAGGTTGTTGAGTTCATCGATGGCGTCCCAGGCGGCCTTGTAACTCAGGCCGGCGCTCTTGGCGGCGCGGGTGATGGAACCTTGCTCGGCGATATGCCCCAGCAAGGCGATGCGCTGGGGACGGCGGATGATGTGTTGGCTGAGGGGGCTGGGTACAGACATGGGGATTACGCTTGGAGGAGATGGGCCGAACGTTGCGGGAGAGGGGATGCCGGCGTCAAGTCAGGCCCCCGGTTTGGGCGTGCGCGCCAGGCAGTACACATCGACCTGCCGCGCACCGGCGGCCATCAGCAGGCGCGCCACGCTGTGGGCGGTGGCGCCGGTGGTGAGCACGTCGTCGACCACGGCGAAGTGCCGGCCTTGCACCTGGGCGTCGGGTGCCAGGGCAAAGGCGCCGAGCAGGTTGCGTTGGCGGGTGCGGGCGTCGAGGGTTTGTTGCGCGATGGTTTCATGGGGGCGTAACACCAGGTGTTCATCGAGGTCGATGGCGAGGTCGTGGCTCAGCCAGCGCGCCAGCATCAGGGCCTGGTTGTAGCCGCGTTCGCGCAGGCGCTTGCGGGCCATGGGCACCGGCAGCAGGCAGTCGGGGCGGGTCAGCTCGGTGTTATCGAAGCGATGGCGCAGGGACTGCCCCAGCAACCGGCCCAATAAATGCCCGAGTGGCCAGCGGGCCTGGTGCTTGAAGCGGCTGATGAGGGTGTCGACCGGGAAACTGTAGGTCCAGGGCGCGATCACTTGTTTAAAAGCCGGAGGATGTTTCTGACATTGGCCGCAGATCAGGCCGTCCATCGGTAGGGGCAGGGCGCACACCTCGCAGTGTTCCATCAGCCAGGGCAGTTCGGTTTCGCAGGCGTTGCAGACACAATCTGCCGTTTCAGCCGGTTCATCGCAGATTAAACATGTCTGTATGTTTTTTGAGCAGATGTAAACCTTGTGTTTGTGTCTCGGTTGACAGTGCATGATTCTTCCTTAAATATGCCGAGCATCCGTGTCGTGCCTGTGGGTATTACCCTTCCCACAGCGTTTGCCCAAGCATAACCAAGGAATCGCCCATGAGCGCCAGCACCACCGCCACCCTGCGTCACGATTGGTCCTTAGCCGAAGTCAAAGCGTTGTTCGTGCAACCGTTCAACGACCTGCTGTTCCAGGCGCAGACCGTGCACCGCGCGCATTTCGACGCCAACCGTGTGCAAGTGTCGACCCTGCTGTCGATCAAGACCGGCGCCTGTCCAGAAGATTGCAAATATTGTCCGCAGTCGGGCCACTACAACACCGGCCTGGAAAAAGAAAAGCTGATGGAAGTGCAGAAGGTCCTCGAAGAGGCTGCCCGCGCCAAGGCCATCGGCTCGACCCGCTTCTGCATGGGCGCCGCGTGGAAGCATCCGTCGGCCAAAGACATGCCCTACGTGCTGCAGATGGTCAAAGGCGTGAAGGCCATGGGCCTGGAAACCTGCATGACCCTGGGCCGTCTCGACCAGGACCAGACCCAAGCGCTGGCCCAGGCGGGCCTGGATTACTACAACCACAACCTCGACACCTCGCCGGAGTTCTACGGCTCGATCATCACCACCCGCACTTACGCCGAACGCCTGCAAACCCTGGCCTATGTGCGCGATTCAGGGATGAAGATCTGCTCCGGCGGCATCCTCGGCATGGGCGAGTCCCTGGACGATCGCGCGAACCTGCTGATCCAACTGGCCAACCTGCCGGAGCATCCAGAGTCGGTGCCGATCAACATGCTGGTGAAAGTCGCTGGTACACCGCTGGAAAACGCCGAGGAAATCGACCCGTTCGACTTTATCCGCATGCTGGCGGTGGCGCGCATCCTGATGCCGCAGTCCCATGTGCGCCTGTCGGCCGGGCGTGAGGCGATGAACGAGCAGATGCAGGCCCTGGCCTTCTTCGCCGGTGCCAACTCGATCTTCTACGGCGACAAACTGCTGACCACCGCCAACCCCCAGGCTGACAAAGACATGCAACTGTTCGCGCGCTTGGGCATTCTGCCGGAAGCCCGTGAAGAGCACGCCGACGAAGTGCACCAGGCTGCGATCGAGCAAGCGTTGGTGGAGCAGAAGAGCAGCGAGCAGTTCTATAACGCTGCCGTTTGATTGAAGTGCGATTCAAATGTGGGAGGGGGCTTGCTCCCGATAGCGGTGGGTCAGTTCGTTCATTTCCTACTGATACACCGGCATCGGGAGCAAGCCCCTCCCACATTTTCTGACCGAGTTGAACCTGCCAATCCGAGGCCTGCATGTCTTTCGATCTCGCCGCGCGCCTCGCTGCCCGCCGTGCCGAACACCTTTACCGCCAGCGCCCCTTGCTGGACAGCCCCCAAGGCCCGCAAGTGGTGGTGGACGGCCAGCCGTTGCTGGCGTTCTGCAATAACGACTACCTGGGCCTGGCCAATCACCCGCAGGTGATCGAAGCCTGGCGCGCCGGTGCGTCCCGTTGGGGCGTGGGCGGTGGCGCTTCGCACCTGGTGGTCGGTCATGCCACGCCGCACCACGAACTGGAAGAAGCCCTGGCCGACCTCACCGGTCGCCCACGTGCCTTGCTGTTTACCACCGGTTACATGGCCAACCTCGGCGCGGTCACGGCGCTGGTGGGGCAGGGCGATACCGTGCTGGAGGACCGTCTCAACCACGCGTCTCTGCTGGACGCCGGCCTGTTGTCCGGGGCGCGCTTCAATCGCTATCTGCACAACGACGCTGTCAGCCTGGCCAAGCGCCTGGAAAAAGCCACCGGCAATACCTTGGTGGTCACCGACGGCGTGTTCAGCATGGACGGCGACCTCGCCGACTTGCCGGCGCTGGCCCGCGAAGCACGTGCCAAGGGCGCCTGGTTGATGGTGGATGACGCCCATGGCTTCGGCCCGCTGGGTGCCAACGGCGCGGGGATCGTCGAGCATTTCGGCTTGAGTCAGGACGACGTGCCGGTGCTGGTCGGTACCCTGGGCAAAGCCTTCGGCACCGCCGGGGCTTTTGTGGCCGGCAGCGAAGAGTTGATCGAAAGCCTGATCCAGTTCGCCCGGCCGTACATCTACACCACCAGCCAACCCCCGGCGCTGGCCTGCGCCACTTTGAAAAGCCTGGAGCTGCTGCGCACCGAGCATTGGCGGCGCGAGCATCTGAACGGCCTGATCCGCCAGTTCCGCCGGGGCGCCGAGCAGCTCGGCCTGGACTTGATGGACAGCTTTACGCCGATCCAGCCGATCATGGTCGGCGACAGCGCCAAGGCGATACGCCTGTCGCAGCGGCTGCGCGAGCGCGGAGTGATGGTCACGGCGATCCGTCCGCCCACTGTGCCGGCTGGCAGTGCGCGTTTGCGTGTGACATTGACCGCGGCCCACAGCGAGGCGCAGGTGCAGCTATTGTTGAACGCACTGGAAGCGTGTTTCCGCCTGGAGCCCGAACATGCGTGACCGACTGATCTTACTGCCCGGCTGGGGCCTCGGCGTATCGCCGCTGGAACCGTTGGCCGCGGCATTGCAGGGCCTGGACGCACACTTGCGGGTGCAGATCGAACCGTTGCCGCTGCTGGCTTCCAGCGACCTGGAGGAGTGGCTCGACGAACTCGACGCCACGCTGCCGGACAACGCCTGGCTGGGCGGCTGGTCCTTGGGCGGCATGCTCGCCTCCGAGCTGGCGGCGCGGCGCGGCGAGCGTTGCTGCGGCGTCTTCACCCTGGCCAGCAACCCGTGTTTCGTCGCCCACGAGGGCTGGCCGAACGCGATGCCCGTCGAAACCTTCGATGGGTTTCTCGCCGGCTGCCGTGTCGATTTCCAGGCCACCCTCAAGCGTTTCGGCCTGTTGTGTGCCAAGGGCGCCGAGGACCCGCGCGGGCTGTCGCGCTTGCTGGTCAGCGGTGCGCCGAATTTGCCCGTCAGCGTGTTGATAAGCGGCCTTGAACTGCTGGCGAAACTCGACACCCGCGCCGCGTTGCAGGCGTTTCGCGGCCCGCAACTGCACCTGTTCGCCGGCCTGGATGGGCTGGTGCCCGCCGAAGCCGCCAGTGATCTGCTGGCGTTGCTGCCCGATGTGGAAATCGGCGTGATTGAACAAGCCGGCCACGCTTTTCTTCTGGAGGACCCCCATGGTGTCGCGGCGGCCATCCAGGCTTTTTTGCACGAGTGCGTCGATGACTGATTTATCCCGTCCCGCTTTGCCGGGTGTATTGCCGGACAAGCGTCAGGTGGCGGCGTCCTTTTCCCGTGCGGCCGCCAGTTACGACAGCGTGGCGCAGTTGCAACGGGACGTGGGGCATACCTTGTTGGCGCGTCTGCCGTTGGCTTTTGCACCGCGCCGCTGGCTGGATATGGGCTGCGGCACCGGTTACTTCAGCCGCGTGCTGGGCGACCGTTTGCCGGCCAGCCACGGCGTGGCACTGGATATCGCCGAAGGCATGCTCAACCACGCACGTCCCTTGGGCGGCGCCACGTATTTCATCGCCGGGGATGCCGAACGCCTGCCGTTGCAGGCTGCAAGCTGCGACCTGATCTTCTCCAGCCTGGCGGTGCAGTGGTGTGCGAATTTCGATGCCGTGCTCAGCGAGGCTTATCGTGTGCTGCGACCGGGTGGGGTGCTGGCGTTCGCGAGCCTGTGCGTGGGTACCCTGGACGAGTTACGCGAAAGCTGGCGTGCGGCGGATGGCCTGGTCCACGTCAATCGCTTTCGCACCTTCGAGGCCTATCAACAGTTGTGCGCGGCCAGTGGCTTGCGGGCGGTGAGCCTGGAGCGGCTTCCCCATGTGTTGCATTACCCGGATGTGCGCAGCCTGACCCATGAGTTGAAGGCGCTGGGCGCACACAATCTCAACCCGGGTCGCCCCGGAGGCTTGACGGGCCGCGCGCGGATTGTTGCACTGGTCGACGCTTACGAGCAGTTCCGACAGGCCCAGGGCCTGCCGGCGACTTACCAAGTGGTGTACGCCGTACTGGAGAAACCTCGATGAGCGCCGCTTATTTCATCACCGGCACCGACACCGATGTCGGCAAGACCACCATCGCTGCCGGCCTGCTGCATGCCGCCCGCCAGGCCGGCAAAAGCACCGCCGCCGGAAAACCGGTGGCCTCGGGCTGCCAGCTCACCCCCAAAGGCTTGCGCAATGCCGATGCCCTGGCGCTGCTGGCCGAATGTTCGTTATCGCTGCGCTATGACGAGGTCAACCCAGTGGCCTTCGAGCCGGCCATCGCGCCCCATTTGGCAGCGCGGGAGGCGGGCGTCGCGCTGACCGTGCAATCGCTGTTGAAACCCATGCAGCAGATCCTGGCCCGACAAGCGGATTTCACCCTGATCGAAGGCGCGGGCGGCTGGCGCGTGCCCCTGGCCGATCAGGACAACCTGTCGGACCTGGCCATGGCGCTCAAGCTGCCGGTGATCCTGGTGGTGGGCGTGCGCCTGGGCTGCATCAGCCATGCCTTGCTCACCGCCGAAGCCATCGCCCGTGACGGCCTGCCGCTGGCCGGTTGGGTGGCCAACATCATCGACCCCAAGACTTCGCGCCTGGAAGAAAACCTCGCCACCCTCGCCGAACGTTTGCCCGCGCCGTGCCTGGGCCGGGTGCCGAAACTCAAGCACGCCCGCGCCGATGCGGTGGCGGAATATTTGCAGTTGGACCTGCTTGACTGATTTTGGCTATCGATAAGGCATTATGCCATTAGTGTTTTTGACGGGCCTTTTGCCAGGATGTCTGCTTCAATTCAACTTCACGATTCTCTCAGCAGGTCCACGCCATGGAAATTTCTGGCAGCAGCGCGTTTTATTCGGGTTTGAGCACGATTCAGGCCGGGCAGAGCCGCGTCGACCAGGCCGCCGGCAGAATTGCCAGCGCCGCCACGACCCAGCCGTCGGACGCCCAGAGCGATCTTCTGCAGGCCAATGACCGTGCGCAGCCGACCAACTCGGCCAGCAACATGGTCGAAATGGCCCAAGGCAAGTTTCAAGTGGAGTTGGGCGCCAAAGTCGCCAAGGCCTCCGATGAAATGCTCGGCACCTTGATCAACACCTTCGCCTGACCCTGTAGGCGCCGGCTCACCGGCAATCCCCGCAACGCGGTATGCCACGCATACCGCGATCGCTGGCCAGCCAGCGCCTGCACAATTCTGCTTTTCTCCTAATCTTTCTTATGGCGTCCCGCCGCAGGTTTTGTCGTGCGCGCCGTTGGGCCATGCAATGACAAACGGCACGGGGACGACGCTTGACATCCCCAGGTCGTAAACGTATGTTTCAAACACCTGTTTGACCGCAACAACAAATCCCATGCGGTTGTTCATCCCAGCTCCATCAGCAGAGGTTTATCGCTATGCCTGACTACAAGGCCCCCTTGCGTGATATTCGCTTCGTTCGTGACGAACTGCTCGGCTACGAAGCGCACTATCAGAGCCTTCCGGCTTGCGCAGACGCAACCCCGGACATGGTTGACGCCATTCTCGAAGAAGGCGCCAAGTTTTGTGAGCAGGTGCTGGCGCCGCTGAACCGCGTGGGTGACCTTGAAGGTTGCACCTGGAGCGAGTCCGGTGTGAAAACCCCGACAGGCTTCAAAGAGGCCTACCAGCAATTCGTCGAAGGTGGTTGGCCAAGCCTGGCCCACGACGTCCAGCACGGTGGCCAAGGCCTGCCCGAATCCCTGGGCCTGGCCGTCAGCGAAATGGTCGGCGAAGCCAACTGGTCGTGGGGCATGTACCCCGGCCTGTCCCATGGTGCGATGAACACCATTTCCGAGCACGGCACTCCCGAGCAACAAGACGCCTACCTGACCAAACTGGTGTCGGGCGAATGGACCGGCACCATGTGCCTGACCGAACCGCACTGCGGCACCGACCTGGGCATGCTGCGCACCAAGGCCGAGCCTCAGGCCGACGGTTCCTACAAAGTCTCCGGCACCAAGATCTTCATCTCGGCCGGTGAACACGACATGGCCGACAACATCGTCCACATCGTCCTGGCCCGCCTGCCGGACGCACCGGCCGGCACCAAAGGTATCTCGCTGTTTATCGTGCCGAAATTCCTGCCTAACGCAGACGGCTCGATCGGTGCGCGCAACGCGGTCAGCTGTGGTTCCCTGGAACACAAGATGGGCATCCACGGCAACGCCACCTGCGTGATGAACTTCGACGCGGCCACTGGTTTCCTGATCGGCCCGGCGAACAAAGGCCTGAACTGCATGTTCACCTTTATGAACACCGCTCGCCTGGGCACCGCGCTGCAAGGCCTGGCCCACGCCGAGATCGGTTTCCAGGGCGGCCTGAAATACGCCCGCGATCGCCTGCAGATGCGCTCCCTGACCGGCCCGAAAGCTCCAGACAAAGCCGCTGACCCGATCATCGTGCACCCCGACGTGCGCCGCATGCTGCTGACCATGAAAGCCTTCGCCGAAGGCAACCGTGCGATGGTGTACTTCACCGCCAAGCAAGTGGACATCGTCAAATACGGCACCGACGACGAAGCCAAGAAACAAGCCGATGGCCTGCTGGCGTTCATGACGCCGATCGCCAAGGCGTTCATGACCGAAGTCGGTTTCGAGTCCGCCAACCACGGCGTGCAGATCTACGGCGGTCATGGCTTCATCGCCGAGTGGGGCATGGAGCAGAACGTGCGCGATAGCCGCATCTCGATGCTGTACGAAGGCACCACCGGCATCCAGGCGCTGGACCTGCTCGGTCGTAAAGTGCTGATGACCCAGGGCGAAGCGCTCAAGGGCTTCACCAAGATCGTGCACAAGTTCTGCCAGGCCAACGAAGGCAACGAAGCCATCAAGGAATTCGTTGCACCGCTGGCTGCGCTGAATAAAGAGTGGGGCGAAGTGACCATGAAGGTCGGCATGGCGGCGATGAAAGACCGCGAAGAAGTCGGTGCCGCTTCGGTGGATTACCTGATGTATTCCGGTTACGCCTGCCTGGCTTACTTCTGGGCCGACATGGCGCGCCTGGCCGCCGAGAAACTGGCCGCCGGCACCAGCGAAACGGCGTTCTACACCGCCAAGCTGCAAACCGCGCGCTTCTACTTCCAGCGCATCCTGCCACGTACCCGTACCCACGTGGCCACCATGCTGTCGGGCGCGAACAACCTGATGGACATGAAAGAAGAAGACTTCGGCCTGGCTTACTAAGCCTTACCGGAAGTTCTTGAACGCCGCCGCGCCCCTTGGGGAGCGGCGGCTTTTTTATGGGCGATAAAAATCCACAGCATCGCGCTCAGGGATTGCCGCCAGCTGCCGTTAAAGTAATGGCAATGTGATACATGCCAGGCGAGTTGTGCTTAACTGTCTGAATAGAGGCACGGTGCCATCATTTTTTGCGGGTCGGAGCTTTACCCTTGTCACGCGTGTCCGCTTTACGTTTCAGTCATTTTCTCCCTTCGTTGCTGCTGTTGCTGGCCGGGCTCTCGGCTGCGTACGTCAAGGATCTCAACGTCTTCTTCACGTCGCTGTTCAATGTGTTGCCGACCCTGGTGCTGTTGCTCGGCGGTTCGTACTGTGCGGTGTATCGCCGCCAGCGTGAACTGTTCCTGATGATCACGGTGTACATCGCGTATTTCCTGCTCGATACCCAGACCGACTACTACCGCGACAATGGCCGCGTGCGTGAAGACGCCGCCGTGGTGTTTCATTTGTGCTGCCTGTTATTGCCGGTTCTGTTCAGTATTTATGCGCTTTGGCAGGAAAAGACCCACCTGTTCCGTGACTTCGTCGCCCGTGGCGCGGTATTGCTGGCGGTGGGCAGCGTGGCCCTGGCACTCGAACAAAGTTATCCCCAGGCCGTGTTGAACTGGCTGGCGGAGATTCGCTGGCCGGCGCTGCATGGCAGTTGGATGAGCCTGATCCAGCTGTCGTACCCGATGTTCCTGATCGGTTTTCTCAGCCTCGCGGCCCAGTACTGGTACCAGCCGCGCCCGCTGCATGCGGCGCAACTGGTGGGGTTGTTGGGGATGTTCTGGATGCTGCCGCAAACGTTCATCCTGCCGTTCACCCTGAACATCATGTGCAGCCAGGTGATGCTGATGATCGCCGCCGGCGTGGCGCACGAGGCGTATCAAATGGCGTTCCGCGATGAGCTGACCGGCCTGCCGGGGCGTCGCGCCCTCAACGAGCGCATGCAGCGGCTGGGGCGCAACTATGTGCTGGCCATGAGTGACGTCGACCACTTCAAGCGTTTCAACGATACCCACGGTCACGATGTGGGCGACCAGGTACTGCGCCTGGTCGCCAGCAAACTGTCCAAGGTCAACGGTGGCGGGCGTGCCTATCGGTATGGCGGTGAAGAGTTCGCCGTGGTGTTTGCCGGCAAGACCCTGGAGGAATGCATGCCGCACTTGGAGGATATCCGCGAGATCATCGCGGACTACGACATCAAGCTGCGTAACCCGGACCGCCCGCAAGACGACCAACAAGGCCGCCAGCGCCGCGCGGGCAGTGGCGCGTCGAGTGTCTCGGTGACCATCAGCATCGGCGTGGCCGAGCGCCTGGCCGAGCATCGCACTCCCGAAGAAGTGCTCAAGACCGCCGACCAGGCCTTGTACGCCGCCAAGGGCGCGGGGCGTAACTGTGTGGTCGCGGCCGGGCAAACCCGGCGTGGCGCGGTGCGCATGGAGCGCGCCGCCGGTTGAGTGATGGCGATGTATTCAGCGGCCCTACAGTGATTGTCCGGGGCGCCGACCGGCAGTAGGTTGCAACCATCTGCTGCCGGAGAACACTGCCATGCCTGAGTACAAAGCTCCCCTGCGCGACATGCGCTTTCTGATCGACAACGTATTCGATTTCCACGGCCATTACGCCGCCCTGGGCGCAACCGACGCCAGCCCGGACATGGTCAGTGCAATCCTCGAAGAAGGCGCCAAATTCTGCGAGAACGTGCTCGCACCGCTCAACCGCAGCGGTGACGAGGAAGGTTGCCATTTCGACCAGGGCGTCGTGACCACGCCCAAGGGTTTCAAGGAAGCCTTTGCCCAGTATGTGGAAGGCGGCTGGCACGGCGTGGCGGCGGACCCGGCCTACGGCGGCCAGGGCCTGCCGCAATCGTTGGGCCTGGTACTCAGCGAAATGATCGGCTCCAGCAATACGTCCTGGGGCATGTACCCCGGCCTGACCCACGGCGCGATGTCGGCGATCCACGCCCACGGCACCGATGAACAGAAAGCCACCTTCCTCGGCAAACTCACCGCCGGCGAATGGACCGGCACCATGTGCCTGACCGAAGCCCATTGCGGCACCGACCTGGGCCTGATCAAAACCCGCGCCGTGCCCCAGGCGGATGGCAGCTACGCGCTCAGCGGCAGCAAGATTTTCATCTCCGCCGGCGAACACGACCTGAGCGCCAACATCATCCACCTGGTGCTGGCCAAGCTGCCGGATGCGCCGGCCGGCACCAAAGGCATCTCGCTGTTTATCGTGCCCAAGTTCCATACCGATTCGGGCGAGCGCAATGCGGTGCACTGCGGTTCTATCGAACACAAGATGGGCATCAAGGCTTCGGCCACCTGCGTACTCAACTTCGACGGCGCCAAGGGCTTTTTGATCGGTGAACCGAACAAAGGCCTCAACTGCATGTTCACCATGATGAACCACGCGCGCCTGGGCACCGGCATGCAGGGCCTGTGCAACGGCGAAGCGAGCTTCCAGGGCGCGGTCAAATACGCCAGCGAACGCCTGCAAATGCGCGCGCTGACCGGCGCCAAGGCCCCGGACAAAGCCGCCGACCCGATCATCGTGCACCCCGATGTGCGCCGCATGCTGCTGACCATGAAAGCCTTCAACGAAGGCAATCGCGCGCTGACCTACTTCACCGCGCAATTGCTCGACACCGCGCACCTGGGCAGCGACGCCGCCCAGCGTCAGGAGGCCGAAGACCTGCTGGCGTTCCTCACGCCCATCTGCAAAGCCTTTATGACCGACACCGGGCTCGAGGTCACCAACCACGGCATGCAGATCTTCGGCGGGCATGGCTATATCCGCGAATGGGGCATGGAGCAACTGGCCCGGGATGCGCGGATCGCGCCGATCTACGAAGGCACCAACGGTATCCAGGCCCTCGACCTGCTGGGCCGCAAGGTGCTGGGCAGCCAAGGCAAGTTGCTGCGCGGCTTTACCCGGATCGTGCATAAGTTCTGCGCGGCGAATGCCGAACACCCGCAACTCAAGGCCTATGTGGCGCAACTCAATCAACTCAACCAGGAATGGGGCGAGCTGACCACCGAGGTCGGCATGGCGGCGATGAAGAACCCTGACGAAGTCGGCGCTGCGGCCGTGGACTACTTGATGTACAGCGGTTACATCATCCTCGCCTACCTGTGGCTGCGCATGGCCATCGCGGCCCAGGCCCAGGTCGACGACGCCGAGTTCGCCCGCGCCAAGCTGGCCACGTGCGACTTCTATTTCAAGCGCCTGCTGCCACGCACCGCCACCCACCGCGCTGCCGTGCAGGCGGGCAGCGAATGCCTGATAAGTCTGCCCGCGGAGGCTTTCGCGTTGTGATGACTTAAAAATACCGGTCGGTCACAAGTGGACCCTATGTGTCTGAAAAGTTGTTCGGGTACACTCGGCGCCTGTAAAACCGATCCTATCGAATCACTTTTCACGTTCTCACGAGGTTTGCCATGGCTGATTACAAAGCGCCGTTGCGTGATATGCGCTTCGTCCTCAACGAAGTTTTCGAGGTCGCCAAGACTTGGGCTCAATTGCCGGCATTGGCAGACAGCGTCGATGCCGAAACCGTTGAAGCCATCCTCGAGGAAGCGGGCAAAGTCACCGCCAAATCCATCGCCCCGCTCAGCCGTGCTGGCGACGAGCAGGGCTGCCGCTGGGCGGACACCGTTGTCAGTACGCCGGACGGCTTTCCACAGGCCTATACCACCTATGCCGAAGGCGGTTGGGTCGGCGTAGGCGGCGATCCGGCCTTTGGCGGCATGGGCATGCCCAAGGCCGTGTCGGCGCAAGTCGAAGAAATGATCAACTCGTCGAGCCTGGCGTTCGGCCTGTACCCGATGCTGACCTCCGGCGCTTGCGTGTCGATCAACACCCACGCCAATGAAGCCCTCAAGGCCACCTATCTGCCGAAGATGTACTCCGGCGAGTGGGCCGGCTCCATGTGCCTGACCGAAGCCCACGCCGGCACCGACCTGGGGATGATCCGCACCAAGGCCGAGCCGCAGGCGGACGGTTCCTACAAGGTCAGCGGGACCAAGATCTTTATCACCGGCGGCGAACACGACCTGACCGAAAACATCATCCATCTGGTGCTGGCCAAGCTGCCCGACGCACCGGCCGGTCCCAAGGGCATCTCGCTGTTCCTGGTGCCCAAGTTCATGGTCAACGCCGACGGCAGCCTGGGGGCGCGTAACCCGGTGAGCTGTGGTTCCATCGAGCACAAGATGGGCATCCAGGCGTCCGCGACCTGTGTGATGAACTTCGACGAAGCCGTCGGCTACCTGGTGGGCGAACCCAACCGGGGCCTGGCGGCGATGTTCACCATGATGAACTACGAGCGCCTGGGCGTCGGTATCCAAGGCCTGGCGTCCGGTGAGCGTTCGTACCAGAACGCCATCGAATACGCCCGCGACCGTCTGCAAAGCCGCGCGCCGACCGGCGCCCAGGCCAAGGACAAACCGGCCGACCCGATCATCGTCCACCCGGACGTGCGGCGCATGCTGCTGACCATGAAGGCCTCGAACGAAGGCGGTCGTGCGTTCTCCACCTACGTGGCGACGCAGTTGGACATCGCCAAGTTCAGCGACGATGCCGCTGCCCGCGAGCGCGCGGACAACCTGGTAGCTTTGCTGACGCCAGTGGCCAAGGCGTTCCTCACCGACCTGGGTCTGGAAACCGCCGTGCTGGGCCAGCAAGTGTTTGGCGGCCACGGCTACATTCGCGAGTGGGGCCAGGAACAACTGGTGCGCGATGTGCGTATCACCCAGATCTACGAGGGCACCAACGGTATCCAGGCGCTGGATTTGATGGGCCGCAAGATCGTCGGCAACGGCGGTGCGTTCTACACCTTGTTCGCCGACGAGATCCGCCAGTTCATCGCCGATGCTGCGCCCGAGTTGGCCGAGTTCACCCAGCCGCTCGGTGCGGCAGTGGATAACCTGGACGAGCTGACAGCCTGGGTGCTGGATCGCGCCAAGACCAACCCGAATGAAATCGGGGCGGCATCGGTGGAGTACCTGCACGCCTTTGGCTACATGGCGTACGCCTACATGTGGGCGCGCATGGCCAAGGCCGCGTTGGGCAAAGAGGCGCAGGAAGACTTCTACGCCAGCAAACTGGGCACCGCACGCTTCTACTTCGCGCGCCTGCTGCCACGTATCCATTCGCTGAGTGCGTCGGTAAAAGCCGGTAGCGAATCGCTGTTTTTGCTGGATGAAGCCCTGTTCTAAGGGCTTGGAGGGCGTGTAAGCATTCTCTTACATGACGTGCTGCTATTCGTCCTCTATCGCCACATTGGATCCACGGATAATCTACTTGCCATGGACGTCGCGCAGGAAGCGCAAAGCAACAACACGGACACGTAGGATTCTGCCAGGGTGGCGGAGTGAAAAGGATGTCAAGGGAAACAGTCTGCAAAGCCCCGCTTCGGCGGGGTTTTCTTTTGCCCGCGAAAAAGTCAGCCGGGCGCCAGCGGGGCGTTCATCACGTCTTCGAGCAAGGTGCGCAATAGCGCCAGCGTCGCCTGCTGACGTTGCACATCGCGGCAGACCAGGCCGACTTTGAGCGGCACCCTCGGCTCGCTCAAGGGTTTCCACAGCAGCGATTGGCTGTTGTGTTCATCCTGGGAGCGCCCCGGCAGCACCGTGGCCAGTTTGGAATTGGGCAGGCTGTCGAGAATCCCCACCATGGTATTCAACTCCGCCTGCACCTGCGGGCGGCGTCCGAGGTTGGATAGCTGGCCCTGCCAGATCTGCCTGATCTGGAACTCTTCCCCCAGCAGTAGCATTGGCAACTCGGCGGCCTGTTTCACGGAGACTTTCTTGAATTCGCGCAGAGGGTGATCCGCCGGGATGACCACCTTCAGCTCATCTTCGTACAGCACCATGCCGTGCAACCCCGGTTGGCGGGGCGGCAGGAAACTGATGCCGATGTCCAGCGAGCCATTGAGCAGGCGCCGTTCAATCTCAAGCCCGGTCAGTTCATAGATTTGCACCACCAGATGCGGCTGGGCCTTGCGCACGCGCTCCAGCATTTGCGGCACCAGGCTGGTGTGTACGGTTTGCAGCACGCCGATGGCCAAGGTGCGCAATGCCTGGCCCTTGAAGTTGCGCAACGCCTCCACGGCCTGCTGCATGCCATCGATCAACGGCAAGGCGTGGTTGTATAAGGTGTGGGCCGCGAGGGTCGGCAGCAGGCGCTTGCTGCTGCGTTCGAACAGGCTCACATCGAGGTCTTGTTCCAGATGACGGATCTGCTGAGACAAGGCCGGTTGGGAGATCGACAGGCGTTCTGCAGCGCGGCCGACATGGCCTTCCTCATACACCGCGACGAAATAACGCAGTTGCTTAAAATCCATAAGTGTTTCTTATCGAAAAAGCTGGAAAATCGAAATGGCCGTTGGCCCCTAAGACGCCTATTCTAGCGCCTATCCACAAGGCTTACAGGGCCAGATCGGGCGATGATTAGCGTTCATGTTGATGGTTTTTGCATAGGCAAGACAAAAAACATCCAGGCAGGTTTTGGTGGATGTACCGACCAAGGGGTGGTTGCCATGGGAGGTGAAGTGTGAACCTGTTCAACTTACGCCGCCCGGCGGCCAGTCTGGATGACCTGATCATCGAGGCGCCCCGCAACGATTTTCCCGGTGAATGCCTGATGCCTACCGTAGCGCGTCCCCCACAAGTCTTCGTCCGTGGCCAGGGTTCCTGGTTGTGGGACAGCGATGATCGCGCCTATCTGGACTTCAGCCAGGGCAGCGCCGCCAACAGCCTCGGCCACAGCCCGAAGGTCTTGGTCAACGCCCTGGCCGATCAGGCCCAAGCCTTGATCAACCCCGGTTATGGCCTGCACAACCGCCCCCAACTCAATCTCGTCGAACGCCTGTGCCACCGCACCGGCAGCGACCAGGCGTATTTGCTCAACAGCGGCGCCGAAGCCTGTGAAGCGGCGATCAAACTGGCGCGCAAGTGGGGCCAGCTGCATCGCGGCGGCGCCTATCGGATCATCAGCGCCAGCAACGGCTGCCATGGGCGCAGCTTTGCGGCGATGTCGGCCTCGGCGAGTACCTGTGAAAACCGTTTTGAACCGCAGTTGCCGGGCTTCAGTCACGTCCCGCTCAATGACCTGGCAGCCCTGCACGCGGCCGTCGATGCAAAAACCGTCGCCATCATGCTGGAACCGATCCAGAGCGAAGCCGGTGTCATCCTGGCGACCGAGCATTACCTCCAGGGTGTCGAGCGGCTGTGCCGCGAGCTGGGCATTCTGCTGATTCTCGACGAAGTGCAAACCGGCATCGGTCGCTGCGGTACTTTGCTCGCCGAAGAGCGCTACGGTGTGCGCGCCGACATCATTACCCTCGGCAAAGGCCTGGGCGGCGGTGTACCAGTGGCGGCGTTGCTGGCGCGGGGCAAAGCCTGTTGCTTCGAGGTCGGCGAGTTGGAAGGCACCCATCACGGCAATGCGCTGATGGCCTCGGTCGGTGTGGCGGTGCTTGATACCGTGCTGGAACACGGCTTCCTGGAACATGTCCGAGAGTCCGGCCTTTACCTGAGCGAAGGCCTCGCCCGCCTGGCCTATCGCTACGACCACGGCCAATTGCGCGGCGATGGCCTGATGTGGGGCCTGACGCTGTCGGATGATTCTGCGGATGACGTGGTAAACGCTGCCCTGCACGAAGGCCTGATTATCAATGCCCCGCAACCTGATTGCCTGCGCTTCACACCAGCCCTGACCGTGAGCAAAAGCAACATCGACGAAATGCTCCTGCGCCTGGCGCGCGCATTTTCCAGGGTGCAAGCCGCCCAGTTGCAATGCCGCAAGGGCATCGCCGTCTGACCCCTTATTCCTGAACCGTCTCGCGGTATACGCGGCGCCCCCAGCCTGTTTTTTTTGGCTGGGGGCGTTTTTTTTTGTGCGGCGAAAGCTGGCGCAGTGCCAGAACCCACTGAACCCTCACGAACGTCCAAGGTCGATTAGCTACACGGCTCACACGAGCCGATTTTCAGGAGCTGAACCCATGGACTTCATTCGTATCATCATTGCCATTCTGTTGCCGCCACTGGGTGTGTTTCTGCAAGTGGGTTTCGCCGGCGCATTCTGGCTGAATATTCTGCTGACCTTGTGCGGTTACTTCCCAGGCGTCATCCACGCGGTGTACATCATCGCCAAGCGCTGAAGACCGTCAGCTTTTTGCGATGAGCCGTGAGTTGCGCTCATTGCGAAAGGCCAGTTGTTCGATGGTCTGGGTGGCGTGTTCGGCTTCTTCCCGGGCTTTAAGGATCATGCCGTGGTGCTCGGACTTGCTGCACACCGGGTCGGCATTGCTCGCATCGCCGGTTAGCATGAACGCCTGGCAGCGGCAGCCGCCGAAGTCCTTCTCCTTTTCATCGCATGAACGGCACGGCTCGGGCATCCAGTCGTAGCCGCGAAAGCGGTTGAAACCGAAGGAGTCGTACCAGATGTGCTGCATGCTGTGGTCGCGCACGTTGGGAAACTGCACCGGCATCTGTCGGGCGCCGTGGCAGGGCAGGGCAGTACCGTCCGGAGTCACTGTAAGAAAGATGCTGCCCCAGCCATTCATGCAGGCTTTCGGGCGTTCTTCGTAGTAATCCGGGGTCACGAAAATCAGCTTGCACGGGTGCCCTTCGGCTTCGAGCTTGGCGCGGTATTCGTTGGTGATGCGCTCGGCGCGCACCAGCTGTTCCCGGGTCGGCAACAACCCCACTCGATTGAGCTGCGCCCAGCCGTAGAACTGGCAGGTGGCGAGTTCGACAAAGTCCGCTTCCAGCGCAATGCACAGCTCGATGATGCGGTCGATCTTGTCGATGTTGTGCCGATGGGTGACGAAGTTCAGCACCATCGGGTAGCCGTGGGCCTTCACCGCGCGGGCCATTTCCAGTTTTTGCGCGAAGGCCTTTTTCGAACCGGCGAGCAGGTTGTTCACCTGTTCGTCGCTGGCCTGGAAGCTGATCTGGATGTGGTCCAGACCGGCTTTCTTGAAGTCGCTGATCTTCTGTTCAGTCAGGCCGATGCCGGAGGTGATCAGGTTGGTGTAGAACCCCAGCCTGCGCGCCTCGGCGATCAGTTCGGCAAGGTCCTGGCGCACCAGCGGCTCACCGCCGGAAAAGCCCAACTGCGCAGCGCCCATCTCGCGGGCTTCGCGAAACACCTTGAACCACTGCTCGGTGCTCAGCTCCTTGCCCTGCTCGGCAAAATCCAGCGGGTTGGAGCAATACGGGCACTGCAGCGGGCAGCGGTAGGTCAGCTCGGCGAGCAGCCACAAGGGCAGGCCGATGGCTGGTTGTTCAGGCAAGAGTGATCCAGTGCTGGGCACGGGCTACCTCCATGAATTGCTCGACGTCATCACCCAGCTCAGGCACACCGAGGAATTGTTTATCCAGCTCACCGATGATCGCGGCGACGTCGCGCTCGCCGTCGATCAGCCCACCGATCAAGGCGGCACTTTCGTTGAGCTTGATCATGCCTTCGGGGTAGAGCAGTACGTGGCCTTTTTGCGCAGGCTCGTACTGGTAGCGATAGCCCTGGCGCCAGGTCGGTTTCTTGCTGCGATCAAAGCTCATAGGGCGATCCCTTTATGCCAGACCCGCTGCTCGGTCACGCTGTGATAAGGCGGGCGTTTCAATTCGTAGGCCATGCTCATGGCATCCAGCATGCTCCACAGGATGTCCAGTTTGAACTGGAGAATTTCCAGCATGCGTTCCTGGCCTTCACGGGTGGTGTAGTGCTGCAGGGTGATCGCCAGGCCATGTTCCACATCGCGCCGAGCCTGGCTCAAGCGGGTGCGGAAATACTCGTAGCCGGCGGGGTCGATCCACGGGTAATGCTGGGGCCAACTGTCGAGACGCGACTGGTGGATCTGCGGCGCGAACAGTTCGGTCAACGAGCTGCTGGCGGCTTCTTGCCAGCTGGCGCGGCGCGCAAAGTTGACGTAGGCGTCCACCGCAAAGCGTACGCCGGGTAGGACCAGTTCCTGGGAACGCAGTTGGTCCGGGTCCAGGCCCACGGCCTGGCCCAGACGCAGCCAGGCTTCGATGCCGCCGTCTTCACCCGGTGCGCCGTCGTGGTCGAGCAGGCGCTGAATCCACTCGCGGCGGATTTCGCGGTCCGGGCAGTTGGCCAGGATCGCAGCGTCCTTGAGCGGGATGTTCACCTGATAGTAGAAGCGGTTGGCGACCCAGCCCTGGATCTGCTCGCGGGTGGCGCGGCCTTCATACATCGCCACGTGGTACGGGTGATGGATATGGTAGAAGGCGCCCTTGGCCCGCAGGGCATGTTCGAATTCTGTTTGGGTCAATGGTGTGTCAGTCATGGGGTTCCTCCTGTGGGAGCGGGGTGCTTTGGCGTTTTTCGCGAGCAAGCTCGCTCCTACAGTTCAATGCTCATGCCGTCGTAGGCCACTTCTACATTGCGTCGTGTCAGCTCGGCGCGCTCGGGCGAGTCTTCATCGAGGATCGGGTTGGTGTTGTTGATGTGGATAAGCACCTTGCGCTGTTCCGGCAATTGTTCGAGCACTTCGAGCATGCCGCCGGGGCCGTTCTGTGCCAGGTGGCCCATCTCGCGACCGGTGCGGGTGCCGACGCCACGGCGCTGCATCTCATCGTCGTCCCACATCGTGCCGTCCACCAGCAGGCAGTCGCTGCCGGCCATGATGTCCATCAACGGCGCGTCGACTTTGCCCAGGCCTGGGGCATAGAACAGTTTGCCGCCGGTGCGCAGGTCTTCGACGATCAGGCCGATGTTGTCGCCTGGGTGCGGGTCGAAGCGGTGCGGCGAATACGGTGGCGCGGCACTGCGCAGCGGCAGCGGGGTGAAACGCAGGTTAGGGCAGGCCGGGATGCTGAAGCTGGCGTCCAGCTCGATGCGGTTCCAGGCCAGGCCGCCGTTCCAGTGGGTGAGCATGGTGAACAGCGGGAAGCCGGTGCTCAGGTCTTCATGGACCATGTCGGTGCACCAGACCTGATGCGGACAGCCTTCGCGCAGGCTCAACAGGCCGGTGGTGTGGTCGATCTGGCTGTCCATCAGGATGATGGCGCTGATGCCGGTGTCGCGCAGGGCGCGGCCGGGCTGCATCGGTGCGAAGCCCTGCAGTTGCGCGCGGATATCCGGCGAGGCATTGCACAGCACCCAATTCACGCCGTCATCGGAAATCGCGATGGACGACTGGGTACGCGCCTGCGCCCGCAGGCTGCCGTCACGAAAGCCGGCGCAGTTCACGCAGTTGCAGTTCCACTGCGGGAAGCCGCCGCCGGCGGCGGAACCTAGAATCTGGACAAACATGGCCGCTCCATCAAACAAAGCTGAAAACAAAAACGCCCCGGACGAGCCGAGGCGTTGTCTTACCCAGCCAATCAGCGGCTGGCGAAGTACATAGTCACTTCGAAACCGATGCGCAGATCAGTGTAAGCAGGTTTGGACCAGGTCATATTCTTACTCCTACGAAGGGATGGGACGTTTACTACCAAGTAATACATATAGTCCACCTCCAGTCGGAGATGTTCAGATGTGTGCGTGGGAATCTTACTCAATTATTTTCAAGTTAGCGCTGTCTTGGTGGAAAAAGCTTGTTGCAGGGAGGGCAACGGTCAGGACGCGGTTCGCCAGGTATCGTCGATGCGCGGGCCGTTGGCAAGGCAGCGCCAGCCGCCCGCCGCGTCTTGCAGTTGCTGCGCGGCGTGCTGCAGGTCTTGCCGGGTAAGGGCCAGGATCTGCTGTTGAAGTTGCGCGAGGTAATCCGACGGATGGCCGGTCAGGTGCGCGTGCCACAGCAGCTCGGCGGCTTGGGCGACGGGTAGCGCCTGCGTGGTGAATTGTTGCGCCAATGCGTCGTTGCCCAGGTCGTCGCTGCTGGCGATCAGCGCAGGCAGTTGCCGTAAAAATGCGTGCAGATGGTCAACGATTGCCGCCAGCGCGACGTTGGGGGATTGCACACCAAACAGCAGGCCGGTTTGCCCATTGACCTGTCGGATACCGCTGAACACCGCGTAGCCCACTTGCAACTCGACGCGCAGGCGCTGGTAGAAGGGCGCCTGGAGCAGATGCCCGAGCAGTCGCCACGCGGCTTCATCGGCCAGGGATTGAGCCGGTGTCGGGCAGAACAGCAGCAAGGCAGCGTCGCTGGCGTCGGTCTTCACCTTATGCCAGAGGCGTTGGCCGCCGAGGCTCGGGGATTGGTACGCGAGGCTGGTGGGTTGTCCTGGCAAACGGGCGGCCGCGGCTTTGATCGCCGCTTCATGGGCGGCAGAGAAACCGACGGCCAGTCCTTGCCAACGTGCGCTGGCCCACCGTGCTTGCGGTTCATCGGCGCCTGAAACAGTACCGGCGCAGCACATCGGCAACGCCTTGAGCAGTGCACGGATCGCGATCAAGGGCGGCGAGGCGAGGGGGGCAGCTGGTGCCTGATTCAAACCCAGCGCCAGCGCTTCCAGCACCGCCGGCATGGGGTCTTGCAGGCCGACGATTTTCACCACCGCGTCCTGACCATTGGCGTCGAAAGACAGCTCGACGCCCGCCTGCCGGGCATTCTCGACCAATGCCTGCAATGTGCTGTCGAGCCCCGCGGGAGCGGCTGAATCGAAGCGCCAATGCAGGTACAGCGCGCCTTCATCGGTGTCGTTGGCCAATGCTGGGCTGAAGGTCAGCGCCGACTGTTCCCGCCGGCCCCGTGAGCGGTCCTGGGCAAAGGTACGCAAGCCACGGTGGGCGCTGGTTTGGCCACGAATCAGGCCGGCGCGTTCTTCCTTGGCGGCGGGGCGCAGGAACGGGTTGTTCGGTGGTAGGCGCCAAGGGTGTCGGGACGGCGGCAGGTGCAGCGCGTCGAGCAGGGCCTTGAGGGCGCTGACAGCCTGCTCCGACAGCTGCGCTTCCAACCCTTCGCTGGCATGCCGCGCCAAGGCCAGGGCGCCTTGGACCTGATGTTGGCGAGCCGCCAGCAGGGCGAATTCTTCCCGCAGTGAGGTCCAGTCGCTGTGTGCGAAAAAGCTCAGCCAGTCGTGCAGCAACGCCTCGATCTGTGTCGCCGAGTCGTGTTGAGCGCCGAGGGTGAAATCGATAGCCAGCAGCGCTTGCCCGGCGAAGTGATAGATCACGGACGCGTGCAGTGCGGTGGCCAGTCGCTGGGTTTGCAGCTCGGCGAGCAGGCCGCCCGGCGCCGCTGCGTTAAGCCAGAGGCAGAGGAAATCCAGGGCTTCGCGGGGGGCTTCAGAGCTTATGACTTGGTGCAGGTGATTGCCGTCGACGTGTTGATAACTGCGCGCCGCACTGCTCATCAAGGCCGATGGCGCCACCTGTGGGTGCCGGGGCCCCGAGGTCAGCGCTTCACCGAAGCGTCGCGCCAGAGTTTCCAGCTCGGCCAACGACTGTGGGCCGGCCAGGCACAGGGTCATCTGCCCGCTCTGATAGAACCCTTGGTGGAATGCCCGCAACGCGTGTTGAAACGCCTCGCGTTCCACCGGCAGGCTGTCGCGGTTGCCTGCGTGAAAACCTCGCAGCGGATGATCGACGGCCACGCCCGTGAGCAATGCCACCTGCTGCTGCGCCTTGGCATCCTGGGACCAGGCGATGAACTCCGCATGCAGCACTTCGCGCTCGCGCAGTTGATCGTCCAGGCTCAGGCGCGGATGGGTGAGCATATCGGCCAGGCGCTCCAGCCCATCGGCGAAGCTCGCCAGTGGCAGCTCAAAGAAAAAATCCGTGGTGCGTTCACGGGTGCTGGCATTCACCTGGCCACCGTGACGCTGCACGTAGGCCATCAGCCCTTCTTCGGTGGGAAAACGCTCAGTGCCCAGAAACAACAAATGTTCCAGAAAGTGCGCCAGGCCGGGCCATGCCAAGGGCACGTCATGGCTGCCGGCCGCCACCCGCAGGGCCGCAGCGCTGCGCTTCAAACGCGGCGCATGACGCAGGGAAACCCCCAGGCCGTTGGCCAGGGTCAGGTGAAGATGATGGGGGGGGGGCGGCGCAGGCATGGGCACTTCCGAAACGTAGGAGGCGCCTATGCTAGCAAACCCACCAGTTCAGGGCTTGTGCAGCGTGCCGTACAGTTCGGGGCGGCGGTCTTGCAGGTAGTCGTTGGCAGCGCGGGCGTCGAGGATCGCTTGGTGTTCCAGCGTGCCAACGATCAAGGCTTCATCCAGGCCGGCCTGGGCGATGCGCTGGCCATCCGGCGCGGCGATGCTGCTTTGCCCGCAATACTGGATTTCGCCTTCGTGCCCGCAGTAGTTGGCGTAGGCCACGTAGCACTGATTCTCAAAGGCCCGCGCTCGCACGGTGACGTCGGCGACAAAGTCGAACGGCACCATATTCGCGGTGGGTACCAGGATCAGATCGGCGCCGGCCAGGGCCAGGCGCCGGGTGTTTTCCGGGAACTCCAGGTCGTAGCAGATCAGCACGCCCAGTTTCCACCCGTTGAGTTCCACCAACGGGAAATCATTGCCTCCGGCACTGAACATCGAATGATCGAGGTCGCCGAACAGGTGCGTTTTGCGGTAGTTGCACAGGCGTTGGCCGTGGGCGTCGATCAACTGCACAGCGTTATAGATCTGCCCGTCCGCGGCGCGTTCCGGGTAGCCGTACAGGATTGCCAAGCCGGCACTTTGCGCCAGTTCGGCAATCGTCTGCGCCGAGTCGCCATCCTGCGCTTGGGCCAATGCGCCGACCGCTTTGGCGCCGATGTTGTAGCCGGTGAGGAACATCTCCGGCAGCACCAGCAGGTCGACACCGGACGCCTCATGGGCCAGGCGATGCAGGCGCTTGAGGTTGCCGGCCACATCCAGCGGCAGCGGCGGGCATTGGTACAGGGCGACGCGCATAGTCAGCTCCTTACTCGGCCAGGGCAATCGGCCCGATTTCATCGAACACATCGCCCGGCCCCGGGTTCTCTGGGTGAGTGTGACCACCGAAGTGGGTCATGATGCCCCACACCGCGTTCAGCGAGGTTTGTACGGCACCCTCGACCCAGGCGGGGGTCCAGGATACGTCGTCGCCCGCGATAAAAATCCCACGTTGTTCGGCGGGCATGTCCTTCTGCATGAAGTGCGCATACATCCGCTGGTTGTAGCGATAGTGGCCAGGCAGCGCACCCTTGAAGGCGCCGAGGAAATGCGGGTCGGCTTCCCAGGACACGGTGATCGGGTCGCCGATGATGCGCGCCTTGATGTCGACTTTCGGGTAGATCTTGCTCAGTGCGTCGAGGGCCAGCTTCACGCGTTTATCGATGGGCTGCGGCAGCATTTTCAGCGCATCGCTCATCCACGAGTACGACAGGCAGATCACGCCTGGCTTGTCGTCGCCGTTGTCGAACAGGTAAGTGCCACGGGTCAGGCGATCGGTGAGGGTCATGCTCATCAGGTCGCGGCCGGTTTCCGGGTCTTTGTCTTTCCAGAACGGGCGGTCGACCATCACGAAAGTCTTCGACGATTGCATGTAGCGGGTGCGGTCCAGGGCCATCCACATCTTTTGCGAGAACAGGCTTTCGTCGCACTCGATCTGGGTGGTCAGCAGCCAGCTTTGGCAGGTGGTGAGCACGGCGGCGTATTCGCGCGTGTCGCCGTAGTTGTCGGTGACGGCGAAGCGGCCCCCATCGGCGTGGGCGATACGCTTGACCCCGGCCCGTGGCGCGCCGCGGTGCAGGGAGCTGAGGCTGGTGCCGGCCGGCCAATGGGCGCAGCGCTCCGGCACATGGCGCCAGATGCCCATGGGTACCTGCGCCACGCCGCCGACTACCAAGTGTTGGTGGTCGTCGCAGTTGGTCATCACCACGCGGAAGATTTCCAGCATCGAGTTGGGGAAGTCCGAGTCCCAGCCGCCGGTGCCGAAACCGACCTGGCCGAACACTTCGCGGTGATGGAACGACAACTTGGCGAAGGCTTTGGAGGTGGCGACGAAGTCGTAGAACGTGCGGTCGTCCCACAGTGGCACCAGCTTGTTCCACAGCGCTTTGAGGCGCGGTACGTCACGGTCGCGGATGGCTTGCTGAATGTCGCCGAATTGCGAGCCGGCTTCCAGGGCGTCGGCCCAGGCGTCAGCCACTTCCTGGAAGAGCGCAGGCAAATCGGAAAGTTTTTGTGCGTAGTGGGTCTGGCCTTCCAGGTCGATCACGGTGCTGCCGGAGGCCGGGGTCAGTGGGTTGGGGAAGGGTTTGGTTTCCAGGCCCAGTTTGTCCACATAGTGATAGAACGCTGTGGACGATACCGGGAAGCGCATGCCGCCCAGTTCGGCGATGATTCCTTCGGCGCCTTCAAAGGCCTGTGAGCGCAAGCGCCCGCCCATCTTCGAGGCTTCGTACACCACCGGCTTCAGGCCCAGTTTCATCAGCTCATAGGCGGCCACGAGGCCCGCGATCCCGGCGCCGACGATCGCCACTTCGGCGCCATGGTGGGCGGCGGGGATGCTGCCCAGGCCGGCGGGGTGTTCGATCCAGTCATCAAAGGCGAAGGGGAAATCGGGGCCGAAGATGGTGATGGGTTTCTTGCCGTCTGCGGGGTGGCGATTGGTCTTGCTGATGCTGCTGGACGGAATGCTCATGGCGGACCCTGGCTGGCGACTCGGCGGGACGTGACCCGCTGAGTATAGGAAAAGATGGCAGCCAGTTTAGGGAGCGTTGCGCTCGTTAATAAGACGCAAAGTGTCGTCGAATTGGATTGGTTTTAGTCAATCTGACGAACTCGGTGGTCAGATTGGCTGTCCGCGATCCAATTTGTTACTGAGGATGATCGAGGTGGTGGTTTTTTCTACACCGTCGACGCTGCCGATCTGGTCGAGCAGTTGGTCCAGTTGCTCTGGCGAATCGGTACGCAGCCAGGCCACGTAATCGAACTCGCCGCTCACCGCGCACAACTGTTGCACCTGAGCCATGGTGCTCAACCGACGCAGCACCTCCTTGCCTGAGCGCGGCTGCACGGTAATCCCCACATAGGCTTGCAAGCCACCGTCCGCCACCCGCTGGCCCAGGCGCACGCCATAACCGGCGATCACCTGGGTTTTCTCCAGGCGCGCCAGGCGCGAGGTGACGGTGGTGCGCGCGATACCCAACTGCCGCGCAAGCATGGCCACGCTTTCGCGGGCGTTGAGCTGCAGGGCGGCGATCAGTTGGCGATCGATTTCATCTAGAACGGACAAGGGAGGCTCCGAAACGGGCGGTAATAGGCGGCATGTTACAGGCTTGCGTCGGCGAGCAGGCAGCGGGGCTTGCAGATGGATTGAGCGTAGGAAACTTAATAGCGAGCAGCTACTATCGAGTGCTCCACAACACGGTACTAACAGCAGGGCCACGTTTTGAATCTAGACACCTTGATGGAATATTGGCAGTGCGAAGTATCGAATAAGAAAAAACGCGGAAGCCGCATAGGGCTCATCAGCAACATCTTCAAGCGGATTCGCAAGTACAACACCCTGCGCTACTTATTCATGTTTCGACTGGCCCAGTATTTTTATTCTGGAAATCGTTTTGCGCGTGCTTACGCCAAGCGACTGGAGAGAAAGCTCAACCTCAAGTACGGCGTCGATATCAGTATCGATGCCCAAATAGGGAGCGGCTTTCGCATCGGGCACCTGCCGGGGGTAGTGATCACCGGCAACGTCAAAATCGGCCGCAACTTTTTCATCCGTCAAAACACCACGATTGGCATTAAGACCCTGGGGTTGGACCGCTATGATCTGGTCATTGGGGACAATGTCAGCATCGGCGCCAATAGCTGCGTCATCGCAGATACCCTGACGATCGGCGACAACGTCACGATCGGGGCCATGTCGTTCGTCAACAAGGACATCGCGAGCGGAAGCACATTTTATAACGCTCGATGACGTGGCAGGTGCGACACCCGCAGGACGCTATGGGGGCAACCGTCACTAAGGCGTTGCGCGATTGCGAGCTGCTATTCAGTGCGATTTACCAGTATTCAGGTTTAATCGCGGGTTTCTTGCGTGTAGGGATCCGGGGTGGAAATTGGTGATTAGCAAGTTCAACCTCGGTCACCACGTGACGCATCCAATCGGCATACTGCTTGAGGGAGCCAGGTACCGTACGCTGAACACCTTCGCGGTGTGGCAGGATGACGCCTATGCGAAGGTTGGGGAAATCTTCCCGAAGCGCTCTCAGGGCCGGAGTCATGTCCGTATCGCCAGAAACCACGACAATTTGCTGAGTGCGTTCATCTGGCGGTAGGCGTTCTTCACGGGACGCAAGGCGATACATGCTGATCGCAATGTGAACGTCCGTTTCCTTCTCCTCTAGCTTCCAGACCTCGACTTGATCAGCTCTAGAGGCAGGTGTTTCTTTATTGATGAAGCGTGGGGCTTTGCCGGACTCAAGCTGGTGGCGCCCATAAAATACCTGCACATCATGTGCTATCAAGGCGCGTAGATACGTATCCTGGGCTTCTTTGGATGCAATGCCGCGACTGGCCAGCGATGGTTTCACACCGGAGGTGAAGAAGCTTATGGCGTTGATCGTGTTGTTTGGGTGCTCAACACCAACGATATGGGAGAGTAGAGCGGGGAGATTAAGCCACTTGTACGGAGTGCCCGCTAATAGGCCGTAAAACAGGTTGTAGCCATCCACAAAGCAGGCAGTACGCAAAATTCAGTCCCCAGAAACGAAAAAACCGGCACTGGGCCGGTTTCTTCACCCCAACGGCCAGCGAACTGAATCACTGCGTACGGGGCTGAGTAGTGAGCCCATATTCCACTAATTGTTGAATAGGTTCAAGTAGGGGTGATCATTTTGGATCACCCTGCATCACTGACCGTTCTGCCCCGTTCAGGGCGAAATTGTCATGTGGCGTGCTTGGCCTCGGGTCATATCGTGATGGGGCGCCAGCAGAAATCACGAACCACGATGACGTTGTTGCCATAAATAATGTGAAGGTCGTTTCGCTTGAGTTGTTTCTGGATGTTTTCCATAACGACTTCAGCGAGGCGCTCCCTTTCGCAGACCTTATAAAACTGGTCCCATTTCAGGGTCACGCACTCATTCCCATTCTTGCGCATGATTTCATTCAGTTCTGCTGCGATGCTCTGCGCCGTCTTCGCCATGATAATCTCCACAGGCATTGGTTTTTAAGCGTGCGTGGATCTTATACGTGGCTTAAAAATACGCAAGAGAATTCTTAAAAAAATCTTAGAGAGTTCTTATAGGGTGCTTGAAGAGGCTTGGTCGAGTCGAGGTTTTGCGCAGAGCTATCTGATGAAAAGGCCAGCCTACGCATCATCAACCGGCGAGATGATTTTCAGCACCGGTTTTTCAAATGCCAAAAACGACAAAAGCCGCGCAATGCGCGGCTTTCGAATTGGTGGGCCCACACGGACTTGAACCGTGGACCAAAGGATCATGAGCCCTAAAAAAGGTCCAGTGTTCATTGAGTGAGACCATAAAGCCGATTGTTTTTAAATGGATAATTCCCATATTTCAGACTACAGCACGACGCCAGCCGAAGAGCAGTTGCTCAAGCTGAGGTATATTCACACCTCGGCCAACTGGAACCCTCCCACGAAGTTGCAAGGCTCCACGCCACGCACGGGATTGGTTTATTTTAACGCCCCCACCACGGATGGGATCCGCGTACAGCATCCCCATGTACCCGACTAGGAGTCACGAACGTGCGAACACTCTGGATCTTGTTGGGGGCATTGTTGGTCGGCGGTTGCCAAGCTTCGGGCCTGACCTGGGGGCGTTCGGACCCGGACGCCGGACCGTGGGCGCTGGGTTTTGTCACACCTTACGCGATGGATGGCTGGGTTGAGGACAGCGCCACGGTCGATGTCGATGGGAACTTGTACCGTCGAATTGGCAGCGGTTGGGCTTCCGGAGGGGGGAAAAATGGCATTGATGGGGCCCGTGGTTGGGCGGTGAGAGGGGCTGGCACCGAAAGGGAGGTTAGGGATGCAAAACTTCCGGTACGCATCTATGTTCGCTGGCAATCGGTGGTCGAGCCGCAAACCTATCAAGGCTGGATCGAGATACCAGAGAGTGCACGGCAGGTCATGCGCAATGCCCTGACTATGGATTGTCCAAGTATTCCCGAGATGGCTGCAATCCCAAAGAGGGCCTCTGTACTGTTCGGCCTTGCCCCCGGCGGTGTTGTGCAAATCTGGATGATGGATGAATGCCTACGCCCGGTGAAAGTCGTACATACACTGGTCGAAATAGAGCCCAAGGGACCTGCTCTTGGACTCTCCAATGGGAGTTATTTCCCCCAATCTGACGCTTCTAAGCTGTATATCGAAAAGTACGGAATCCCCTACGGAAGTTGGTAGGTAACCACGTATTTAGCTCGCCAATTGGCGGGCTTTTGCTATCCGGTGATGGGTTTCAACTTCCCACTCAGCAACAGCGCGCTGGCGGCATTGCCTGTGAGCTCTCCGGTATTTTCAGGCGGTGGTGTTGGTCCATGTTTGTGGCCGGCCAGCTGGCTGTTCATCTGTTCCACCAGGTCGAGCAGATCAAACTTTGATCTGTTGCTCAGAGGAAGTGGACACTTTTTGAACACTATCGAGTTTTCGGCATGAAATTAGAGATAAAAAGTCGGATGACCAAAAACACGAAAGCCGCGCAATGCGCGGCTTTGGAGTTGGTGGGCCCACACGGACTTGAACCGTGGACCAAAGGATTATGAGTCCTCTGCTCTGACCAACTGAGCTATAGGCCCTCAGTAGGTCGCGGATTATAACGATGGTTTCTCCACTCTGCCATCCGAAAAATCCTCAACCTGCATACGAAGGAATGTCGTCGCAAAAAGCTCTGGCGGCAGGGGCAGGCTGACGATGTAGCCTTGCATCTGTTCGCAGCCTTCGGCGGCAAGAAAGGCTTGCTGCGCGGCGCTCTCCACGCCTTCGGCGATGATGGTGAATTGCATGCTGTGGCCCAGGGCAATGATGGCGCGCACGATGGCGGCGTCGTGGGGGTCGTCGGGCAGGCCGCGGACGAAGGACTGGTCGATCTTCAGGAAGTCCAGTGGCAGGCGTTTGAGGTAGCTCAGGGATGAGTAACCGGTGCCGAAGTCGTCGATCGCCAGTTGCACGCCCAGGTGTTTGAGTTGGTGCAGCACTTCCAGTGCTTCTTCGGCCTGGCTCATGATGAAGTTCTCGGTAATCTCCAGTTGCAGGCAGCCAGGATCGAGTTGGTAGTCATGCAGCAACTGTTCGATGCGACCGAGCAAGCCGGGATGGCGCAGTTGCGCGCCGGCAAGGTTGACCGACAGCGGGCCGAATGGTTCGAAGGTCGTTTGCCAGGCATGCATTTGTCGGCAGGCCTGTTCCAGCACCCAATCGCCAATTTGCAGGATCATGCCGTTCTCTTCGGCCAGGGCGATGAAGTGTTCGGGCGGTACGTCGCCAAACGCGGGGTGTCGCCAGCGGATCAACGCTTCGGCACCGATCAGTTCTTGGGTCGCCAGGCTCAGTTTCGGTTGGTAATACAGGCTCAGCTCGTCGCGTTCGATGGCGCGGCGCAGTTCATGTTCCAGCGCCACGCGTTCGTTGGCCTGGGCGGTGAGGTCGCGGGTGTAGCTCTCGACCCGGTTGCGCCCCTTGGCTTTGGAGCGGTACATCGCGGCGTCGGCGTTCTTGACCAGAGTGGCCACGTCGGTGCCGTCCTGTGGGTAGAGGCTGGTGCCGATACTGGCGCTGATAAAGAATTCGTGTTCGCCGGCCTGGAACGGCGGGGTGAAGCAGGCCAGCAGTTTGTTGGCCAAGTACTGGGCGTCGTTGGCGTGCTGCAGGCCGGGGAGCAGGATGATGAATTCGTCCCCGCCCAGGCGTGCGACGGTGTCGATGTCGCGCAGTTGCTCCTTGAGGCGCACGGCGATGTCTTTGAGCAGCAGGTCGCCGACCGGGTGGCCGAGGCTGTCGTTGATATGTTTGAAGCGGTCCAGGTCGAGAAACAGCACGGCTCCTTGTTTGCCGGTGTCCTGATGACCGTTGAGGGCGGCTTGCAAGCGACTTTCAAACAGCGTTCGGTTGGGCAGGCCAGTCAGCGGGTCGTGGTGGGCCTGGTAATCGAGGCGGGCCTGGGCCAGCTTGAGGCTGGAGATGTCGGCAAACACGGCAACGAAGTGCGTGATCATGTGGTCGCGATTGCGCACGGCGCTGATGGTCAGCCAGCTGGGGTATACCTCGCCATTCTTGCGGCGGTTGGAAATCTCGCCCTGCCAGTGGCCCTGGGCGGTCAGCTGATGCCACATGGCGGCATAGAAGGCGCTGTCATGCAGGCCGGAGGCGAGCAGGCGCGGCGTATGGCCCAGGGCTTCGGCTTCGCTGTAGCCGGTGATCTCGCTGAAGGCGCGGTTGACGGCACTGATGTTCTGCTGGGTGTCGGTGATCAATACGCCTTCGGCGGTGCTCTCGAATACGGTCGCGGCCTGCTGCAGCTTTTCCTGCATCAGTTGGCGCTCGGTGATGTCCCGGGCGATGGTCAGCATGCAATCGTCGTCGCCGATGGGCAGTGGGCGGCTGGACAGCTCGCAGAGGCGGATCTGACCATCGCTGCGGCGTATATGGGCGATGAAGTCGCGCACGAAACCATCGCGCTGCATCAGTTCCAGCATGTGTTTGCGTTCGTTGAGGTCGACCCAGATGCCCAGGTCCAGGGTTGACTGGTCGATGGAGGTCGCGCTGGGGTAGCCGGTGATACGACTGAAACCGTCGTTCACTTCAATCAGCAGGCCGTCGCGCTGCCGGCTCAGCAGCAAGCCGTCGGGCGAGGCGTGAAAGGCTTTGGCGAATTTCTCTTCGGAAGTTTGCAACTGTTGCTGGGTTTCCTTGAGCTGGGTGATGTCGCGCACCACCACGACGATGGCCTCCGTGGCGTCGAGTTGAAACGGTTCGGCGGAAATCAGGCCGGTAAAGGCTTGGCCGTTGCTACGTAGAAAAGGCATTTCCAGGTTGCGGATGCTGGTGGTCTGCACCCGGTGCAGCAGTTCGGGGCCAATGCCAGGGATACCCCAGATATTCAGCGCGGTGGCGGTTTTGCCGATGACCTGTTCGGCCTTCAGGCCCACCTGATCCTCGAACGCTTTGTTGACCTCCAGCAAGCAGCCATCGGACAGCCGCGCGATCACCAGAATGTCCGGGCATTGCTGGAACACCGAGGCGAATTTTTGCTCGGAGAGCTGCAGCGCTTCTTCGGTGCGCTTGGCTTCGCTGATGTCGATCATCAAGCCGCGTAACACCGGCTCATGGCCATGTTCGATCAGACTGACGATATCGCGTACCCATAGGCACCGACCGTCGGCGGTGATCACTCGGTAGTCGACGCTATGATCGCGGCTGGCGCGGGTTTCGCGGTAGCAATACGCTTCGGTGCGCGTCAGGTCGGCAGGATGAATGATGTTGCGCCAGAAGCCTGGAATCAGCCAATGCGCTCGGGGGTAGCCGAGCAGTTCTTCGGCATGAGGTGACACATAGCTGTAGGTAAAGTCGCTGACGCTGGCTTCCCAAGCAATGGCGGATAAGCTTTCTACCAAGCCGCGATAGTGATACTCGCTGCTGCGCAGTTCCTGTTCGAGGGCGACGCGGCGGGATATTTCTGAGCTCAGCCGGCGATTGATCCTGATAACCACGAGCAGCACGGTACTCAGCAGCAATACCGCGGGCAGCCCGTAGGTCAGCAAATCAGTCCAGAAGGTACGGTGATCAGTGAAGCTGCCGACCCAGTGTTGCTGGATCGCTGCTGTTTCGTTGGGGCTTAGGTCGGCCAGTACCTTGTCCAGGATGCCTACCAGTATTTTCTTGTCCTGGGGCACTCCCATCGCCAGTTGGTAGCGGTAGGGCGTTTCGCCGCTGACGTACAAACCATCCAGCTTTAACTGGCGCAGGCTCCAGACACTGGAGGCGAGGTCGCCGACCACTGCATCCACTTCATCCGTAGCCAATGCTTGCAGCGTCGAGCTGACGTTCGGCATGGCCACCAGATTTAGGTCGGGATGGTGGGTGCGCAGCAATTCATGGGGCGCGTAGTTCTCCACCACTGCAATCTTCAACCCGTAGAGGTCCTTAAGGTTGCGTGCTTTGGCGCCGCCTTCATGGGCCAGGATGACAATGGGGAAGTCCAGGTACGGGCGAGTGAACGCCATAAAGGCTTGGCGTTCTGGAGTGGACATGATGCCGGGCAGCAGATCGAGTTGGTTGTTTCGCGCCTGTTCCAGCACCGCGCTCCAGTTCGCGGGTTCGATCAGCTTGAACTTGATGCCGAGGCGATCTTGGATCAGGCGTACGTAATCCGCCGCCAAGCCTTGGTAGTGGCCGTTTTCATCGCGGTATTCAAAAGGTGGCCATGACGCGTCCACCCCCAGTCGCAGTTCCTGATGGTCCGCCAGCCAGACACGCTCATCATCGGTAAGAGTCAATGCGCCAGCCGTTGCGGTCCAGGTCAGCAGCGACAGCAGTAACACAGCCGGCAATCTGGGCATAACGGTCTCGTTATGGCACGGGGAATGTTTCGAGTGTAGACGGGCATTGCGGGGGAGGGGTGTTGCGCGGAGTTTTATCTGTGGAAAGCAAAACCCCCGGCCTGGGCCGGGGGTTCTGGGATCACTCGTCGAGGAAGGAGCGCAGATGCTCGCTCCGCGTCGGGTGGCGCAACTTGCGCAGCGCCTTGGCTTCGATCTGACGAATCCGCTCACGGGTTACGTCAAACTGCTTACCGACTTCCTCAAGGGTATGGTCGGTATTCATGTCGATGCCGAAACGCATGCGCAGGACCTTGGCTTCACGGGCAGTGAGGCCGGACAGTACGTCGCGAGTCGCTTCCTTGAGGCTCTCAACGGTGGCGACATCGATTGGCGACTGCATGGTCGAGTCTTCGATGAAGTCACCCAAGTGGGAGTCTTCGTCATCACCGATCGGGGTTTCCATGGAGATCGGCTCTTTAGCGATCTTCAATACCTTGCGGATTTTATCCTCAGGCATTTCCATGCGTTCGCCCAGTTCTTCCGGGGTCGGTTCGCGACCCATTTCCTGCAGCATCTGCCGGGAAATACGGTTGAGCTTGTTGATCGTCTCGATCATGTGCACCGGAATACGGATGGTGCGGGCCTGGTCGGCGATCGAGCGAGTGATCGCCTGACGGATCCACCAGGTGGCATAGGTCGAGAACTTGTAGCCGCGACGGTATTCGAACTTGTCCACGGCCTTCATCAAGCCGATGTTGCCTTCCTGGATCAGATCGAGGAATTGCAGGCCGCGGTTGGTGTACTTCTTGGCGATGGAGATAACCAGGCGCAAGTTCGCTTCAACCATCTCTTTCTTCGCGCGGCGGGCCTTGGCCTCACCGATCGACATGCGACGGTTGATGTCCTTGATTTCGGCAATCGTCAGGCCGGTTTCGGTCTCAAGCGCGGTCAGCTTGTGCTGGCAACGAATGATGTCCGGCTGCAGGCGACCGATGGCTTCGGCGTATTTCGCCTTGCCCTTGGCCAGTGCATCGGTCCAGCTCTCGTCGACTTCATTGCCCGGGAACTGGCGCAGGAAGTCGGCGCGCGGCATGCGTGCATCACGTACACACAGCTGCATGATTGCCCGTTCTTGTGCACGCAGACGCTCGAGAGCGCTGCGAACGCGTTCAACCAGGCCTTCGAATTGTTTCGGCACCAGCTTGATCGGCATGAACAGCTCGGCCAGCGCCACCAGCTCGGCAATTGCCAGCTTGTTGGAGCGACCGTGCTTTTTCAGGGCCTTGCGCGTGATTTCCATTTGATCGGAAACCGCACCGAAGCGCTGGGCAGCGATGATCGGGTCTGGGCCGCTTTCGACTTCGTCTTCGTCGTCGGTGCTGGCTTCAGCGTCGTCGTCTTCGGAGTCGTCGTCCGCTTTCACGGCTTTCGGGTCGACAGGCGGCGGTACTTCGGCGGCAGGCGGCGCAATGCCGTCGTCCGGGTCGATATAGCCGCTCAGGACGTCGGACAGGCGGCCACCTTCGGTGGTGACGCGAGTGTACTCGGAGAGAATGTGGTCAACCGTGCCAGGGAAGTGCGCAATGGCGCCCATCACTTCACGGATACCCTCTTCGATACGCTTGGCGATTTCGATTTCGCCTTCGCGTGTCAGCAACTCGACGGTACCCATTTCACGCATATACATACGCACAGGGTCAGTCGTGCGACCGATGTCGGTCTCTACCGCTGCCAGCGCGGCAGCGGCTTCTTCAGCGGCTGCCTCGTCGGTATCGGCGTCGGCCAACATAAGGGCGTCCGCATCCGGAGCACTCTCGTGTACGGGGATCCCCATGTCGTTAATCATGCGGATGATGTCTTCCACCTGCTCTGGATCTGAAATATCCTCAGGCAGGTGGTCGTTGACCTCTGCGTAAGTCAGATACTTCTGCTCACGACCAAGGGTGATCAACTCTTTGATACGAGACTGCTGTTGCGCTTTTCCGGACATAACACCCTATCCACTGAAGGTCTTGGCGGGCAAAAAAACAAGCCGAGGATTATACCTGAGCTATGACCTCACGCGCCAGCTGAGGTCGGGTTTGATGCGGAAACATTCTGTTTTAAGAGGTCGCGCATCTGTTTTGCTATCTGAATTTGCTCTTCAGCCGACAATCCCGGCTGCCTTGCTCTCTTGATGAGTTCATCGAGGGTCTGCGTGTGCTGGCCCGCGGATAACCTAGTAATGGTGTCTAAAAACTGTTGTTCAAGGTTATCGCCGTCAATTAGCCACTCCTTTTCCGCGAGTGCTTTCAGCAGGCGACCTTGTTCGGTGCCATGCCATCGAGCCATCAGTTGGATGGAGTTTAGCTTAGGATTTTTCTGCACGGCCTCGATCAGGGCAATCAGCACCTGAGCGTAGGTGTTGCTCTCGTTGGCAAAATGCTCCGCGCTTTCAACCTTGCCCGCCAATTGCGGGTGATGGATGAGCGTGCGCAGGGCAATCAGCGTCGGGGCTTCTACGGCGACCGGTGTGCGTGGAGCATAGGCTTCGTCGCGGTCACCGCGCTTGCCGTTCTTGTTCCAGGGTCTCTTGTCCCATTTCTTGCCGCCGGCGCCGGGCTTCTTCGGCGTCCACTCCTGCTGGGGCGCGTAGGCCTCCTGTGCTGGGTGGAAGTCGGCATAGTCCGGTAGCGTGTCGTAATCCATGCCTGGGTCGTAGGTGGGCGGCGCATCCTGCGGTGCGCTGTGCACCAGTTGGCTGACGGCTTCGCCACTCAACCCGGTAATTTCCAGCAGGCGCTGGCGCATCAGAGTGCGCAGATTGGCGCCGGGCACCTTGTCGATCAGCGGTGCGGCGAGGGTGGCCATGTGGGCCTTGCCTTCAAGGGAGCGTGGATCGGCTTCTTCGGTGAGCTGCTGGAAGAAGTAATCCGCCAGCGGCTGTGCATGTTGATTGATGCGCGCGCGGAACGCGTCGGTGCCTTCGGAGCGAACCAGGGTGTCCGGGTCTTCGCCTTCGGGCAGGAACAGGAAGCGTGCGCGGCGCCCGTCCTGCAGGCATGGCAGCGTGGCTTCGAGGGCGCGCCAGGCGGCATTGCGGCCGGCCTGGTCGCCGTCGAAGCAGAACAAGACGCTGGGCACGACACGGAACAGGCGCTTCAAGTGTTCTTCGCTGGTGGCGGTACCCAGGGTCGCCACGGCGTTGCGCAAGCCTTGCTGGGCGAGGGCGATCACGTCCATATAGCCTTCAACCACAATGATCTCATCGAGATTGCGGTTGTTCTTGCGCGCCTCGAACAGGCCGTAGAGTTCCTGGCCCTTGTGGAATACCGGGGTTTCCGGGGAGTTCAGGTACTTGGGCTTGTCGTCCCCCAGTACCCGGCCGCCGAAGGCGATGATCCGGCCGCGGCTGTCGCGGATCGGGAACATCACGCGGTCGCGGAAGCGGTCGTAGCGCTTGCCGGTCTCGGCGTTTTCCACCAGCAGCCCGGCGTCGATCATGGCTTTTTGCTGCAGGGTGTCGCTGCTCAGGTGCTTGTAGAGGTTGTCCCAGCCGGGCGGGGCGAAGCCGAGGCCGAAGTCGCGGGCGATCTCGCCGGTGAGGCCGCGCCCTTTGAGGTAGTCGACGGCGGCCTTGCGCTGCGGATGGCTTTTAAGCGCCTGACGATAAAAGTCGGCAGCGGCTGTCAGTAGCGGGTATAGCGGCGAATCGGTGGGTTGCCGCGGTTTGTGCGGGCGGCCACTTTCTTCGCGGGGGATTTCCATGCCGGCGGCTTTGGCCAGTTCCTCGACGGCCTGGGGGAAGTCCAGGTTGTCGTGGTCCATGATGAAACCGAGGGCATTGCCACCCGCACCGCAGCCGAAGCAGTAGTAAAACTGTTTGTCGGGACTGACGCTGAACGATGGGGTCTTTTCTTTGTGGAACGGGCAGCAGGCGGTGTAGTTCTTGCCGGCTTTCTTCATTTGCAGGCGCGAGCTGACAACATCGACGATGTCGGTGCGGTTCAGAAGGTCGTCAATAAAGCTCTGGGGAATCAGCCCGGCCATGGCGTTCTCGTCATCACTGCTTGTAATTGAGGGCCCGTGAAATGCTCAAGCGCGCGTATCGAGTGGCGTGGCCATCAATCGTCTGCTTGGGCTGTCAGGAAGTGTATCTGCCGATCATTCGCTGACGTTAGTTTCTATCAGTCTTCGGCGAAGAAATGTTGCCCTGGCGTCCGGCGTTGACCAATGGTGGTCTCGGAAGCTCATCGCTGGGCACAGCCGATCTGTTGATCGCCTGCTTACAAAATGAGTGTGCTCGTCAGTAGCCTTGTTAGGCTCGTCAGAAGAGACGTGCACCGCTGGCAGAAAAGCCAGTCCTGACGTGTGAAGCAGTGTCTCGGTCGCGTGTGCGGCGTCGACGGTGAAGCATCAAGCGATATCCGCAAATGCCAACAGCCCGGCTGAGGGCCGGGCTTGGCAGAAGCTTGCTACGAACGTCTGTGTATTAGTACAGACGAACGGCGCGGCGCTGTTCGCGCTGAACTTTCTTGGCGTGACGCTTAACAGCGGCTGCTGCTTTACGCTTACGCTCAGAAGTTGGCTTCTCATAAAATTCGCGGCTACGAACTTCAGCCAGAACACCGGCTTTTTCGCAGGAGCGCTTGAAACGACGCAGAGCTACGTCGAAGGGTTCGTTCTCTTTTACTTTGACGGCTGGCATCCAGAGCTACCTTCTTTCATTACCGGGAATCAACGTTCTCGTCGCAAAAAATTCGCGGCTGAGGTCGTCGGTTTTTAAGGGTTGCGGATGTTAACCCCTCATTGCCCGGAATGCAAAGCCTCTGATCGAAAACCGCTAGTCTGGAGGGGGAGTGGCGACTATCATGCGCGCCTTCGAATTCAGCCTCTACAAGGCGCAAACCCATGTTAGTACTGGGACTTGAAACCTCCTGCGACGAAACCGGTGTCGCACTCTACGACAGTGAACGCGGGCTTTTGGCCGATGCACTGTTCAGTCAGATCGATCTGCATCGCGCCTATGGTGGCGTGGTGCCGGAGCTTGCCAGCCGCGATCACGTCAAGCGCATGCTGCCGTTGATTCGCCAGGTGTTGGACGAGGCCGGCTGTGTGGCGACCGAGATCGATGCTATTGCCTACACCGCCGGCCCCGGATTGGTCGGAGCCCTTCTGGTTGGGGCCTCTTGCGCCCAGGCACTGGCCTTCGCGTGGGGGATTCCGGCCCTGGGTGTGCACCATATGGAAGGCCATTTATTGGCGCCCATGCTGGAAAAAACACCGCCACAGTTCCCGTTCGTCGCTTTGTTGGTTTCGGGTGGCCATACGCAGCTGGTTCAGGTCGATGGGATCGGCCAATACACGCTGTTGGGCGAGTCGCTGGACGATGCCGCCGGTGAAGCGTTCGACAAGACCGCGAAGATGATGGGCCTCAATTATCCCGGTGGCCCGGAAATCGCCCGCCTTGCCGAAAAAGGTGTTCCGGGCCGCTTCACCTTCCCGCGTCCGATGTGCGATCGCCCCGGCCTGATGTTTAGCTTCAGCGGTCTGAAAACCTCCGCGCTGAACACCTGGCAGCAAAGTGTCAGCGCCGGGGACGACAGTGAGCAAGCCCGTTGCGACATCGCGCTGGCGTTCCAGCAGGCCGTGGTGGAGACTTTGACCATCAAGTGCAAGCGTGCCCTGAAACAGGCGGGCATGCAGCGTCTGGTGATCGCAGGCGGCGTCAGCGCCAACAAGGCCTTGCGCGCTTCACTGGAGAAAATGCTCGGCGCCATCAAGGGCGATGTGTACTACGCGCGGCCTGAGTTCTGCACCGATAACGGAGCGATGATCGCCTATGCCGGTTGCCAGCGCCTACAGGCCGGGCAGCATGAAAGCCTGGCGATCAGCGTGCAGGCGCGCTGGCCGATGGAGCAGTTGTCACCGTTGTGAGGCTTGGCTTGAGCCGGGCTTAACGAACGTATTTAAAAATGCCGTTCGCGCCCGGCAAACAGGTCGCGTAAATTGCCCCGGTGGCGCCAGACGATCAGCAGGGTCAACACGCTCATCGGCAGCAGCGCCGCCGGCTCTTGCCAGGCCAGCAGGGGCAGGGTGAGGGGCGTGGCGATCAATGCGGCCAGTGAGCTGGTGCGGGTCAGGTAGAACGTCAGCAGCCAGGCAAGCGCGGCGAGCAACGCGGCAGGCGGGTAGATTCCCAGCAACATGCCGGCGGCTGTAGCGACACCCTTGCCACCGCGAAAGCGGAAGTACAACGGAAACAAATGGCCCAGGACGGCACAGACGCCAACCCAGGCCTGCTGCTGAAGGGTAAGGCCGGCGAAATGCGCGATCAGCACGGGCAACAGGCCTTTGCAGACGTCGCCAAGCAGCGTGAGGATGGCGAGTTTCTTGCCGGCCAGGCGCAACATATTGGTGGCGCCAGCATTGCCTGAGCCACTCATTCGCGGATCGGGATTTCCCGTCAGGCGGCTGAGCAAAATGGCGAAGGACAGCGAGCCGAGCAGGTAGGCGAAGATCGCCAGTGACCAAAACATGCTAACTATTCCGGGCGAGGACGCCCTGATTCTAACGGGGCATCGCGCCCTTGTCGTGCTGCGGAGAAGAGTGCTTGGACAGAGTGTTTATCGAAGGCCTGGAAGTCGACACCGTGATCGGGGCCTACGACTGGGAGCGCGGAATCCGCCAATGCCTGCGCCTGGACCTGAGCTTCGCCTGGGATAACCGCCCGGCCGCCGCCGGCGACGACCTGACCCTGGCACTCGATTACGCCAGCGTATCGGCGCGGATCCAGGCCTTTGCCGAGCAGTCCCAGTACCAATTGGTGGAGACGTTCGCCGAGTGTCTGGCGCAAGTGTTGATGAGCGAATTCCAGATTCCCTGGCTGCACCTCAAGCTGACCAAGCCTGGTGCCGTGCCGGCTGCCAAAGGTGTGGGCGTGGAGATCGAGCGCGGATGTCGCTAACTCAGGTTTACCTTGGCCTCGGCAGCAATATCGAGCGCGAAACCCATTTGCGCGCGGGCCTCGATGCCCTGGCGGGTTTTTTGACCGATATGCAGTGCTCGGCAGTGTTCGAAAGCCAGCCGGTGGGCATCAAGAGTGGGCCGTTCTTCAATCTGGTGGTATCGGCCTACACCGATCTGCCACTGATGGAGCTCGACCGCCGCTTGAAATTCATCGAGGCCGACAATGGCCGCTATGCCCCGGATCGCAAGGGCTTGCCGCTGGATATCGATGTGCTGCTGTACGGCGATCTGGTGGGCAACTTCGACGGTTTGGTCCTGCCTCGGGCCGAGATCCTGAAAAATGCGTTTGTGTTGTGGCCGCTGTCGATGATGGCGCCAGACCGTGTGCACCCAGAAGTGGGCAAGACCCTGGCTGAACTGTGGCGCGATGCGCAGATCAACCAGGTGCTGGCGCCTGTCGGATTTGAATGGCAGGGCCTGCAACTCACGCCGGACTCGCTCTTGTAGGAGCGAGCGTGCTCGCGAAAAAACTGAGAGCGCTGCGTTATCGTTGAGACTCTTCGCGAGCAAGCTCGGCCCCTACAAGGGTTTGTATTGTTCCTTGTAGGCTTTGAGTGCCTTGAGCCGTTCGCGCTTGAGCGCCTCGCCCAACTCCGGGCCTTTGAAGCCCTTCTCAAGCAGTGGCGCAACTGCGACCTCGCGCGCTGCTTTCGCTGCTGCGCGTAAGTAATCCGCTTGTGGATAACTTCTTTGCTCAAGCCCCTTGCGACCCCGTGCATCCATTTCACACGCCACCACAAACTCTTCAAAGCGCTGCGGTCGCCGGTAAACGTCGAAGCTCTGTAGCAACTCCAGCAGGGTCGAGGCTTTCAACTCCAGGGCACGATGGCCGTGGGTGTGATATTGGCCGACCAGCAAGGCCAGCTCCTGGCAATCCTTGGGCGCCTTGAAGCGTTCGTTCACTGCCTTGATCAGCTTCAAGCCCCTGTGTTCATGGGCGATATGCTGCGGCAACTTATCCACAGGTGTCAGGCCCTTGCCCAGGTCATGCAGCAGGCAGGCCCAGCGTACGGTCAGCGGTTGCTTATGCAGGGCGGCCTGTTCCAGCACGCTCAAGGTGTGCACGCCGGTGTCGATCTCGGGGTGATGGGCTGCGGGTTGAGGCACGCCGAACAGCGCGTCGACTTCCGGCATCAAGATTTTCAGTGCATCGCAATCGCGCAGCACCTGGATAAACACCTGGGGCTGATCTTCCATCAGGGCGCGGGAGATTTCTTTCCAGCTGCGCTCAGGAGTCAGGGCTTGCAGTTCGCCGGATTCGCTGAGTTGACGCATCAGCGCCATGGTTTCCGGCGCCACTGTAAAACCCAGGTGCGCATAACGTGCGGCAAAGCGTGCAACACGTAGCACACGCAAGGGATCTTCGGCGAACGCGGGGGAAACATGGCGGAGAATGCGTGCTTCAAGATCACGCTGGCCGTGATAGGGATCGGTCAGGTTGCCGTCATCGTCCTGGGCCATGGCGTTGATAGTCAGGTCGCGGCGGATCAGGTCTTCTTCCAGCGTGACCTCAGGGCTGGCGTGAAACACAAAGCCGCCATAGCCCCGGCCACTCTTGCGCTCGGTACGGGCGAGGGCGTATTCGTCGCCGTTCTTCGGGTCCAGGAATACCGGAAAATCGGCACCCACCGGTTTGTAGCCTTTGGCGAGCATCTCTTCTGTGGTTGCACCCACGACGACGCGGTCGATATCGGTGACCTTGATGCCCAGCAAGCGGTCACGCACCGCGCCGCCGACTTTGTAGATTTTCATGAAAAAGCCTCCATAAGCCGAACAGGATAACGCCTGTGCCCGGCCAATGGAGGCTTTGCTGCGTCAGAGGTGAACGACGGCCAAGTCCAGGCGGCCGTAGTCGCCGTCGTTATGATCGTTGCGCGGTGGCACATGGTGGGTTTTCATCACCTGATCACCCTGCAAGGTTTCCAGGTGAATGTCGAAGCCCCACAGCCGATGCAGGTGTTTGAGCACTTCCTCGGTGGAATCGCCCAGAGGCTTGCGGTCGTGCTGCTGGTGACGCAGGGTCAGGGAGCGATCGCCGCGCACATCGATGCTGTAGATCTGTACGTTGGGCTCACGGTTGCCCAGGTTGTATTGCGCCGCCAGGGTCTCGCGGATTGTGCGATAGCCGGGCTCATCGTGGATGGCGGGTACCACGAGGTCGTCCTTGAGGTCGTCATCGAGGATGCTGAACAGCTTGAGATCCCGAATGACCTTGGGCGACAGGTACTGCAGGATAAAACTCTCATCCTTGAAGCTGCTCATGGCGAACTTGATGGTCGATAACCAATCGCTGCCGGCGATCTCCGGGAACCAGCGGCGATCTTCTTCGGTGGGGTGTTCGCACATGCGCCGAATATCGCGGTACATGGCGAAGCCCAGGGCATAGGGGTTGATGCCGCTGTAGTACGGGCTGTCGAAGCCGGGCTGGTACACCACGCTGGTGTGGGAGGTCAGGAACTCCATCATGAAGCCGTCGGTGACCAGGCCTTCGTCGTAGAGGTCGTTGATCAGGGTGTAGTGCCAGAACGTCGCCCAGCCTTCGTTCATCACCTGGGTCTGGCGCTGTGGATAAAAATACTGGGCGATCTTGCGCACGATGCGCACGATTTCCCGTTGCCATGGCTCCAGCAGGGGCGCGTGCTTTTCCAGGAAGTACAGGATGTTTTCCTGGGGTTCGGCGGGGAAGCGCGCATTGTCTTTATCGTTGTTCTTGTCGGCGCGTTTGGGAATGGTGCGCCACAGGTCGTTGATCTGTTTCTGCAGGTGCTCCTCGCGCTCCTTCTGGCGCAGGCGTTCTTCCTCGGCGGAAATCGGATAGGGGCGTTTGTAGCGGTCGACCCCATAGTTCATCAGTGCATGGCAGGAATCGAGCAGGTCCTCCACCGCATCGATGCCATGGCGCTCCTCGCACTGCATGATGTACTGCTTGGCGAACACCAGATAATCGATGATCGAGCTGGCATCGGTCCAGGTGCGGAACAGGTAGTTGCCCTTGAAGAAGCTGTTGTGCCCATAGCAGGCGTGGGCTACCACCAGCGCCTGCATGCAGATGGTGTTTTCTTCCATCAGGTAGGCAATGCAGGGGTCGGAGTTGATGACGATTTCATAGGCCAGGCCCATCTGGCCGCGGCTGTAGGACTTCTCGGTGCTGAGGAAGTGTTTGCCGTAGGACCAATGATGGTAGCCGAGGGGCATGCCGACGGAAGCGTAGGCATCCATCATCTGTTCAGCAGTGATCACTTCGATCTGGTTGGGGTAGGTGTCCAGGGCATAACCCGCCGCGATGCGGCTGATCTCCCGGTCATAGGCCTGGATCAGTTCAAAGGTCCACTCGGAGCCTGTGGAAATGGGTTGGCGCTTAGTCTCTTTTTTGGCGGTCATGTCACTAACCTGCGCTGGAAGAGTTCACGGAAGACCGGATAGATATCGCCGGCCGAGACCAGTTGCTGCTGGGCGAACGTGTCGGCGAACGCTTCACCGATGCGCTCGTATTCGAACCACAGGGCCTGGTGCTCACGGGGGGTGATTTCGACATAAGTGTAGTACTGCACGAACGGCATGATCTGGTTGATCAGGATGTCGCGGCAGATGGGCGAATCGTCGTTCCAGTTGTCACCGTCGGAGGCCTGGGCCGCGTAGATGTTCCATTCGTTGGCCGGGTAGCGCTCGGCCATGATCTCCTGCATCAGTTTCAAGGCACTGGAGACGATGGTGCCGCCGGTTTCCCGTGAGTAGAAGAACTCCTCTTCGTCCACTTCCCGGGCGCTGGTGTGATGGCGGATGAACACCACGTCGATCTTGTCGTAGTTTCGCTTGAGAAACAGGTACAGCAGGATAAAGAACCGTTTGGCAATGTCCTTGGTGGCCTGTGTCATGGAGCCGGACACGTCCATCAGGCAGAACATCACAGCCTTGGAGCTGGGGTTGGGTTGCTTGACCAGCAGGTTGTACTTGAGATCGAAGGTATCCAGAAATGGCACGCGGTGGATGCGTGCGCTGAGTTTTTCTATTTCCCCTTCAAGTTCCTGGATATCGCCGAAGTTGTCCGGCTCTTCACGCTTCAAGCGCGCCAACTCTTCCTTGGCCTCCTTCAATTTGGCGCGGCTGCTGCCCGACAGGGCGATACGCCGCGCATGGGCCGAACGCAGGGTACGGATGATATTGATCCGCGACGGGTTGCCTTCGTTGCTGATCCCGGCGCGTACGGTTTTGAAGGTGTCGGTACCGGTCAGGTTGCGCTTGACCAGGTTGGGCAGCTCCAGGTCCTCGAACATGAACTCGAGGAATTCTTCCTGGGTGATCTGGAAGACGAACTCATCCATGCCTTCGCCGGAGTTGCCGGCCTTGCCCGGGCCTTTACCACCGCCACCGCCTTGAGGGCGCTGGATATGTTCGCCGGTGGTGAATTCCTTGTTACCCGGATGCACAACGGTCTGTTTGCCGCCGCGGCCATGGTGCAGGACCGGTTCGTCGATATCCCGCCCCGGAATGCTGATTTGCTCGCCATGTTCCATATCGGTGATGGAGCGGCGGCTGACGGCCTCTTCCACCGCTTTTTTGATGTGGTCACGGTAACGCCGCAGGAAACGCTGGCGGTTTACCGTGCTCTTGTTCTTGCCATTGAGGCGTCGGTCGATCACATAGCTCATGAGGAGCCCTCCGGGCAGCTTCACGTTACAAGCTTCAAGCGGCGAGCTGGAAGCTTAGAGACAAGCGGTCGACTGCCAGGCCATTGGCCCGGCAGTACGCGCCCGTCGCTGCCTTACTGCGATTTGCGCACCCGCAGGTACCACTCGGAGAGCAGCCGTACCTGTTTGTCGGTATAGCCGCGCTCGACCATCCGTGTAACGAAGTCGTTGTGTTTTTGCTGATCCTCCTTGCTGGCCTTGGCATTGAAGCTGATGACCGGCAGCAGGTCCTCGGTGTTGGAGAACATTTTCTTCTCGATGACCACCCGCAGCTTCTCGTAGCTGAGCCAGGTGGGGTTCTTGCCATTGTTGTTGGCGCGGGCGCGCAATACGAAGTTGACGATTTCGTTGCGGAAATCCTTCGGATTGCTGATGCCGGCGGGCTTCTCGATCTTTTCCAGTTCCTCGTTGAGGGCTACGCGGTTGAGGATTTCGCCGGTTTCCGGGTCGCGGTATTCCTGATCCTGAATCCAGAAGTCTGCGTACAGCACGTAACGGTCGAAGATGTTCTGGCCGTATTCGCTGTAGGACTCCAGGTACGCGGTCTGGATTTCCTTGCCGATAAATTCGATGTAGCGCGGCGCCAGGTATTCCTTGAGGAAGCGCAGGTAGCGCTCGCGGGTTTCAGCCTGGAATTGCTCCTGTTCGATCTGTTGTTCCAGCACGTAGAGCAAGTGCACCGGGTTGGCGGCGATCTCGTGGGGGTCGAAGTTGAACACTTTGGACAGGATCTTGAACGCGAAGCGCGTCGACAGGCCGTTCATGCCCTCGTCCACGCCTGCGGTGTCGCGGTATTCCTGGATCGACTTGGCCTTGGGGTCGGTGTCCTTGAGGTTCTCGCCGTCGTACACGCGCATCTTCGAATAGATATTCGAGTTTTCCGGCTCCTTGAGGCGCGACAGTACGGTGAACTGGGCGAGCATCTTCAGGGTGTCGGGCGCGCAATGGGCCTTGGCCAGGGAGCTGTTGAACAGCAACTTGTCGTAGATCTTGATTTCATCGCTGACCCGCAGGCAGTACGGCACCTTGACGATGTAGATCCGGTCGATGAAGGCTTCGTTGTTCTTGTTGTTGCGGAAGGTGTGCCACTCCGATTCGTTGGAGTGGGCCAGCAGGATCCCGGTGAACGGAATCGCGCCCAGGCCTTCGGTACTGTTGTAGTTGCCCTCCTGGGTGGCGGTGAGCAGTGGGTGCAGCACCTTGATCGGAGCCTTGAACATCTCCACGAATTCCATCAGGCCCTGGTTGGCCCGGCACAGCGCGCCTGAGTAGCTGTAGGCGTCGGCGTCGTTCTGTGGGAATTCTTCCAGTTTGCGGATATCGACCTTGCCCACCAGCGCCGAGATGTCCTGGTTGTTCTCATCGCCCGGTTCGGTCTTGGCCACGCCGATCTGGTTGAGGATCGAAGGGTAGAGTTTCACCACGCGGAACTGGCTGATGTCGCCGCCGAACTCGGCCAGGCGTTTGGTGGCCCAGGGCGACATGATGGTGTTGAGGTAGCGCCGTGGGATGCCGAAGTCCTCTTCGAGGATCGCGCCATCTTCCGTGGCGTTGAACAGGCCCAGGGGCGACTCGAACACCGGCGAGCCCTTGATGGCGTAGAAGGGCACCTTTTCGATCAGTTGTTTGAGCTTTTCGGCCAGGGACGATTTACCACCACCGACGGGCCCGAGCAGGTAGAGGATCTGTTTCTTTTCCTCCAGGCCTTGGGCGGCGTGGCGGAAGTAGGAGACGATCTGGTCAATGCATTCTTCCATTCCGTGGAAGTCTTCAAAGGCCGGGTAGCGGCGGATCACCTTGTTGGAGAAGATTCGCGACAGGCGCGAATTGTTCGAGGTGTCTACCAGTTCCGGCTCGCCGATCGCCAGTAGCAGGCGTTCGGCGGCAGACGCGTAGGCACTGCGGTCGCGCTTGCACAGCTCGAGATACTCTTGAAGCGTGAGTTCTTCCTGCCGTGTGGACTCGAAGCGTTGTTGGAAGTGGCTAAAAATACTCATGACGTCGTCACCTCGCTCGATACGTGGAGCCGACGCCGGATCAATCAGTCGATGCTGGCAGTCATTGACGAACGCCAATGGCCGTTTTCCCCCCAGAACACCCTGAAACGCTACCGATGACCCGCACGCCGGTGTACCGGCTCTCCCCTGATTCGGATGGCCTGCGCTTAAGGATAGTTCGGAATCGGAGAGGTCAAGGCGCGATGCGCAATTAGTTTGGCTGCGCCGTTCGTCAGAAACGGCGCGAGCCCAAGCGTCACGCGGGGTAGCGGGGTGTGAAAAAAATTATTGCGAATCGCCGGAGGAAATTTCGGCCGGATAGGTCGTCCGCCACAGCTCGAAGCCGCCGTCCAGACTATAGACGTCGGAGAAGCCCTGGCTGACCAGATAAGCTGCCGCACTCTGGCTGGAATTGCCGTGATAGCAGGCCACGATCACCGGCGCGTCGAGGTCGGCGGCGCGGATGAAATCGGCGATGTTGTGGTTGTCCAGGTGCTGTGCGCCTTTGATGTGGTTCAGGGCATAGGTCTGGGGATCACGAATATCCACCACCACTGCGCCTTGTTCGCGCAGGGCCTGGGCTTGGTCGGGAGGGATACGTTTGAATTCGCTCATGGCGCTCTCCTTGGGCGTGGCTGCGCGTGGCGTCTAGCGCTTGGCGGCAGCCGGCAGTGTAACGGGAAGGGGGGATTGGCACTGGCAGCTCAGGCGCTCGCCGGTGTCGATGTTCATCAGGGTCATGGCGCCACCCCATACGCAACCGGTGTCGAGGGCGAATACACCGGGCTCATCGCATTTGCCTTCAAGGGCGGCCCAGTGACCGAAGATGATCTTCGTGCCGCGGGTTTTACGTTCCTTGTGGGCAAACCATGGCTTGTAGCCGGGCAGTGCGGTGTCGGCGCCTTCCTTGCTCTTGAGGTCCAGCTTGCCGTCGGCGGTGCAGAAGCGCATGCGTGTGAAGTAGTTGGTGATCACCCGCAGGCGTGCGATGCCGGTGAGGTCGTTGTCCCACTTCACCGGTTCGTTGCCGTACATGCCGTCGAGGAAGGGTGTGTACAGGCTGTCATCGGCCAGGGCGGTTTCGACTTCGGCGGCGTACTTGAGGGCTTTCTTGAGTGTCCACTGGGGCGGGATACCCGCATGGACCAAGGCTGTATCGCGGCCTTCATCGTAATGCATGAGCTTTTGCCGGCGCAGCCAGTCGAGCAGGTCGGCGCGATCTGGGGCTTCGAGGATTTCCCGCAGGGTATCGCCCTTTTTCAGACGCTCGATGTTTTTACTGGCTGCCAGCAGGTGTAGATCGTGGTTGCCCAGTACGCACACCAGGGAATCCCGCAGGTTGTACAAGTAGCGCAACGTCGCCAGGGATTCGGGGCCACGGTTGACCAGGTCGCCCACCAGCCACAGGCGATCGTTCGCCGGGTCGAAGGCCACTCGATCGAGCAGGCATTTGAGAGGCTCCAGGCAGCCTTGCAGGTCGCCGACCGCATACGTCGCCATCAGTGCAGGGCTCCCGGCACCGCCAGGCGGAACGGCTTGATGATGGCGTCGAACAGTTGGCCGTCGGTGGCTTTCATCTGATAGGAGCCTTGCATGGTGCCGACCTTGGAGGTCATCACGGTGCCGCTGCTATAGGTATGGCTGGCGCCGATGTCGATCAGCGGCTGCTGGCCGACCACGCCGGCGCCGCGCACTTCCTCGACCTGGCCGTCACCGTCGGTGATCACCCAATGGCGCGACAAGAGCTTGGCCGGCACCAGCCCGTTGTTTTTCACCGTGATGGTGTAGGCAAAGGCGAAGCGGTTCTGTTCAGGTTGCGATTGTTCCGCCAGGAAGCGGGTGACGACGCTGACGTCGATCTGGTAGCGAGGATCGGACATGCAAGAGGCCTTAAAAGCAAAAGCGGAGGACAGCAGATGCGGATCAGTCTAGGCCAAGAGGTGGGCACTAGGCCAGACATGTGTCTGACCAGATACCCACCCACTGTAGGAGCCGGTTCCTGCGGGTTATTGCGCAGCGCGGGCGGGCTGGATGGCAAGCTGATCGGCCAGGCGCACGAACGCGGCCAGGTCCAGTTGCTCGGGGCGCAGGCTGCCGTCGACGCCGGCGGCTTCGATCTCAGCCTGGCTCAACAGCAACTTGAGCGTATTGCGCAGGGTCTTGCGGCGCTGGTTGAACGCTTCGCGCACCACGCGCTCCAGCAGTTTGTGATCCTTGGCCGGGTGCGGCAGCACGGCGTGAGGCACCAGGCGCACGATGGCCGAGTCGACCTTTGGTGGCGGGTTGAACGCGCCCGGACCGACATTGAACAGGTGTTCGACGCGGCAGTGGTACTGGACCATGATCGACAGGCGACCCCAATCACCGCCACCAGGACCGGCAGCCAGGCGCTCTACCACTTCCTTTTGCAGCATGAAGTGCATGTCGCGGATGATCCCGGCGTTGTTCAGCAGGTGGAAAATCAGCGGCGTGGAGATGTTGTAGGGCAGGTTGCCAACCACCCGCAGGCTGTTAGGCGCCGCGTTGAGGGTGTTGAAGTCGAACTTCAACGCATCGCCCTGGTGCAGGATGAAGTTGGACTTGCCGCCAAACTGCTGGTTGAGGATCGGGATCAAGTCTTTGTCGAGCTCGACCACATCCAGTTGAGCACCGCTGGCCAGCAGGCCTTGGGTTAGCGCGCCCTGGCCCGGGCCGATTTCCAGCAGACGGTCTTCGGGCTTGGCATGGATGGAGCGCAGGATACGGTCGATCACGCCAGCGTCGTGCAGGAAGTTTTGCCCGAAGCGCTTGCGCGCCCGGTGTTGGTAATGCTCGGTCATAAACGGGTCTCGGCCATCTGATAGGCGGTTTCCAGGGCCACGTGCAGGCTGCCGGTGTCGATCTTGCCGCTGCCCGCCAGGTCCAGGGCGGTGCCATGGTCGACGGAGGTGCGGATGATCGGCAGGCCCAGTGTCACGTTGACTGCGGCGCCGAAGCCTTTGTATTTCAGCACGGGCAGCCCCTGGTCATGGTACATCGCCAGCACTGCGTCGCAGTGCTCCAGATATTTGGGGGTAAACAGAGTGTCCGCAGGCAGTGGGCCGCGCAGGTCCATGCCTTCTTGGCGCAGACGCTCCAAGGTGGGTTCGATGATATCGATTTCTTCATGGCCCAGATGGCCACCCTCACCGGCGTGCGGGTTGAGCCCGCAGACGAGGATACGCGGTTGGGCGATGCCGAATTTCTGTTGCAGGTCGGCATGCAGGATGCGCGTCACACGCTCCAGGCGCTCGACGGTGATGGCATCGGCAACCTCGCGCAGCGGCAGGTGCGTAGTCACCAGGGCGACCCGCAGACCGCGGGTGGCGAGCATCATCACGACTTGTTCGGTATGGGTCAGCTCGGCAAGGAATTCGGTGTGCCCGGAGAAGGCTATGCCGGACTCGTTGATCACGCCCTTGTGCACCGGCGCGGTGATCATGCCGGCGAAATCACCGTCAATGCAGCCACGGCCAGCTCGGGTCAGGGTTTCCAGGACAAACGCGGCGTTGGTCTTGTCCAATTGCCCAGCCACGACCTTGGCCTGCAGTGGGGTATCCCACACATACAAGCTGCCGGCGGGTGCTGGCAGGTCGGGCCAGTTGCCCGGCGCCACCTCCAGCAGATTGACAGCCACCCCCAGCTGCGCGGCCCGCTCAAGGAGCAGGTCGCGGCTGGTAATGGCAATCAGGGGGTGTGGCTGGGGTTGCGAGGCGAGCAGCAGGCACAGGTCTGGACCAATGCCGGCCGGCTCGCCGGGTGTCACCGCGAAACGCTGGGGTTTCACTTGGTTGCCTGGTTGGTGCCTGTTTGCTCGGCGCCTGGCAACTTGTTCTCTACGTAGGCTTCGTCACGGATCTGACGCAGCCAGGTTTGCAGCTCTTCGTCGTACTTGCGGTTACGCAGTATGTTCAGCGCTTGTTGCTCGCGGGCCTGGCTGGTGTTGTCGGTGGCGCGACGGCCAAGGACTTCCAGTACGTGCCAGCCATATTGGGTCTTGAACGGTTTGGACAGCACACCTTGCGGCGTGTCGGCCATCACTTGCTGGAACTCGGGCACCAACGCTTTCGGGTCGATCCAGTTCAGGTCGCCGCCGTTGAGCGCAGAGCCTGGGTCTTCCGAGAAGCTCTTGGCCAGGGTGGCGAAGTCTTCACCGTTCTGGATACGGTCATAGATCTTCTGGATCAGTTCCTTGGTTTGTGCCTCGGTGCGGATTTCACTTGGTTTGACCAGGATGTGACGAACATGTACTTCGTCTTTCAGCGAGGTCTCGCCGCCGCGGCGCTCCAGCAACTTCAGGATGATAAAGCCGCCTGGCGTCCGTGCTGGCTGGGTGATACCGCCGACTTCCATGGCGCTCAGTTCGCGGTCGAACGGTGGTGGCAATTGAGCAGCCTTACGCCAGCCCATGTCACCGCCTTCAAGGGCATTGTCGCTGCCGGATTGGGCGATCGCCATTTGAGCGAAATCGGCACCGGCCTTCAGGCGATCATAGATAGCCTGGGTTTTGGCGGCGGCGGCGTTGAGCTGCTCGGAGTTGGCGCTGTCCGGGGTCGGAATCAGGATGTTGGCCAGGTGCAGTTCTTCGGAAAGCTGCATCTTGCCCAGGTCCGAGGCCAGGAAGTTCTTCACTTCCTGTTCGGACACCTGAACCCGCTCGGCCACGCGGCGCTGGCGTACACGGCTGATGATCATTTCGCGGCGGATCTGATCGCGGGCGTCCTCATAGGACAACCCGTCGTGGGCCAGGGCGGCGCGGAACTGATCGATGCTCATGTTGTTGCGCTGGGCAATGGTGCCCACGGCCTGGTTCAGTTCTTCGTCCGAAATACGGATGCCGGAACGATCGCCGATCTGCAATTGCAGGTTTTCGACGATCAGACGCTCGAGCACCTGCTGGTCCAGGACACTGGTCGGCGGCACGCCACCGCCACGTTTGGCGATGGTTTGCTGCACTTCCTTGACGCGCTGGTCCAGTTGGCTCTGCATGATCACGTCGTTATCGACGATGGCCACGACCTTATCCAGCTGTTGAACCGCAGCGTGTGCCGATGCGGTACCCAGGAACAGCGCGCCCAGCACGAGCGGGCGCAAACAATCAGAAAGCTTGGTCTTCACGTTCACGATAACCTTCAATGCCTTTGTCGAGGAAGCTCTCTACCTTGGAGCCGGTCAGGCCGCCGAGTCCTTTGAGGACGATTTGCAGGAAGAGCCCGTGGTCACCCTTTTCGTTAAGCGGGGCGATCTGGCTGTATTCGTCGTTGGAAACCCAGTAACGATTGATCACGCGCAGTTTCCAGCAGCAGTTGTCGTACTCGAAACCACCGAAGGCTTCCAGGGTACGGTTGCGAGCGTAGTCATACTGCCAGCGGCTGATCAGGTTCCACTGGGGAATGATTGGCCACATTATCGAGAAATCGTGTTGCTGGATTTTGTAGTAATCCTTCACGTAGTTATCGGCGCCGGGTGTGCCGTAATCGCCACCGAACTGCCATTTGCCGGTCAGCTGGTTGTAGACGACCTGGTCATTACGATAGCGATAGCCGACGTTGATGATCTTGTTCGGGTTGTCTTCCGGCTGGTAGTGGAGCATCGCGCTGCCGGAACGAGGGCTGTGTTCCTCGGTGTCCCAGTTGTAGTCGGCAGTGGCGCGCCAGTCGCGGTTGAAGCGGAACTCGTAGTCCAGGGCCACTGGCGATACGTCTGACTGTGCGTCGGCACGGTCGGACGCCAGGATGCCCGGCAGTTGAACCTCACGATCCTTGAAGTACAGCGCCTGGCCCACGGATACGCGCTGACGCTCGAAGCCGTTGTCTTCGATCAAGCGGCTGGTCAAGCCCAGGGACAGCTTGTTCTCGTCGCCGATACGGTCGGAGCCGCTGAAGCGGTTGTCGCGGAACAGCGATGCGTAGCTGAACGAGTACTCGCTGGTGTCGAAGACCGGGATATCGCTCTGGTCCTTGTTCGGGACGTACAGGTAGAACGCACGCGGTTCGAGGGTCTGGCGATAGTCTTTGCCGAACCAGTTGGTGTTGCGATCGAAGTACAGGCCGCTGTCGATGCTGGCCACCGGAATCGCACGGTCCTGGGAGCTCTTGAAGGTGCCGCCCGCGTATGGGTTAGCAGCAGTTGCGTTTGCTTGCGCAACAACAATGTCGTTCTTGCCTTGGCTATCAAGATCAAGATCGTACTTGGTATAGACGTACTTGAGCTTCGGTGTCACGAAGCCGTAGGTCCAGTTCATCGGGTACTCGACGGCAGGCGCTACGTTCAGACGGGTACCGTTTGCACGGGTCAGGCCGGTGACATAGGTGTCCAGACGACGCTCGGAATCGCCGTTCTCATTTATGAAGTTGCCTTTTTCCAGGCTGCGTTCGAACCGAACGGCTTCGGTCTCGTAGCTGAAGTTAAAACCACCTGGATGGAACGGAAGCTGACCATTGAAGGTGATCTGCGGCAGCCGGTCATAAGGTGTGATCTGGGAGATCGTTGCCAGTTGATAAGCCTGGACGTTCAGGCGCGCTTGGAACGAGTCGCCGCGATAGCTCACCGCACCTTGCTGGTTGACGTAGTCACGACTTTGGACGCCGTCCTGGTAGGACTTGAGGTCCTGGAAGTAGTAAGGATCGCTGATCTTCGTGTAGTCGACCTCGGTCAGTACACGCGAATCCAGCCCGCCCTTGTGTTGCCAGTTGAGCATGTAGCGGGTTTTTTCGTAATCGGTCTGCAGCTTGCGTTCGTCATTGTCGTCGTTCAGGTACGCGCCGCCGAACTGGCCTTCGCTGGACTTGGTGAGGTAGCGGAATTCGCCTTCCATCATCATGCCGCGCTTGGTCATGTATTGCGGGTACAACGTGGCGTCGTAGTTGGGCGCCAGGTTGAAGTAGTACGGCGTAACCAGGGTAAAGCCGGTTTCGCCGCCGGTGCTGAAGCTCGGTGGCAGGAAGCCGGATTGACGACGGTTGTCGATCGGGAAATAGATGTAAGGGGTATACAGGATCGGGATGTTCTTGATCCGCAACGTCGCGTTGGTGGCCGTACCGAAGCCGGTGGCCGGGTTCAACGTGATGTTGTTGCCCTTGAGCTGCCAGGCGTTGCTGTCTGGCTCGCAGGTGGTGTACGTACCGTCCTTGAGACGGATGATCGCGTTTTCGGCACGCTTGGCGTACAGCGCGTTACCGCGGATACGCGACTTGTGCAGCACGTATTCGGCGTTATCGATCTGCGCCGCACCGGTGTCCAACTGAACCTCGGCACGGTCGCCGACGATCAGCGCGCCGTTGTCGCGCATGCGCACATTGCCGTTCAGCTCGCCGCGGTTCTCGGCCTGGTACAGGCTGGCTTCGTCGGACTCCAGCTGCATGCTGCCCTGGCGCATGACGACGTCACCGGCCAGGGTGGCAACCTGTTGTTCCTGCTGATAACGAGAGGCCTTGGCACCGATGAAGGTGGGCGCATCGCTCTTGTTCGTCTTGTCGTTCATGCCAGGACGAGTCGGCTCGATGTACGCACCGCCGCAGTAAGGGCCGGTTTCGGCCAACTGGGCTGCGGTCAGCTTGTCGCGAGGCACCCAGTCCAAGTGGCTGTAGTCGGCACTGCGCGAACGCAGGCCACGGCCCTTGGCTTCGGTGACCAGTGCAGTCTTCGGTTCGGCCGCAGTGCCGCCGCCAGCGTCGGCTTGCGCCGTACTGGTGGCCGAGCTGACGGCGGCACCGTCATGCACCGGGCGCGGTGGCAATGGGGCTGCGGCGGTTTTCGGCGCGCAATCCCAGGCACCCGAAGCAGAGACTGAGCAGTCATACTGTTCCGCGGCGACCACGAATGAGGTGGCGAAAGGTTGCATGGCCAGCAGACTGCCGGTTACCAGCAACGGAAATTTTCTACGAAACGCGGGGGATTTCAATGCCATCTTATTAGTCCGGGCTTCCTGCGTGCCATCTGCCCGCGGTGTGGGCCGCACGCCTCTCGATGGTCTGAAAAAGATGCGTGATAATAAAGCATGACCCGCTTGACGGCTAGCGCCGTCGGAGACCCTTGTAATGCCCGAGCAAGATCTACGTTTACAACAGCTGCAAGTCTGGCTGGATGAGCAGTTGCCGATCCTTTTCAACGCTCAAGACTGGGGTGTCGTACCCCCGGCCACATTGACCGCGGCCAGTAGCGACGCGAGTTTCAGGCGCTATTTCCGTTGGGAAGGGGGCGGTCGGACTTTCGTAGTAATGGATGCGCCACCCCCCCAGGAAAACTGCAAACCTTTCGTCGATATCGCCCATTTGCTCGCGAAGTCGGGGATAAATGTTCCAAAAATTTATGCAGAAGATTTGCCGCGAGGCTTTCTTTTGCTCAATGACCTGGGCAGAAAGACCTATCTGGACGTGATTGACGAGCAAAACGCCGATCAATTGTTCGCCGATGCGATCGACGCCTTGCTGGCTTTCCAGCAGTTGCCGATGGATGCGCCGCTGCACAGCTATGACGTGGCCCTGCTGCGCCGCGAGCTCGAATTGTTCCCCGAGTGGTATGTGCGCCGGCATTTGGGTATCGAGCTTGATACACACCAGCGAGCGCTGTGGCAGCGCGTCAGTGACCACTTGATCGACAGCGCCCTGGCGCAGCCGAAGGTGCTGGTGCACCGCGACTATATGCCGCGCAACCTGATGATCAGCGAGCCGAATCCTGGGGTGCTGGATTTCCAGGACGCGGTGTATGGCCCGGTGACCTACGACATCACGTGCCTGTTCAAGGACGCCTTCCTCAGTTGGCCCCAGGCCCGCGTGCGGGGATGGCAACGCGGTTATTGGGAACGTGCCCGCGCGCTGGGCGTCCCGGTGCAGGCAAGCTTCGACGACTTCCTGCGTGCCAGCGACCTGATGGGCGTGCAGCGTCACCTCAAGGTTATCGGCATCTTCGCGCGCATTTGCCATCGCGACGGCAAGCCTCGCTACCTGGCCGATGTGCCGCGCTTCTTTGCTTATATAGAGGCGGTGTTGGCCGAGCGTCCTGAGTTGAGCGAGCTGGGTGAATTGCTCGACAGCCTGCGCCAACCCGCAGAGGCGTGTGTATGAAGGCGATGATCCTCGCGGCCGGCAAGGGCGAGCGGATGCGTCCGCTCACTCTGCACACGCCCAAGCCGTTGGTGCAGGTCGGCGGCAAGCGGCTGATCGAGTATCACCTGGAGGCGCTGGCCAAGGCCGGCTTCACCGATGTGGTGATCAACCATGCCTGGCTGGGCCAGCAGATCGAAAGCTACCTGGGCGACGGTGCACAGTTTGGCGTGCGCATCCGCTATTCCCCGGAGGGCGAGCCGCTGGAAACCGGCGGCGGGATTTTCCAGGCCTTGGCGCTGTTGGGCGATGAACCCTTCCTGGTGGTCAATGGCGATATCTGGACCGACTACGACTTCGCCCGGCTCAAGCAACCGCTCCGGGGCCTGGCCCACCTGGTGATGGTCGACAACCCCGCGCATCATCCCTCGGGCGGTGATTTCTACCTTGATCAGGGATTGCTTCATGATGCCGCGCCCGGTGCCGATAACCTGACCTTCAGTGGCATTTCAGTGCTCGACCCCAAGCTATTCGCGGGTTGCAGCGCCGGTGCCTTTAAGCTGGCGCCGCTGCTGCGGGTGGCCATGGCGAAAGGTTTGGTAACGGGGGAACACATGGCGGGACGCTGGATCGATGTCGGCACGCTGGAGCGCCTGGCGCAAGTCGAAACCCTGCTGGCAGCGGGGCAGTAGCATGCTGTGGCCAGGGACGCTGATCGGCGCCGGGGCTGGCTTTGCCATTGCCAGTATTCCGGGGGCCTTGTTGGGTGCGCTGTTGGGGCAGGCGTTGGACCGTCGCCTGCAACTGCAAAGCTGGGCGCAATTGCGCGAACGCCTGGGTGGGCGTCCGGCGTTGCGCAATGACGAGTTGTTGTTTGTGTTGCTGGGACGCCTGGCCAAAAGCAATGGTCGAGTGGTGGATGGGCATATCCAGCAGGCGCGCCAGGAGATGCGCGCGCTGGACATGACCGAGTCGGCCCAGCGCCGTGCAATCGCGGCGTTCAACCGTGGCAAGTCCGGCTCGGACCGCGTGCGCAGCTACCTGCGTGTGCTCAAGGCTCAGCCCCACGCGGCGGAAGGTGTGTTGCGTGCGTGCTGGCGGATGGTCTGGGCCGATGGCCAAGCGGACGCCGCCGAGCGCGACCTGATCGATCTCTGGGGTAAATGGCTGGGCTGGACGCCGCAACAGCTGCAGGCCTTGGCCGCGGATTACACGCCTGAGCGCAAGCCGGTGGCCAACCGCGGCGGGAGCTATCAGGATGCATTGCGCTTGCTCGGCGTGACGACCACCACCGAACCCTCGGCGATCAAGCGCGCCTATCGCCGCCTGCTCAGTCGTCACCATCCGGACAAGATTGCCGGCTCGGGCGCCAGCCCCGCGCAAGTGCGCGAGGCCACCGAGCGCACCCGCGAATTGCACAGTGCCTTTGCGTTGATCCGCGAGCGGCGCGACTTCAAGTAGGCGTCAGTCGGCAATGGCCTGAGGGCTCAACCAGCCGCGGATCCGGCGATACAACTGTTCCTGCTCGGCTGCACTGTTGCCCGGCAGGGTTTTCAATGACACCTGCTTATAGCCGTCGTTCTTCAAGCGCTTGGCCGCCTGCACACGGGCCAGCGCGGTTTTGCGTGCCTGAGCGTCGTCTTGATAGAAGATATCGGCGGTCGGCAGTTTCAGGCCGGGGGCCAGTTGTTCCAGGCCCGGATGGCGTCCCGTGGGTGTCTGGGCGGCGACCATGACGAATTTCTGCACCTGGGACGGTTGTTTCTCGCCCAGGTAACGCGCGGCCCACCAGGCGCCCGTGCCATGCCCGACCAGCACCACGCTGCGCGCACTCTGGGTTTGGGCGAAGGCCACGGCGGCATCGATGCGGGCAAAGATGCGCGATGCGTCGGTCTTGTCTTGCTCGTCGGCGCCGGGGACCGTTGCCGGATCGGTGCCTTCGGCTTCGGCGCTGGCCGCTTGTTCGATCGGCTTTTCGGCAGTGCTCGCTTCTTTGCTGCTGGTATCGACGCTGGCCTTGGGCGCTTCCATGACGCGCGGCGGCAAGGTGTCCATGCTCATGTCCGGCAGCGACAGGCTGAGACTACCCCAGTTGGCATCCGGCAATTTACGTCGCAATGGACCAATTGCTTGCGGCCAGTCAGCATTCTCCCCGGCGCCCGGTACGATAATCACCACGCCTTCGGGTTCGCCGCTGTTGGCCGGCTTCCACAGGGCGAGGAATGAATCGCTGCCGGCCTGCAACTGTTGCTGTTCCTGTTGCGGGATCTTGCGTTCAAGGAAGCGGGCTTCTTCCTGGCTGCGTTCAGGCAGGGGTTGGCGTTCGACGGGTTTTTCGGCCGCCGGTGCAGGGGTGTCGGCGGCCTGTACGGAAAAGGCACTGGTAAAGAGCAGTGACAGGCACAATGCTGGCAGTGCCGAGCGGTGGAGAAAGAGCATCGTTGATTCCCGGCCAGAAATGATTCCAGCAGCCTAATGGGTTGGTCAGTATTTGTCAGTGATGTGAGACGTCGATCATGGGTTTTCGCGGTCTGCTGGTTATCGGCTGTTTGTGCTTTGCCTTGATGGCAAATGCCAACCCTGCGCCTGCTACACCCCAGGCGCAGCTCAATGCGCAGCAACGCGAATGGCTGGCCCAGCACCCGGAGTTGCGGGTGGGCCTGGTGTTGCAGGCGCCATACGCGCAATACGACCGGCGTTTGCAGCGGTTGTCCGGGGCCAATGTCGAGTTGATGCAGTGGCTGGCCAAGGCGCTGAACATCGAGCTGACCTGGCGTAACTTTCCCAGCCAGGAACAGCTGGAAGCGGCGGTGCGCGACGGCGAGGTGGATATCGCCCCCGGCCTGCAACAGACCCCGGCCGGTTTGCGCCTGTGGTTGTTCACCGACCCTTACATGCGCGTGCCTCAACATATCGTCGGCATCCGGGAAGGTGGCGGCGCCGTGGAGCTGGAAAAACTCGATGACCGATCCCGCGTCGCCGTGCGCATGCCCAGCGCCGTGGCCGATTACCTGCGCAGTACCTATCCCGGCCTGAATCTGCAAGGCGTGCCCATGGAGCGCCAGGCCCTGCAACTGCTGGTCAACCAGCAGGCGCGTTACGCCGTGGTGGATGAAGCGCAACTGAGTCGGTTGTCCGGTGAGGCGGAATTCGCCGGGCTGGCGGTGGTGGGGGATATCGGCCTGCCGCAATTACTGCGGGTGGCCACGCGTCGGGAGTGGCCGGAACTGGCCGGCATCATGGAAAGCGCACTGCGCGCTATTCCTGCCCGCGATCTCGACCAGTTGCACAACCGCTGGCTGCAACCCAAATACCCACGGCTGTCTGAGTCTCCGGGCCTGTGGCAAAACCTCAGCCTGCTGCTGGGGCTGTTGCTGCTTGCCAGCCTGGCCACGGTGTTCTGGCAGCGTCGCCAGCAACGTGTGCTGGAACACAGTCTGTTGGCCTCCCGCGAGGAAAGCGCGGCCCGCGCCGCCGGGGCCGAGGCGTTGCGGCTCACGCAGTTTTCCATCGATCAAAGCACCGTCGGTATCCTCTGGGTCAATTGGGATAGCCATGTGCGCTACGCCAACCACGCCGCCGAAAACATGCTTGGCTATGGCCCCGGCGCATTGATCGAGCGGCCGCTGGTCGATCTCGACCCGAGCCTGGATATGGACCGCTGGCTGAACCTGTGGAAGCGTGCGCGCGCCAGCGAGGACGGGCCGCAGAACTTCGCCACCGATTGTCGGCGGGCCGATGGCAGCATCCTGCCGGCCAACGTGTCCTTGAGCTTTCTGCGCTTTGCCGAGGCCGAGTACCTGGTGGTCTACCTCAACGACGTCACCGAACTTCGTCGAACCCTGGCCGCCCTGCTGCAAAGCGAAGCGCAACTGCGCGAGCTGTCCGCCCACCTGGAAACCGTGCGCGAAGAAGAAAAGGCGCGCATCGCTCGCGAGGTGCACGATGAGCTCGGGCAGATGCTCACCGTGCTCAAGCTGGAAACGTCGATGTGCGAGTTGGCCTATGCGCAACTCGACCCCGGCCTGCACGAGCGCTTGAACAGCATGAAGCGCCTGATTGCCCAACTGTTCCAACTGGTACGGGACGTGGCCACGGCGTTGCGTCCGCCGATCCTCGACGCCGGCATCGCCTCGGCCATCGAATGGCAGGCGCGGCGTTTCGAAGCGCGCACGCACATTCCCTGTCTGGTGCAGGTGCCGGAAAACGTGCCGGTCTTGAGCGATGCTAAGGCCATCGGCCTGTTCCGTATCCTGCAAGAAGCGTTGACCAATGTGATGCGTCATGCCCAGGCGCATACTGTCGAGCTAACCCTGGCGGTGGAGGGCGCACACTTGCGGCTGACCATCAGCGACGACGGCGTCGGGTTCATCCAGGCCCAGGGCCGCCCGGTGTCGTTCGGTCTGGTGGGCATGCGCGAGCGGGTGCTGATCATGGGCGGGCAACTGAGCCTGGACAGCGAGTTGGGGGAGGGCACCACCCTGAGTGTCACGGTGCCGTTGGATGGATAATTCTAAGAGGAAACTCCTGTGATCCGTGTACTGGTAGCCGAAGACCATACCATCGTGCGTGAAGGCATCAAGCAATTGATCGGCCTGGCCAAAGACCTGCAGGTCGTGGGGGAGGCGAGCAATGGCGAGCAACTGCTGGAGACCTTGCGCCACGTGCCTTGCGAGGTGGTGCTGCTGGACATCTCGATGCCCGGCGTCAACGGCCTGGAAGCGATTGCGCGGATTCGTACGATGAGCAATCCGCCGGCGATCCTGGTGTTGTCGATGCACGACGAGGCGCAAATGGCCGCCCGTGCGTTGAAGGTGGGCGCCGCCGGTTATGCCACCAAGGACAGCGATCCTGCGTTGCTGCTCATGGCGATTCGCAAGGTGGCTGCGGGGGGCGCTATATCGACCCGGAGCTGGCGGACCGCATGGTCTTCGAAGTCGGCCTGACCGATTCCCGGCCCTTGCATTCGTTGCTGTCGGAGCGCGAATTCTCGGTATTCGAACGCCTGGCCCAGGGTGCCAACGTCAACGATATCGCCCAGCAACTGGCGTTGAGCAGCAAGACCATCAGCACCCACAAGGCGCGGCTGATGCAGAAACTCAACATCACCTCCCTGGCCGAGCTGGTGAAGTACGCCATGGAGCACAAACTTTTGTAGGAGCTAGCTTGCTCGCGAAGAAGGCAAGAACAACCGGTTCATTCAGGATGCCCGCGTTTGCATTGACGTTTTTCGCGAGCAAGCCCGCTCTTACAGTGGGCGTGTCTATTTGCGACCGGCTCTATGCGGCGTTTTTTATGGAAAGGGCTGTAGGACTGTTCTATTACCGTCATTCGTGTAGGGCGTTCCCTACCCGCAACCTTCCATCCGGCTGATGCGATTCTCTCTTGGCTCCCGATTTCCGGGGGCTCGCGCCTGGACTACGCTTGTGCCACAGCAGTCCAAAATACAAAGGTGCAGGTATGAGCGAGGCGGATTCAAATGATGTGCTGGTCAGCTTTCGTGGCGTGCAGAAGAGCTACGACGGCGAGAACCTGATCGTCAAAGACCTCAACCTGGAGATCCGCAAGGGCGAGTTCCTGACCCTGCTCGGGCCGTCCGGTTCGGGCAAGACCACCAGTCTGATGATGCTTGCCGGCTTTGAAACGCCGACCGCCGGCGAAATCCAGCTGGCCGGGCGCGCGATCAATAACGTGCCGCCGCACAAGCGCGACATTGGCATGGTGTTCCAGAACTACGCGTTGTTCCCCCACATGACCGTCGCCGAGAACCTGGCGTTCCCGCTGTCGGTACGCGGCTTGAGCAAGACCGATATCAGCGAGCGGGTCAAACGCGTGCTGAGCATGGTCCAGCTCGACGCCTTCGCCCAACGCTACCCGGCGCAACTGTCGGGCGGCCAGCAGCAGCGTGTGGCATTGGCCCGGGCGCTGGTGTTCGAACCGCAGTTGGTGCTGATGGATGAACCCCTCGGCGCTCTCGACAAGCAACTGCGTGAACACATGCAGATGGAGATCAAGCACCTGCACCAGCGCCTCGGCGTGACGGTGGTGTACGTGACCCACGACCAGGGCGAAGCCTTGACCATGTCTGATCGGGTGGCGGTGTTCCACCAGGGCGAGATCCAACAGATCGCCGCGCCGCGTACCTTGTACGAGGAGCCGAAGAACACCTTCGTCGCCAACTTCATCGGTGAAAACAACCGTCTCAATGGCCGCCTGCACAGCCGTACCGGCGACCGTTGCGTGGTCGAGCTGGCGCGCGGCGAAAAAGTCGAAGCCCTGGCGGTGAACGTCGGCCAGATCGGCGGCCCGGTGACCCTGTCGGTGCGCCCGGAGCGCGTCAGTCTCAATGGCTCCAGCGAAAGTTGCGTCAACCGCTTCTCCGGGCGGGTGGCGGAATTTGTCTACTTGGGCGACCACGTGCGTGTGCGCCTGGAAGTCTGCGGCATGACCGATTTTTTTGTGAAACAACCGATCGCCGAGCTGGACCCGGCACTGGCGGTCGGCGACGTGGTACCGATTGGCTGGCAAGTCGAGCACGTTCGCGCACTCGACCCACTTCTAGAGGCGAAATAATCGCCCCCATGGCTTCACCAACCCTGCACGTGGAGAGAACAACAATGTTGAGATCCCTTAAGTATTCCGCACTGGCGATCGGTTTGATCGGTGCGACCCAGGCCATGGCAGGCCCGGACCTGACGGTCGTGTCCTTCGGTGGCGCGAACAAGGCGGCACAGGTCAAGGCCTTCTATGCACCGTGGGAAAGCGCGGGCAACGGCAAGATCATCGCCGGTGAGTACAACGGTGAGATGGCCAAAGTGAAGGCCATGGTCGACACCAAAAGCGTGTCCTGGGACCTGGTAGAAGTGGAGTCGCCGGAACTGTCTCGCGGTTGCGACGAAGACATGTTCGAGCCACTCGATCCGAAACTGTTCGGCAACACTGCCGACTACGTGAAGGGCGCCATCCAGCCCTGCGGCGTGGGCTTCTTCGTGTGGTCGACCGTGCTGGCCTACAACGCCGACAAGCTGACCTCGGCACCGACCAGCTGGGCGGACTTCTGGGACACCAAGAAATTCCCGGGTAAACGCGGCCTGCGCAAGGGCGCCAAGTACACCCTGGAATTCGCATTGATGGCCGACGGCGTCGCGCCGAAGGACGTGTACAAAGTGTTGGCCGGCAAAGACGGTCAGGACCGCGCGTTCAAGAAACTGGATGAGCTCAAGCCTTCGATCCAATGGTGGGAAGCCGGTGCTCAACCGCCGCAATACCTCGCCTCGGGTGACGTTGTGATGAGCTCGGCCTACAACGGTCGCATCGCTGCCGTGCAGAAAGAAAGCAACCTGAAAGTGGTGTGGAACGGCGGTATCTACGACTTCGACGCATGGGCTATTCCAAAAGGCCTGTCCAAGGATCGTGCTGACGCGGCGAAGAAATTCATCGCCTTCTCGGTGCAACCACAGCAGCAGAAGATCTACTCGGAAAACATCGCTTACGGCCCGGCCAACACCCAAGCCGTACCGTTGCTGGCCAAGGACGTGTTGAAAGACATGCCGACCACGCCTGAGAACATCGCCAACCAGGTGCAGATCGACGTGAGCTTCTGGGCCGATAACGGCGAGCAACTCGAGCAGCGCTTCAATTCCTGGGCAGCTAAATAATCCATGTGGGAAGGGGCTTGCCCCCGATGGCGGTGTATCAGTTGCTAGATGTACTGACTGACACTCCGCTATCGGGAGCAAGCCCCCTCCCACAGGGGATCCGCTGCGTTTGGCAGAGTGCATTCATTTTCAAGTTTCGGAGTTAGCCATGGCCATCGCCGTTCCCTCGAACGAGGTCAACAGCCCCACCCTCAAGCAGCGTCTGGCGCGTGCCGAACGGCTCAATCGCTGGAAGGCCCAGGCCTTGATCGCGCCACTGGTGCTGTTCTTGCTGCTGGTGTTCCTGGTGCCGATCGTTGCGCTGCTCTACAAAAGCGTGGGCAACCCGGAAGTGGTGGGCGGTTTGCCGCGTACCGTGGTGGCGGTCAAGGCCTGGGACGGTCGTGGTCTGCCGGGTGAACCGGTGTACCAGGCCCTCAGCGAAGACTTGGGCGAGGCGCGTAAAAACCAGACCCTGGGCGACCTGTCCAAACGCTTGAACATGGAACTGGCCGGCTATCGTAGCCTGCTGACAAAAACCGCGCGGGCGCTGCCGTTTACCGAAGCGCCGGCCTCTTATAAAGAAGCGCTGGAAACCCTCGACGAACGTTGGGGCGACCCGGCGTACTGGCAGGCGATCCGCCGCAATACCAGTAGCCTGACACCGTTCTATCTGCTGGCCGCCGTCGATCACCGCATCGACGACCTGGGCGAAGTGGCCCCGGCCACGCCGGACCAGGCGATCTACTTGGATATTTTTGCCCGCACCTTCTGGATGGGCCTGGTGATCACCGCCGTCTGCCTGTTGCTGGCTTATCCCCTGGCGTATCTGCTGGCCAACCTTCCGGCGCGTAAAAGCAACCTGCTGATGATTCTGGTGTTGCTGCCGTTCTGGACCTCGATCCTGGTGCGGGTGGCGGCGTGGATCGTGCTGCTGCAGTCCGGTGGCCTGATCAACAGTGCCCTGATGGGCATGGGCCTGATCGATAAGCCACTGGAGCTGGTGTTCAACCGCACCGGGGTCTACATCTCCATGGTGCACATCCTGCTGCCGTTCATGATTCTGCCGATCTACAGCGTGATGAAGGGTATTTCGCCTACCTATATGCGTGCGGCGATTTCCCTGGGCTGCCATCCGTTCACCAGCTTCTGGCGGGTTTACTTCCCGCAGACCTACGCCGGTGTCGGCGCGGGCTGTCTGCTGGTGTTCATCCTGGCGATTGGTTACTACATCACCCCGGCACTGCTGGGCAGCCCGAACGACCAGATGGTCAGCTACTTCGTGGCGTTCTATACCAACACCAGCATCAACTGGGGCATGGCGACGGCGTTGGGCGGCTTGCTGCTGCTGGCGACCGTGTTGCTGTACCTGATCTACAACCGGCTGGTGGGCGCCAGCCGCCTGCGCCTGAGCTGAGGAGACCTTGCGATGCTGAGCCCTTATATGTCACCGGTGGAACGGGTGTGGTTCTACAGCTTGCGGATACTCTGCGGCTTGATCCTGCTGTTCCTCATATTGCCCGTGCTGGTGATCATCCCGCTGTCGTTCAACAGCGGCAGTTTCCTGGTGTACCCGCTGCAAGGTTTCTCGTTGCACTGGTACCACGACTTCTTCGCCTCGGCCGAATGGATGCGGGCCCTGAAGAACAGCGTCATCGTCGCTCCGGCGGCTACGGTGCTGGCCATGGTGTTCGGCACCCTGGCGGCAATCGGCCTGACACGCGGCAACTTCCCCGGCAAGGCGCTGGTGATGGCCCTGGTGATTTCGCCGATGGTGGTGCCGGTGGTGATCATCGGTGTGGCCAGCTACCTGTTCTTTGCACCGTTGGGCCTGGGCAACAGCTTTCTCTCGCTGATCGTGGTGCATGCGGTATTGGGCGTGCCCTTTGTGATCATCACCGTGTCGGCGACGTTGCAGGGTTTCAACCATAACTTGGTGCGGGCGGCGGCCAGCCTCGGTGCCTCGCCATTGACCGCGTTTCGCCGCGTGACCTTGCCGCTGATCGCACCGGGTGTGATATCCGGTGCACTGTTCGCGTTCGCGACATCGTTCGATGAAGTGGTGGTAACACTGTTCCTCGCCGGTCCCGAACAAGCGACCTTGCCGCGCCAGATGTTCAGCGGCATCCGCGAAAACCTCAGCCCGACGATTGCCGCCGCGGCCACCTTGCTGATCGCCTTCTCGGTGTTGCTGTTGCTGACGCTGGAATGGCTGCGCGGACGTAGCGAGAAGCTGCGCACCGCCCAGGTCTAAAGTCCAGCGCAGATCAAAATGTGGGAGGGGGCACGCCCTCTCCCACAGGAGGACTGTGACCATTCAGCTGTTGAATGGGAGACAACCTGTTTCGCTCAGCTACTCTTGTGCCAGCCCACAATCAACAAGAGGCCGAGCACATGAGTTCTTCCTCATTCAAGATCGCCCACAAACTGTTGACCGGCGCAGGTGCCATCGAGCAATTGGTGGCAGAGTTGACGCGCCTGGATGTCGACAACCCGCTGATCGTCACCGATGCCGCGCTGGTCAAGTCCGGCACCGTGGCACTGGCGCTCGAGCATCTGGGCGAGCGCACCTATAAGATTTTCGACCGCGTGCTGCCTGACCCGGAAATCTCCATCGTTGAAGATTGCATGCAGGCCTACCGCGACGGCGGGCACGACGGCCTGATCGGCTTGGGTGGCGGCAGCGCCATCGACATCGCTAAAAGTGTCGCCGCCTATGCCGGTTACCATGGCGCCCTGGAGGATCTGTTCGGCGTCGATCAGGTGCCACGCAAAGGCCCGCCGCTGATCGCCATCCCGACCACGGCCGGCACCGGCTCGGAAGTTACCAACGTGGCGATCCTTTCCGACAAGGCCGCGCAGTTGAAAAAAGGCATCGTCAGCGATTATTTGCTGCCGGATGTCGCGCTGATCAGCCCGCAAATGACCCTGACCTGCCCGCGCGGTGTCACCGCCGCCAGTGGCGTGGATGCGCTGGTGCATGCCATCGAATCCTACTTGTCGCTGAATGCCTCGCCGATCACCGACGCCCTGGCCATCGGCGCTATCAAACTGATTGCCAAGGCGCTGCCCAAGGCCTACGCCAACCCGGCCAACCTGCAGGCCCGCGACGACATGGCCACCGCCAGCCTGATGGCTGGCATGGCGTTCGGTAATGCCGGGGTGGGGGCGGTGCATGCGCTGGCGTACCCGCTGGGCGGGCGGTTCAACATCGCCCACGGCGTGAGCAACGCACTGTTGCTGCCCTATGTGATGCACTGGAACAAGCTGGCTTGTGTGGAACGTATGCAGGACATTGCCCAGGCCATGGGGGTCAATATCAACGGCCTGAGCGTCAACGATGCAGCCGACCAGGCCGTCGAGGCGATGACGCGACTGTGTACCGCCGTGGAGATCCCGGCAGGCCTGCGCAGCTTCGGGGTGCCCGAGGAGTCCATTCCGGCCATGGCCATCGAAGCTGCCGGTATCGAGCGGCTGATGCGCAACAATCCGCGCAAGCTCAGCGCGGCGGATATCGAGAAAATCTATCGGGCGGCTTACTAGTCGTTGAGTCAGGTCACGGTGCGCAGGGTAAAGCATGAGGTATACAATGCGCGCCATCGTGATTTAGCTCAAAAAAGGTGCGTCATGCAGCCCTTCGTTATCGCTCCATCGATTCTCTCCGCCGATTTCGCCCGCCTGGGTGAAGAAGTGGACAAGGTGTTGGCCGCCGGTGCCGACTTCGTGCACTTCGATGTCATGGACAACCACTACGTGCCCAACCTGACCATCGGCCCGATGGTCTGCGCGGCGCTGCGCAAGTACGGCATCACCGCGCCGATCGACGCGCATCTGATGGTCAGTCCGGTGGATCGTATCGTCGGCGATTTCGTCGAGGCCGGCGCCACCTACATCACCTTCCACCCGGAAGCCTCGCTGCACGTCGACCGCACCTTGCAACTGATCCGCGAAGGCGGCTGCAAGGCGGGCCTGGTGTTCAACCCGGCCACCCCGCTGGATGTGCTCAAGTATGTGATGGACAAGGTCGACATGGTCCTGCTGATGAGCGTCAACCCTGGCTTCGGCGGGCAGAAGTTCATCCCCGGCACCCTCGACAAGCTGCGCGAAGCCCGCGCGCTGATCGATGCGTCGGGCCGCGACATCCGCCTGGAAATCGACGGTGGGGTCAACGTCAACAACATCCGCGAAATCGCTGCTGCCGGCGCGGATACCTTCGTGGCCGGCTCGGCGATCTTCAACGCCCCGGACTACCAGGAAGTCATCGACAAGATGCGCGCCGAACTGGCTCTGGCGCGTCCATGAGCGGCTTCGAGCAGTTGTTTTCCGGCGAACTGCCACGGCTGGTGATGTTCGATCTGGACGGTACGTTGATCGATTCGGTGCCTGACCTGGCGGCGGCGGTGGACGAGATGCTGCTCAAGCTGGGGCGCAAGCCGGTGGGGATCGACCCGGTACGTGAATGGGTCGGCAATGGCGTACAGATGCTGGTGCGCCGGGCCCTGGCCAATCACATTGACGCCCAGGACGTGGACGAGGTCGAGGCCGAACACGCTCTGGAGCTGTTCAACGTTGCCTATGAAAGCAACCACGAATTGACGGTGGTGTATCCCGGCGTGCGCGACACCCTCAAATGGCTGAGCAAGCAGGGCGTGGAAATGGCCCTGATCACCAACAAGCCCGAGCGTTTCGTCGCGCCGCTGTTGGACCAGATGAAAATTGGTCGTTACTTCCGCTGGATCATCGGCGGCGATACCTTGCCGCAAAAGAAACCCGACCCGGCGGCACTGTTTTTCGTGATGAAAATGGCCAATATCCCCGCGTCCCAGTCATTGTTCGTCGGCGATTCGCGCAGCGATGTGCTGGCGGCCAAAGCGGCTGGCGTGCAGTGCGTGGCGTTGAGTTACGGCTACAACCATGGCCGTCCGATCGCCGAAGAGTCGCCCTCACTGGTCATCGATGATCTGCGACTGCTAATCCCCGGTTGCTTGGGAGCGAGCGCTGAGATAACGTTGCTCGATACCGATCCGTCCCCTTCTGGAAATTCCATCGTGGTGGTCACTCGCAAACTCTGGATGAAAGTCATCAAGGCCCTGGCCCGCTGGCGTTGGCGCGCCTGACTGATTCTGGCCGCGCTCTGCGGCACGTTTGCCTACCTGACTGTTAGACCCTCACGCCACGAGGCACCTCATGATCCGCGAAGAATTCCTGCGTTTGGCCGCTGCCGGCTATAACCGTATCCCCCTGGCCTGCGAAACCCTGGCCGACTTCGATACGCCGCTGTCGATCTACCTGAAACTGGCCGACGAGCCCAACTCCTACCTGCTCGAATCGGTACAGGGCGGCGAGAAGTGGGGCCGTTACTCGATCATCGGCCTGCCATGCCGCACCGTGCTGCGGGTGCATGACCATCACGTCAGCATCACCCACGATGGCGTCGAGATCGAAAGCCACGATGTAGAAGACCCGCTGGCCTTCGTCGAAACCTTCAAGGCGCGCTACAACGTGCCGACCATCCCTGGCCTGCCGCGTTTCAACGGCGGCCTGGTGGGGTATTTCGGCTACGACTGCGTGCGTTATGTGGAAAAGCGCCTGGGCAAATGCCCGAACCCGGACCCGCTGGGCGTGCCGGACATTCTGTTGATGGTCTCCGACGCCGTGGTGGTGTTCGACAACCTCGCCGGCAAGATGCACGCGATCGTGCTCGCCGACCCCTCCCAGGCTGACGCTTTCGAGCAGGGCCTGGCCAGCCTCGAGGCCCTGCTGGAAAAGCTGCGCCAGCCGATCACCCCGCGTCGCGGCCTGGACCTCAGCCGTCCGCCGGCGGCTGACCCGGTGTTCCGCTCCAGTTTTACCCAGGATGACTACGAGCGCGCGGTCGATACCATCAAGGAATACATCCTCGCCGGTGACTGCATGCAAGTCGTGCCGTCGCAACGCATGTCCATCGACTTCAAGGCCGCGCCGATCGACTTGTACCGGGCGCTGCGTTGCTTCAACCCGACGCCGTACATGTACTTCTTCAACTTTGGTGATTTCCACGTCGTCGGCAGTTCGCCGGAAGTGCTGGTGCGCGTCGAGGACAACCTGATCACCGTGCGCCCGATCGCCGGCACCCGCCCACGTGGCGCGACCGAAGAAGCGGACCTGGCGCTGGAAGAGGATCTTCTGAGCGACGACAAGGAAATCGCCGAGCACCTGATGCTGATCGACCTGGGCCGCAACGACACCGGTCGGGTCTCGGAAATCGGCTCGGTCAAGCTCACCGAGAAGATGGTGATCGAGCGTTATTCCAACGTGATGCATATCGTGTCTAACGTCACCGGCGAACTGAAAGCCGGCTTGACTGCGATGGACGCGCTGCGGGCGATTCTGCCGGCGGGCACACTGTCGGGTGCGCCGAAGATTCGCGCGATGGAAATCATCGATGAGCTGGAACCGGTCAAGCGTGGCGTCTACGGCGGTGCCGTGGGGTATTTCGCCTGGAACGGCAACATGGACACGGCCATTGCGATCCGCACGGCGGTGATCAAGGACGGGGAGCTGCATGTGCAGGCCGGTGGCGGGATCGTCGCCGACTCGGTGCCGGCCCTCGAATGGGAAGAAACCCTGAACAAGCGCCGCGCCATGTTCCGCGCCGTGGCATTGGCTGAACAGACCCCCCAGGGCTAAGAATTCTTGAGGTTTCCCCATGTTGCTGATGATTGATAACTACGACTCCTTTACCTACAACGTTGTGCAGTACCTGGGCGAGCTCGGTGCCGAGGTCAAGGTGGTGCGTAACGACGAACTGACCGTGGCTGAAATTGCGGCCCTCAACCCAGAGCGCATCGTAGTGTCGCCGGGCCCTTGCACGCCGACCGAGGCGGGCATTTCCCTGGAGGCGATCAAGTATTTCGCCGGCAAACTGCCGATCCTGGGCGTGTGCCTGGGGCACCAGTCCATTGGCCAGGCGTTTGGCGGTGACGTGGTGCGTGCGCGCCAGGTGATGCATGGCAAGACCAGCGCCGTGTTCCACAATAATGTGGGTGTGTTCCACGGGCTTAAGTTGCCGGTGACGGTGACCCGCTACCACTCGCTGGTGGTCAAGCGCGAAACCCTGCCCGAGTGCCTTGAGGTGACCGCCTGGACCCAACTGGCAGACGGCTCGGTCGATGAGATCATGGGCCTGCGCCACAAGACACTGAATATCGAAGGGGTGCAGTTTCACCCCGAGTCGATTCTGACCGAGCAGGGTTACGAGCTGTTCGCCAACTTTCTCAAGCAGAGCGGCGGCACGCGCTAAGGATTTTTCATGGATATCAAGACAGCCCTGGGCCGTGTCGTCAGCCATCTGGACCTGAGCACCGCTGAGATGAGCGATGTGATGCGCGAGATCATGACCGGTCAATGCACCGATGCGCAGATCGGCGCGTTCATGATGGCGATGCGCATGAAGAGCGAGAGCATCGACGAGATCGTCGGCGCCGTCTCGGTGATGCGCGAGCTGGCGGACAAGGTCGAGCTCAAGACCCTCGACGGCGTGGTCGATGTGGTCGGCACCGGCGGCGACGGGGCGAATATTTTCAACGTGTCGACGGCGGCCTCCTTTGTGGTGGCGGCGGCGGGTTGCACCGTGGCCAAGCACGGCAACCGTGCGGTGTCCGGCAAAAGCGGCAGCGCCGACTTGCTGGAAGCTGCCGGTATCTACCTGAACCTGACCCCGGTGCAAGTGGCGCGTTGCATCGACAGCGTCGGCATCGGTTTCATGTTTGCCCAGTCCCATCATGGGGCGATGAAACACGCTGCCGGCCCGCGCAAGGACCTCGGCCTGCGCACCCTGTTCAACATGCTCGGCCCGCTTACGAATCCGGCCGGTGTCAAACATCAGGTGGTCGGCGTATTCAGCCAGGCGCTGTGCCTGCCGTTGGCGCAAGTCCTGCAACGCCTGGGCAGCAAGCACGTGCTGGTGGTGCATTCCAAGGATGGCCTGGATGAATTCAGCCTCGCGGCGCCGACTTTTGTGGCGGAGTTGAAGAATGATCAGGTCACCGAATACTGGGTCGAGCCCGAAGACCTGGGTATGAAGAGCCAGAGCCTGCATGGCCTGGCCGTGGAAAGCCCGGCGGCTTCGCTGGAACTGATTCGCGATGCCTTGGGGCGTCGCAAGACTGAGAACGGTCAAAAAGCTGCGGAAATGATTGTTCTGAATGCTGGCGCGGCACTTTATGCGGCCGATCACGCCTATAGTCTCAAGGAAGGTGTCGAGTTGGCCCACGATGCGCTGCACACCGGGCTGGCTCGTGAAAAGCTCGAAGAGCTGGGAGCATTCACCGCAGTATTCAAGATGGAGAATGAAGGATGAGTGTGCCGACCGTTCTGGAAAAAATCCTGGCCCGCAAGGCCGAAGAAGTTGCCGAGCGCCGCGCCCGTGTGAGTCTGGCCGAGCTGGAAGCACAAGCGAAAAGCGCTGGTGCGCCGCGCGGTTTCGCCAATGCCCTGATCGCCCAGGCCAAGCTCAAGCAGCCAGCCGTGATCGCCGAGGTCAAGAAGGCCTCGCCGAGCAAAGGCGTGATCCGTGAGAACTTCGTCCCGGCCGAGATCGCCGTCAGCTATGAGAAGGGCGGGGCGACTTGCCTGTCCGTGTTGACCGATATCGACTTCTTCCAGGGTTCCGACCTGTTCCTGCAGCAGGCACGTGCCGCGTGCAAGTTGCCGGTGATCCGCAAGGATTTCATGGTCGATCCGTACCAGATCATCGAAGCCCGTGCGTTGGGCGCCGACTGCGTGCTGCTGATCGTCTCCGCGCTGGATGACGTGAAGATGGCCGAGTTGGCGGCCGTGGCCAAAAGCGTCGGCCTGGATGTGCTGGTGGAAGTGCACGATGGCGATGAGCTGGAGCGAGCGCTGAAGACCCTCGACACGCCGTTGGTCGGCGTGAATAACCGTAACCTGCATACCTTTGAAGTCAGCCTGGAAAACACCCTCGACCTGCTGCCGCGCATTCCGCGCGATCGCTTGGTGATCACCGAGAGTGGCATCGTCAATCGTGCCGATGTGGAGTTGATGGAAATCAGTGGTGTGTATTCGTTCCTGGTCGGCGAGACCTTCATGCGCGCTGAAAACCCAGGGGCGGAACTGCAGCGCCTGTTCTTCCCGGAGCGTGGCGTGGCGGTCAGCGGTTCGACCCTGGACTGATGATGACGCAGCCGGTGGCAATGACCGTCGAAGCAGGGCTTGCCGCCGAGCAGGCGTTGCTGGCTGCCGTTTGCGCCGGTGAACAGGCATTCGGGCTGCTGTTCTGGCAGCCCAGCGACCAAGCCTTGGTGATGCCGCGTCGTTTAAGCCGGTTGCCGGCGTTCGAGCGCGCCAGCCAGGTCTCGGCGGATGCCGGTTGGCCGGTGTTGCTGCGTGAAACCGGTGGTGAGCCGGTGCCGCAGTCGAGCGCAACGGTCAATATCGCCCTGGTTTACGCACCGCCTCGCAGTGAAGGCGATCAAGGGCGGATCGAAACCGGTTATCAACGTCTGTGCCAGCCGATCTGCGATTTGTTGATCGAATTGGGCGGGGATGCGTCGGTCGGTGAAATCGACGGCGCATTCTGCGACGGTCGCTACAACGTCAATCTCAATGGCCGCAAAATGGTCGGCACCGCCCAGCGCTGGCGGCAAAGTGCTGGCCGCGCCGTGGGGTTGGTGCATGGAGCGTTGTTGCTGGATAACGACCGCGAAGCCCTGATTGCGGCGGTCAATCGCTTCAATGAGGCCTGCGGTCTCGACCAGCGCGTTCGTGCCGACAGCCATATCGCGCTGCACGAAGCCTTTCCCGCGCCGGATGCAATCAGCCGGCTGGACACTTTGTACCGTCACATGTTGGCCAGCTTCCTGCCGGTTTAACGGGTACCGAACACCACCATCGTCTTGCCTTTGACATTTACCAGGTTGCGCTCTTCCAGGTCTTTGAGCACGCGGCCGACCATCTCCCTCGAACAGCCGACAATGCGCCCGATCTCCTGGCGTGTGACCTTGATTTGCATGCCGTCGGGGTGGGTCATGGCATCGGGTTGTTTGCACAATTCCAGCAGGCAGCGGGCCACGCGGCCGGTGACGTCAAAGAATGCCAGATCGCCGACCTTGCGCGTGGTGTCGCGCAGGCGCTGGGCAATCTGGCCGCTCAAGGCATAAAGGATATCGGGATCCTGCTGGGCCAATTCGCGGAATTTTGCATAACTGATCTCGGCTACCTCGCACTCGATCTTGGTGCGGACCCAGGCGCTGCGCTCCTGCTCCTTGCCGGCTTGTTCAAACAGACCCAGTTCCCCAAAGAAATCGCCGGTGTTCAGGTAGGCAATGATCATTTCACGGCCGTCTTCATCCTCGATCAGGATGGTGACCGAGCCTTTGATAATGAAGAACAGTGTCTCGGAGCGCTCGCCGGCACAGATGATGTTGTGCTTGGCCGGATGACGCCGGCGCTGGCAGTGCATCAACAATTTGTCGAGATTCTTGATCTTGGGTGTGGGAGTCAGCGCAACCATGGTTGTATCCCGAAAAGGCGGAGCGAGGTAGTTGGCGTTATTGTATTCATTAGTATCGTTATTGATACACGCAGCACAAAAAGAGTGGCAATGCGCCATTGATTTGGCGCCAGCTTAACAGACGTATTCTGTCTCGATCAGCGAATTTACAGGTGAGAGCCGGTCGTTGATCGCTCTGATGGGAAACGCTGTGGTGAACTGACCCTGTGCTAAGCTGGCACCCCTTTTTTTACAGTGGAGTCTGGGCGATGAAGGCACGCATCCAATGGGCGGGCGAAGCCATGTTCCTCGGTGAGTCGGGCAGTGGTCATGTGGTGGTCATGGACGGCCCGCCGGAAGCCGGTGGTCGTAACCTGGGCGTACGTCCGATGGAAATGCTCCTGCTCGGTGTCGGTGGTTGCAGCAATTTCGACGTGGTCAGCATCCTCAAGAAGTCCCGCCAGGCCGTGGAAAGCTGTGAAGCCTTCCTGGAAGCCGAGCGGGCCACTGAAGATCCCAAGGTGTTTACCAAGATCCACATGCATTTCGTGGTGAAAGGGCGGGCACTGAAGGAGGCGCAGGTCAAGCGGGCCATCGAATTGTCGGCCGAAAAGTACTGCTCGGCGTCGATCATGCTGGGCGCGGCCGGTGTGGCCATCACCCATGATTACGAAATCATCGAGCTGGGTTGATCGCTAGACGATTCCTGTAGGAGCGAGCAAGCTCGTTCCTATGTATGGACTCGCCCCCACATTCAACCCGCTTTTCAAACATTGTTACCCGGTTGCATCTATGTATCAGGCCTATTCAAGGAAGCCCAAACAGCTTCTGGCCAACATTGGATCAGCTCGCGATATGCCCATTACAGTTAGGCCTCAAGGGCCGGTAGGAGCGCAGGCATCAGTTCGCGACGGTCTGACCAGGGGTCAATGTTCTTTAGCATGGGTTGGAGCGGCTTAACGCCCCGGTGGCAGAACGCTGTAGATCAGTGACTCATCGTAGCCTCCTGGCTATTGCCTGGTTGGCGACGATAAGTCTGGTCATTTTGAAGGAGCCGCCAGAGGATGCGCAGGTTGCGGTTGGCCAAACGCACCGCCGCCTCCTTGCGTCCCAGGCGGGATATCCAGCGCTGTAGACGCTGGTCGTCCGGCTGCTCTGAATCCGGTCGTACCTGTCTTAGAACTGCGTGGGCACCTTGGATCGCCAAGCTGCGCAAGTAAGCATCACCCTGTTTGCTCATCTTGCCCAACCGGATCTTCTCGCCACTACTGTGTTGGCTGGGTACCAACCCGAAGTAGGCGGCGAACTGTCGAGCATTGGCGAAGCGTTCAGGCTCGGTTTGCTTGGCCAGTAGCGCTGTGGCAATGATCGGCCCCACTCCGCGTACCGTCATCAGCCGCTTGGCGGTCTCGTTCTGCTTGGCCGCTGTTTCGAGCCGACCAGTCAACACGTTCACGCGCTCGCCCAATTGATCCCATTCTCCTAGCAGCTCGGCGATCAGTTCACGCAGCAAATCGGGTAATGGCTGAGTAGCATCTTCCAGTATTCGAGGGACACGTTGGCTGATGGCTGTTTCGCCCTGCGCCATAGAGACCCCTTGCTCCAGCAACAAGCCACGCATCTGATTACCGACCGCCGTACGTCGCCGAATGTATCCCTGCCGGGCCCGGTGCAGTGCTTGCATCGCCATCGCCGCTGCGCTCTTGACCGGTACCGCTGATATCGTGCAATCGCGGCCTGCACGCAGGATCGCCAATGCATCATTGCGATCGTTTTTCGGGCCGCTGCGATGATTGGCAACATGCTGAGCGGGCAGGATGCGCACGGGATTGCCCTGCGCTTGCAGCAACCGCGCCCATGCTTGAGCGCCTGGCCCGGTTTCCACCAGCACCGTCACGCTTGCTGGAAGCTTCTGAAGAAAGGCCTGGAAGGCTTCACGTGACTTGATCCGATCCTCGAATATCACCTGTCCGAGCGCATCCTCACCGGCCACCTGAAAGACCTTTTTGGCAAGATCTACCGCAACGTTCATGCAGGTAGATACATCGGCTGACAAAGACTGGTTGATCGTCGTATGCTTTTTCATGGTCTCGCCCTCGCTGTCGTTGGCTTTCTATAAGAATGCCACCGTGGCGCACAGACGCCTCGGCTTGGGCGAGTCCATTCAATTACAGTGGCTTCAGATGCGGTAGGTGCTTTTGGTCATGACTTTGGCCAGCAGGCTCATGCCAAACCTCACCGGTGCCGGAAAGCGGAAACCGCCGGCATCCAAGGCACTTTCTGCGTGGTGTTCTTCGTCGATACGCATCTGCTCAAGAATTGCGCGGGACTTTTCGTCTCCGGCTGGCAGTTGCTCCAAGTGCTCATCGAGGTGCTTGCAGACCTGATTTTCGGTGGCCGCGACAAAACCGAGGCTGACCTTATCGCTGATCAGGCCGGCAGCAGCACCGATACCAAACGACAAACCATAAAACAACGGGTTCAGCACGCTTGGGTGGCTGCCCAGTTGGCGGATGCGTTGCTCGCACCACGCGAGGTGGTCGATTTCTTCCTCGGCTGCATGCTCCATTGCTGCGCGCACCTGAGGCAACTTGGCCGTCAGGGCCTGGCCTTGATACAGCGCCTGGGCGCAGACTTCGCCGGTATGGTTGATGCGCATGAGGCCGGCGACGTGGCGGGTATCGGTCTCGCTCATCTGTGCGTCGGGCTGCACGATGGCGGGCGATGGACGATAGGGCTGGCCGCTGAAGGGAAGCAGTGTGCGCATGGCTGTATCGGCTTGCAGCAACAGACGGTCAATCGGCGAGTAGTGACGTTGGGTAGTCATGCTGACCTCAGGGAAGAATCTCGGCGGCCAGTTTACCGCAAGAGGGGGCGAAGCGTTTGCGCTGAGTCAAAGGCATAGGGTCGCATGCCGGGGCCGGCGACCCGTGTATCAAGGGTATCAGCCCGGCGGCCAGTTCATCTGGCGCTGACCCAGCACATGCATATGGATGTGGTAAACGGTCTGGCCACCCTCTTCGTTGCAGTTCATCACTACGCGGAAGCCCTTCTCGCAGCCCAGTTCCAGGGCCAGGCGCTGAGCGGTGAACAGGATATGCCCAGCCAAGGTTTTGTCGTCCTCGGTCAGATCATTCAGGGTGCGGATCGGTTTTTTCGGGATAACCAGAAAATGTACCGGCGCTTGTGGGGCGATATCGTGGAAGGCGAGAACCTGGTCATCTTCATAGATGATCTTCGCGGGTATTTCTCTGTTGATGATCTTGGTGAACAGAGTATCCAAAGCTGTTTCTCCATGGTGAATGTGCAGGGTGAGTGTACTCAGCCGGTCAGCGCGGGCAATAGGCCTTATTGATGGCGCCGGCAATCTTGCGGGTCAGCCAGCGTGGGCTCAAGCGCGGGCTGAAGGCGATCCAGCGGTTGCGTCGACCAGGAATAATGATGGCTTTGTTCCGTTCCAGGGCGCGTACCGTGTAGAGCGCCACTTCTTCCGGGCTCATCAGTTTGTCAGTGCGCTCGAGCTTGGCGGTGTCCATCTGCGCGGTGCCATAGAAGGCAGTGCGTGTCGGGCCGGGGCAGAGCACCGAGACCTTGATGCCACAGGTTTTCAACTCTTCGCGCAGGCCTTCGGAGAAATGCAGCACATAGGCCTTGCTGGCGTAGTAGCTGCTCATCCACGGACCGGGCTGGAACGCCGCGACCGACGCGACGTTGAGGATTTGCCCGCCGCCATGCAACGCCATGGCATTGCCCAGGGCATGGCACATACGGGTGAGGGCGAGGATGTTGACTTCGATCAGGTCCTGCTCGGTCATCCAGTCCTGTGCCAGGAAAGGCCCACTGGTGCCAATGCCGGCGCAATTGACCAGCAAGTCGATCTGCCGTTCGCCTTCTTCAAGCTCCAGCAGGAACCCGGACAAGCGTAGCGGCTCCCCCAGATCGCAGGCCCGAAACAGCACCTCGACGCCGAAGCGTTGAGTCAATTCAATTGCAATGCTTTCCAACTGATCACGCTGGCGGGCCACCAGAATCAAGCTGCGGCCGCGTCGGGCCAGGGCTTCGGCCAGGGCCAGGCCGATGCCGCTGGAGGCGCCGGTGATCAGAGCGTAACGGGTCATGCCTTTCTCCATCGCAACGCCGCGGTGCCGGTGATAGATGCATCACAGGCGGCGGGCGTTTTTTCACTGTTCTGGAGAGTCTACAGGTTCGGCCGCATCGTCAGCACTTTGCGCGTCTTCTTCTTCGACGATCACGCTTTGGTCGACGTCCTGGTCGGCGTTGAGGGAGCTGCTTTCATAGCTGCTGTCGACGTTGGCTTCGAGTTGGTTCAGGTAGCCGTTCATGCCCAAGGTCATCACAATGATGAGCATCAATGGGATAAACGCCAGCCACAGGGACGCCAGGACCTTCACCGCGGTGGAGTTGCGTGGTGGTGGTGCGCCGTACTGGTTGGCGCCGGCGTTACCGGGCAACACCAGCAGCAGCAGTGGGAAAATGCTGTTCACCAGCGGCACCAGGTTCAGCAGGTACAGCCAGCCCGACCAGCCCAGGTCGTGCAGGCGTTGTACACCGATTTGCACGCTGACCCAGACCATCGCGACGAACAATGCAAAGCCCAGCAGTGAACCCAGAATGACACCTGCCGTCGGCGAAGCGGTCGCTACCGCAAAGCTTGCGGTGGCGATAATGCCTGAGGCAACGAGCATTGCGACGGTCAATACAAGTGTCCATGCCAGGTACCGCAAGCGCCCGATGCGCCCGTCGATGGTGAACACATTGAGCGTGGAATACTCAGGCAGGTCGTCACCTACAGGCGCGCGTGGCGGCGCATAGGGCGAGGCACCCGTGCGGGAGAATCCAGAATCACCGGCGTCGGTCTCGTGGGTTTCGGCAAGGCTGAAGGTCACGGGTTGTTCTGGTTCGATACGAGCATCGACCCCGGCGTTTTTCAGTGCGGTGAGGTAGGTTTCGGCATCGGGACGGGACAAGTCGCGCTTCAGGGCTACCGTGCGGCCCGTAAAGAGCTTCTCGATGGCTTCGACTTCACTTTTGAACAGCTCGGCCAGGTTCAGTTTCGCCGTGGTGCTTTCGACGCCCGGGAGCAAGGCTCCATCAAACACAATCTTGAAACGGTTGTCGCTCATGCAGGCATCCTTGTCACTTGTTCAGGGAGGTAGTGCGGGCTTGCTCTATGGGCAGGCCCTGCGGTGTTTATGGTTCAGCGTGGCCAGCGCAATTGTATCGCGTGCTCGAGTGCCTTGCGGTATTCGGCATCCAGGCGGGCAACGAGTTCATCGACGCTGGGCAAATCATTAATCTCACCAACGCCCTGGCCGGCAGACCATACAGTCTTCCAGGCCTTGGCTTCGTCGCTCAAGGGCTTGAGCTTGGAACCGAAATTGATCTCGCCTTTGCCCTGTAGGGACTTGATGTCGAAACCGGCGTTTTCCAGGCTCTGGCGCATAAAGCTTGCGGGTACGCCAGAGACGGCCGCAGTGTGCACGATGTCGGCGGCGTGCGATGTGAGCAGCATCTCCTTATATGCATCAGGTGCGTGGCTTTCGGCGGTCGCGATAAAGCGCGTACCGAGGTAGGCCAGGTCTGCGCCGAGCAACTGGGCGGCGAGGATTTCGTGCCCATGGTTGAGGCAGCCGGCAAGCAGCAGGGTTTTGTCGAAGAATTGGCGAATCTCGGCAACCAGCGAGAAGGGGCTCCAAGTGCCGGCATGTCCCCCGGCGCCAGCGGGCACGGCGATCAAACCATCCACACCGGCTTCAGCGGCTTTTTCGGCATGGCGCCGAGTGGTGACGTCATGGAAAACCAGGCCGCCATAGCTGTGTACGGCGTCCACCAACTCTTTCACTGCACCGAGGCTGGTGATCACGATCGGCACTTTGTGCTCGACGCAGATCGCCAGGTCGGCCTCCAGTCGCGGATTGCTGTTGTGCACTATCAAATTGACGGCATAGGGTGCGGGATTCTCCAACTGCGCCAGGCCCGTTTCAATTTCCTCCAGCCAGGCTTTGAAACCACTGCTTTCGCGCTGGTTCAGCGCCGGGAAACTCCCGACCACGCCATTGCGGCAGCACGCCAGGACCAGCTGTGGATTGGAAATCAGGAACATCGGCGCAGCCACAACGGGCAGGCGCAGGCGTTGTTCTAGCAGAGCGGGCAGCGACATTGGAGGTACCCCGAGTCATTGACGTTAGAACGGTTTGACCACGACCAAAATTACGATAGCCAGCAATATGAGAACCGGGACTTCATTGAACCAGCGATAAAAGACATGGCTGCGGGTGTTTTCGCCACGGGCAAAACGTTTTACCTGCGCACCGCACATGTGGTGGTAGCCGATAAGGAACACCACCAGGGTGAGCTTGGCGTGAATCCAGGCGCCCGATTGGAAAATGCTGGGGTTCAGGGCAATCAGCCAGATGCCGAATACCAGGGTGGCAATCATCGCCGGCCCCATGATGCCGCGATACAGCTTGCGCTCCATCACGTTGAAACGCTCCTTGCTCACCGCATCCTCGCTTTGTGCGTGGTAGACGAACAGGCGTGGCAGGTAAAACAGCCCGGCAAACCAGCACACGATGGCGACGATATGGAAGGCTTTGACCCATAGATAAAGCATTTTTAGTTATTCCCAGGTTCACGGTAACTGAAGATAGTAGTGGCTCATGCGTCCTTACGTCACCTTGGCGGTTGTCGCAGGACAATGCGGCCCCTATTATCGACGGCTTTCCAGTGGGTTCTTTGAGGGCAGGTTTATGGTCAAGGTCGGTATCGTCGGCGGCACGGGTTACACCGGTGTCGAACTGCTGCGTCTGTTGGCTCAGCATCCGCAAGCTGAGGTGGTAGTCATCACTTCCCGATCCGAGGCCGGTCTGGCTGTGGCTGATATGTACCCGAACCTGCGGGGCCACTACGACGGCCTGGCCTTCAGCGTGCCGGACATCAAGACCCTCGGCGACTGTGACGTGGTGTTTTTTGCCACCCCTCACGGCGTTGCCCACGCGCTGGCCGGTGAGCTGCTGGCTGCGGGCACCAAGGTGATCGATCTGTCGGCGGATTTCCGTCTGCAGGACGCCGACGAGTGGGCCAAATGGTACGGTCAGCCTCATGGGGCACCGGAACTGTTGGGAGAGGCCGTGTACGGCCTGCCTGAAGTCAATCGTGAGCAGATCAAGCAAGCGCGCCTGATTGCCGTGCCGGGTTGCTATCCGACCGCGACGCAGTTGGGCTTCTTGCCATTGCTTGAAGCCGGGCTGGCGGATGCTTCGCGCCTGATCGCCGACTGCAAATCTGGCGTCAGCGGCGCCGGTCGTGGGGCAGCGGTGGGTTCGCTGTACTCCGAGACGTCGGAAAGCATGAAGGCCTACGCGGTAAAAGGGCATCGCCATCTGCCGGAAATCCGCCAGGGGCTGCGTCGCGCCGCCGGCAAGGACGTGGGGCTGACCTTTGTACCGCACCTGACGCCGATGATCCGTGGCATTCATTCCACGCTTTACGCAACCGTGGTTGATCGCTCGGTCGATCTGCAGGCGCTGTTTGAAAAGCGCTACGCCAACGAGCCGTTCGTCGATGTGATGCCGGTCGGCAGTCATCCGGAGACCCGCAGTGTGCGTGGCGCCAACGTCTGCCGTATCGCCGTGCACCGCCCACAAGATGGCGACTTGGTCGTGGTGCTGTCGGTGATCGATAATCTGGTCAAGGGCGCGTCGGGCCAGGCGGTGCAGAACATGAACATCCTGTTCGGCCTGGATGAAAAGCTGGGCTTGTCCCACGCAGGCATGCTGCCGTAAGGCGGTTATGTCGCTTAACAGAAGGCCCATCGATCGGGCCTTTTGTGTTTTTAATGGCGGCTGCGCAGATTGATATACCGTAACAATAGTTGACCGCTTTTCTAGGAGAAGCGGATAATGCCGACCATTACGCATATGGCGGCGGTACGCCGGGAGATTATCAGCATGAGCGTTGAATCCTTCACCCCCACGGCTTTGCAATTCACCCACGGTGCTGCGCACAAGGTGAAGAGCCTGGTCGATGAAGAGGGTAATGATCGCTTGAAGCTGCGCGTATTCGTTACGGGCGGCGGTTGTTCAGGGTTTCAGTACGGTTTTACCTTCGATGAAGAAGTGGCCGATGATGACACCATTGTTGAGCGCGAAGGTGTGAGCCTGGTTGTGGACCCCATGAGTTTCCAATACTTGGCAGGCGCCGAGGTGGATTATCAGGAAGGTCTTGAGGGTTCACGTTTCGTGATCAAGAACCCTAATGCCACTACTACATGTGGTTGTGGGTCTTCGTTCTCGATCTGATCGGTAGCGGATATAAAAACGCCGCTTGGCTTTGATCGGCCCAGCGGCGTTTTGCTGTCTGGATTTTAGGCAGGGTAGATCGCGCCCAGTACCCGCAGCCCGCGTGCACCGGTGACGCTGGGGCGGTTGGTGGCGATGCCTTCAAGGCAGCAGTGGGCCAGCCAGGCGAAGGCCATGGCTTCGACCCAGTCGGGGTCTGCACCATGGTTGGCGGTACTGCTGACCTGGGTCGATGGCAGTAGTGCGGCCAGACGCTTCATCAGTGCACTGTTATGGGCGCCGCCGCCGCAGACGAGCAGGGTCTTTGTCTGGGGTTGGGCGGCTTGCAGCGACTCGACAATGGTCAGGGCAGTCAGCTCCAACAGCGTGGCCTGGATGTCCTGGGGGGCGAAAGCGGGCATGCGCGCCAGATGTTGTTGCAGCCATCCCAGGTTGAACACTTCGCGTCCAGTGCTTTTGGGGCCTTTGGTCAAGAAGAAGGGGTCACTGAGCAGCGCATGGAGTAACTGAGGTTCTACTTTTCCGCTGGCGGCCCACTGACCATCGCGATCAAAGTGTTCGCCGCGCTGTTGATGAATCCAGGCATCCAGCAGGACATTGCCTGGGCCGCAGTCGAAGCCAGCTACAGGCTTGTCGGCCTCAATAAGGCTGAGGTTGCTGAACCCTCCGACGTTCAACACTGCGCGATTCCCACTGCGTTCATCAAACAGTGCTTCATGAAAGGCTGGCACCAAAGGCGCACCCTGGCCGCCTGCGGCAACGTCGCGACTGCGGAAGTCGCTGACCACGGTGATGCCGGTCAGCTCGGTAAGCAGGGCGGGATTGCCAATCTGTACGGTGAAGCCTCGTGCTGGTTCATGGCGGATGGTCTGCCCATGGCTGCCGATCGCGCGAATGTCCTGAGGCTTGAGGTTGTTCTGGTCGAGCAGGGCATGGACGCCCTGGGCGGCGAGTGTCACCCAGTGTTGCTGGGCCATTGCCGAGCGGGCGATCTCGTCCGGGCCGCTGGTGCAAAGGCCGAGCAGTTCCGCGCGCAGGCCGTCTGGCATGGGGATGTAGTGAGTGGCGATCAACTTGATCGCGGCATCTTGTTCGATCAGGGCGATATCCAGGCCATCGAGACTGGTCCCGGACATCACACCTATATAGAGCGGCATACCTTAACGCTTCGCCGAAGCCAGCAGGGTAGAGCGCTCTTGATCCATGCGCGCCATCAGCGGCTGGCTTTGTTGCATGAAGCGCGCGCGTTCGGCCTTGGCGATCGGGTCTGCCATCGGCAGCTTCTGGCCCAATGGATCGACGTGTACACCATTGACTTGGAACTCGTAATGCAAGTGTGGGCCGGTGGACAGGCCCGTGGTACCGATATAGCCGATCACCTGGCCCTGTTTCACGTTGCCACCGGTCTGTACGCCCTTGGCGAAACCTTGCATGTGGCCATACAGCGTACGGTAGGTGTTGCCGTGCTGGATGATCACGGTGTTGCCATAACCGCCGCGGCGTCCAGCCAGCAATACCTTGCCGTCACCTGCGGCCTTGATGGGTGTACCGCGCGGAGCTGCATAGTCGACGCCTTTGTGTGCGCGGATCTTGTTCAGGATTGGGTGTTTGCGACCCATGGAGAAACGCGAGCTGATGCGGGCGAAATCCACAGGTGTGCGGATAAAGGCCTTGCGCATGCTGTTGCCATCAGCCGTGTAGTAACTGCTGTTGCCTTGTTTGTTGGTGTAGCGCACAGCGGTGTAGGTTTTGCCGCGGTTGGTGAAGCGCGCGGAAAGGATATTGCCGGTGCCGACCACTTTGCCGTTGGCGACCTTCTGCTCATAGATCACGTCGAATTCGTCGCCCTGGCGGATGTCCTGGGCGAAGTCGATGTCGTAGCCAAAAACGCTAGCCATGTCCATGGTCATACTGTGGGACAAGCCGGCGCGGGCGGCCGATTGCGACAGCGAGCTGTTGATTACGCCATGTACATAGGCGGAGCGCATCACCGGCTTTGTGATGATGCGATTGAATGCAAAGCCTTTGGCGCCCTTGGTCAGGGTGATGCTTTCCAGGTCGCTGATGTTGCTATGCAGGTTGTTCAGGTGACCCTCTGGGGTCAGTTCGAATTCGAGTTTTTGACCACGCTTGAGTTGGCTGAATTGCTTGGCTTGTTTATCGCTGGCCAAGACCTCATTAACAGTGGTGGCAGGTAGGCCGACCTTTTCGAACAGCGTGGAAAGGGTGTCGCCCTTGCCGACGATCACTTCACGATGTTGAGGGCTCTTTGCTAGTGCTGTCGCAGGTGCGGGCTGCTGCTGGGCGGTTTGACCAGTCTCGTCAGGGGCGCTTTCGATTTGGGCAAACGGCGAATCGACGGGGGCATTTGTGGCTTGTTGAGCGCCGGAAGCGTCTTGATCTTGTGTCAGTTGTTCAACTGGACTTTCCAAGTCAAGGCTCAGGGATGTTCGTTTGGCTTCTACGTCGCTGGAAGGGAATACCAGGAGTGCCAGGCTCAAAAGGGCAGCGATACCACTTGCGGCGAGCAGGTGGGTCTTTGGGTAAAGCGGCGGCGCTTTAGACGGTTCTGTGGTCATAGGTAATTTTGACTTTGAAGATGAATTGGAAAAGATGAATGACATGATGAAGATGAAATAACTGTATAAAATATAACCAAATCATCTGTGGCGCAAGCTTGCGAATGCTGGGCTTGCTGAACGGTGTCCGTGCGCAGGGCAAAACTTGTAATTAGTCCCTGATCTTGTATGGTTGGTTCCCTTTTGAATCTGAGCCTTGCGGGTCTGTTATGAAGTCGGTTGAAGAGCAGTTAGCGCTTATAAAGCGTGGTGCGGAAGAACTGTTGGTCGAGGCGGAGCTGATTGAAAAGCTCAAGCGTGGCCAGCCCCTGCGTATCAAGGCCGGCTTTGATCCGACGGCGCCGGATCTGCACCTGGGTCACACCGTGCTTATTAACAAGTTGCGCCAGTTCCAGGAGCTGGGGCATCAGGTCATCTTTCTAATAGGTGACTTTACCGGGATGATCGGTGATCCAAGCGGCAAGAGTGCCACGCGTCCGCCGCTGACCCGCGAGCAGGTTCTCGATAACGCCGAGACCTATAAGACCCAGGTGTTCAAGATTCTCGATCCGGCCAAGACCGAGGTGGCGTTCAACTCCACTTGGATGGACAAGATGGGGCCAGCGGATTTCATTCGCCTGACATCCCAATACACCGTGGCGCGCATGCTTGAGCGCGATGACTTCGATAAGCGCTACTCCACCAATCAACCGATCGCGATTCATGAGTTTCTGTATCCGCTGGTCCAGGGGTATGACTCGGTGGCGTTGCGGGCTGACGTTGAGTTGGGCGGCACCGATCAGAAGTTCAATCTTCTGATGGGGCGTGAGCTGCAACGTGCTTATGGGCAGGAGGCTCAGTGCATTCTGACCATGCCGTTGCTGGAGGGGTTGGATGGCGTCAAGAAGATGTCCAAGTCTCTGGGTAACTACGTCGGTATCCAAGAAGCGCCGGGCGTGATGTATGGCAAGCTGGTTTCGATTCCGGATGCGTTGATGTGGCGTTACTTCGAGCTGTTGAGCTTTCGCTCGATGGACGAAATCAATGCGTTGCGTGCGGATGTCGAGGCGGGTGCCAATCCTCGCGACGTCAAGATCAAGCTGGCTGAAGAGATTGTTGCGCGTTTCCATGGTGAGGAGGCTGCGGCCAGTGCTCACCGTGCGGCGGGCAACCGGATGAAGGATGGTGAGTTGCCAGATGACCTGCCGGAGATTGAGCTGGCTGCTGCGGAGGCGATGCCAATCGCGGCTGTCCTGAATAAGGCGGGCCTGGTGAAGAACTCGGCGGTCGCGCGCGACCTCTTGGGTTCCGGTGGTGTGCGTATAGATGGTGAGGTGGTTGATCGCACCTTTATATACGAATTGGGAGCGACCCATGTGTGTCAGGCTGGGAAGAAGGCGTTTG